>NZ_JBLXIJ010000019.1:0-5059 GCF_048269545.1 Halpernia sp. | reverse complement strand
AAATTACAAGTAGATATTGTTTTTTTCTTAAGGTTTTATAGTCCTATTTGTAGTTGAAAAAAGTTATTCCTTCACAACCGTTTTATTGATTGTTCCTTCGGAAGTTTCAATCTGAAAGAACAGGATTCCGTTTGAAAATTTCGAAATATCTATTCTTTCTGAAAACTTTTCAGCAAACAACAATTGTCCCAAGGCATTGTAAATATTGATTTCCTCGACATTAATTGCGGCTGGTTTCTCCAGATTAATCATTCCCGAAGTTGGATTTGGATAAAGAACAAATTGTTGGTCCAGTGCAAAACTCTCTGTTCCCAAAACCACATTGTTGTTGCGGGAAATTAAATGATAGTCGGGGTCAAATTGAACACTTTGCACCGTAAAACCGACAATAGGTTGAAAAAATTGATTGTTTTGGGTGTTGTCCAACACTATGTCCAAGGTCTCTCCCTGGGTGCCAATAATGCGTAAGGGTACGGGCGCCTCAAAAAATGAAACGGAAGGGTGGCTCTGGGTCTGCGATATTTCCACGTTAATATTAGATTGTCCGCCGGCTTGGTTCCACGTGATAGTATAGCGAGGGTAGCCTTCGCCGTAAATCCAGTCGTTAAAAAATTCCGAAAGGTCTTCGCCTCCCGCAGCGACCTCCATATTTCGGATGAGGTCTGGCGTTTTGGCATAGCCATAAGATAAGGCCGGGTCTGCCAAATAATTCTTCAAACCTTGAAAGAAGACCGCATCGCCCAGTTTCTTGCGAAGCATATGCAGCACCATGGAACCTTTGTTATAACTAAGCCTGCTGCTGAAAATTCGATTCACCGAAGTTGTATCCTGCGCCGGAACATACACAGACCCATCGGGGTAGTCCGTGATGGAAGCTATTTTATCCTGCCGCCAAGATCTAAAATCGGAGGCGCCATCAAAATCCTCCACTACCAGTCCCGAGAGATAGGTAGCGAAACCTTCATTAAGCCAAATGTCTTGCCAGCTACCGCAGGTAACTTTATCGCCAAACCATTGATGCGCGAGTTCGTGCGCGATTAACCCACGGCCCAGACTGCCCATAAAGGAAACTGTAGTATGTTCCATGCCCCCGCCCCAGCCAAACTGCGCGTGCCCATATTTTTCATTAGCATAGGGGTAGGGCTCAAAAAGATTGGTAAACAGGTTCATAATATCCACGGTTACTGGCGTGCGGGATTGTGCGTATGAAAGGTCTTCGGGATAGATATAGTTAACAATTTCAAAGGGATTTCCATTGTTGTCAACCGTATGCGAATAAACCGTATAGTTGGTTACGGCAATGGCAATCAGGTATGCCGGGATAGGGTATTGATGTCTGTAATGGGTAGTCTTGTTATTTCCGTTGATGGTCTGTCCCATTTCCAGACCGTTGGCCACGGCAATATATTCTTCATTGGAAGGATTGAAACGGGGTGTGGTAATATAGACATCTATCATATCAATCTTATCGTTCAAATCCTGTTTGCAGGGCCACCAAGCCTTTGCCCCGAAAGGTTCCGAAAGGGTCCACATTACAGGATCGCCATTGTGGGTGTCCGTTTCAAAAGAACCAAAACCCGAGCTAACAGGATTTCCGGAATAACTTACCGATAGCGAATCCAGAACTCCCTGCACCTGCATCTGTGGAAGGGTGATTACAACCTCATCATCGTTGTTTTGGGTGAAGCTGAGCGGCGTACCGCGCTGCGTAACCTGCGATACGGTCATGTTGTCCACAAGTTCAAAGGTTATGGTGTTCATGTTTTCCTTTGCCTCAAAATAAGAAGTCACTTTCCCTGTAATAAAGGCCTGTGATGGGTTTACCGTAAATTCCAATCGGTGGTATTTCAAATCGTAATTGCCAGTATTGAGGTTTACCGGTTTGCCAAACCAGCCCGTTGCGGCCTTGGCTTCGGCCTCGTTGACGTCCTCTTGAAAATGCTGCGCATAGGATAAAAAGGAACTTAGAAATAACAGGGAGAGTATAAGTGTTTTCATAAGAAACTGATATTTAATTTCAATTTAGAGAAGCCTTGAAATTTTCGGATGTTAAATGTATTCATTTTGCCACTTTTAGCCCTTATTTTTGCGGCGAGATATATTTGATTTCAGTCTAAAATTATACGGCATGCTTACGTTTTTCGGGAAATATAAATTCTTTGCGGTGGTGTTATTTGTTCTGTCGGCCATAATCATCACAATTATCTATCAACTTATGAAGCCGAAGGAAATGCTGAAAATTTATCAGCCGGCGGACGTTTCCGCAGAGCTTGTGGATAGCACCCTCCATTATGTGAAGAAATATCATACCATTGCCGATTTTAGCCTTACCAACCAAAACGGAAAAACAATCACCCAAGACGATTATAAAGACAAAATCTATGTGGCGGATTTTTTCTTCACTACCTGCCAGACCATCTGCCCAATAATGACGGATCATATGGTGAAAATTCAGGAAGCTCTTAAAAATGACGATGGGGTTCTGCTGCTTTCACATACGGTTACCCCCGAAATTGATAGCGTGGCGCAACTTAAAAAGTACGCTCTGGAAAAAGGCGTGAATGATGCCAAATGGAATTTGGTAACCGGAGATAAAAAGGAAATTTACGACTTAGCCCGAAAATCGTATCTCGCGGCAAAGGATGTGCCCTTTCAGGAAAATGATCTGGTGCACACCGAGAATTTTGTTCTGGTGGATAAAAAGAAGCGCATCCGCGGTTTTTATGACGGGACCGATCCCGAAGCAATAGAAAAACTACTGGCAGATATTGAAATTTTGAAACAGGAGGATTAACTTCTGAAGGCTTAATTCATTTCCACACCTAAAATATCTCAAAAGGTCTTTTCCCACGTCCTTTTTTTCCTTTACTTTTGCCTTGTTTAAAATCAATCTAAATAAAAGATGGTCATAACTATCGCTTCCCTTAAAAAAGGGCAACGGGGTATTATCAAGGAATTTTCAATAGATGCCGTTCCTTTAAAGCTTTTGGAAATGGGCTGTCTTCCCGGCAATGAGGTTTCCTTGGTCCAAATGGCTCCCTTCAACGATCCGCTGTATCTGAATATCAACGGAAGCCATCTGGCCATTCGCAAGGAAACCGCCAGCAAGATTGAAATTGAATTGATATAGATAGTAATGGCAAAACACATTAACGTTGCACTTATTGGAAACCCGAATACCGGAAAAACCTCGGTATTCAATAGGCTTACCGGCTTAAACCAAAAAGTGGGGAACTATCCCGGCATTACTGTTGAAAAAAAACAGGGCACCTGCAAGTTCGGTCGCGCTTGCAAGGTACATATACTCGATTTGCCCGGTACCTACAGCCTAAACGCTTCCTCGTTAGATGAAAATGTGGTCATTGAACTGCTGCTCAACAAAAACGATAAAGACTTTCCCGATGTAGCCGTGGTGGTCGCCGACGTGGAAAACCTAAAGCGAAACCTGCTGCTCTTCACGCAAATAAAGGATTTGGGGATACCCACAATTCTCGCCATAAATATGTCTGACCGGATGAAAAGGAAGGCCATAACCTTGGATGTGCCTTTGCTGGAAGAAAAGTTGCAGACCAAAATTGCACTTATCAGTTCGCGAAAAAATCTTGGTTTTGATTATTTAAAGGAATTGATTGAAAACTACAACCAACTCTCCACAAAACCCTGCTTGAATGCCTCGAGCATATCGCCCGAATATTTTGACCGTTTGCGAAAGGCCTTTCCAAACCAGGATCTTTATAAATTATGGTTGGTAATAACCCAGGACGTCAATTTTGGAAAGTTGGACCGGAATGAACTGAAGGGAGTCGCCTCTTTTCAGACGGAATCGGTGAGCAATTTGAAACGGCTACAGCAAAAGGAAACCGTGGCCCGTTATCAATTTATAAATGAAACCTTAAAGGAAACCCTTCACATAGACACCGCAAACGCCAAGGATTTACGGAGCCGCTTAGACCGTGTTTTGACCCATAAGGTTTGGGGTTACGTAATTTTCTTCGGAATACTGCTGCTCATTTTTCAAGCAATTTTTGACTGGAGCGCCTACCCGATGGATTTTATTGACAGTACCTTTGCGTCTTTCAGCGAATGGGCCAAAAATACCCTGCCACCGGGCGATTTTACAAATTTAATAGCTGAAGGAATTATTCCCGGGCTCGGCGGAATCGTCATTTTTATTCCCCAGATTGCGTTTTTATTCCTATTTATTTCCATTTTGGAAGAAACGGGCTATATGAGCCGTGTGGTCTTTTTGATGGACAGAGTGATGCGGCGTTTTGGACTCAGCGGAAAAAGCGTGGTGCCGTTGGTGGCAGGAACTGCCTGTGCCATTCCCGCAATTATGGCAACCCGAAATATTGAGAATTGGAAGGAACGGTTGATAACTATTTTGGTGACGCCCTTTACCACCTGTTCGGCGCGCCTGCCAGTTTATTTGATAATTATTGCGTTGGTAATTCCCGATACCCGAGTTTTGGGAATTTTCAGCCTACAGGGACTTACCCTTATGTTTATGTATATCCTGGGCTTTGGCGCTGCCATATTTTCGGCCTATTTGCTGGACAAGATTTTGAAAATACGAAGCAAAAGTTTTTTTGTGGTTGAAATGCCCAATTATAAGCTCCCGCTTCCCAAAAATGTGTTTATTACCGTTGTTGAAAAAACAAAGGCTTTCGTTTTTGGGGCAGGTAAGATTATTCTCGCTATTTCCATTATTCTTTGGGTAATGGCTTCCTATGGCCCCGGACAATTTAACCGAGCCGAGGAAATTGTACGTGCCGACTATGCAGGACAGGATGTTTCCGAAGAGGTTATAGAAAGCCATATTGAAAGTTTTAAATTGGAACATTCCTATATAGGAAGGATAGGCCACGCCATTGAGCCAGCCGTTAGACCTTTGGGATATGATTGGAAAATAGGAATTGCCATTGTAAGCTCTTTTGCCGCGCGGGAGGTTTTTGTGGGCACGCTCGCAACCATTTACAGCGTAGGGAGCGACGATGAGCAGACCATAAAAAGCCGGATGGCCGCGGAGGTAAACCCAGTTTTGGGCGGGCCGCACTTC
>NZ_JBLXIJ010000018.1:0-5148 GCF_048269545.1 Halpernia sp. | reverse complement strand
ATCAAACTTTGTAAATCTGCACAAATTTGCCGCGTAATTTTTTCAATTTTTCCTTGCTTTTTGTCATAGAATATGTTAGCGGTTCGCCCTCCTTGTTTGTATGTTGTTTGTCCGTTCATTTGGTCTGTCGTGGTGCGTTGGCTTGGTGGCTCTTTTGCATTTTAGTTTGGCTTTGTGTGTCGGAAAAAATGCAAATGTGCCACCAAAAGCGTTGGAATCATATTCTTTCAATTTCTGTTACTTTCCATTTGTCGCCTGCATAAATTGCTCTTGCGTTTACTCTGCAATCGTCAGTTATGTTGTGTTTTTCTAAAAGGTATTTTGGAACATAATAATCTCCGATAAAAGCAAAGTCAGGAACTTCTTCGTCATAATTTTTGTATTTCATTTCCATAATTCCTGTAATGTCCTTTCGTAAGTTTGGATTTGCTTCTTCTGTTAGTTCAATAGATAATATTTTCACTCTTAATTTTTTGTCTTTGTCCGTTTTTGTAGCAAAAGAAAGTTTAATAAAATCGCCTTCGCTTGGTCTTAGGTTTGTTTCTGTGAATTTGACAATTCCTTGCAACTTGGACGAAATGACAAAATGAAATAATTGCTTTTGCTCGTTCACTCCGTCAACGATTGCAATTTGAGTTTGGAATTTTGAAATGACAGAACCTTTGTCAATTTTCTGAATTTGTCGCAGTTCTGTTCTGTTTTCGTCTTTTACTTTTTTGATGTAACTTTTGGCTGTTACAAAATCTCCAATTTGTAGTTCAGGTTTAATTTGAGGAAAAAAGACTTCTTTGTTTCCCGTTGTAATTGCGTGAATAATGTTTTTTTCTTTGTTGATGTAATCAACAATAGCAAAAGTGTCTTCTAAAATTTCCCAATGTTTCTTTTCTGATTTTTCTGCAATAAGTGGAATATACTTGTGTTCTGTAACAATTGTTTTTCCAAACCAAGCAAATTTTGCTTCAACTTCCTTTTTAATTTCTTGCTTGTGAAGTTTGAACTTTAAAATTTGTCCTAATTCAGATTGTTTCAAGGTTTCAAAACGATTTTTACTAATTGCAAATTCTATCGTTTTTCCATCTGTAAAAGTTAAACGGTCTTTTCCTTTGTCGTCTTTCCATTTATCAACCAAAACAAGTTCTGTCCAATCAAAATCAGCATAAGCGAAGTTTTCGGCAAAAGGAATATATTTTTTGTATAGTTCCCGATTGTCTTTTAAACTTTGTTTAATTGAACTTGCTTTTTTGTGTAATTCGTCAAAAAGTGATGACAATTTCCAACCTTTTATTTCTCTATGTTTCTTGTATGCTTCAAGTTCTACAAGTACATTTTCTAAAAGATTTTCGTCAATTAACGCTTTTGCTAAATCTAAATGAATATCGCCTAAAAAATCTTCGTTTTTTTCTAAACTCAATGCTTTTGACAACATTCCGATTTTCAAAGAATTATCGGAAATGATACAATCTGAAAACTCTTGCCAAACATAATGTTTATTGGAAAGTTCCAAAACAAGTTCCTTGTATATTTTGATTGCTAATTCTAATTCGTTGTTTTTGAAATGAAGTAATGCCTTTTCTCTCAACAACCACTCATCATCGGGAAATAATTTGATTGCCGTTTCATACGCTTTGATTAGCCAAGATAAATCTTGTTCAGATGTCTGAGTTTTCAGAACTTCAAAAGTCTTTTTAAGTGCTTTTGTTGCTAATGGTTTGTATGTGTGTTCGTCTTTTTTTGTTTCTTTCCAATCGTCAGTTCTTAAATTTTCTGGATTCCAATTTTTGAAAAAGTTGAGAAAACGCCATTCGTCATTTTCTTTCATAAACCTTTCAGCAAGATTTAAAATTTCGGAATGCCATTTTGATTGTCCGTGTTTGGAATAATTGTTATTGTATTGCTCAAATAAATTCCACAATTCAGAAAATTTATTTTCCTTGTGAGCATTGAAAATGTTCCAAAAAATGGTTTCTCTGAAAAAGTCTAAAACGGTTTCTTTGCTAATGTCAATTTTGCTTAAAAATCCTTCAATGATTATTTCTGTGTTTGAATTTACAAACTCTCTGCAAATGCGTGAAATAAGTGAGGGAATACTTTTTCCGTCTTTATATCCATCGTGTAAATCTTCGTGGCGAAGATTGTCAGGATTCCACAAAAGAAAAAATTTGTAAAACTTAAAGTCGCTGTGTGTTTTAGAATAGTTTAAAGCAAAATTTAAAATCATAGAATGAAGCATTGACGGTCTTTCATTCTTTAAGTTCATATAATCTCTAAAAAACGTTCTTACCTCAACCGATGAAAGATTACTTTCTTCTGCTTTTATGTATCGGTAGATTACCCAACCGTAACTTTCGTGATGTAGTTCTGTTAGTCTGTTTTGAGCAATCAGGTTTTTAAAAATCGCTAATGCTTCTTTATTATTTCCGTTTTTGCTTAATTCTTCCGCTCTTTGAACCTCCGAATAATTTGTGTCAATCTTTGGGCGAAGAAAGTTTTTTTGATTTTCAATTATATCATCATCATAACCTTGAAAGTCTATTGTAATTAGTTCGTTATAACAAACTCCTGCTTGATTCAAGTTTTTTTCTGCAATGTAGTATTTACACAAATCTATTAGAACCCAAGCAAATGCTTTTTGAATCCATTCGTCTGAACTGTCCTCTAAGTATAGATTTCGTGAGATATTTAGAGCATTGTTTAATTTATTCAGTTTTTCAATACCTGATAAACTCTGTGCTTCTTTTCGTAATTCAAAAACTGTTTTAGAGTCCATATCAAGATACTTTTTCTAATAAGAGTTCGTTAATTTCTTCCGCTAAGCCTGTTGTTCTTGTTGGAATGAGTTCTGTTTTTTTGAACCTGAAATTTCCGTCATACCAAAATTTGTATGTCGCTGTAAAACCGTTTTTCTTTATTTCATAAATTTCGTGATACTGTTTGTGTTCAACTTTCGCAATTTGAAAATTGAACGGTTCTAATTTTGCCTTTAAATTTTCGTAAAACTCTTTTTGAAACACTTGTTCAAATTCAAATTCCGTTTCGGTTGTTTCGGTTTCTGCAATTATGATTGTCTTGTTTTGAAGATTAGCAAGTTTTGAATAAACACTTTCAATAAATTCCGTTGAATTTGTTGGCTTTTCTATTCTTGTGATTTTGTTTTTTCCATTGTAATGGATTTTAAAAATCGCATTTTCGTTTCCTTGCGAAAATGTATAATGTTCTAAATAACTTGTGTGGCGAATGTCGCTGATGTTTATATTTTCATCTTTCAAATATTCGCTAATTGTCAGGTAAATATGTTTTAAAAAAGTTGTTTGATTTGAAAAATCAAACGGCAATTCTATTTCCGCAATTTCTGTGTTTAATGCAAGAATATCTTCTCTTGGTTTTATGTTTTCAATTTTGGGCGGTTGAATATTGCTTACAATACTAAAATGAGGTTCATCAAGCGTAAACAAGTTTTCTTTTGCCCTTGTAATTCCTGTATAAAGCCAACGGAAATAACTTGAATTGAAATAACCCATTGAAGTTTTGCAATTCAAAAATGTATTTTCCCATTCTCCGCCTTGTGCTTTGTGGCAAGTAATGGCGTAGCCAAATTTTATACGCAAAGCGTTAAAATACTTGTCGCTTCGCAAAGCGTCTTTAAATGGTTGTGTTTCGATTTTTAAATTTTTGTTTCGGATTTTGAAATCGATGTAAAGTGCTTTCAATTCGTCTGAACTCAAATCTCTGTGATGTGAGTATAGTAAATTCTCAATTATTTTACATTCTATATCGTGTTTCCTAAAATTTTCGTCTGAGAAAGTAATTGTAACATTCCGAAAAGTTAGCGGAACATTTATTTCTTCAACTACGTTTTTGCTGTTTTTTCGTTTTAGTGGAATTGTTCTGCTTTCAGTTGTTGGCGAAACTTCTACAACAAAACCAATGTCGCCATTTAGCAATTCCATTTGTGGATAATTGTAGTTATTGCTCAATAAAATTACTTTGTCGCCAACTGTAATTGTTTTTTGATTTGGAAAAAAGTGATTTCTCACAAAGTCGTTGTAACCTTTTACGGCTGAATTTGAATAAGCAACAATTATCGTTTCTTCGTCTATTGTGTTGTTGCAGGCTTGCAAATATTTCGGCAACAACTCTTCATATTTTGTTTTGTTGATGTCTTTAAAATCTGTTTCAATGTCGAGTTTATTGAAAATGTTTTCTTTTAAAGATTGACGAATTTTTGTTGCGTTGTGAAGTATTCCGCTGTCTGCTTTTTGTCTTACAACTTCGGTCAATTCAAATTCGTTTGAAACAAGTCCGCAATTTTCTTGCAAGTATTTTCCGTCAAGTGCTGGCGAAAAATTCATATTTACAGGTGGCAACTGTGCGTTGTCACCAATGAAAATTATTTTTTTACTGTGGTCGTTGTTGTCAAAGTTGATGTGCTTGATAAGGTCTTTAAGCAAAAAGCCCGAACCAAATCTAAAAAATTCGCCTTCCGAATAAACATTTGAAATCATTGATGATTCGTCAATAATATAAACGGTGTTGTTTGGGTCGTCATTTATTTTGACTTCAAAGTAAAATTTGAAAGTTTCTGTTCCGTCTTCGTCTTTGGTTTTAAACTCTTTGAGTTCTTTGCTTGAATAAATTGTCTTATGAATAGTGCAAGCCTTGTGTTTTGTCTTTTGCGAAATAACTTTTGCTGCTCGTCCTGTCGGTGCCGCAATAACAAAGTTTCTTTTGCTTTGCAAAAGAAAGTCTGTAAGTCCTTTCATTAAAAACGTTTTTCCTGTCCCTGCGTAACCTTTCAACAAAAAGCAAGGTGTCTGGTCGGAAAGGAACTTTTCTAATTCGTCAATAAGAGAACTTTGTCCTGATGTCAGCGTGTATTTTGAAAACGTTTCTCTTAATGTCATTTCGGCTTTCTATTTTTGGGTGCGGTTGGGGCAAAAGCAAATGTGGTGCAAATGCGTTGGCTTGGTGCGGTTGGTTGCACCTCTTTTGATTTTGCCGAAGCGTTGGCTTGTCCGTTCATTTGTCTGTCTGTTTAATGTTTGCACGGTCGTTCATAGGGTGACCGCTAACGTACGGCTCGGCTTTGTCGTCGTTCCGAAAAGGAAGTTGAAAACTTCTTTTTAGGAATGCGTCAAAGGCGACTGTTGT
>NZ_JBLXIJ010000017.1:0-8475 GCF_048269545.1 Halpernia sp. | reverse complement strand
TAAAGGTATTTCTAGTTCACCTCTGTCTTGTTTATTTAAAGGTATTAATTTTATAGAAGTAAAGTAAAGAAGGTATTGCCAAAAGCGGGGCTGAACGGCTTCGATTGGGCATTTGTGCAAGGTTCAACTTTCGTTCTTCGATTAAACTTCTGTGCTAAAAATCCCCGCCTTCGGCAATACCCGAACCGTTATAGCCAATGGTAGGACGACACTCCGAACATTGAACAGATGAGCAAAACTTAAACAGAGAGCAAACCATTTTTACAACGAGTAAGCTAACACTCATTTCCGACCCTTCTGTATTTTTTATTTTTTCCACCGCACTTTTTTTAATTCAATTTTATTGCCACCACACAAGTGGCACATTTGGTATTGTCCCGACACACAAGCCAACGCTTCACAAAACCCAAAGAGCCACTTTTTTGCCTACACTCTGAATGTGTAATCAATAAATCAAAACTTTCTTTGAATTTTATTTGCCCAAGCAAAAATTAGTTTTTACTTTTGTGAGTGAATACTAACTAATATAAAAAACAAATTAGACAAGTATGCAAGAATTTACAGATAGGCAAATTGAGATAATGGAAGCGGCTACCAACCGTATTTCAAAATATGGTATTCAGAATTTGACAATTAAAACTTTAGCTGAAGACATTGGCTTATCAGAACCTGCATTGTACCGACATTTTAAAAGTAAAAATGAAATATTATTGAGTTTATTAGAATATTTCAAAACGGAAATGAAAAACCGTATTCAGTCTATTTCTTTTAAACCCACTGACACGACTGCTGATGAATTAAGATCGATTTTTAATTCTCAGCTACAAACTTTTACAAACAAACCTGCGATTGTGAGTGTCATTTTTGCAGAAAGCATTTTCCATTTTGATGAAAGTTTGAGTAATAAAGTAGCTGAAATTATGGATATGATGCAGGAATATGTGAAAGCAAACATAACAAAAGGTCAAGAAAAAGGGCAATACAATAAATTGATTGGAGCTTCTACCCTAACAACCATAATTATTGGCGGAATGAGGATGACCGTACTGAAATGGAAATTATCGGGACATAAATCAAATCTTGTTAAGGACGGGAAAACTGTTTTAGACGGAATATTAAAAATGATTGAAAAATAGATATATGGACACACAACAAAAATTTTCCCTATTTCACAGGCTATTACATTGGATAATGGCAATTGCAATGCCTATTTTATTCATTACAGGTTTTTTGAGAATGTATTGGATGAATAAAAATAACATTGTAGCTGTTATTGAAAGTAAAACATCAGCAATTCCAAAAGAACAAATGACAGACATTGCAAAGACAATTAGAGAACCTATGTGGCAATGGCACGAACTTTTTGCTCACATAATGATTTTTGCATTTTTAGCACGGATTATTTATATGCTTGTAAAAGGTATTCGCTTTCCTAATCCTTTCAAAAGCAATCAGCCTCTAAAAGAACGATTACAGGGTTTTACTTATGTATATTTTTACCTTTTTGTTTTTATCTCTGCATTCACAGGTGTTTGTATTGAAAAAGAGTTGTTCTCTACTTACCAAGAGCAAATTGAAGCCGTTCATAAATGGGGAATTTACTGGTTTCCAATTTTTATTCTTTTGCATTTGGTAGGTATTATTATCGCAGAATTTTCAAATAAAAAAGGAATTACTTCTAAAATGATTGGTGGAGATTAAAACAAAGTAAGTATAAAAAAGAAAAAAAAAATTTATCTCATTATGTTAGTGAATACTCGCAAACTAATATTTAGCTTGATAGTTTTATCAGGTTGGAATGTAGCCCAAGCTCAAGAGGCTTGGACATTAAAACAGTGTATTGATACAGCACAAGTCCATAATAAGACTTTGCAAATCAATCGTAACAATATATCCATCAGTGAACAACGAAAAAAAGAAGCACAAGCTAACCTCATTCCAAAAGTTACTGCCAATGCCGATTATAAGTATTTTATGGAATTACCTACACAGCTAATGCCGATGAACGCACTCAATCCACAAGCACCCGAAGGACAATTCAGGGATTTGCAATTTGGTGTTCCGCACAACATCAACGCCAATGTGCAATTGGCAATGCCTTTGTATAATCCACAAATTTATGGAGCAATACAAAGTACACAAATAGCTAAAGAACTTATAGAATTGCAATTTCAAAAGTCGGAAGAACAGGTTTTGTTTGACATTACTACGCTGTATTACAATGCTCAAATCATCGTACATCAATTGGCTTTTTTAGACAGTAATATTGCGAATACCGAAAAGCTACTCAAGAATATGCAACTCTTGAAAGACCAACTTTTGGCAAAAGGCAGCGATGTGAGTAAAGTAAAACTTCAAGCCGAACAGCTCAACACACAAAGGCAAAATGTAAACAACAAACTTATTCAGGTTTTGAATGCCCTGAAATTGAATATGGGAATTTCATTGGAGCAGAATATTACTGTTGTTTCTGAGATCCAACAAGAAGTTTCCTTAGAAAGTAATACAAGAAATGTATTGGAGTTGAAAATTATCCAAAAACAAAATCAACTGCTTCATAGTGATTTAAAAACATTGAACCAATCAAGATTTTTGCCTTCGCTCAACTTAGTTGCTTCCTACGGAACAACTGGTTTTGGTTATGACAAAAAGCCTAACAATTTTCTGAAATTCTATCCGATTGGTTTTGCAGGAATACAACTAAGCTACCCTCTTTTTAATGGAACGGTTACACAGCGAAAAATCAATCAAAAGAAATTGGAGATTACCAACAATGAGTTGCAATCAAAATTGATTACGGAAAAGAATGATATGGAAGTTGAAAATGCTATCCGACAAAAAACAATTGCACAATCCACCATCACGAATACCGAAAGTCAAATTGCTTTAGCCAAAACGATTTATGATCAAACTGTTTTGCAACAAAAACAGGGAACAGCGAGCCTTACCGATGTTTTGTTAGCAGACAATGCACTCCGTGAAGCACAACAAAATTACCTGAATGCAGTCATTGATTTTCTGAAAGCAGATTTGGAACTTAAAAAGCTAACGGGGTCAATTACTTCAATTAAAAATTAAAAATTACGAATTTAAAATAGATAAAATGAAAAAGATAATTTGGATAATAGCTGGAGTTGCTGTAGTTGGTTTGATGATGTTCAAACTTTTAAGTAACAAAAAAACTACTGAAAACAGAGTATATCAATACGATAAAGAAAAGCCAATTTCGGTAAGTGTTGATACAATCCGACTACAAAATATTGTAGATGCAGACAACTATACAGGAACTTTTGAGCCGAATAAGGAAACAAAAATAAGCGCAGACATCCAAGGAAAAATCAATGCAGTATTGGTAGATGTTGGAAGCTATGTTTCTAAAGGGCAAACTCTTATTCAGTTGGATAATTCGCTATTGAAACTGCAACTACAAACGGTTGAAGTGCAAATTGAGGGATTGGAAGATGATGTAAAACGATACACCATTTTAACGGAAGCCGATGCCGTTCAAGGTGTACAGTTGGAAAAAGCAAGATTAGGGTTGAAATCGGCAAAAATTCAGAGAGCAACTTTGTTAGAGCAAATCAGCAAAACTTCTATTAAAGCACCTTTTAACGGTATTGTAACTGCCAAACTTAATGAAGAAGGCGGTTTTGCAGCACCGGGAGTTCCGTTGTTGCAAATAACAGACATAAGCACTTTACGCTTTACAGTCAATGTTCCCGAAAATGATTTGGTAAAATTCCAAAACAACCAAACTTACAAAATCAATGCAGATGTTTATCCCGACATTTCACTTTCGGGCAAAGTATCAATGATAGGAAGCAAAGCCAATATGGGCAACAGTTTTCCAATTCAATTTCAAGTTGCAAACACCAAAAATCTAAGTATCAAATCAGGAATGTTTGGCAAAGTTAATCTTTCTGAAAGCGAACAAGAGCAAGATATTCTTATTCCAACATCTGCCATTATGGAAGAAAATGGAATTGCAAAAGTATATGTCATAAAAAACGGAAAAGCCGTATTGCAATCTATTACAACTACTAAAACTATTGGGAACAAAACGCTTGTTTCAAGTGGCTTAAATCAAGGAGATATAATTATTACAAATGGATTTATCAAACTGTTTGATAATGCGAACATCATTACTAAATAAAATCAGCGAATTATGAATATTACAGAAATATCAATCAAAAGACCATCGCTGATAATCGTACTTTTTAGCGTATTTGCCCTATTGGGAATTATCGGGTTTAAGAATTTGAGCTATGAATTAATGCCCGATTTTAATCAACCCGTTGTGGTAATTAAAACAGTTTATCCCGGAGCAGAACCCAATGAAGTAGAAACTTCGGTTTCCCGAAAAATTGAAGATGCTCTTTCCAATTTGGAAGGTGTAGATTATTTGGTAACGAAATCTTTGCCCAATGCTTCTATCATTATTGCCAATCTGAAATACGGAACAGACTTGGACAAAACAATGCAAGATGCACAACGCTATATTGACAATATCAAAAAGGATTTACCAAAAGATATTCAAAACCCTGTAATGAGTAAGGTTTCGCCAAACGATTTACCGATAATGTCTGTAAGTGCTACAAGTAATTTAAACCCGACTGAATTTTATCAAAAAATGAAGGATGATTATCTTCCTCAAATTCAGAAACTAAAAGGAGTTGCAGAGATAACGATTTTAGGTGGAGAAGAAAGAGAAATACAAGTTAAAGTAGATAAAGAAAAACTAAAACTCTATAAAATTTCTTTGTACCAAGTAGTGGAAGCTATTAATCGTTCGGGGATAGATTTACCTGCTGGAAAACTACAAACAGAAACTGAAAATAATTCAGTGAGATTGGTAGGCAAATTCAATACTATCAATGACATTCAGAATGTTCAGGTCGCAATGCCTTTTCCAAACAGTCCTGTGTATGTTAAAGATGTTGCTGAGGTTGTAGATGGCATTAAAGAAATTACCTCGTACAGTAGATACAATAGTAAGAATGGCATAGGTTTAATGATAAAGAAACAAGGTGATGCCAATGCCGTTGATGTTTCCAAACTAATCAGAGAAAAATTTCAAACTATAGAAAAACAAAATGCCAATGCAGCTATAAAATTTGTGGTTACGGATGACAGTACCGATAACACCATTGCAGCCGTTAATTCGGTGGTATTTGACTTGATTTTAGCCGTAATTTTAGTGTCGTTGGTAATGTTGCTGTACTTGCGAAGTTTCAGAAACGCACTGATAGTGTTGGTTGCCATTCCTACTTCCTTAATTACCGCTTTTGCCGTGATGTGGCTGTTGGGCTATACGCTTAACCTGATGACATTGCTTGCAATGTCTTTAATCATCGGTATTTTGGTGGACGATGCTACCGTAGTTTTAGAAAATATCCAACGCCATTTGGATATGGGCAAAGAAAAAAGAACAGCAGCAATGGATGGGCGAATGGAAATTGGTTTTTCTGCACTGTCTATTACCTTGGTTGATGTGGTTGTGTTTCTGCCGATTTTATTTTTACAAGTTTTTGTTGCCGATATGCTCAAACAGTTTTCGGTAGTAGTTATCACTTCTACGCTTACAAGTTTATTGGTAGGTTTTACTTTAACACCTTGGCTAGCTTCACGCATCGGGAAAAAAGAAGATTTGCAACCGACTAATTTCTTCAATCGTTTTTTACTTTGGTTTGAACATCAGTTAGACAAATTTATTAGTTGGTATGGCAAAACGCTAAATTGGGTTTTAAATCATAAACTAATATTTACTGCATTTGTACTGCTTCTTTTTGTGGGAACAGCAGTAATGATGAAGCAGGGAATTATTGGGAAAGAACTCATCTCAACAGGCGACCAAGGGAAATTCCGTTTGGCGTTGGAATTTGACAAAAGCACTTCTATTCAGCAAAATAATTTGGTTTCCGAAAAAATAGAAAACTATATTTTGAAGCAACCCGAAGTTTCGACTGTTTTCAGTAATGTGGGTGGACCAAGTACAGGCATTGGAAGTTTGGGAGTGGGTTCTGCAAATAAATCGGAATTTACTGTTCAATTACGAATTAAAAATGACGAATTACGAAACGCTGGAATTAAAAAGATTCCGACAGAACAGTTTATGCGGAAGTTAAGAGATGATTTACAAAAAGAGTATTCAGGTATTAACTTTTCAATGATAGCGTTGGGTTTAATTCCTCGTTCTGCACCAATAGAAATTACCTTGAGCGGAAGCGACCTAAACCAAGTAATGCAGACAGGCAATGATTTAAAATCAGTCATTGAAAAAATTCCCGGAGCAGATAATGTTCGCTTATCGGTTGAGGCTGGAAGCCCGGAGTTTAAAGTCATTCCCGACAAAGATAAAATGCAACGCTTAGGATTAAACACCGCTTATGTAGGAATGAATTTGCGTACCGCTTTTTCAGGAAATGATGACGCTTCGTTAACCGAAAAAGGAACGGAATATCCTGTACGAATTTGGCTGGATAAATTCAGTAGGAAAAATGAAGATGATGTAAAACAATTGAACATTGTTAATCCAATGGGTGTACCTATTGAAATAGCACAGTTTGCAACTATTGAAAGAGATAATTCGCCTTCGCTTTTAGAACGAAAAGATCGACAACCTGCTGTTACATTAACTTCTGATGCACTTGGCAGACCTTCGGGAACTGTGGCTGACGATGTCGTGGCATATCTCAAGAACAATCCTTTGCCTGATGGAATTTCAATGACTTGGGGAAGCGATATTAAACGGCAAAACGACAGTTTCGGGGCTTTGGGTTCGGTATTGCTGATTTCGTTCTTACTGATTTATTTGATTATGGTAGCCTTGTACGACAGTTACATTTATCCTTTTGTTGCCTTATTTGCCATACCTGTTGCCGCTATCGGAGCATTTTTAGCCTTGAATTTATCGTTAAGCAATTTGAGCTTATTTGCTTTGCTCGGCTTGATTATGTTAATGGGATTGGTAACAAAAAATTCTATCTTGATTGTGGACTTTACCAACCAATTGAAAGCGGAGGGAAAACATTACAAAGAGGCATTGATTACCGCAGGAAAAGAACGTATGCGACCAATCTTAATGACCACCTTATCAATGGCAATAGGAATGTTGCCAATAGCATTAGCCAGCGGAACAGCAGCTGAATGGAAAAACGGTTTGGCTTGGGTCATTATCGGTGGTTTACTTTCTTCATTAGCTTTAACCGTGTATTTAGTGCCAATGGTGTATTATGGTGTGGATAGAGTGAAAGAAAAATTTAGTAATAAAAAATCAATTTAAAATGAAACAAATACATATCCTGTTTTCAGCATTTTCATTCTTATTTCTTTCTTCCTTTTCAAGTATAAAAGAAGAATACAGCTTAACTATTGAAGTAGAAAACTTACGAAACTCAAAAGGTGTTTTACAAGTAGCATTATATAACAAAGAAGGCTCAATTCCCGATGAAATTTTCAAAAAATATTACCGATTAGAGAAAGCAAAAATAGTAAACGGCAAATCAGAAATTACTTTTGAAAACCTGCCAAAAGGAAAATATGCTGTAAACATTTTACACGATGAAAATAACAACAGCAAGATTGACAAAGGTTTAATTTTACCCAAAGAAGGAATTGGCTTTTCAAACTATTCATCTATAGGATTAACCAATCGTCCAAATTTTAAAAAAGCAAGTTTTGATTTGTTTCAAGACAAAGAAATTAAAGTGAAAGTGATTTATATGTGAGCCAAGCACGGATGAAAGCACATTTGCAAGCTGCACAAGTCCAAGCTCAGACCAAAGCTTGCAAAAGAGCTTTCACCTTTCCCACGCTGACAAAATTGAATAAAAAAAATTTCCTTCCCTTCTGAAAATAAAAAATACGCAACCACACAAGCCGACACGACAAAGGCGGAAAAGAGTAGTATTGACAATGGTTTGCAGGGGCATCGGACAAGAACCACTGGCTATAACATCGGTTTTGCAAGAGAACGGGTGAAGTGCTTCGTATCAACAATTTTGCTAAATTTGAACTTTGGTGCTTCGATTGAGTGTTAGTGCAAGTAATCCGTTCCCTCGCAAAGCCGAAAACCGTTATGTGCAATTTGAGATTCGGCTTCTAATAAAAGCAGTCTCTAATGAAAGGAAAAAAGGTGGCTTTTGAAATAAGAAAATAGATCTATTTTCTTATTTCAAAAGCCACCTTTTAGAGTGATTTATTTAGACTGTATTTTAAAAAACTACACCTATCATTTCGGTCTGATAGGAGCAATATTTTAAAATCATTTATTAAGAATCCTCATGCCTCAAACTGTGCTTGTTTTTATTATCTTAGCAGAGAATAAAACAACACATAACAAACGATATATACAATTGCCTGCCGCAGGCGCAACACAGGCAACTGTACATATCGTCAACCGTTGGGAAAAATCGCCCTTTGGGACGATTTTTCCCAACGTACGGCTCGGCTGCGCCGACAGTTGCGAAACCATCG
>NZ_JBLXIJ010000016.1:0-16575 GCF_048269545.1 Halpernia sp. | reverse complement strand
GTATCTAATTGAAATGCACGGATTAACTATGTATAAGTTAATTAAGGCAACACTTAACTAAACTGTCGATTATAATATCTGAGTTATAAATTAATTTTATAATTTTGTAGAATTAATAAAAAAAAATAATTATGTCAAAATAATCTATAAAATTTCTTTTGAGGTTATCAGATATAAATTAAACAAAATATTTTATGAAACATTTTAAAATCTTATACTTCATTATATTCTTTTCTTCATTTTTACAAGCGCAAGTTGGTATTAACACCTCTTCTCCAGATGCTTCTGCATCGCTTGATGTACAATTTAAAACCGACTCTCCGAAAGGTTTTCTTGCCCCACGTATGACTACGGCTCAAAGAAATTCAATAGTAAATCCAGCTGAAAGTTTATTAGTTTTTGACACTGATATTAAAGCATTCTTCTATTATAACACAGCAACTTCTGCATGGGTAAAAATTAGTAGTGATTTGGTAGATGGAAGAAAAAATTATAGACTAATAAAAACTGAATCAGATTTTGCACCCGAATTATTAGCAGGAGGTGGAAATTCATATAAATTAGATAGTAACACTTATTATGAAATTAATGGTAAGATTGATCTTGCAAAATCCATTGACTTAAATGATGCTTATATTTCTGGATTAGATGCAAATGAGGATATTTTATCTTTTCCTACTGGTACAATATTTAAAGGAAATACAGGCGGAAGCATTAGAAATATAACTTTAATTGGTGCTAAAGCTTTTGATATTGTTGGTCCAGGAATTTCCAGCAATTCTTCTTTATTAGTTCAAAACACAATCACTTTGGGAATGACAACTGCAGTTGGTAATATTTCAGGTTTTGGACTATATTTTGGAAACATTAATCAGTTTGTAGGGAATGCGAATGGACTTACATATTCAAATATAGGAAATTTACTTTTGAGTAACCAAGCTTGGTTAGCTAGTAACTCTGGAACTTTTGAAAAATTTACAGGTTCCTTTGGTTTAATTGAAAAAGGGAGTGGTTTTAGTACAGTAGATGGTTCAGATATTGCGTTGGATGTAAGTACGACTGGATTAAATGTAGGAACTGGAATTTTAGAAGGAACTGTTTTTTCTGGAACAACTTCCTCTCCCACAGGAATTATTAAAGGTTATGCAGCAGCATTAACTTATCCTGGTTATAATTTCAGTAATGTTTGGAGTGTTAATGCTCCTGGAATCCCACGAGAAAGTGATGATATTGCAACAGGTGATATTAATTTAAATGCAGCGGTAGGTAGTGGTATTTTAACAACTTTTAGTGGAACAGGTTCGGGAAGCCGAGTTAAAGTTAATGGCACCACAACTTCTAATAACTTGTTTCGTTTTACCAAAGATGGAGATAATAGAATTACTTATCGAGGAAATAAAAAAAGATATTTTCAAGTCGCCGCATCCGTATCTTATCAAGCAACAGATGATTTGACATTAATTTTATACATCGCAAAAAATGGAGTTGTACTTACTGAAACAAAAGTATATGGCCGTGGTGCAACGGGTTTTTTTACCAGTGCAGGGATTTTAGCTTTACCCATTGTAGGTACTGTAGAGTTAAAGAAAGATGATTATGTAGAAGTTTGGGCTGAACGTTATTCTAATGCAGGAAATATGCAAACACTTTCTCTAAATCTAATCGCTAAATAAACATATTTTATTAAAAAAATCAGTCATTAAGTTATTCTTAGTGACTGATTTTTTGTATAGAATTGTTTTAGCTATAATTGATGTTTTTTAATTGAAAAAAATCATATTTAAGGTATCTTTGCAAATATGAGCACACTCGTTCAAATTGCAGTTTCACCCGATCAGTTGGAAGACCAAACTTTCATTTTAAAATCGGCATTAAAAAAGGCCAATTTCCGTGAAAGTGAAATTAGCGATTGGCGAATTCGAAAGCGCTCAATTGACGCACGACAATCTTATGTGAAAATTAATTTACAAATTGAATTTTGGAAAATAGGAGAGAAGCGTGAAATTATTCCGTCATTTATTCCGCAAATTGTAAAAAATAAAACTGAAATTTTTATAATTGGAGCTGGACCAGCTGGATATTATTCAGCTTTGCGCGCGATTGAAGCCGGATTAAAACCTATCGTTTTTGAACGTGGAAAAGAAGTTCGAGAAAGAAGAAGAGATTTAGCAAAAATTAATAAAGAACACATCGTCAATCCAGAATCTAATTATTGTTTTGGTGAAGGCGGCGCTGGAACTTACAGCGATGGAAAACTTTACACACGCTCCAAAAAACGCGGAAATGTTTTGAAAGCTTTAGAATGGTTTGTTCATTTTGGGGCAGATTCAGATATTCTAATTGATGCGCATCCACATATTGGAACCAATAAATTGCCGCAAATTATCATCGCCATGCGAGGAGAAATTTTAAATTCGGGTGGCGAAATTCATTTTGATAGCAAACTCACAGATTTTAAAATTGAAAATAATGCAGTTGTTGGAATTCAAATTAATGAAGAAAAATGGTTTGATTGTGAAAATCTAATTTTAGCAACAGGACATTCGGCGCGTGATATTTTTTATTTATTGCATTCAAAAAAAATAAAAATTGAAGCAAAACCTTTTGCGTTGGGAGTTCGTGTGGAACATCCGCAAGAATTAATCAATAAAATTCAGTATCAAAAAGATGGTGAAAATCCAAATTTACCGCCTGCTTCTTATTCTCTCGTGGAACAAATTGATGAAATGGGCGTTTATTCTTTTTGTATGTGTCCCGGCGGAATTATTGCGCCGTGTGCAACTGCGCAAGAAGAAGTGGTAACAAACGGATGGAGTCCAAGTAAACGAAATAATCCGTTCGCAAATTCTGGAATTGTAGTCAGTGTAAAAGCAGAAGATTTGCCCAATTTTGAAAAAAATAATCCGTTTGTTTGTTTGGATTTTCAGAAAAAAGTAGAACGGGATTGTTGGGAAGCAGCTGGAAAAACGCAAAAAGTTCCGGCGCAAAGAATGGTAGATTTTGTGGAAGGAAAAATTTCACAAGATTTCCCGAAAACGTCTTATTTACCAGGAATTACTTCTTTAAATTTATCCGAAGTTTTACCAAAATTAATTTCAAAAAGATTAAAAAAAGCTTTCGTAGAATACGGGAAAAATATGAAAGGATTTTATACAAATGAAGCAGTTTTGCACGCGCCAGAAAGTAGAACTTCTTCGCCGATTTCCATTCCCAGAAACGTACAAACTTTGGAACACGTTGAAATTTCTGGACTTTATCCGTGCGGCGAAGGCGCAGGTTACGCAGGAGGAATTATTTCTGCGGCAATTGATGGAATTAATTGTGTAGATGCAATTTTAAAAAAAATCGAAATTAATAAAACGAAATAATAAATTTAAATTATTTATTTTTCTAAAGTTTTCAAATACAATCTTTTATATTTTCGATAGAGATAAAATAGAAAAAATGTGATTGCAGGATGAAGAACTACAAATAAATTGACATTTAATTGTTGTTAAGAAATTCCCACAGCTTTGCTCATTAATTGCATGACTTTCATGCAAATCCAGAAAATGGTTTCCATAAATTTTATTTAGACAATTAAATTTAAATAAAATAAAATGAATTTTAACCAATTCTTTTCATCACATTTTCTGTAATTCTATCGCATCTGCTGAAACCGAATTCAAAAATATTTTTATCATTTGCAGTTTCGTAAAGCTTTGTTTTTAGCATTTCTTTTGCGCGGTGCAGACGCACTTTTACATTGGCAAGTGTAATATCTAAGGCGACGGAAATTTCTTTTAAACTCATTTCTTCCACTTCTTTCATCATATAAATAATTTTATATTTTGAATCTAAACTGTCAATAGCGTTTTCTAATAAGAGTTTGGTTTCGTTGCGAATCATTTTATCCTGTGGATTTAATTGTTTGGAATCTGGGATTTCTAAGATGGAATTGGTGGTTTCGTTTTCGTCTCGTTCATTAAGATGATGCAATTTTCCGAGTTCTCGGAGTCGTGTTAAAGATTGATTTATTCCAATACGAATAAGCCAAGTTGAAAATGTAGATTCTAATTTAAATTGATATAATTTCGTAAAAGCTTTCACATAAGAATCCTGCATTATGTCTTCTATTTCAGCTTCATCTTTTATATAACTTCTTATGACACGATATAATTTTTGATTATTTCTGCGAACCAACATTTCAAATAGCTCCTTTTCACCGCTCAAAATTCGTCTTATTATTTCACTATCTGTGATTTTATGATTATTAAAATCATTAATTTTTATCGCTTCCATAATTGCTTTCTTTTAAATTAGATAGAGAAGAGAGAAAAAAGTTACAAAA
Organism: Halpernia sp.; assembly: GCF_048269545.1. Taxonomy (NCBI): domain Bacteria; kingdom Pseudomonadati; phylum Bacteroidota; class Flavobacteriia; order Flavobacteriales; family Weeksellaceae; genus Halpernia; species Halpernia sp. Next base: position 12,245 of record NZ_JBLXIJ010000016.1, on the reverse strand, counting down.
TTTTGTATCCTTTTTTAAAATATCGTATCAAACGAATGTAACAAATTTATAAACAAATTAAAATTAAATTATGGAAACCAATCTTCAATTAGTAAAAAACATTTTAAAATATACTTTTGGTATCGTTCCAATTGTAGCAGGTTTAGACAAATTCACCAATATTTTAACCGATTGGACGCATTATATTTCTGATGGAATGGCGTCAATTCTTCCAATGTCAGAATCTTCTTTTATGATGGTTGTAGGTGTCATAGAAATTATTGCAGGTGTAATTGTTTTAACAAAAACTAAAATCGGCGCTTATATAGTTTCAGCTTGGTTGGTTGCAATTGCATTAACTTTAATTTTCAGCTGGACTTATGTAGATGTTGCAGTGAGAGATTTGGTAATGGCAATTGGCGCTTTTTGTTTAGCCACTTTGTGGACAAATGATTTTAGTAAAGTAGCTGCTTAAGTTTATTATTTTTTAGAAAACACAATTTTTTTTATATTAGTAAATCACACAATGGACTCTGTTTTGTTGTGTGATTTTTTTTAATATGGCAATTTTTATTCTAAAATTTCACATTACAATTTAGTTTTTGTCATATTATTCAATTTTACTTATCTTTTAAGGCTTAAAATTAGTTACAAAAGTTTTAAAATTTTTTTAATTAAATCAAGTTAGAATTTAAACTCTATGGAAAATCATAATAATAAGAAATGGATTGCAATTTATAGTATCGTTGCGGTGGTTTTAATCACCGTATATTATTTATTAAACTTGAAGATTTTTGAAGATTGGGAGAAATATATTCCTTTTATGAAAAAACTGAGTTTGAGTTTGTTTTCAATTTGTATTATTTTTCTGATTAGTAAATTTATTGTAAGATTAATCAATTCTCAAAACCACATCGAAGGCGATAGATACAATCTTTTGCGCATTGTAAGATTTCTCGCAATTGTGTTTAGTTTGATTGTGGTTGCTTCCTTTTTATTTCAAAATTTGTACGCCGCTGCAGTAAGTTTTGGTTTAATTTCCTTGGTTTTGGGTTTTGCTTTGCAAGCGCCAATTGCATCATTTATCGCCTGGATTTATTTAGTTTTCCGACGTTCTTATTTGGTTGGAGATCGGATTCAAATAAAAGGTTTTCGCGGAGATGTGGTAGAAATTAATTATTTAGATACTTCAATTTTAGAATGTAGCGGTGATTATTTGGGAAATGACAGATTGAGTGGAAGAATTATTAGATTTCCGAATAGTTTAATTTTAAGAGAAGAAATTATTAATTATTCTGGTCCAGAAATTCCATTTATTTGGAATGAAACTCCAGTTCAAATTGCTTTCACAAGTGATTTACAATTTGTTGAAAATTGTTTGTTAGAAGCAACACAAAAAGATTTTAAAGAAAAATATCCACAATTTGTGAGTGAAAATTATAAAAATTTAGAAGCGACGGTTTATTTTAGAAATAATAAATTTGCTTGGATGGAAGCGGTAATTTCTTATCCGGTGGAACCGAAAGATACAACTGGTCGTAGAAATAGAATTTTAAAATACGCTTTGTCTTTATTGAATAAAGCACCAGAAAAAGTGAAATTTCCAGAAGGAAATTTGCGATAATTCTGTGATTTTAATTAAATATTTTTTCTATCAAAATTGATTTTTTAATCTTATTTAAACTTATTTCCCAATACCATAAAAACTTATTTTTCTTTCCGCTAAATTAACTTCCAACGGCGTGAAACCAATAAATTCTCCATCCATATCAATCGGACAAGGATTTTCTTTTGAAGTAATTTTGCAATTATTTACAGAAGTGTAAAATATTTCTTTATGTTTTATTTTTTGTCCTTTCCGGATTTTATTTAAATTTTTTATGTAATCCCACAAACTTACATTTCCCAAAATAGTCAATTGCAATCGGTCATCGCAAATATTTGCATCTGGAGCAATGCACATTCCGCTGCCAAAATATTTTCCATTTGCCATACACAAACTCATCATATTTCCTTCCCAATTAAAGGTATCACTTTTCAGTTGCACCGCTTGCTTTTTATATTGTAAAAAGGAAAAAATAATCGCTAAAAAATAAGTGATGTTTCCGCCTAAAATTTTAGAACTGTGACTCACTTTTTTTACTACAAATCCGCCCAAACCGATGTCTGAAATATTGACAAAATATCTGCTGTTTTCGTTTTGCTTTTTATCGATAAAATTCATTTTAAAAACTGAAACATCGATGGTTTTTCTTTGCTCAATCAATGATTTCAACTCTTGCAAATTATTTTTCACACTCAAAGATCTCGAAAAATCATTTCCCGTTCCCAAAGGTAAAACGCCAAAATTGATGGCGTGAGAATTCTCGGTTTCTAAAAAGCCATTTACAGTTTCATTAATGCTTCCATCGCCGCCACAAATGACGATGATTTCCGCGTTTTCTTCAATGGCTTCAATCGCAGAATCTTTTGCACCGAAAGTTTTGTTTGTGCTTTTAAACTTGATTTCATAACCATTTGAAAATGTGGCTTCAATCTCTGATTTGAGCGAAGAAATTCCACGTAATTTTGCGTGGATGATGAAAGTGATTTTTGTGTTTGGCATTTTTTTAAATTTCGAAAAATTCAACTTTCACTTTGTCAAAGTTTAAAGCGAAATAATAGTAACTTTGACAAAGTTTTTTTAATTTTTAATGACGGCTTTTAAATTTGCGATTTTGAGTCACCGATTACTAATTCTGAATAAAGGATTCACCAACAAAATTAATCCAACATTCCGAAACCAAAAATAAACAATTCCTCACTCCGAAACCTTCGGATTCAAAGGTCTTAAAGTAATTTCATCAATCAAAAAATTATCGGGGGTTTCTAAAAGATAGACGATTAAATCTGCAATATCTTTGGGTTGCAACATATTGTGGTGAGATTCTATGCCAGATTCTGCGAAAAAATGAGTGTCAATACTTCCAGGATTTACACAGGTTACTTTGATATTGAAAGAGCGAAGTTCCTTAAATAATGCCTCGCTAAATCCTTGCATTCCGTATTTTGTGGCACAATAAGCCGCACTTTCTGAGCGGGAAACTTTGCCCAAAATAGAACCGATATTGATGATGTGTTTAAAGGTGAGATTCTGCTTCATTAAAGGAACTACAGCCGAAGTGAGATAGAAAACGCCGTTCAAATTGGTGTTAATCATTTCGTGCCATTTCTCTAAAGGAAGTTCATCAATCTTACTGAAATAACCCGAACCTGCATTATTAATGAGAATATCTGGCGAATGATTTTCTGAAAATGTTTTTTGCATCCAATCCGCAATTGCTTTTTGGTCGGTAATATCCATTTTCACAGCTATAAAATTTTCACCCAACTTTTCTTGGAGCGCATTTAGTTTTTCTAAATTTCTTGCAAGTCCATAAACGAAAGCGTTTTTTTCTACCAATGCTTGCGCAAAAGCCGCTCCCAAACCGCTACTTGCTCCGGTAATGATGGCTATTTTTTTACTTATTTTCATTTTTCAAATATTATTTTTAATGCAGAGGAAAAGATTATACCGCAAAAGTGGCAAAAGAAAATAGGATGTTTTAAGTAATCCAAAAGATTGCAAAATGTATGTGGATAAACATTGTGCTTTTTAAATACTATTTTAATCCTTAATAAAAGATTTTTATCGCAAAGAAATAAAAGAATATATGACGTTTTAAGTATTTCAAAAGATTGCAAAATGTATATGAATAAACATTTACTTTTTGCAATCTTTTGATTTCCTATTTTTATGAATAATACTTTTGTCTCTCTTAAGGTAAAAAAAAGATTTTCTTATTTCGCTTCGTAAGAACCTGGAACAGTTCGAAACGCAATCGCCAAACGATTCCAACCATTAATCGCCACAATTGCCATCGTTAAAGCAACCAACTCTTTTTCTTCAAAATATTCTCGAACCGAATTGTACAAAGAATCGGGAACTTCATTTTCTGAAATTAAAGTCAATGCTTCCGTCCATTCCAAAGCGGCGCGTTCTTTTTCCGTGTAAAATGGGGTTTCTTTCCAAGCGCTCAAAGCGTACAAACGTTGCTCGGTTTCTTCGGCTTTTCGTGCGTCTTTGGTGTGCATATCCAAACAATAAGCGCATCCGTTGATTTGCGAGGCTCTTGTTTTTACCAATTCAAATATGGTTTTATCCAATCCAGAACTGGAAACGTATTTCTCCAATTCCAACATTCCTTTCAATCCTTCTGGTGCGATTTTAAAATAATCTAATCTTTGTTCCATTTTAATTAAATAATTAATGAGTTTTCGTTTTCTCCATTTCATCCATCGCAATTGTTGCGTGTGCATAAGCCGCTCCTGCACGCATTTCTGCGGCAATCCAAATCGCTTCCATCACTTCTTCTTTGGTTGCGCCTTTTCGTAATGCTTGTTTAGAATGCGCTCTGATGCAGTATGGACATTGCGTTACGTGCGCCACTGCAACGGCGATCAATTGTTTTGTTTTTTCATCAATTGCACCTGCTTCGAAAACAGTTTTGCTGAAATTACGCCACGCTTCTATATTTTTCGGTGCTAAAGCCGCTTTTTTTTCTGCCAATTCTTTCGTAGAAATTGGATATAAATCTTGATTTTCCATTATCTAATATTTTAATTAATTATTTTATTTTTCTAAGAATTGTCGCAACACATATTGAAGAATCCCGCCATTTTTGTAATATTCGATTTCTATTAGGGAATCTAAACGTGCAATCACGCTGAATTTAATTTCTTTTCCATCATCATTTTTTGCATTGATTTGGATTTCTTTTAAAGGTTTGATGCCATTTGCAATTCCAGTGATTGTGAAAAATTCTTTTCCAGTTAAACCCAAACTTTCTGCGGTTTCGCCATCTTTATATTGAAGTGGTAAAACGCCTAATCCAATCAAATTGCTTCGGTGAATTCGCTCGTAACTTTCTGCTAAAACTGCTTTTATCCCTAATAAAAACGTTCCTTTTGCTGCCCAATCTCGTGAAGAACCACTTCCGTATTCTTTTCCTGTTAAAACGATTAATGGCGTTTGCGTTTCTTTGTATTTTACGGCTGCATCATAAACCGACATTTCTTCGTCAGTTGGTAAAAACGAAGTGTAACCGCCTTCTTTTTGGGTCAATTTATTTTTAATTCTCACATTGGCAAAAGTTCCACGAACCATCACTTCATCATTTCCACGACGAGATCCGTAAGAATTGAAATCTTCTTTTTTCACGCCGCGTTCTATTAAATATTTTCCTGCTGAAGAAAATTCATTAAATCCACCTGCAGGAGAAATGTGATCGGTTGTTACACTATCGCCCAAAACCAACAATGCTCTTGCATTTTGAATATCTGATAAAGGTTCTGGTTGCACTGAAATATTGTGGAAGAATGGAATTTCTTTGATGTAAGTAGAATCTTTATTCCATTCGTATAATTTTCCGGTCGGAACTACGAGATTTCTCCAAATTTCATTGCCGTCAAAAATTTCTCCGTAGTTTTTCGCAAAATCTTTTGGCGATAAAACGCGACTTAAAATTTCATTAATTTCATCATCAGTTGGCCAAATATCTTTTAGGAAAACAGGTTCTTGGTTGGAATCATAACTCAAAGGTTCATTGATTAAATCAATATCAACGCGACCAGCAATGGCATAAGCAACCACCAACATCGGCGACATCAAGAAATTCATTTTTACTTGTGGGTGAATTCTAGCTTCAAAATTTCGGTTTCCAGAAAGAACTGAAGATACAATCAACTGATAATCGTCCACTGCTTTTGCAATTTTTGGTAATAATGGTCCAGAATTTCCGATGCAAGATGTACAGCCATAACCAACCAAATGGAATTGAAGTGCTTCTAAGTCTTTCATTAAATCTGCTTTTTCCAAATAATCGGTTACCACTTTTGAACCTGGAGCGAGTGAAGTTTTTACCCAAGGTTTTACGTCAATGCCGTGTTCTCTGGCTTTTCTCGCAACTAATCCCGCTCCAATCATCACAAAAGGATTGGAAGTATTGGTGCAAGAAGTAATGGCAGCAATTGCAACTGCACCGTCAGAAAGCATAAATTTTTCATCACCACGAGTAATCCAAACGGTTTGAAATCCATTTTTATTTTTTCCTTCAATTTCTTCCGCATAAACTATGGCATCACCTTCTGGTATTATTAAATCACCGCCTTCATTATCAAATCTGGTGATGGATTTCTCAATTTCTCGGTCTTCTTGAGAAATATATTTTCTGTTGAAACCCGAATCTAATAAATCAATAAATGTATTTTTAAAATCTTTTAAAAGAATTTTATCTTGCGGTCGTTTTGGTCCTGCAACCGTAGGTTCGATGGTTGAGATGTCTAATTCCAAGACATCCGTATAATTTATTTTATCTTCATTTTCTCGCCAAAGCATATTGGTTTTGCAATAATTTTCTACTAAAGAAATTTGTGCTTCGGAGCGATTGCTTTTTCGCATATATTCCAAAGTTTTGTCATCAATTGGGAAGTAAGTAATGGTACAACCAAATTCCGGCGACATATTTCCAATCGTTGCACGATCTGGAACAGAAAGATGATCTAAACCTGGACCGAAAACTTCTACAAATTTCCCGACTACGCCAAATTTACGGAGCATATTTGCTATAGTTAAAACCAAATCGGTTGCGGTGGAACCCAAAGGAAGTTTTCCTTTCAATTTTAAACCAATTACTTCGGGCATTATAAAATAAAGTGGTTGTCCAAGTATTGCAGCTTCTGCTTCAATTCCACCAACTCCCCATGCAACAACGCCAATTCCATTCACCATCGGAGTATGACTATCGGTCCCAACAACAGTATCTGGAAAAACTTCGCCGTTTCTTTCGATGACTCCTTTTGATAAATATTCTAAATTTATTTGATGACAAATTCCCATTCCAGGCGGAACTACGCTGAAATTATCAAAAGAATTTTGTGCCCATTTTAGAAATTGGTATCGTTCTTCATTGCGATGATATTCTTCATCTATATTTCTGGAATAAGATTCTTCCGTCCCAAAATAATCGACTTGAACGGAATGGTCAATAATTAAATCAACAGGAACAAGTGGATTAATAGAATCTGGATTTTTCCCTTTTCTCGCCACTTCTGCACGTAGCGCCGCAATATCCACAACAGCAGGAACTCCAGTAAAATCTTGCATCAAAACGCGAGCAGGTTTGAAAGGAATATCTTTATCTGTTCCTTTTGGTTTCCAATTTAATAATGTTTCAATATTTTCTTTGGTCACTGAAAAGTCATCAAAATTACGGAGTGCATTTTCTAGAAGAATCCGAATTGAAAACGGTAGTTTCTCAATTTCATAACCTTGCTTTTGCAACTCGGTGAGACTATAATAAGAATAATTCCCATCTTTAGTTTGCAGGTTTTTTTTAACCTGAAAAATATCTTTTTCCATAATTTTGATTTTTTAATGTGAAGTAATTAACACTTTTTAATTTTAGAACAACTTATAAATGATTGAATTTCCAGAATCAAATTGCTATAAACATTAGAATTTTAGAAATTCATTTATGCTTCTTTCAAAGTTACGGAATTAAAGAAAGCAAAACCATTAAATTGAATTTTGTAAAGTCTAAAACAATTTTATAGTTGAAAAACTATAATTCTTTCTTACTCAAAACTTTGATTCACTTTTAAACATTTATCTTTTTTTAAATCTAAAGCAAACGGAGCTGCAGATGCTGTGAAAACGGAAGAGTCAAAAACACCTTTATTTCCGTAGAAAATGGTCATGGAGATTGCAAAAACCTAAAGAAAAATTACGATTGATTTTGCAATTAATTCCGTTTTATAAAAAATGATTAGAAATAATGCAAAAATAATTTCTACGCCTGTTGCAAAACTTGCAATTGTTGAAATTAAAGAAGTTAGAAACCACTAGTTTATTTTTTGGTAAATTTTAAGGAATTGTCCCAATTTTCCCAAACAGAATTTTCATTACTCTACATTCCAAATTGATCTGCAACTGCTGATAAAAAACTGATTGCAATTGTAAATCTCAAAAATAATTTTACTTTTCTCAAAAATTTCAAAATTTTAATTCCTTCTAAACTCCTAAAAAATTACGTCATTTGTCGTATTTTTTTTATTATAAGAAATAAAATATTTTTGTTTTTAAATTTAATTAATTACAGAATCATTATGAAAAAATTTATTTTTTTAGTTTTAGTTTCAATTTTTCTCAATATAAACGCACAAATTGGTGGCGGTTGGGATTGGGCTTTCAATACAGGAAGTCTTGGCGGCGCGGATATTAGATATATGAAATATTCTGCAGATGGATCCGAAATTGCTTTTGCAGGTGAAGCATCTGCGGCGGTTTATTTTGGTGGGACAACTTACACAGCTCCTGCTATTGGAAGTTATCCAGGAAAAATAAATTTTTTTGGAAAAATAAATTCACAAACTGGAATTCCGACGGTAACACATACTTATCAAAATATCCCTTTTGGTTTTAATAAAGTAACTACTGATAGTGAAGGTAATTTCTACGTTGGAGCAATTATAAATACAGCAATTCCATCAGACCTTGGTCATGGAATTGTTGTTGATGGTTTGAATAAAATTCTTTTGGCAAAATTTGATCCTACAGGTGATATTTTGTGGGCCAAAACTATTCCTTTTGATGTGCAGGGAAATATCTCCTCAAGTGTTTTTAAATTGTCCGTTTCACCCCAAAAAAATATTTTCTTATGGGCTCAGAATCCAAATCAAAATACGGATGGCAAACAAAATTTTCCTCTTTTTAAATTTGATAATTCAGGTAATTTGCTTTGGAAGAAAGATGCTTTAAATGTTCCAAACTCCATCGGAAATGTGCAAACAGGTTATTCTGGAGATCAATTTATTGATGATAATGAAAATATTTATTTATGCGTTTCTTCAACTTCAGGGTTTACGTTTGATGGCGTTTCTTACGCTGTTCCAAATACTACTACTAATGGCACATTTTTAAAAATAAATACTTCAGGAAATGTGGTAAAAGCACAGGCTTTTAACGGATCTATAAATGATTATCAGGTAAATAAATCAACCGGAGTAATTACTTTTAATTGGGCACAAACTAAGGCAAATGCAGCGCCTTTTAACAATTTACCACATTGGTTGGTTGCTCTTGGACCAACTTATAAGGATTATTTTTCGGGAATTATTGCAATTGATAAAGATTTTAATTTTATTAAAACAAAAGATATTACTTCAGTCCAAGATAATCCTTACGCACTAGATACAAATGGTTTGAGATTTTTAGCATTGCCAAATGGAAAACTATTATTTGCAACTAAGTTTTTTAAGGGTGAAACCGTGGGAGTGGGAACCGATTATCTGTACAATTTAGATCCAGTTAATGCAACAAGTGTCATTATAGAAACAGATACAGACTGGAATTTTTCAAAATTTATTACTGGCGGCAAAGCATTTAGATCACAACCGGAATATATTACGGCTTATAACGATACTTACGCGATGACATCCAATTTCAGAAATAGTGATACGCAACTTACTTTGCCTACAACTTCTTATGGCTCTGTAACGCTTACAGGTTTTAATGCTGCACCAGATCTTACCACAGCTTACGGCATTTATTCCACGTCACCTAGTTTAAGAAGTGACATTGCTGTTGTACAAACAAAATCTCAAAATTTTCCAAAAATAGCTTCTACGAGTTGGTTGGGAAATTCTACCGATTGGAATTCCGCTACAAATTGGTCAAATGGCGTTCCTACAAATTCCGTAAAAGCAATGTTCGATCAAGCCACTGCAAATTATCCCACAACTTTTTCTTCACCAACTTCTGGAACTTTGGAAGTAAAATCCGGCGTTTCTGTACCGATTCCTAATTCCCTTACTTTAGCCGGCGGTATTAAAAACGAAGGAACAATTGTATTAAAAGATGCAGGATTTTTCCAAGGTTTTAGTTCTAAAGAATGGAAGGGAAGTGGAAATGTTAATTTCACAGGAACTGCTTCATATTTTTTCTATGGAAATTCTTTTACTAATTCAATATTATTAAACACAGATCTGACTTCTTATTATGATTTAAATATTCCTAAAATTACTTTAGTATCAGGAAAATTAAATTTAAATAATAAAACTTTAAAAATTAACGATCGCAGCGCAGACGCAATTTCGGGTGCAAATTCAACTAATTTTGTTTATGGTGGACCGATAGAAAGAAAAATAAACCCAACTGGTGAATACGATTTTCCTTTGGGTAATTCTTCTAAAAATCAAACAGCAACTATTTCTGCAAAAAATTTAGTTGGTGTAGATAAATTAACCGCAACATATACCAATGGAGCGATTACTGGAACAACTCCAAACATTAATTATGGGGGAACAACAATTACAAGTGCATTAAATGGGGGTTGGTTTTCTATAGTTCCAGATCAACAACCAACTGGCGGAAGTTATGATGCCACTTTAAAAATACAAAATTCTACTAATTTAGGAGCGACTCTTGGAGTTTATACAATTATAAAAAGAGATAATAGTACTTCCAATTGGGCGGTTTTAGGAGATTATAATTTAGCAACTCAAAATGGTTCCACAATTTCTGTTGCAAATAAGAATCTCACTTCTTTTTCAGATTTTGCAATTGGGAAAGGAAATAATGATTTTGTTTTATCTACCAAAGATGTGAGTGCAGAATCTTTAAATGTATTTCCCAATCCAACTAAAAATATTGTCAATTTTTCTGGTGCAAAAAATATAAAATTGATTTCAGTTTTTGATGCTTCAGGAAAACAAATTCAAGTTAGAAATAGCTTATTTAATAATTCCCAGATTGATTTATCAAATTACAATCCAGGTGTTTATTATTTAAAAATTCAATTAGAAAACGGAACATCAATAACTAAGAAAATTATCAAAAACTAATGAGAATCAACTGAGAGTATAAATCTTTTGGGAAAAAAGAAGCCGTTTCAAATTTTGAAACGGCTTTTTCTATTTCTTAAGTTCTACATTTATCATTTTAATGAGAGATGTATTTGTCGTTAATAATTATTTTACAGAAATATGATTTGTGGTGGACTGAACAGAGAATATTTTAAAATAACTGATTAAATATCTTCTTTGCTCATCATTTAACGTAAAAGAATCCATTTTTGGTTGATAATCTTCACCAGATCTTATTTTATCACTTCTAAAAAAATCATGAACATCTATAAGTTTTCCAACATCTATAAAATTATTATCCTCTGTATTTAAGATTCGGTCGTTATAATTAATTAAATTATTCACCAAATCATTATACGTTGCGATGCTGTCTTTTAATTTTTGATTTTCCAAATAACGCATACTTCCAGAATTTACCATTTGTTGATAAGTGGATGTACTCACAGTAATTACAGCATTTCCCTGTCCAAATGACAATAAACTGCTCAATTCGGGCAACACGATTCTAAATAATTATGCGCGGTGCTTTTGTCAGACATTTTGTCTCAAATACTTTGTGAGAAAAAACCCAATATTACCGCAAGAAACATCATCATAAAATCATAAAAATATTCTGTGATTTTTTTCTTCCCTTTTTTTTTGAATTCCTACTTCATTATTTTCTATTTCTTCTTTTATATCAATAATTTCAGATTCATCCAAGTTTTCATTTTTAATATTTTCTTCCCTTTTTTTTAATTTAATTAAAATTGTTTTCAATAAATTGCTTAGAACTTTAATAGATATTGCAATAAATTTTCATTAATTAAAAGTAGAAAATATTTGACTAAATAAAAAAAATATTGAAAAATTTAGATTTCAATATTTTTAGATTGAATTTTAATTAAAATGATTTCAGTTAAAGATTTGTTTTTTAATAATTTTTTCGTTTAATTTTTCGCCATTTTCAGTTTGCATCCGCAAGTATTTCCAGTTTCTCTTATATGCGCTCTAAATTCATTACTTATTTGTGATTTTACAAAGAAGTAAAAGTGCGAAAATTAGTAAAACTATTTACTAATTTTTTTGAAATTGTGGAAAATTGCTAGAGATTTTAGCAAGAATTATTTAAATTTTAAAAAGACTGAAAATGATTTATGAAGTTACACACTAAACACTGTGGGGATTTTAAAATTTTAATAACGTTCGGGTATTTGTGAAGAAAGCCCCTATTCACAAAATAAATTCGGGGCTTTTTTACAAATACCTTCTTTACTTTACTTCTATAAAATTAATACCTTTAAATAAACAAGACAGAGGTGAACTAGAAATACCTTTAAAGATTA
>NZ_JBLXIJ010000015.1:0-27021 GCF_048269545.1 Halpernia sp. | reverse complement strand
CTAAAACCTCAATTTTCCCATCAATTGGTTCCGTGATTTTTAAACCAAGAATTTTAGCAATTAATGGATAAACATTCACATTTGAAAATTTATTTATTTCTAAATGTTCTTTAAAAGCAGGACCAAACGCGTAGAAAGTCGCGCGCATTTCAGGAGTTGTTTTTGGATCGTAACCGTGTTTTCCGATAGAAGTTTTTTTACCTTTTTCAAGGAAAATTTGTGGTGCTTTAGGTACAAGAAGAATTTGTCCAATTCTGTTATAACGGTCATCTTTAGCACCAAAGTGATATCTTTTCGGAAATCTTTTGTCTAAATAAACTTTATAATTATCTGTTTTATTTTTTCTCAATTCTCGGAAAACACTTTTTACTTCCGCCGGATTTTTCACTACAACGCGCAATAAAGTTTGCGAATTATAATAATCAAATCTGGATTTATCCATTAAGATTTCAGGAATTGCAATGGGTTCTTCTTTTGCCACTTTTATCATTCCGTGGTCTGAAACAAAAATAAAATTAACATTTTTTAAACCTAAATCTTTTACTTTTTGCACCAAACTTCCCACAGTAGAATCAATTAAATGAACTGAAGCTTCAGTTTCTGGAGAATCGGGACCAAATTTATGTCCATTGTGATCCACTTCGGGGAAATATAAAGTAATAAAATGTGGACGTTTATCTAAAGGTAATTTTAACCAATTAATGACTTTATCTACTTTTTCTTCGGGTGAAAATTTTTCATGATAGTTGTAATAATAAGTTGGTCTTTTTCCACCTGCGTCACTCTCTGAACCCACCCAAAACATTGATGCAGAAAGCATTCCTTGTTTTTCCGCCAAACTCCAAAGTGGCGTTCCACCGTACCAACTTCCATCTCGAACCCGGTCTTTATTACTCATCGCATAAAAATCTTTTCTTTTATAATCGTAGAAAAAATTATCAACAATTCCGTGATGAGCTGGGTATAATCCGGTTACAATTGAATAATGATTTGGGAAAGTTATGCTTGGAAAACTTGGCATCATGGCTTCTGCAGCAACTCCGTTTTCTGATAATTTCAATAAATTTTTTGCATTGTATTTTTTGGCGTAATCATATCTAAAGCCATCGGCGGAAATTAAAATAACGTAAGGTTTTATTTCGGAAAGTTGTGAATTTTCTCTTTGTGGAATGACGATTTGCGCCGTATCTGATTGTGAGAAAAATAAGTTAAAACTTAAGATTAGAATTAAAAAAAAGTGCTTTTTCATGGGTTTGATTTTGTATTGTAAAAGTAATTAATATAAAATAATCGAGTAGAATTTATTTCTTTTACTTTTGCCTTGATGCAAAGGTAACAAAACATCAAGACTGAATTTATTGGCTAAAAAATGAAAATTTATTTTTAGAAAATTTATTTTTTTTTAACTCAAATAACTCCGAGATCATTTTAAAAATTGTTTAATTATCACGTTTGTCATTAGCTTCGCTGAATCTGTGATTTCTGACGAAGGAAGAATCTTTAAAAAGCAAAGAGATTCTTCACTTCACTATGTTTCGTTCAGAATGACAAAAAGAATTTTTAAGCCTAAAACTGCGATTTCTGACGAACAAAAATCTCTGCAATACTTTTTACTTTTACTTTTCTACTTTTTACTCAATGTAAAAAACTCCGAGGCCATTTTAAAAATTGAAAAAGAAATATATTCAAAAACTTTGTCAAAGTACAATCACTCTTCGGAAAATTTTGACAAAGCTTGAATTGAAAAAAAACTTTATGAAAATCATTTTTGTAAATCGTTTCTCAGAAAGATAAAAAAACCGCCTTAAAAATAAATTTTAAGACGGTTGTATTCAAAACAACAGATTGCTTCGTTCCTCGCAATGACGGATTGCTTTTCTCACAATGACTGATTGCTTTTCTTGCAATGGCTTTTTAAAAATGATATTTAATATTTAGTCCACCAAAGAAATACGCATTTTTAGAACCAGGTGTAACATCTGCTTTTTTCATAGGATCTGTTGTAGAAGGATAATTTGAACCTTTGTCACTATCTCCGATACTATTTCCAATAAATAAATAAGTGTAATTTATTTGGCTTGTCAAATTATTTCCTGCCACAAAAATATCCAATTCAAATTTTCCTAAAGATTTTTTGTAACCCAGTTTTGCATTATATTGTGTAAATCCTTTTACTCGATTTGCGTTTTCAAAATCTGCATACACGTCACCTAAATAAGTAAAAGTATTATTTAAATATAAACCTATTTGAGTATTTATATCTAAACCAATTGCATATTTAGAACGAGGAACTCCCACTACATTTTTATGATCATATACGCCGTAAGTGTCACGAGCCAATCCTCTAAAATTAGTATATCTAAAATCATAAATAGATAAATTCATAAAAGGACGAATGGTTTTTATGAAAGCTTTATCATTATTATAAACATATCCTAAACTCACTTCAAAACCTTGATTGCGTTGTGAACCAGTATTTGCAAAATAAGTATATGGATTATTATTTACATCTGAACCCGAAAGTTTGCTCAGTTTATTGGTGACATTAATTCTAAAAAGTGAAACTTGATAATCAAATCTTGTATTTGCGAGTAAACCTTGCACACTGAAATCCCACATTTTTGCGCGTTCTGGCTGCAAATCATCACTTGCTTTTTGTAAACCATCATTAAATGAACTTGCAGAAGTTGGGGAATTGTAACCTTCGCTGTAACTTAAATTAAATATTTGTTTTTTATAAGTTTTCTGCAAAGCAATATGTGGCATAAAAACGGTTTCAAACTTTTTATCAAAAGAAAAGTCCTTATTATAACCCGGAATTAATCCTTGCATCGCAAGAAGATCTGTACGCTCATACATTGTATTATTTGCACTCACTCCTGCAATTAAAGTCAAATACCAAGGTTTGTAAGTTATTCTATCTACTGCAAAATAATTTAACGCTTGATTAAAAGTTTTAAAATAATAACCACTTGATAAAGGTTTTACTTCTAAAGGATTATTTGCATTAGTTCCAGTAAATTTATATTTTGTAGCTAAACCTTGTGACATCATTAATTCTGCGCCCAATTCTACTTCATTAGAAAAATTTTCATTTAAATTATTTTTTAAATTGAATACAGAACGAAGCCCATAATTTGGTATTGTTTCATTTTCAAAAGAACCTGCAGAAGTGTGTTCAGAATCTAAATTAAAATAAAAAATTGATGTATTGTTGCTCAAATTTGGTAAAATTTGCCAATCGTGATTTACTGATGCGCGAGTGGATTTTAATTTCGTGTTTGAATTCTTTTTAGCGTAAGCCAAATTTCCTGGATCATAACCGTTGTAATAATCTTCATAAGAAATCTGTCCCGGTGTTCCTTCAAAAGAATAATTCTGACTTGCATAAACGGTAATATTTTGTTTAGAATTTAATTTAAAATTTCCAAGAAAAGAATAATCGTTTCTTAAACTCGTTCCTCTCGGTCTGTAACCATCACTTTGAATGTGTCCATAATTAAACATTACAGAATAATTATCTCCAACCGCATCTACACGAGTTGCAGTTTGTAATAATTTAAAAGAACCACCGACTAATTTTTGAGATAAAGTCACTCCTTTTTGAGTTTCGGGGCGCATATAAAAACGAATAACGCCACCTACTCCGCTTCCGAACATTGTTCCAGCTGGACCTTTTATTACTTCAATATTATTAATTAAAGAAAAATCGATTCCATCTAAAGTTGTGGTATTATCTGCACTGGTAATTGGAACATTATTTAAATAAAATTTCACACCCCAATTCGCGGATTTCTGGTCATTTCCATAACCTCTCACAATGACTTGTTGACTTCCAAGATTGGTTCTTTTATTAACTTGAACGCCAGAAAGTGTATTTAAACTTTGCTCAATAAAGGCAGAATTATTTCGGTTGATTTCATAAGAACCAAGCGTTTCTGTACTTTGTGCATTTTTCTTAAAATCTGCTTGTTCGTGTTTTATTTTGTTTCTGCCGAAGATCTGGACAGAATCTATGGTTTGCTCTTGATTTTGCGCCATAGCAAATGATGATGCTAAAATTGCACCCATGAGTATTTGTAATTTCATAAGTTGTAAAGTTGTAAAGTAGTGAAAACCTGAAGTTGTAAAACTCCAAAGTCACTTACTTTAAATGATTAATATTTTAAAATAAATTCAAAAAAAAGAATTTACTGCCTAAAATATTAAACTTCGGGAGGAATTGTGAACTTATCAATAAAATCAGAAACTTTAATTGAATTATGATAATATTGATAATTTGATTTTAAAAACTGATTTTCTTCCAATAAAGAAAATGTTTGCGGTATTTTTTTTGAAACAGGATTTACTTTAAAGATTTTCGCAAAGTAAGGTTTTGCTTCAGGTGTATTAAACTTTGAACCTACAATAAAGTTGCGGATTTCAGTTTCTATTTGCACAATTTTAGTTTCTTTTTTGTCTTTAAAACAGTAGTAGATTTTTTCGCCGTTCTTGGTTTTTATAGAAACTACATCATAAAAAAGATGATTTAAAATAAATTCTTCATCTTCTTTCCAATGTGCATTTTTTAAATCTTTTTCATTAAACTTCACTAAATCTGCCATATCTAAATTTTGACGAAAAATTTGAAATTTGATTTCTTTTTTAATTTCTTTTTTTAGATGATGCAAAAAAGGAAGCGACATAAACGAAATGCTTATGAAAAGAGGAATTAGAAAAAGATAGTAGAATTTAAATTTCAAATGAATGTTTTTAAAAATTGCTTTATATCTTTAAATATTTTTTTAATTATAAACTGTTTTTACAAAATAAAAATTTCAGCTAAATTAAAAAAACAAAACAACCTAAACGTTTTATTAGATTGTTTTATTTGTAATTTTAAAATAAAGAGACTCAGAAAAATAAAGAGACTTTTAAACAAAATTAATTAGGTAATGAATCTCCCGATATATGAGAAGATTTTTCTGTAATTTTTTTTATCGGAAGGCTTTGGATAATTTTAGAATTCGATAAGTAATATTCTAAACTTAAATTATTTTCGACTTCTTTTTTTTGTTCTGTTATTTCTTTCCCAGATTCAACTTCTATATTTTTAACCTTTTGGGAATCTGTAACAGAAGCGGAAATAAATATTGAATCTTGTTTTACAATCGTCTTCAAAGGATAATTATCTTTACCTATGCGCAATTTTGTAAATTGAAAACTTTGTTTTTGATTATTTTTTAAAGTAAAATTATACAGCGTTCCTTTTACACCTTCTCTGCCGCCAAACCAAGTCGTTTTCTCGGCAGAGATGAGAGTAAAGTCTTTATTCATATTATTGGATTTATCAACAGAACTACAGGAAAGTAGAACGGCAGAAAAAAGCAAAATAAGGTTAGAATTGAACATTTATTTTATAATTAATGCAGATGTAAATACAGTATCTGTGCCATTGATAGCTTTCAAAACATAATAACCTTTGACTAAAGATGCTTGAAATTCTTCATCTGAAGCAACATTCTCCTTAGTGAAAACTAACTTTCCAGAAGCATCAAATATATTAATTGTTACATTTTTATATTTTATATTGTCATATTTAATATGCAAATTACCACGAGATGGATTTGGATAAACTCTTGTAAGTGAGTATGATTTTGTTTCAGAAGTTGCCAATGGATCAGCAATAGTATTTGTCCATGCACCGCGACCATAAGTTGATGCTAAAACTGTTTTTGTAGAAGGTCTGTAATCTAAATCTGTTATTCTTACATTTCCCATGTCTCCGGAATATTGTTTCCAGGTGGGAGATACATCTAGAAAATTTGCAGTTCCCCAAATTCCCAATTCTGTACCAATAATTACTTCCGAAGTATTTTCTGGATTCATCAAAATGGTTCTTACAGGCATATCTGGTAAATTTCCTTCTTTTTCTTTCCATGTTAAACCTGCATCATCAGAATAAAAAATATTAATTGTAGACGCGCCATAGTTTGAAATCGTTACTAATATTTGGTTTTCTGAAGTTCCAAAACCAATATCTGAAATAGTTCCCACAAAAGGTGTAGATAATAAATTGGCTCCAGGCAAACCAGAATCTGCATTAGTAATTTTATAAAGTTTACCCAAATTAGAACCAACAAATAAAGTAGTTGAAGTGGTAGTGTATGGTGAAACTTTTAAAGCTGAAACTTCTTCACCAGAATCTGGAGTTCCTGCAGAAATAGTACTTCTTACTAAATTTTGAGGAACCGATGCCAAACCTGAAACTTTATTTATAGTTAAACCAACTCTGTAAGAATATAAAATATCTTTGTTTCTATCCACAGTCATTTCATTTATAAAGTGACCTAGCTTATTGTCTGTTGCAGATGGAAAGATTAAATTAAATGAATTATTAGCTGGAGAATCTATATAATGATTATTATAAACATAGCTGCTTATAATATACTTTGCTTGATCATCGTATTCAGTATAAGCACCATCGCCACCATTATATGATGAACTATTGTAGAATTTATTAGCTAATTGAGCGCCAGATAATCTTTGTGTTCCATTATCTTGAGCTCCTGCGATAAAATCTTCATTATTAGGTGAAGCAGTGGGATTTAAAGTACCTCTATAAAATTGAGTTGCATTATATTTCGTATTTCTCAACACAAAACCAGCGCTTGTTCCAATATTGTCTGTATCTGGCACAAAATAAATTCCTCCATCATTTCCTGAAATCATTTGTTTAGAATTTTTAGGATTAAAAACTAAAGCATGTTGATCTGCATGTACTAAAGAAATGGGTAATCCAAATAAATTATTATTATTAGACCATTTTGATATTTGCGTCCAAGAAGCAGCTCCATCTGTACTATTAAATAAATCTACTCCTCCTATATAAACGTTTTCATCATTTACTGGATCTGTAACAATAATTAAATCATAAAAAGATTGTCCACGCGTAAAATCATTATTAGGAATTCCTGTATCTGCATCTTGCGGAAGTGTTATAGATGGAGAAGCATCGTTTGTAGCCAACCAAGAGGTACCAGTATTTATTGTTTTAAGGATTCTTACTGGTTCGCTGCTTCCATTTCCTTGCATTAAAATATAAGCTTTTTGAGCATTAGTTTTAGATAAACAAAAATTTACGCGACTATCGTTTAAGCCCGAATTATAAATTGCAGTAAAAATTTTTCCATCTGTAGATCTGAAAAGTCTGCCTCCAGAAGGTACCGCTGAACCAAATACAGATCGTCGCGTAGAAACCCATATTGAATTATCTGCTGCAATTTCTATTTGTTGTACTCCATAACCAATTTTAGTTCCACCATTATTATAAGCAAGAAAATTATCATTTCTGGTGAAATTTGCACCACCATCTGTAGATTTATAGAGACCTGCTTGGTAAAGACCCATAAAATTTCCTCCAATGGTAGAATTCCCTGCACTTACACCGGCATAGACTTCGGAAACTCCGCCATTGTTTCTTACTTTAATATCATTTACATAAAAATTTCCCATTCTTACGTTACCGTTATATGTAACAGGAACAGTGAAAATATTTGTCCAATTTGTACCACCATCGGTAGATTTCCAAATTCCTGAGCCTATAGCATCTGCTGTTTCGCATTCTCCTGTTCCAACATAAAAGGTTTGTGTATTATTGGGATCATAAGTAATACTGGAAACGGATGTATTTGACCAGAACTGGCTTAAAGGTTGCCATTCACTTGCAGGATTTGTAATATCTTGATTTACCCAAAGTCCACCGGAAATTGCACCTGCAAAAACCCTTTTTCCTGAAGCATCATTCGGATCAAACATAATGGCTCTAGTTCTTCCACCCACATTATAAGGACCTCTTTCCATCCAAGGTTGATTAATAATTGTTTTTCCATTGAGGTTTTGTACGCCTCTATCACTTAATAAACTTAATGAAACTTTCGGTGCATATTTCCCTGCATTTAAATCTTGTCTTAAATTTAATAATGAAGAAAAATGCGTCGTTCCTGTAACAGGATCCATCGTGTTTTTAAAATCTTGCTCATTATATGAGTTTGGTGGTATTCCTGCCGCTTTATCTAGAATGTGTGCTTTTTTAGCGGCTATTTCTAGCTTTGCATATTGTTTTTGTAATAATTTTCTTCTCCTAATTGTTTCATTATTTTGGGCAAATGTTCCAATAAAAATAAGAAACATTAATCCAGAAAATATTTTATTTATCATATTAATAATTTTCAGCTAAGTTAAATATATTTTCTATTAAAATTTAAATATGTAGAAAAAAAATACCACCGCAAAAATTGCAATGGTATTAAAGAAAATATTTTAAAAAAATATTAAGCTTGTACGTTGTTGTTTTGACCAACAACGAAAGGCTCTAATTCTTTTATTTCACCAAATTGTTGCTCATAATTTTTAATATTTTGTTGCAAAGCTGCCATAACTCTTTTGGCATGTAAAGGTGCAAGAATTACTCTTGATCTTACATTTGCTTGTTGAACTCCGGGCATTAATTGGATAAAATCTACAACAAATTCTGAAGGAGAATGGTTTACTAAAGCTAAGTTGCAGTAAACTCCTTGAGCAATCATTTCATTAAGATTAATATTGATGTTGTTTGGATCTTGATCTTGATTTTGGTTTTGATTATTGTCCATTTTTCTGTTTATTATTTTAAAGTTAAATATTATTTGATTTCGTTTGAGAATGTTTGAAAAGTTTAAGAAAAATTAAACCTTTCAAACAATTTCAAACCATTCTAGATTTAGTTTAAATCTTCGAATTCTTTATTAGAACCTACAATGATGTTTTGGTATTCGGTTAAACCTGTACCAGCTGGAATTCTGTGACCAACGATCACATTTTCTTTCAGACCAGTTAAGTAATCTATTTTACCAGAAACCGCTGCTTCATTTAAAACTTTTGTAGTTTCTTGGAAGGATGCAGCAGACATGAAAGATTTCGTTTGTAGAGCTGCTCTTGTAATACCTTGCAAAACAGGAGTTGCCGTTGCAGGAAGTGCATCCCGCACTTCTATTAAAGCTAAATCTTCACGTCTTAGTTTGGAATTTTCATCTCTCAATTCTTTGGTTGTAATCATTTGACCAGGTTTAAATTCTTTAGAATCACCTGCTTCTGTTACTACTTTCAAACCAAAAACACGATTATTTTCTACTAAGAAATCATATTTATGCTCTAATGCATTTTCTAAAAACTGAGTATCTCCTCCGTCTACAACAGCAACTTTAGTCATCATTTGGCGTACGATAATTTCAAAATGTTTATCGTCAATTTTCACTCCTTGAAGTCTGTAAACTTCTTGGATTTCATTAACTAAATATTCTTGAACCGCAGTTGGGCCTTTAATTTTAAGGATATCATCTGGTGTTACAGAACCATTGGATAATGGCGTTCCTGCGCGTACAAAGTCATTTTCCTGAACCAAAATTTGATTTGATAATTTAACCAAATATTTTCTGATTTCCCCAGTTTTTGCTTCAACAATTAATTCACGGTTACCTCTTTTGATTTTTCCGTAAGAAACCACACCGTCGATTTCTGTTACAACCGCTGGATTAGAAGGATTTCTTGCTTCAAATAACTCGGTAACTCTTGGTAAACCACCGGTAATATCACCAGATTTAGCGGATTTACGAGGAATTTTAATCATGACTTTACCTGCCTTGATTTTCTCTCCATCATTTACCATAATGTGTGCTCCAACCGGAAGGTTATAAGCTTTAATTTCTTCACCTTTTCCATCCATTACTTTCAAAGTAGGGACAGATTTTTTATTTCTGGATTCTGAAATTACTTTCTCCTCGAAACCTGTTTGTTCATCAATTTCTAATGAGAATGAAACACCTTGGATAATGTCTTCATACTCTACTTTACCAGCAGATTCTGCAATAATTACCGCGTTATAAGGATCCCATTTCGCAATAAGGTCTCCTTTTTTAACTTTATCTCCAGGTTTTACAGATAAAACTGAACCATAAGGAATATTTGCCACCATTAAAGGCGTTCTCAATTCATTATCGGCAACCAATCTAAATTCAGTAGAACGTGATACTAAAACTTCCGCTTTTTTACCATTTTCGTCTTCTGAAGTTACTGTTCTTGCTTCATCCATTTCTACGATACCGTCTCTTCGGGCAACAATACTTGGATTTTCTGTAATATTTCCTGCTGTTCCACCTTGGTGGAAAGTTCTCAATGTTAACTGAGTTCCTGGTTCACCGATGGATTGAGCAGCAATTACACCCACTGCTTCTCCCATATGAATTGGTTTTCCTGTGGCTAAATTTCTACCATAACATTTGGCACAAATACCTTTTGCAGTTTCACAAGTTAATGGAGAACGAACTTCTACTACTTCAATATGAGCTTCTTCAACTGCTTTTGCTAAAGTTTCATTAATTAAATCATCTGCATGTACAATTAACTCATCAGTTTCTGGATCATAAATATCATGAAGAGAAACTCTACCTAAAATTCTTTCAGAAATTTTCTCAACAATGTCATCATTTTTCTTCAAAGCAGTTATTTCTGTACCTCTTAAAGTACCACAATCTTGCTCAGTAATAATTACATCTTGTGCAACATCTACCAATCTTCTTGTTAAATATCCTGCATCGGCAGTTTTTAACGCAGTATCTGCAAGACCTTTACGCGCACCGTGGGTAGAAATAAAATATTCCAAAATTGATAAACCTTCCTTAAAGTTGGCCACAATTGGATTCTCAATAATTTCTGCACCACCTGCACCTGCTTTTTGAGGTTTAGCCATTAATCCACGCATTCCAGATAATTGACGAATTTGCTCTTTCGATCCACGCGCACCAGAATCTAACATCATATAAACAGAATTAAATCCACCTTGATCGGTTTTCATTCTGCTCATAATCATTTCGGTTAATCCTGCGTTTGTATTGGTCCAAACATCAATTACTTGGTTGTAACGTTCTGTATCTGTAATTAAACCCATGTTGTAATTGGCTTTAATTTCATCTACATTTTCTACTGCCGTTGCAATCATTCCTTTTTTCTCATCAGGAATTGCAATATCACCTAAACTAAAGGAAAGACCACCTTTAAATGCATTTGCGTAACCCAAATCTTTCATAGCATCCAAAAATAATACTGTAGTTGGAAAATCTGTTTCGTCTAAGATTCTTCCGATAATATTTCTTAATGATCTTTTGGTTAAAAGTTCATTTATAAATCCTACACTTTTTGGAACAATTTGATTAAATAAAATTCTACCAACAGTTGTTTCTGTTAATTTAATGACCAATTCGCCATTTTCTTTAACAGGAACTCTACATCTTACTTTTGCATTAAGTGAAACTTGTTTTTCAGCATAAGCAATTTCTACTTCTTCTGGGGAATAAAAAGCAAGACCTTCGCCTTTTACTTTCATATCATCAGTTGAAGATAATTCTTTAGTCATAAAATAGAGACCCAAAACCATATCCTGAGAAGGAACGGTAATCGGCGAACCATTGGCTGGATTCAAAATATTTTGAGAACCCAACATTAAAAGTTGTGCTTCTAAAATAGCTTCTGGACCCAAAGGTAGATGTACCGCCATTTGATCACCATCAAAATCCGCATTAAATGCCGTTGTAACTAAAGGGTGCAATTGTATTGCTTTTCCTTCAATCATTTTTGGTTGAAACGCTTGAATCCCCAATCTGTGTAAAGTAGGCGCTCTGTTTAATAATACTGGATGACCTTTTAATACGCCTTCCAAAATATCATAAACAACTGGTTCTTTTCTATCAATAATTCTTTTGGCAGATTTTACGGTTTTTACAATTCCTCTTTCAATTAGTTTTCTAATGATAAACGGTTTGTAAAGTTCTGCAGCCATATCTTTTGGAATTCCACATTCGTGAAGTTTCAAGTTTGGCCCTACAACAATTACCGAACGCGCTGAATAATCTACACGTTTTCCTAATAAATTCTGACGAAAACGACCTTGTTTTCCTTTCAATGAATCTGAAAGAGATTTTAATGGTCTGTTAGATTCAGATTTTACAGCAGATGATTTTCTTGTATTATCGAATAATGAATCTACAGATTCCTGTAGCATTCTTTTTTCATTTCTTAAGATAACTTCCGGTGCTTTAATTTCCAACAATCTTTTAAGACGGTTGTTTCTGATAATTACTCTACGGTAAAGATCATTCAAATCAGAAGTCGCAAAACGACCTCCATCTAATGGAACTAAAGGTCTCAATTCTGGTGGAATTACAGGCAAAACGCGCATAATCATCCACTCAGCTTTATTGATCATTCTGGTGTTTGCGCCTCTTAAGGCTTCAACAACATTTAATCTTTTTAAGGCTTCGGTTCTTCTTTGTTTAGAAGACTCGTTGTGCGCTTTGTGGCGAAGATCAAAAGAAAGAGAATCTAAATCTATTCTTTTTAATAATTCTTCTACTGCTTCTGCACCCATTTTTGCCAAGAATTTATTTGGATCATTATCATCCAAATATTGATTTTCTTGTGGTAAAGTTTCCAAAACATCTAAATATTCTTCTTCCGTTAAGAACTGCATCTCTTCGAAATCTGAACCATCGGCTTGCTTTGCAATACCTTGCTGGATTACGACATATCTTTCGTAATAGATGATCATATCCAATTTCTTGGACGGCAATCCTAAAAGATATCCAATTTTATTTGGTAAAGAACGGAAATACCAGATGTGAGCAACTGGAACTACCAAACTGATGTGCCCAATTCTTTCTCTTCGTACTTTTTTCTCTGTTACTTCTACACCACAACGATCACAAACAATTCCCTTGTAACGAATTCTTTTGTATTTTCCACAAGCACATTCATAATCCTTTACTGGACCAAAAATTTTCTCGCAGAAAAGACCGTCACGTTCAGGTTTGTGCGTTCTATAGTTAATCGTTTCTGGTTTTAAAACTTCACCTCTAGAATCTTGTAAGATAGATTCTGGAGAAGCTAAACCAATACTGATTTTACTAAAATTACTTGTTTTATTTTTATTTGACATTTTTATATTTTTTAGATTAAAAGATTTGAGATTTGAGATTTGAGACTGGAAACTTTAAAAACTTCCAATCTATTTCTAAATTCTCTTGTCTATTCCTCCAGTCTTATATCTAAACCAAGACCTTGTAACTCATGAAGTAACACGTTGAAGGATTCCGGAATACCAGGTTCTGGCATTGCTTCACCTTTTGCGATGGCTTCGTAAGTTTTCGCTCTTCCAATCACATCATCAGATTTCACGGTTAAGATTTCTCTCAAAATATTTGATGCACCGAAAGCTTCGAGTGCCCAAACTTCCATCTCACCAAATCTTTGTCCACCAAATTGTGCTTTACCACCTAAAGGTTGCTGCGTAATTAGTGAATAAGGTCCGATTGAACGTGCATGCATTTTATCATCTACCATGTGTCCTAATTTCAACATGTAAATAATACCTACTGTTGCTGGTTGCGCAAATTTCTCACCGGTTCCACCATCATAAAGATAAGTGCTACCAAATTTTGGTAAACCTGCTTGATCTGTGTATTCTGTAATCTGCTCTAAATTAGCTCCATCAAAAATTGGTGTTGCAAATTTTAAACCTAATGTTTGACCTGCCCATCCTAAAACGGTTTCATAAATCTGACCGATATTCATACGAGAAGGTACACCAAGTGGATTAAGAACAATATCAACTGGAGTTCCATCTTCTAAGAATGGCATATCTTCTTCACGTACAATTCTAGAAACAATTCCTTTATTACCGTGACGACCTGCCATTTTATCACCTACATTTAATTTACGTTTTTTAGCGATGTAAACTTTAGCCAATTTCATAATTCCAACTGGTAATTCATCACCGATGGAAATCGCAAATTTCTCACGATTTTTCACCCCTTGTAATTCATTATGCTTGATTTTATAGTTGTGAATTAATTGTTTAATTAAATCATTTCTATCTGCATCTACAGTCCAGTTTGCTCCACTAATATTAACATAATCTTCCACACTTGAAAGTAATTTCTGTGTGAATTTTACGCCTTTACCAAGAACTTCTTCATCTAAATCGTTAGTAACTCCTTGTGAAGTTTTACCGCTTACTAAAGTGTTTAATTTCTCTAGTAAAACGTTTCTTAAATCATCGAATTTTACTTTAAAAGCATTTTCGATTTCTTCAAGTTTTAATTTTTCTTCCGATCTTTTCTTTTTATCTTTAATATTACGAGAGAATAATTTTTTATTAATTACCACACCTCGTAATGAAGAATCTGCTTTTAGCGACGCATCTTTCACATCACCGGCTTTATCTCCAAAGATTGCACGAAGTAATTTTTCTTCCGGTGTAGGATCAGATTCACCTTTTGGAGTAATTTTCCCGATTAAGATATCTCCAGGTTTTACATCTGCTCCAATTCGGATCATTCCATTTTCATCCAAATCTTTAGTTGCTTCTTCAGAAACGTTTGGAATATCAGAAGTTAATTCTTCCATACCCAATTTCGTGTCTCTAACTTCCAAAGAATATTCATCTATATGGATTGATGTAAACCAATCTTCTCGAACTACTTTTTCATTAATTACGATTGCATCCTCAAAATTATACCCTTTCCAAGGCATAAAAGCTACTTTTAAATTTCTACCTAAAGCCAATTCACCTTTTTCTGTAGCATAACCATCACATAGAACTTGTCCTTTTACAACATGATCACCAACTCTTACATTAGGTCTCAAAGTAATAGTTGTTCCTTGATTGGTTTTACGGAATTTAGTTAATTTATAAGATTTTGTAGAAGTATCAAAGCTTACTAAATCTTGATTTTCAGTAGATTCATATTTAATGGTAATTTTATTAGCATCAACATATTCTACAACTCCATTTCCTTCTGCATTAATTAAGACTCTTGAATCTTTTGCTACTTGTTGCTCAAGACCAGTTCCAACAATAGGAGCTTGTGGTCTTAGTAATGGAACCGCTTGACGCATCATATTTGAACCCATTAATGCTCTATTCGCATCATCATGCTCTAAGAAAGTAATTAATGAAGCCGAAATACCAGAAATTTGGTTTGGTGCAACATCAATTAAATCAACTTGATCTGGTTCAACAACTGGATAATCTCCATCTAAGCGTGCAATAACTCTGTCTGTAGAAATTGTTCCGTCGTCTTTCATTTCCACATTCGCTTGCGCAATTACTTTATCTTCTTCATCTTCCGCATTTAAAAAAATTGGTGCAGTATTTAATTCTACTTTACCGTTTGTTACTTTTCTATAAGGCGTTTCAATGAAACCAAGATTATTAATTTTCGCATAAATACCTAATGAAGAAATCAAACCAATGTTTGGTCCTTCTGGGGTTTCTATCGGACAAATTCTTCCGTAGTGTGTATGGTGCACATCACGTACTTCAAAACCTGCTCTTTCACGGGAAAGTCCACCAGGTCCTAGTGCGGAAAGTCTTCTTTTGTGAGTGATTTCAGAAAGTGGATTGGTTTGATCCATAAACTGAGACAACTGATTTGTTCCAAAGAAGGAATTAATTACAGAAGTTAAAGTTTTGGCATTTACTAAATCTGTAGGAGTAAATATTTCATTATCTCGAACGTTCATTCTTTCTTTAATCGTACGTGCGATTCTAGATAAACCAACACCAAACTGACCAGAAAGTTGTTCACCAACAGTTTTAATTCTACGGTTTGATAAGTGATCAATATCATCTACTTCCGCTTTAGAATTTACCAATTGAATTAAATATCTTACAATTGCAATGATATCATCTTTGGTTAAAACTTGCTTGTCTTCGTCAATTTTTAGATTTAATTTTTTATTTAATCTATAACGACCAACTTCACCTAAAGAATAACGTTGCTCTGAGAAGAATAATTTTTCAATAATTCCACGTGCCGTTTCTTCATCGGGTGGATCTGCGTTTCTTAATTGTCTGTAGATATATTCCACCGCTTCTTTTTCAGAATTGGTTGGATCTTTTTGTAATGTATTTTGAATAATAGAAAACTCGTTAGAATTTTCTTTGTGAATTAAAATAGTTTTAACACCAGAATCTAAAATTAGATCCAAATGTTCTTTATCTAAAATAGTTTCACGGTCTAAGATAATTTCATTTCTTTCGATAGAAACTACTTCACCTGTATCTTCATCAACGAAATCTTCAAACCAAGTGTTCAAAACTCTCGCGGCTAAAGTTCTACCTTCTACTTTTTTAAGTGCTGCTTTAGAAACTTTAATTTCTTCAGCAAGATCAAAAATCTGAAGAATATCTTTATCAGATTCATAACCAATTGCACGTAAAAGCGTTGTTAAAGGTAATTTTTTCTTTCTATCAATATAAGCGTACATCACACTATTGATATCGGTTGTAAATTCCATCCAAGATCCTTTAAAAGGAATAATTCTAGAATAATACAATTTTGTACCATTTGCGTGATAAGTTTGCCCGAAAAACACCCCCGGAGATCTGTGTAATTGTGTTACAATAACACGTTCTGCTCCATTGATAATGAATGATCCAGAAGGCGTCATATAAGGAATTGGTCCCAAATACACGTCTTGTACAACAGTTTGGAAATCTTCGTGTTCCGGATCTGTACAGTATAATTTTAATCGTGCTTTTAACGGCACATTGTAGGTTAAACCACGCTCTACACATTCATCGATAGAATATCGTGGAGAATCTACCAAATAATCCAAAAACTCTAAAACAAAATTGTTTCTAGAATCGGTAATTGGAAAGTTTTCTTCAAAGGTTTTGTAAAGACTTTCGTTCATTCTTTGCTCTGGAAGTGTGTCCAGTTGAAAAAATTCTTTGAAGGACTGGATCTGAATGTCCAAAAAATCAGGCATTTCAATTTTTCCTTTTGCTGTGGAAAAATTAATTCTTTCTGTTTCCTGAGTTTTAGCGACTGCTTTAGATTTACTCATAAAATTTTTAAGAAGGGTTAAAAAATATTTTGATTTTAAAAAATATCAGGTAATCTAGATTTGATATTGTGAGAAATGAGATTTGAGACTTTTAAATTTCTACTTTATAGAGATTTTGAAGGTGTTTGAAGCCAATCTCTGATTGCGAAATCTATTTGTCTCTTGTCTCTAATCTTTAAATCTATGATCTAAATTCCTAACTGCAACACCGGTATATCTTTTCACGGAGTAGTGCAAAATATTTTTTCTGAAAGAAGCTTTTAAATAAGAGAATTACTAAAAACACAAAATCCCTTTTAATTAATTAAAAGAGTATGTTATTGATTTTCAATAATTAAGATATGTATAGGCTTCAAACAGGAGTGCAAATTTACAAAAATATTTAATTAAACCAAAGGATACTTACTAAAAAATATTTAGTTCGAAAAGTTGCGTTAAGGAGTTGGCTCCCAAAAACTCCATTTACTACCGTTGAAAACCGCGAAAAGATTTGCGTTTGTTTTATTAACGTAAACAATCATTCCGGGTGATGGATTGACTATGTCTTGTACATCATTTACTTGTGGAAGAACCATTGCTTTTGTGGTAGATTCTAAAACTAGAACGCCATCTGCGGAAGAAGTATTTGCACCGATCACCGCTTTCGATGTGGAGCTTTCTGTTATTCCTGTAGGTTGATTGGCTAAAGCGGAAGTAATATCTGCGTTTTGTCCACTCAAATCTTTCCATGTTCCGTTGTAATATTTCACTCTTGCAGTGGATGCTGTTGTTGCATCCAGAATTAAAGTTCCTTCTGTGGGTGAAGTAGGAAGTGTTCTAACATATGGAAGAATAATTCCCTTGTTTTGTCCTGCAGCAAATTCTAATAAAACAGATGTTTTAGTAGCGGCTGTTCCGATATTATCTCCTATAATGACTTGTGCATTCGCCATCGTCATAATTCCTAAAAATACTACTGATATTGTCTTTTTCATTTTTTAAAAGTTTAAATTAAATTGATTTAGAAAATATTTTATAATAAATATTTCTGTTTCAATTTATAAAACATCAGGACAACTTGGTGTACTGAAACAACTCCATGTTGTGCCATTATATAATTTCAAACATTTAGCCACGGTATCGTAAACCATCATTCCCTTTTGTGGGGAAACTAAATTGGTAATTTGCGTGGTGGTTAATCTTGTAATCACAAAACCTTTGGTATTAGATTCTAAAACGGTAAGTGCAGATTTTCTTATCATGGGCCAGTTTCCATTATTTGATCCCGCTCTCTGCAAAAGCGTTATTCCTACTTTTGAATCTGATCCAGGTCCTCCGAGATTTGCTGACTTATAACAGATACAATCATTAATTGTTGCATTTGCAGAGTTTCCTGCGCCTTGACCAATTTCTGAAGTTGGTGTTGGTGAATCTGTATTATCTGCAACTCCAGCTAAATTGGAAGGATTTGTGGTTGCATTATAATTATTTCCCGCATTATTTACCAATTGTGGAACACCTGAAGCATTAGTAGAAGTGCTTATTACTCCTGCAGATGTTCCTGTTGTGACACCGTCATAAATTACTTTTATCTGTCCTCTAAATTTGTAGTTAGGATCGGTTGCTTGTAAATTTAAAGGGTAAATTTGACTTTTTTTCACGTTTTCCGTACCTTCTATGGCATCTGCACAACCATCTCCATCTGCATCTGTATCTAAATGATCTGGAATTCCATCTCCATCTGTATCAACATTAGTACATGGTTTTACTAAATTGACTCCGTACATTGTTCCTTTAAGATTTGTAGGACCAACTACAGCTTGACCAATAGTTATAATATTATTCGAAGAGCGGTTCCAAGTTACGGTATTAAGGGTTAAACCAGCAATCAATTCCATGGGTTGCAGTGTACCATTTAAGGTTTTACTTCCGAACATTTGCAGGGTTTTATCATTCGCATTATAAAGAAAACGTATTAAAGGTGTCGCGGGATTAGCTTCAGCAAATGAATAAATATTTGGTATTGGATTTACCCCATACTTATCTCCGCCAACAAACTGAACATTGTGAGGCGATTGAAAGTTAAAATCATTTGGATAAGGAGCGGTACCATTTATGGCTAATTGTGTGCCATTGATTGTAATATTAAAACTATTATCTAAGAGAACGACATCAAATCCAAATCCTTTTTCTCCAGATAATGTTAAACTTTGAGTATTACCATCTACAATATTAACAGCAGCAGAATTCGTTGAAGGAACTAATGTACATTGAAACAACTCATCAATATCCAAAATCCCATCATTATCTGAATCCATATCAATGTCATCAGGATAACCATCTCCATCAGAATCAATACACGTATTTATCGCTGCATTTCTTGAAGATCCAAATCCTTGTCCTTTATCTCCGCCAATATCTGCAGAACCTCCTGAATTTACTCTAGTCGGAACGCCATCTGTATCGACACAACTACCACTTGTACACAAATTTTGTTTAGAAGCAGTAGAACCTGTTCCTACATTTAACAAAGAAGCTGCATTGACCAATTGAGAAGGAAGTACGTTTTCATCTCCTTCTATAGCATCTAAACATCCGTCATTATCTGAATCTAAATCTAAATAATCTGGAATACCATCATTATCAGTATCGGTATATGTTCCGGTGTAAAGTTGAGTAAAAGGAATTTCGGTTTTTGCAATTCCTGCAGCAGCGGACGAATATCTAACTTCTAAAAGTTGTCCCCCCGTATTTTCGAAAAATAATACTCTAATTGCATGAAAACCCACTGTTAATGAAACTGTTCCCTGTTCTTCTTTTGAACCGTGCAAACCATTATTATCCACTACTTGTGTGCCGTCAATGAAAAGTTTTGAACCATCGTCAGAAGTAGTATAAAAAGTATAACTGCCTGCTTTTTGAATATTAATATATCCTGTATATCGCACACTAAAAGTATTTAAATCAACAGGAGTTATTGAATTTGCCAATGCAGTCACATCAAAGTTTGAAATGACGCCTGTTTTTGTTGCACCTGTAGTTGGTATATTATCTACATTATTTCCAGAATTTGTGTTATAAAACTCATAACTTAGACTACGATGAACAAGCAAAGCTGCTCCTTCATCAACATCCAAAATTCCATCATTATCATCATCTAAATCACAAATATCATTGAATCCATCACCGTCGCTGTCAGTTGCTGTTGATGTTCCGTCTGTACTTGCTCCGTCTTTACATGGATTAATAACAAAATTAGTTGCGGTGGCTGAAACAGTTCCCGTAACGTTGTCTGCTGCTGCAGTAGCTGTATTTGCAACAGAACCCACTGCCGTATTACCAACCAAAGCTTTAAAAGTTACGGTAAGTGTTTTTCCCGGTTGTAAAATAACACCATCTCCTGTAATGACCATATTTTGTGGAGCATTGGCTGC
Organism: Halpernia sp.; assembly: GCF_048269545.1. Taxonomy (NCBI): domain Bacteria; kingdom Pseudomonadati; phylum Bacteroidota; class Flavobacteriia; order Flavobacteriales; family Weeksellaceae; genus Halpernia; species Halpernia sp. The sequence goes on along the minus strand of NZ_JBLXIJ010000015.1, from coordinate 6,685 downwards.
ATTTGCAGTGGTAACATCTGCCAAATAAGTATAATTTATAGTAATAGAACCACTAATATTATTTTGATGCGGGTTTGAACCATTCGTTCTAGAATCATAAAATGTAAACGCATAAGTACCGACTGCGCTACCTGAAGCAGAAGTAATTGTTCTTCCAACATCAGCAGTCCAATTACCACCTGCTGTTCCAAATTCATTATCATCTGTATCACTACCTCTATCAATTTCGCTTAAAAGTCCACCTGGTGATGATACACTTAAACTTACATCCCGCCTACGACCGCTGTTACCACTCACTGAGTTACCATTTACTTTATATTGAAAACCAGTAAGCGTTGCTCCCACAGGAATATCCCCCGAAGAAAAAACAACATTTTGCACGGTATTGCTATTTCGATTTACCGAAACTCCAGAAAAAGTTTTAGTTGCAGTTCCTGCTAATGTAGTAGTAACATTATAGGTTTTTTGTGCTGTTCCTGCCACGTAAGTTAAACCTGGAGGTAAAACATCTTTTAAAGTTACATTTTTTGCATCAGAATAACCTGTATTCGTAACTACCATCGTATAATCAATAATGTCTCCTGGTAACACATTTCCTGTCGGAGACGAAGTTTTCGTGATGGTTAATTTTGCATTGGGTTCGGCGTAGGCAATATTATTCAAGAAATTAGTATCCTCCTGATTGCCTGTTATTACTGCATAATTCGTATAGTTTCCGCTTGCCATGACTTTTCCAGTAATTGTTAAGACTGCAGATGCTCCATTTGACAAATTACCAATTGCCCACACTCCACTGGTTGAATTATAAGTATTTCCGCCGGGAACCACAGAACTCACATAAGTGTAACCAGAAGGTAAAAGATCCGTAACTCTCACATTTGTACCCGCTGTTGGTCCATTATTTTTTGCTGTGATGGTAAAAATGACATTACTCCCGATCGTGGGATTAAGATTATTTAATGTTTTTGTAACTTGTAAATCATTTTGTGATTTTGTGGGTGTAGTGATTATTGGTGTCGTAAATGTTCCTGCAGGTGTACCTAGTTTGGTAGAAAATTGTCTATTTGCAACATTACTTGTAGATCCCAATTTAAAGTCTAAAGCATATACAGGTGAATCATAATCACTCATAAAAGATGCAGTATTATCAAACTCAATTCCCGGCAGCGTGTCTGTAGAGCTTAAAAATTGAGTATAATCTCCCACAGTAGAAACAGTTATTTTTGTGGTAGAGTCTAATTGATAGTTAGTATAATCTTTAATTTGATAGAGTTCACGCCCCGTTCCACTGTCTCCATCAGTATCTAAACCACTAAAAGTGAAATTTTTAAAATAGATGGGTTCGTCTGTAGCAGTGTCAAAAAATTCCATTCTATATGTTACAAGACCTTGGGTGGGAGGATTTGTAGCTGTAATTGTTGGTTGAAAGAAAGATTGTTTTCCATCTCCTGTATCAACATCAAAATTACTAATCGTAATATTATCAAGTGAAACTATTTTGATAGTTGCATATATGGTGTGAGAAACATTATTTTCATCTGGTAATGTAATTACATTTGCATATTTATGAACTGAACCTGCATTAAGACCACTATTTCCAGTATCAATTAAAACTGTTTTATTAGCAACTAAAAATGATAAATCTTTCTGATCAAGATCAAAAACAAATGATTGTGCTTTTATATTGTATCCTAATGATAAAAATAAAAAAAATAAGAAGAGATAGCTTTTTTTTATGCTTTTAGATTTAAATTTTAAAAATAAATTCATGATTGATAATTTGTGTGTATAATTAGGTTTAAAACCCGTTTTAATTTAATATAAACGGATTCAAAATAGCATTCATAATCCGTTACCTTAAAATAATTTTGTTAATTTTTTTGATGCAACACTTATGCCGAAACGCTTCATGAATAACCGAATAAATTTTTTTGCAAATATAATGTTATAATTAACTAAAGTAAAAATTTATTTTACTTCAAATTTAACAACTGATTAATATCATTCCACATTTGATAATGACATACAATTGTTTATTTTTTTAAGTTGAATTGAATTTGAAACTCACTGCAAATTGACTTATAATGCAAAATATCCAGAAAGTTGAAAATTTATTTTTTTATTCAGTTTTAAAATTTGTAGTTATAAGACTGTGTTAAGATGCATAATTATATAGTTCTATTTTAAAATTATTTACTAAAATTTAGAACTAATAATTTGTTAGTAAACTATTTAAATCTACGAACTAGAATGATTTTAAGATTTAAAAGAATTTTAATTTAGCTTAAAAAAACAACCAGAATAAAATACCACAAACTTTAAATTCTCATTTAACTCAAAAAAACAGGAGGTGCTCTAAGGGGGAAAATTCCATATTTGTAAAGATTCAAATAGGAAAAACTTGAATTGTTTTTTTCTTTTTTAATTAGTTGTGTTGAAACAACAATATTTTTTTTGTAATCAAAGATAGCTAAAGGAGAAAACTTTAAAGAAGATTTGGAAGATACAATTGCTAAAAAGGAATTATAACTAATCTTATTGATATCTGTATTTCCACCAGCAGGCAAAACAAAATTTATAACGGTATGTTCATTCGAATATTTTGTTGCGTCTTTTTCAGCCACTTTTTCATTCGTCTCTTTTTCTTGCTTAGCTTTGCTAAATTCTTCTGAAAGTGAAGCTTTATCCGAAATTTTAGCAATCTGTTCAACTTCATTTTTGAGAACAATTACTTCTTTATGATGAATGTTCTCTAGACCCGAAATGGTTATATCTCCACTTACATAAAATTTTGCAGATTGTGAAATTTGCAAACTATCTGTAGTTTTTTCTTTAGTAAGTTTAATAGTTGCAAAGGTAAAAATAGGCAGAAAAAAGAGCACACAAAAAAGCCACTTTGCAATTGCTAAGTTTGTGAAGTTTTCATTATTAAATTGTAAAAATGATTTTTTGGTCATCTCTTGTCTCTATAACATACAAAGATATATTATTTTAGTTAAATAAATTAATTAATAAAAAATATTATATAGCTTTTATTCCTATTTTAATAATTATTAAAAAAATGAAAACTAAAGTTCTGGTTTTTATATTTAATTATATTACTAATAATCTGTAATTGCGTGGATATAAATAAAATGATAAAAAAAGACCTTCTCTTGCGAGAAAGTCTTTATAAATTAAAGCGTGAAAAGTGAATTATTTCAATTCAACTTCTGCACCTGCTTCTTCTAATTGTTTTTTCAACGCTTCTGCAGCATCTTTAGGAATTCCTTCTTTAATTGCAGTTGGAGCAGAATCTACCATATCTTTAGCTTCTTTCAAACCTGCACCTGTCAAGTCTTTTACTAATTTTACGATAGCTAATTTTGAAGCACCTGCAGATTTCAAGATTACATCGAACTCTGTTTTTTCTTCAGCAGCTTCGCCACCTGCAGCAGCACCTGCAACTACTGTTGCAGCAGCTGGTTCAATACCATATTCATCCTTAAGGATAGTTGCTAATTCATTTACGTCTTTTACCGTTAGGTTTACTAGCGATTCCGCTAAAGTTTTTAAATCTGACATTTTGATAATGTTTTTGTTGTTAAACGATTTATTTTGATTTTTGAGTTTATTTTTTAAAAAGAGAAAGCTTACTCAGCGCCTTCTTCTTTCATTTTATCTTGGTTTTGCAAAGCAGCTATTACATTTCTAATTGGAGATTGTAATAAACCGATGATTTCACCTAACATTTCTTCTTTTGATTTAATGTTTGAAAGTGTTTCAAGGTTTTCATCACCCACGTAAACTGTACCATCTAAAATTGCCGATTTCAAAGAAGGAAAATCTCCTTTTTTTCTTATGGTTTTAATTAATTTTGCTGGTGCGTTTGCAACGTCAGAAATTAATAGTGCAGAGTTTCCTTTAAATGTTTCAAACATTTCAGAAAAATCTACACCTTCTGTTTGCTCCATTGCTTTTTGTAGTAAAGTATTTTTTACTACTTTTAGCTTGATATTATTTTTAAAAGCTTGTCTTCTAAAGTCAGAAGTTACAGCCGCATTTAAACCATTAAGGTTTGCAACATAAACATTCTTTGCATCTTGTAACAAATCTTTTATTTCCTGTAACGCAGTTACTTTATTTTCTTTAGTCATTGTTTCTCAGGTTTAGTTTGTTTTAGTATCAATTGCAATTCCTGGGCTCATTGTAGAAGACATATAAATGCTTTTTACATAAACTCCTTTCGCCGCAGTTGGTTTCAATTTATTCAAAGTTTGAATTAATTCCGTTGCATTTTCTTTGATTTTCTGTGCATCAAAAGATACTTTTCCGATCGCCGCATGCACGATACCGTATTTATCAACTTTAAAATCTATTTTCCCAGCTTTTACTTCCGCAACAGCTTTTCCAATTTCCATTGTTACAGTTCCTGATTTAGGATTAGGCATTAAACCACGTGGTCCTAAAACTCTACCTAAAGGTCCTAATTTACCCATAACAGCAGGCATTGTTACGATTACGTCAACGTCAGTCCAACCCTCTTTTATTTTTTGTAAATATTCATCTAAACCTACATAATCTGCACCCGCTTCTTTTGCTTCTGCTTCTTTATCTGGCGTAACAAGAGCTAAAACTTTAACGTCTTTCCCTGTTCCGTGTGGTAAAGAAACTACACCACGAACCATTTGATTTGCTTTTCTTGGATCTACGCCCAATCTAACTGCTAAATCTACTGATGCGTCAAATTTTGTAGTATTTATTTCTTTTACTAATGCAGATGCTTCATCTAAATTATAGATTTTATTTGCATCAACTTTAGCACGCGCTTCTTTTTGCTTTTTTGTCAATTTTGCCATTTCTATTAGTTTTTAAGCGTTAGTTGGTTTAGTTCCTGATACTTTTAAACCCATAGATCTTGCGGTTCCTGCAACCATAGTTAATGCAGCATCTAATGTAAAACAATTAAGATCTGCCATTTTATCTTCAGCAATTTTTTGAATTTGTGCCCAAGAAACAGTTCCAACTTTCACACGGTTGGGTTCACCAGAACCTTTCTTTTGTTTAGACGCTTCTAAAAGCTGAATAGCAGCAGGAGGCGTTTTAATAATAAATTCGAAAGATTTGTCTTCGTAAACTGTAATAGAAACCGGTAAAACTTGCCCTGGTTTATCTTGCGTTCTTGCATTAAATTGTTTACAAAACTCCATGATGTTCACACCTGCAGAACCCAAAGCGGGACCAACTGGTGGAGAAGGATTGGCAGCGCCACCTTTCACCTGGAGTTTCACCATTTTAAAGACTTTTTTAGCCATTTTATTTTTTTAAAAAAATTAATAATTTATGAATGTGGAAGCATTTATAAATCTAAAACTTACCTCTCATCTGATAAGCTTACATTTCGGATTGCAAAATTAAGAATTTTTTTTTATTACGCAAGTGGTATTGTGTTGATTTTTAGAAAGAATTTTAATAAAAAAATTAAAATAAAATTTAGACTTTTAAATTGTGAGGAAATGCTTTAGATTATTAAGTTTAAAAAAATGAATTTACTATTATAAAAATAAAAAAAGTTAGTATAATATACTATACTAACTTTTTGAATTACTAAAAAAGAATTTATTAGTCCACAATTAGTGGCTCTAATCTCCAAATATCTGTATGAGGATAAGAAAATGCTGATAATTCTTGATCCGTAATATTAGAACCTGTTTTTGTAAACAAATTTCCATATTTAAAAGATTTCTCTGGCATTCTCGCTCCTGCTGTAGAAGCAAAATAAATTTTACCATCTACTCCCCAAAATGGTTGCGTTTCATTAGAACTACCGCTTGTAAGCTGTGTTAAAGATGTACCATTGGTTTTCATCAAGAATACATGGCTAAATTTATCTTTAGTGCCGATAAAAACTATGTGTTTTCCGTTGGTAGAATAGGCGCCATTTGTAGAATGTTGTTCTCCTGTGGTAATTTGGGTACTTTGGAAAGATTTTAAATCTAATTCAAACAATTGATAATAATCTCCAGACAATTTTGTGTATAATAATTTATCACCTTTTGGGCTCCATTTAGGATTTATACCTTCGGAAATTACTGTAAAACTACTTCCATCTCTATTCACAAGACAGATATTTCTTGTGTTTTGTAAGGTTGTGGTTAATACTATTTTTTTACCATCTGGTGATAAACTTGCATCAGCATCAAAATCTCCATAAGCATTTTGACCTACATAAGTTAAACCCAACTTATTTATACTTGTAACTGCAATGGTTGGTTTTGAAGCATAATAAGTGAAAATAAAATTCTCATTATCAATCCAAGCTGGCCTATCTGTTTTATTACCAATTAGAGGTGTAAAACCAGGTAACATTACATCATTTTTTAATCGGATGCTCCATTTGTTATAACCTGTATTTGCATCATCTCTAATAACATAAAGTAATTTTTTGCCGTCGGGAGATAATGTAGGTTGAAACTCTGCAACTACATCATCTGTAATCCGAACTAATTCTTTTGCACTTGCTGTAACTTGTGGTCCCGAAAGTTTTTCAATTTTCGGCGTTGATGAGCAAGAATTTAAAATTAGTGCTCCCACTAAACTAGAAAAAATAAATTTCGTATTCATAGGTATATATTTTAAAAACAAATATAATTAAATTTTTCTATCCTACAACAAAATGAAAATATTATAAACTAATATTTAATTT
>NZ_JBLXIJ010000014.1:0-30248 GCF_048269545.1 Halpernia sp. | reverse complement strand
CACCACCAATTATTGCAACGTTCTTATCACTAAGTAAATTCATTTGTTTGTCTGTATCTATTCGCATTGTCATTCAAAAATGGCACATAACTTGTTTATATGTATCATAAAATGATACATATCCACCCAAATTTGGTGGTATATGTATCACAAGTATGATACAATATTTTTATCAAATATAAATAAAATTGGATTCATTTGTATATTTTTTGCTAATATATTTTTAATAATTACAAATCATCAAACGGGCTTTTTATTTGCTGCAAATTTTTCGTACTTACATGGGTATAAATTTCTGTTGTTTTGCTACTATTATGTCCAAGGAGTTCTTGAATGTAACGCAAATCCGTTCCACTTTCTAATAAATGGGTGGCGTAGCTATGACGCAACCAATGCAAGGTTACTGGCTTTTGAATATTCGCTTTTGCCAATGCTTGTTTTAATACATGTTGCAAACTCTGTTCAGAATAAATCGTCCCAACTTCTTGTCCTTCAAAAAGATAAGTTTGTGGCTTATAAAGTTTGTAATATTCCCGCAACAATTCTAAAATTTTTGTTGATAAAGGTGTAATTCTATCTTTTTTCCCTTTTGATTGGCGGATAATTACAATATTTCTTTTGGAGTCTATATCATGTGGTTTTAAATGTAAAAGCTCACTTCTACGGAGTCCACAGCTGTACACTAAACTTAACATCACTTTGTGTTTTAAATTACGATGTGCTTCCAAAATGGCTTTCACCTCTTCTTTGCTTAAAACATTGGGCAGTAATTTCTCTTTTTTTGGACGGTGTATTTTTTCAATTTCAATTTTCTTTTCTCTCACCGTGGCAAAATAAAGTTTAATAGCACTTACAATCTGGTTTTGATAAGAAGATGAAAAACTATTTTTCAAGATATAATCATTGTTATATAAAATGATATCTTCATTCGTAATCTCAGAAATATTCTTTTTTCTAAAATAAATAAAAAAAGAGCGCAATGCCTCAGAATAGGTTTTGATTGTGTTGGGACTATACCTTCTGGAAGAAAGCCAATTTATAAATTTTGTAATTTCAAGAATGCCTTCTTTTGAGGGCATCAGATCTATTTTTTGCGCAATTTTAAATCGCTCTCGATTTTCGAAAGTATCCGGTAGATGCCATTGCTTTTTTTGAGGATCCCATCGCGCATCCTTTATGAGTTTTATTCGCTGTATTAATTCCTTATCTTTCTGGAATACTACTGCAATTCGATCCGTATTATGGTAATTTATTAATCTCGCTTTCCAAATCATAATGAGAAGTTTGTGAGGGATAAAGTTATTTAATTTTTAAAATAAATACTTGATGATGACTTTACGAAAGTTTTAAATATAAAGTTAAATTAAATCTTTTTACAAAATTTATCACCTAAAGAATTATTACAAATTCTTTTTTCAGAAAAGTTTTCTTCTGCACAAATCCATAACAACTCCATAATAAGTCCATAGCAAGTCCATATAAAGTATAGATTTGTTATGGATTTATTATACTTTATTTTTAGATCTATATACTATAAAACCTTAGCAAAACCACTAGAAATTCCTTATAAAAATATTACTTATTTAGTATTCACGTTTTGCATTCGGAATGTATTTGATTAAACTTTGGTCTTTGTTCTTTTTAAAAATCTTTCCTTTTGCCATTCAGAGGAAGGAAGAATTCATCAAATTAAAAATTTTCCTATTCACTCAGAGCCTTTCAGAAAGAAATAATTTGCCTCAACTTAGCCGCGGGTGAAGCGGCATCCCCGCCGCGGCGGGATACAGCGGAACACGGGACGTATTTTGTGAGAAGAAAAAATAGTGTTGCTCCTAAAAATCTAATAAAAAAAAACGACACCTTTCGATGCCGTTTTTTATAAATTACAAAAGCATAATTTTATTTAAAATCTGCATCTGTCGCTTTGTTTAATTCATAGGAAGTAACGTCTAATTGCATATCTTGTCCCATTTGGTTTATTTTCATTGTGAATGGAAATTTCACGCCATCTACATCTTTGTAGTTAGAATAAAAAGTAGGAGTTTCCATTTTTTGTCCCTTCATTTCTGTTTTTTTTATTTCTTCGTTTTTTAAACCTGTTTTTACATCGTAATAATAGGTAACGTTTGGTCCGTTTACAACATAAGAATCTTCACCATTTACTTTTTCTATCCCACCCAAAGTATAATCTTTAGAATTTGCAAAAGTAAGTTCCGGGAAAATTTCTTTTTGTTTTGCATAAGAAGTTACCATTTCTGCGGGCATATCTTGTTTGTTTCCCATTGCCATTATATAACCTTTGGTTCCATCAAAAGTTATTTTCTGTACCACATTTCCGCCCATAGAAACTTCTAAATTATTTTTGCCTCCTTTTTCTTGAATATTTTTTATATTCAATTCCATTCCTTGCAATTTGGTAGTTGCATTAAACATAACTGATGTAATTTTTGCTGCTTTATCTTTCCCACCAATTGCAGCAAGATAATTATCTCCCACAGTTGCTAAAGTAACTTTAGAATCTACTTTTTTTACTTCTGGTTTTGCGGTTGGATTTGCGTTTGCATCAAAATATTTTACTGGGTATCCCAAAGTTTCAAGTTTGTCAGCAAATTGACTGGTTTTGCCTGCCACAAATATTCTCATATTATTTGGCTTGATAAAATCACTTGATGCTTTTTGAACTTGCTCAATTGTTAAAGCATCTACAGATTTCAAATAATTAGTGTAAAAATCGGAAGGTAAATCTTGTGTAATAGAGTTTAAAGCAAATCGCGCCACAGTACTTGGTCTTTCTAAAGACATTATAAAAGTTCCCTTTAATTTTTCTTTTGCGTTATGCAATTCTTCAGGTTTAATAGTTTTAATTCCATTAATTTCTGTCATAAATTCTTTAATCGCTTGGTCTGTAACTTCACCGCGAACGTTGGCTGTTCCACCAAAATTTGAATCGTATTTTGAAGTATCCAAAGAAGTATAAGCGCCGTAAGTGAAACCGTGTTTCTCACGAAGATTCATATTTACGCGTGTTTCTAAACTTCCGCCTCCTAAAATATAATTGGCTACAGTTGCTGCAAAATAATTAGGATCTTTCATTTTTAATTGATGCAGATTTCCTAATAAGATTACAGATTGCGCTGCAGTTGGGACATCTACAACATCAATTTCCGTATTGGGAAGATTGGAGAATTTTGGTAATTTTTGAAATTGATAATCGGTTTTTTTCCAACCGTCAAAGGCTTTCTCAATTTTATTTTTAACGTCATTGAATTTCACATCACCAATTACAACTAAATACGCGTCTTGAGGAGCATAATATTTTTTGTAAGCGGCTTCTACATCTTGAAGTGTAATGGCGTTAAAAGATTTTTCTGTAGCAAACTCTCCCAATGCAGAATTTTTCCCATAACTTAAAGCGTTAAAAACTTTGTTTCCAATTGCTTGCGCGCTTTTTTCTTCCGTTTTTAATCCTTCAATGGCTCTTGCTTTAGATTTAGAAAGTTCTTCAGCAGAAAATTTAGCATCTATTGCACCATTCGCAAAAAGACTTAATATTTCTGGATAATATTTAGACAAACTATTCGCAGAAGCACCACTTGCACCATAATTAATGGAGGCACCCAAATAATCTACTTTTTTATTAAATTCATCTTTGCTAATTGTAGAAGTTCCACTTCCCATAAGATCTGACATAATTGTACTTAAGCCCGCTTTTTCTCCTTCAAATACTGGAGGATGATCAAAACTTAAAGTGGTATTTACGCGAGGTAATTTGTGATCTTCTACTACCAAAACTGTTAAACCATTTTTTAATTTAAAAGTTTGTGGTTTTGTAATATTTACTGTTGGAGTGGGTCCTGGTTTTGGCTGTTGGTTAAGATCTATAACCTGTGCGCTTATAAAGCCAGAAATTAAAAATAGGGCTGCAATACTATATATTGATTTTTTCATAGTTTTAAAATTATTTTTTTTCTGGTAAATAGTTTATAATAACTCTTTGGTTGCTGTTTAAATATTTTTTTGCAGCGTCTCTTATATCTTCACGAGTAATTCCTCTGTAGATTTCTATTTCTTTGTTAATTAAATTGGTGTCGCCTTGCAAAACGTGATAATTAGCCAAAGAACTTGCAATTCCTTCAATACTAGAATTAGAATTTACAAACTGATTTTCAAATTGGTTTTGAAGTTTTTGATAATCTTCTTCGCTAATTAAATCTGTTTGCAATTTTAAAATTTCCGCATCAATATCTGCTCTTAAAGTACCTTCCGTAGTTGCTCCCATCGGAATTGCGAAAAATGCAAAAACGCTATAATCTTCTTCGCCGATATTTACCGCTTGTACAGCCAAAGCTTTTTTCTCTTGATCTACTAATTTTTTGTATAAAACTGAAGATTTTCCATTACTTAAATAAGAAGAAACCATATCTAAAACTTTTGCATCACGAGTTTTATCACCTGGTGTTCTATAAGTATAAAGATAAGCTGGTAACTGAATATTGGGATCGTAATAAGTCATCACGGTTTCCTGTGTGATAGGATCTTCTTTCGGAAAATTTCTTACAATTGGAGCTCCTTTTGGAATTGTTGAGAAATAATCACTAATCCATTCTTTGGTTTTATTGATATCAATATCTCCTGCTACAACTAAGGTTGCATTATTTGGTATATAATATTTTTTAAAGAAAGTTAAAAACTCTTCCAATTTAGCAGAATCTAAATCTGCTACTTTACCAATAGTCGTATTTTTGTAAGGATGTTTTTTAAATAAACCTTCCTTAATTGCGGTCATAATATTACCATAAGGTTGATTATCTACACGCAATCTCTTTTCTTCTTTTACAACTTTGTTCTGCGTATCTACACCAATTTGGTTAATTACAGGATGTCTTAAACGTTCCGCTTCCATCCAAAGTCCTAATTGCAAATTATTAGAAGGAAAAGTTTCGTAATAATAAGTTCTATCGTCGGTTGTATTTGCATTATTGGTTCCTCCATTTGCACCAACAATTTTCATCCATTCACCGCGTTTGATGTTTGGTGTTCCTTCAAAAAGTAAATGTTCGAAGAAATGCGCAAAACCAGTTCTGTTTTCAATTTCATCTTTTGCACCTACGTGATACATCACAGAAGTTGTAACAACGGGCGCTTTATTGTCTTGATGTAGAATCACGTGCAAACCATTTGGCAAGTCGTATTCTTGAAATTTAATTTCCTGAGCTTGTGAAATTGCTCCTAAAAGAAGCAAACCCAAGATTGAAAAGGATTTTTTAATCATAATTTTTTATTATTTCTATGTTCTATAAGTGTGGTATTTATTAAGAAAGTTACAGAATGAAAAACATTTTTCCATTTTTTAAAAATATTTAATAAAAAGAATTTTGCGTGGATTAATTTTAAAAAGGATATCCAAATGCAAAGTTTAAAGTGGGTTTTAAAGGTTGAATTTTACTAAATCTCCATCTTTCGCCTTCCGGTTTATTTGGATCGTAAATTTTATAAGCCAAATCTAAACGAAGAGTAATATATGCTACATTAATTCTTAAACCAATTCCACTTCCAACTCCCATTTGTTTTATGAATTTGCTGAATTTAAATTGATCGCCCAATCCGTTGTCTTTTAAACTCCAAATATTTCCTGCATCTGTAAAAATAGCGCCTTCAAACATTTTTGTAAAAGGCATTCTGTATTCTATGGAAGTGGTGAGTTTTACATTATCAAGAAAATAAGAACGCACTCTTTCATCTAACTGAGAATCTGCAGGACCTAAACCGCCAAAAGCTGTCCAAGCACGAATATCATTAGAACCGCCATTAAAATAAGATCTTACGAAAGGCATATTTTCTGAGTTTCCATAAGGAATTCCAACGCCGATTAACTGACGTAAAGCCAAAGTGTTTTTAGAACCATTTTTCATTGAAAATGTAAAATATTTACGGAATTCTAAATCAAATTTTGCAAACTGAGAATAAGGGATTTTAAAAATAGTTTTGGTATTATCTCCAAAAATATTATTTGTGTTTTTGCTCCCACTAAAAAGTGAAAATAAGTTCCCAGCTAATTCTACTTTTGCATTTAGATAGAAGGGATTTTCATATTCTTTTTTTCCAATTTCATTATATGTATAATTATAAATAAGTGAGCTTATTAGGACATCTTGTGTTTGGCGCTCTTTATTAAATAAACTTTGTACAAAGTTATTGTACGTATTTAATTGATCTGGATTCAGTGTTTTTGCAAATGCAGGATCACTATAAATAATGGCAGAAACTTCATCTTTACTAATTTGTCCATTATCTAAAGCCGCTTTTATAGAAGGATTTGTAACAAAATAGAGATTAAAAATATCTTCTCTAAAACCAAAGTCTGCAGGGAAATAATCATAATATTTATCTTTATTTTGTGTTAAACTTAATTGCGTATTAAAAAGCGAAAGCCGATGCGTAACGCGATCATCAACATTTGCAAAATAATTTAAACCACCATTAAAATTAATTCTACCCAAACCAATATTGTTTTGCACAGATGCACCCAAAGATATTGAAGAAGTAGGAGAGAAACGTTTCGGAATTAATTTCCAGTAAGTAAATGGCAATAATAATCTTGGAAAATTTAATGAAAATTGGGTGGAAAGTTCGTAAGCTAAACTTCTTTTTCCTAAATCTTTAGAACTTCTGATTGAACCAAAAGTTCCAGAAATACTGGAAGATAAATTTTCTGCACCACCAAAAATATTTCGACTCGTTAAATCAACAGATGGCGAAATTCCAAAATTTAAGAGCTGACTGTAATTAATATCTGTCGCTATTTTTAATTCATACTTTGGTAGCGGTTTTAAAAGATATAAAACGTCCAATATACTGTCATTTGGCGGTCTTTTTCCTCCATCTCGTAATTCTATTTTAGAAGATAAAATATTGAAGTTATTCATCGCCAATAAATTTCTTTTGGTTAGATCTAAGTTTTTTTGATCATATATTTCACCAGGTGTAATTGTAATTGGACGCCACAAAGCACGAGGTTTATATTGTTTGCCAATTCTATGGATATTTATTCCTCGCAAACTATCTGTAGTGGTGTTTACAGGATAATCTTTTACATTTTCTACAATAGCAACGTCAATTTTACCGATGGTTGTTTGTTTATATGCAGAATCTATTTTCATTGTCACAGGAACTTGTTTTCTGCTATTTAAGCTATCTGCAACGAAATAGATTTCTTCATTGGTATTATTAAAAGTGTAATAGCCTTTTTCTTTCATTAAATCATTAATGCGTTTTACTTCATCTTCTAATTTTTCTTGATTTAAAATTTCACCCTGTTTTACAATACTTTTTTTAATCTCACGCTCATAAATTTCTTTAATCTTCGGATCTTTAATATCATAAAAATATTCGCTAATAAAAGTGGGGTCTTTGTGCAAAATAGTATAATCTACTTGTGCTTTTTTTGCCGCAGAATCTAACTCGTGTTTAAATTTTACATTGGCGTCCCAATAACCATGAAACACCAAATATTTTCGAATTTGATTTGCGCTGGTTTGTGTTTTCCCTTGATCTAAAATTACCGGCGCTTGTCCTAAAGAATGAAAAAAGCGATTCCAAAATAAATTTTTTCCTACATATTCGGGATGATCGTATTTAATGAAAAGCGAATCTCGAAGATTTTGATTTCTCATCGCATTCGGATATGTCATATATTCATTAAGAATACTGTCATATTTTGGATTGGTAAGATTGTACAACCATAAACTTGTGGGAAATAAAAATAAAGTTTTTTTGTTTGGTTTTTGACTAACTAAATCTGGGATTTGATCGGCGTAAATTTTACCATCAAGATATTTAAAATTATTTTTAGTTAATAGAAATTCACCAGCTGGGACTTTTTTTGCAGCATTACAAGCAACAATCAAGGACAATACAGTTGCAGAACAGATTAATAAGTAATACTTTTGGAGATATTTAAAAAAATGCTTTCGTCTCATAAAATTAAAATTATTCAGTCGCTGGATAAAAAGAAGTTCAGACAAAAATACAATTTGTTTTTGGTTGAGGGTAACAAAATTATCCAAGAAATTCCGAATTCTGCCTTTAAAATTAAGGAAATTTTTTCTTTAAATTTAGAAAATCTTAAAATTAGAAACGTAGAAAGTTCTTTAATTTCTCCCGCAGAATTAAAAAAAATAAGTTTTCTGCAACATCCAAAAGATTCTTTGGCTTTGTGTGAACTGCCTTTAGAAAGTCCGTTTCAGGAATTTAGTAAACAAATTATTTTAGATGGAATTCAAGATCCCGGAAATTTAGGAACTATAATTCGTTTGGCGGATTGGTTTGGAATTGAGCAAATTATTTGCAGCGAAGACACGGTAGATTATTTAAATCCGAAAGTTTTAATGGCAAGTATGGGAAGTTTTTTGCGTGTGAAAATTTGTTATAAAAACTTAGAAGATTTTTGTGCCGAAACAGAAAATGCAAATCTTGGAACTGATATGAAAGGGGAAAATATTTATCAATTCCAATTTCCAGAACGATTTAATTTAATTTTAGGAAATGAAGGCAAAGGAATGAGACCTGATACTTTTAAAAATTTGCAACATAAAATTACAATTCCAAGATTTGGAAATTATCAAAATACAGAAAGCCTTAATGTTTCTATGGCAGCAGGAATTATTTTAGGACATATTTTCTCAAAAAAATAAAACCAACTAAAAGAGCTGGTTTTAATATTTTAGATAAGCTGTTCTAAAGAACTTACTCTATTGTTTTTCTGAAATTCTTCCAGCTTTTCCCGAGTAAATTTTAAAATAGTGGGAACTAGATAAACAAGGGCTAAACCAATTATTTTCTTTTTCCAGCTACTATTATTTAGATTTTTTTTAGCGTAATTTCCCACTAATGCAACAATACCAATTTTTATAGCATTTTCTGCAATGCTTGTTCCAATATCACTTTTTACAAAATCCAGCAGATTATTTTTATCAATTATTTTGCTTCTCACTTCTTTGGAAATACTATTTACGATTCCTTTGGTATTTAAAGAAACCGTACTTTCTCCGTCATCATTTGTTTCTTCTTTCAAAAAAGAGTCTGTGAAACCATGCGTTAAAACGCTTAAACTTTCTTTGGTATTTTCAAAGGTTAAAAGATCTTCAATATCAAGAATATCTTTTTTCAGAAGTGCTTTTTTTCTGCGAAGTTCTTGCAGACTTTCATATTTATTTGCCATGATTTAATCATCTAAAGATTCAAGTATTTTATTTGCTACTCTATTTTTTATTGAGTTTCTTTTTATATAAAGAACAATTAAAACCAATAAATAAAAACCAGCAACAATTAATAATCCGTATCCGTAATTATTAAGGTAAGATCCAATTAAAAACCCCAAACCAAATAAAAACAGAATAATAAAAAATAAAGCCGAAAGAAAAGCGAGAATTAAGAAAGTAAACATCCCAATTAGAGTTACAGTTTTCTCCTGAATTTCCATCTTTAGTAAGTCGGCTCTTTTGTAGGCATATTCTTTTAATAAGTCGAACATCAGTAAATTTTTTATAAAGTTACAAAAAAAGGAACTCATTATAAGTTCCTTTTTATTTTAAGGCTACACTTTTCAGTTTAAGATTTCAAACTATTGAGTTCGTTTTCTACATCTTTAGAAACATCTGCAACTTTACTTGCAGCTTGATCTTTGTATTTATCATAACCATCTTTCACATTGTGCGCTACTTTTTCTGCGGTATCTCTCACTGTATCTGAAACATTTCTATAAGTTTCTTTTGCTTTTTCTGCAGTTTGATGAAATTGGTTTTTAGCTTTTTCAGAAACTTCACAATATTTATCTGCAGCTTGGTCTTTAAGATCTTTTGCTTTAGATTTAATTTTCTTTCTTGTTTCTGCTCCTTCTTCTGGTGCGTAAAGCATTCCTAAAACTACACCTGCAGCTGCTCCTGCTAATAATCCTGCTAAAACTCCTGCTACGTTATTGTTACCTTTTTTTGACATGTTTAATAATTTAATGTTAATAATATTTTTGCGATTTTTAATATTATTTAAATTACAACAAACGTACCAAAGCATAAAAAATAGTGTTTTGTCAGCTTTAGTTTATATATGTAAGAATCAGCGCGATGGTTTCTTCTTTTGTGAGAAAAGTATTATCAATTAAAATGGCGTCTTCTGCTTGTTTTAAAGGAGAGGTTTCTCTTTCGCTGTCAATTTTATCTCTTTTAATTAAATTTTCGCGCACCGTTTTTTCATCGGTTTCAATACCAGAATTTTGCAATTCTTTTAGTCTTCTTTTGGAGCGTTCTTCTACACTTGCGGTAAGAAAAAATTTAAAATCCGCATGGGGTAAAATAAAAGTTCCGATATCTCTTCCGTCCATTATTACACCGCCTTTTTTCGCAATATTTCTTTGTAAATCTAAAAGGAAATCTCTCACTTCCGGCTGTTTTGCAATAAAACTTACGTGGTTATTTACTTTAAGTTGCCGTATTTTTTGTGACATTTTTTCACCATTTAGATAAAGTTTCAACTCATTATTTTCTTCTTTAAAAGTGATTTCAATTTTGGGAAAATCTTTAAAAAGTAAATTTAAATCTATCTCTTTGTTAGAATTTAAACAATTTTTTAGAGCATAATAAGTTAAAGCGCGGTAAAGTGAACCGGTATCCAAATGAACCAGGTTTAAATTTTTTGCAATTATTTTTGAAATGGAACTTTTTCCTGTAGAAGAAAAACCATCTACGGCAATTACCGGTTTTCTCATAGCACAAATTTGCTTAAAAATTTCTTAATAATAAAATGATTTTAACGGCGATTTCCACCCAATTCAATTAAATCTAAACTAATTCCAATTAGATTCACATTTGAAGAATTATGATACCGAACATGAGAATAATCAAATCGGAAAGAAGAAATTTTCACTCCAAAACCAACCGATAAACCAGAAAAACTTCTTTGGTCTAAAACCGCTAATTCATTTCCACGTTTCACATTATAACCAATTCTAATGTTAAAAGCTTGCTCTGGAAAAAGCTCTGCACCAAAGGAAAAATGATCTGCTACTTTTCTCGCCCACCGAACAGGTTGTCCATTAATATTGTAATCTGGCGAAATATTAAGTTGTTGTAAATCGTGTGCAGTAATCGTTAAAGCTATAGGAAATTCGTCTAATATTCTAGTGTATCCCAAATCCACTCGAAATGGTAATTTTTCTCGAACGGCATTAAATGGTTTAAATTGATATCCGAAATTTCTAAAAACCAGTGAAACCGTTTCTTTGCTTTTTTCATTGTTATAAGTGACACCGCCACTTGCGCCAATTGCCATAGAAGTGTAAGTGTCAATCTTTGAAGTAATAAAATTTAAATTCATTCCGATTGTCCAATTATCTTCAAATTGCATGGCGTAACCTGCTCCAATTGTAGCATCCATCGCACTGAAATTTCCAGAAATTTGTGAACTCTCATCGGTTCTCGGAGTTGAACCGTAATCCATATAACGTGCGTTTAAACTAATTAAATTTCCTCTACCTAAATCTTTTACAAAAGCCACAGTTCCAAATTTAGAACCCGCTAAATAATTTGCATAATTGAGAGAAATTCTTTGATCTTGGTCTAAATTCATCAAAGCCGGATTAATACCAGAAAAACTTACATCAAAATCCCGAATAGAAATGGCATCACCTCCCAAAGCGGCTTGTCTCGCAGAAACTGGAATGTTCATAAACGGATAAACATTCTCGCCTGATTGAGCGAAAGAAAATAAAGAAAATGTTAAAAAAAATAAAGAAAATTTTTTCTTCAAACGTGCTAAAATTTTTACAAAAATAATTGAATTAATTTAAAATAATTCCTCCATCAAAAATATATTTATATAACGAGATTATTCTCGTTTCCTTATATTTGCAAAAATTAAAAATTTCTCTAAGTCATTATCTGATAAATTAAAATGAAACATTCATTAAAAATTAAAATTCACTTACAAGAAAATAATTTAGAATGTAACATCTGACCATTAAAAATAAATAGAAATAAACAGATAAAACATTCATTAAAAATTAAAATTTATTTACAAGAAATAATTTAGAAATAACATTGGACCATTAAAAATAGAAAATAATCAAATGAAATATAAAAGAATTTTATTAAAACTGAGCGGCGAAGCTTTAATGGGAAACCGACAATACGGAATTGATAATGACCGTTTGGTGGAATATGCAGTAGAAATTAAACAAGCAATAGATGCGGGTTGTCAAGTTGCAATCGTCATTGGTGGCGGAAATATTTTCCGTGGTTTAGCGGGAGCTGCAAAAGGAATGGACAGAGTTCAAGGTGATTATATGGGAATGCTTGCAACTGTAATTAATGGAATGGCTTTGCAAGGCGCGTTAGAAGATGCAGGAATTTATACCCGACTTCAATCTGCCATTGAAATGGACAAAGTGGCAGAACCATTTATCAAAAGAAAAGCAACCAGACATTTAGAAAAAGGAAGAGTGGTGATTTTTGGAGCAGGAACTGGAAATCCTTATTTCACAACTGATACAGCTGCAACTTTACGAGCGATAGAAATTGGAGCAGATGTTATTCTAAAAGGAACAAGAGTTGATGGAATTTATGACTCTGATCCTGAAAAAAATGCAGATGCAGTAAAATTTAATTCATTGTCTTTTGATGAGGTTTACAAAAAAAACCTGAAAGTAATGGATATGACGGCTTTTACATTAAGCCACGAAAATAATTTACCAATCATTGTTTTTGATATGAACAAGAAAGGTAATCTTATGAAAGTTATAAATGGTGAAACTGTAGGAACGCTTGTTTCGATTTAATTTTAATAAAAAGTTTTGACTAAATAATAATTATTGAAATTTTCCGCGAACTTTGATTTAAAATTTCGCGATTTTTAAAACCCGAAACTTTAAATATAAATGTGTCAATTATCAAATTTTAAATATACAATGGAAGAATTAGAACTTATAGTGATGTCCGTTACGCAAGAAATGGACGCTGCTTTAAAACACCAAGAACACGCTTTTCAAAAAATTCGTGCGGGAAGAGCTTCTACAGCAATGGTTCAAGATGTGATGGTAGAATATTACGGCGCAATGACGCCAATTGCTCAAGTTGCAAATGTGATGGTTCCAGATGCGATGACAATTTCCATTCAACCATGGGATAAAACCGCAATTGGTGCTATTGAAAAAGCAATTATTAATTCAAATTTAGGTTTTGCACCGTCAAATAATGGTGAAAATATTATTTTAAATGTTCCACCATTAACGGAAGAACGTAGAAAAGATTTAGCAAAACAAGCGAAAGCAGAATGTGAACAAACAAAAATCACGATTCGAAATGCGCGTCAAGAAGGAATGAAAGACTTAAAAAAGTTAGATGGAATTGCAGAAGATTTAATTAAAAATGTAGAAGCAGATATCCAAGTTTTGACGGATAAATATTCTAAAAAAGCGGAAGAAAATTTAAAATTAAAAGAAGAAGATATTTTAAAAGTTTAAATAGAAAAATTACAAATTTGCTTTAAAATAGTATTTTAATAAGTGATTAAAATTTAAAAAAAATTCAGTTTATCTGAATTTTTTTTTGTTCATCATTTATAAAATGTATCAACTTCTCCTGTTTTTTGGTTAATAAAAGTATTAAATTTGACCAAAATAAAAAAAATGATAAAGAAATTATTACTCTCCGCTTTACTTTTCGGAGTTTGCTTCAGTGCATTTTCTCAAATGAAACAATCTACAGTTTTAATGGGTGGAAAACCAATTCACATTGTAGGAACTTTACCAAAAACTGGAGAAAAAGCGCCAGATTTTAGTTTGACAGATAACAAAATGCAGCAAAAATCATTAGCTGATTTTAAAGGAAAATATGTTTTACTCAATATTTTTCCAAGTGTAGATACAGGAGTTTGTTCCGCTTCGGTTCGTCATTTTAATGAAGATGCAGCAAAATTACCAAATACGGCAGTTTTGTGTATTTCTAAAGATTTACCATTTGCACAAAAAAGATTTTGCGGCGCAGAAGGAATTGAAAATGTGACCATGCTTTCGGATTTTCGTTCAGATTTTGGTGAAAAATATGGCGTAAAAATCGCAGATAGTGCAATGAAAGGTTTATTAAGTAGAGTAGTGGTAATCATCAATCCAGAAGGGAAAATCATTTACGAAGAACAAGTTTCAGATATTGCTCACGAACCTAATTATGAAGCCGCAATTGCAGCAATTAATAGGAAATAATTTTTTTTAAACCTACAGATTGCTTCGTTCCTCGCAATGACAAAGATTCAGTTTCCGCTGAATCTTTTTTTTGATTTATATTAAAAAAATTAAGTTTAAACTTCACAACTTTTATTGATATCTTTCGTGTTCTTTATTTTTAGTAAACAAAGCAATCACGGGTTTAAACCAAATTTTATATTTCTCAATATCAAAAACTTGTGAATCTGTTAAAGCTTTGTAAGTAAGCCAAATTCCAAACGGAAATAATAATATATTCGGAAGCCACGCTGCAATGTAAGGATTCATTTCTCCAGACCACGCAAGGTTTTCCACTGTTAAATTTAAAACATAGAAAATTATAAAAATTACAATTGCAATAACGACGGGAAGTCCCATTCCACCTTTTCTGATAATCGAGCCTAAACTTGCACCAATTAAAAAGAAAATAATACAAGTTACAGAATACGCAAAAATCCGTTGTTGATACATTACAATTTTACTGTAGTATTTTACAGACGCAAGGATCTGTTCTTGTTTTCCCAAATTTGCATTTTTTAAACTTTCAATTTTATTATAGGCAGAAAGAAGCATATCCAGCTTTTTCTTTTCTTTTACGGTATCTAATTTCATTTGTTGAACTACCTTTTTTTTAGGTAATGTGGCATCTACATAATTAATGTAATTATTAGTTTGACTCACGAATTCATCACTAATTCCCGTAAAATTTATTTTGTTGTTTTCCCTGTTTTCTTTAATACTTTTATTGAGTTCTGTATAGTTTTCAAAACGATAATCATCTGTAATTTTCTGATCTTCCAAAGCTTTTTCCGTCAATTCACTAATGTCAAAATAGGAAACCAAAGTATCGAATTTTACAGATTGATCGGGTTGTTTTAAGCGCTCGTTATAATCTTTGTTTGCAATATCATCTTCAAAAATATAACCATCATAAAGTTTTAATTTTAAATAATTTTTTTCGGGAGATAATTTTCCGCGTTTTGCTACAATAGATTGTTGGTTTTCAAAAGAATTGGCTTTTTTATGAACAAAAACGCCTTCAATGTTTTCACCATTTTCTCCAGAGATTTTATCAAATTTAACTTGGAATCCGGGGATTTGATCAATGAATTGTCCAGGTGTGAAATTTAGCGCAGGTTTTGTTGCAGCAATATTGTAAAACATATTTTTTGCTTTTCGCTGAAAATCTGGGATAATATTATTTGAAAAAAAGAAGAGTAGAATAGCTAAATAACTAACGGTAAAAAAAAGTGGCATCATAATTCTGGTAAGAGAAATTCCCGCAGCTTTCATTGCGGCGAGTTCATATCTCTCACCAAATTCCCCAAAAGTCATAATGGAAGAAAGTAATATTGTTAAAGGTAAAACCAACGTAATTACACTTACTCCCATATAAAAAAGGAGCTTCAGAATTTCCCAATAACTTAATCCTTTTCCTAAAAACTGACCCAGCTGAATCCAAATAATATTAACAATGAAAATGAAAAACAACACACTGAAAATAAAAATAAAGGGTCCGAAAAAAGTTTTGATGATGTAGCGGTCCAGTTTTTTAAACATGTGTCAAATTTAAACAAAAAGCCTCAAAGTTTTACTTCGAGGCGTTATTTTAACAGAAATTAATAGATTTTAAAGTTCTGTGATGATGTAATTTTTATATTGGTTTTTATCAAAGCTAAACATATCTGCGCTTAAATTTTGATTTTCTTTGTAATCCTTCATTGCGATTACTGAAATATTATTGTCTTTAGAAAATTGCTCCAATTTTACCAATTGATTTTTTGCAGAATTTACATACAGATAGACATATTTTATACCGTTATCTTTTATTGGAGTTAGTTTTATTCTATCTGCATTTACACCGTTTACTTTTATTTTTCCTACATAATTTACGTTGTAATCTTTATTATAAGTCTCCAAATAATTAAGGGGAGAAAACATCATTTCATTTCCATTTGGTTTTGCAATCGTCACTTCATGGTCTTCTGCACTTATGTTGTAAATTTTAGAACCGTCAAAAATTTGTTCGGTTCCCATAATTTTTAACTTGTATTTATCTTTTGCACTATAAAAAATTCCGGGTTCGGTTTTGGTTATTTTTCCATTTCCTGTTCCGTAAACAAATTTAAAATAAGTGTTGTTGTTTGATTTGTAATTTTTTGTAACCGCATCTAAAATTGTTTTAGATTTTGCGTCTATTCTTTGTGCTTTTGCAAATCCGATAATTGTAAAAGTGAGGATTAGAAAAGTTGTTTTTTTTATAAATGTCATATTTTTTGTTTTCAAAAATTTAGATTGAAAAAATTTAAAAAAGTTAAACCTTTGTTTAAATTTAATATTATTTCCGAAACTAATTTCAAAAATTACGCCAAGAATTTTGCTAATTTAAGATTAATAATAATATCTTAAATCCTCCAAAAAAGTTGTACGGTTTTTGGGGGGCAGCATATTTATTATAAAAAAACAAAAAATTCATTCAAAATTTTGAATGAATTTAATTTTTAAAATTATTAAATAATAAATTTAAATAAGTATTTAATTACTGTTGTTTCCAAAATATATTTTTAATTATTAAAAAAACAATAACCAATTGGAATAATAATAATATTGCGAATATATAAGAACTGTAAAATACATGTGTCATTTTAAAATACGCAAATAACGTTAATGTTACGGAAAAAATAAAAAATATAACAATTAGTACTTTTAAATTTTTTATTTTTTGTAATAAGTAATACATAATTTTTGTTTTTGTAAATGTAGGAATTTAATTCCAATTTTCTTAATAATTAATGATAATTTAAATAGAGCCAATTTCTTAACTTATTCGATTGGATTATTTTCTAATTTTTCTTTCATTTTAAATTTTTCCTCTATTGTTTTTTTTATATTACCCTCTAAAATTTCAAAACCAGGTATTGATGAGTACGGATTATTTTTTAGTTTTATTTTTGCATCTAGGAATTCCTTATGAGTTATTATTTTTGATGGTGGAGAAATTATTTTTAAATCAAGGTTTTTTGAAAGACCTGAAAAATTATAATTATATTCATTTTTACTATCACTAATTTGTAAAATTAAACCAGGTAGACCTTTAAATTTATAAGGACCTTCTTGAATTGGAATTTCAACTGTGTACCATGCAATCCATTTTCGTCCAAATAATTCACATTCCGCTTTTGAAACTTTATAAGAATTTATGGTTTTTTGCTCAGCTACTAAATCCCATAATATTTTAAAATTTTCGATTTCATATTTCAATTTTTGACTACCAAAATTATTATCCTCGCCTAGAATTTTCGTAGAATAATTGTAAAATATTGTATTTGTAAACCTACTTTGATTAGTTTTAAAGAAAGATAAGTTTATTATAGCACTACCATTTAAAATTGAATCAGCCTTAAATTGCCCAATGCTTTTAAATATTGAAGTTTTTGAATTAGTATCTATTTGTAAGTAGAAACTTTCATCTTCAAATTTATTAAAATCTTTACTAGGTTTATAATGTAGATTATACGTTATTAATAATTTATTCTGAGCATAAATATTTAATGTAGAAAAAAGTAAAATAAATAGAACAGTATTTCTCATTGATGAAATTTTGTTTTAAAGAGGAATAAATTTAAAAGATAAGAATTATTTCGATTAATTCTTATCTTTTAAAGTAATTTGTAGAGTAATTTGTAATTGGATAGTATTTTACGCAGCTGTTATTGTTTTTTTTACAGGTTTCACTTCATAGCAAGAACAACCAGCTGCAATTAGGACCGCAATTTCTGGATGTGTTACGTAAGCTGCTGTTGAAATAAAGCTATCGCAAAACTCAGCAGATTCTCTGTTGAAACACTCATTGAAAGTTTCAGATGTAGTTCTTTGACAAAAATCACGTAAACTTGGTTCTCCTGGTCCTCCAAGTTTTTTTTGAATTACACCATTTTTAAATGTAAATGAATCATTTATATTATTAAGATTATCATGCAAAAGAACTCCGCCATTTCCTTGCATGTCAAATAAGCTATTCACATTGAGATCAATAAGAATATAAAATTTTTCATGTTCAGTTGATATTCGCAATACTCTGTTATTATTTAATAAAACGAAATAATTATCAGTAAGTCTAGATTTATAAACTTTATTTACTAGTACATCTTTGTAGTTTTCATTCAGCTTTAAATACTTAGAAATTTTTTCAAAATCAAATGCGCTAGATTTTTCTAAATTCAACTTTTCTAAATAATCAAATTTAGGAGTTGTTACGGCAGCCGATTCTAATAAATCTGGCATAATCGTGTTGTTTTTTGCACTTGCCAAACTACAAATTGTAAATGATAGTAATAATAGAAGGTTTTTCATAATAGTTATTTTTTTTTGTTTAACTAAAGTAAAATTGCAAATTAATTAAATGAAATTAATTAAAATATTAAATAAAAATATTAATTTAGCGCATAAGAATATTTCTAATATGAATACTATAGGTTCAAGAATTAGAAAACTTAGAGAAGAAAAGGGCTTTAAACAAGAGTATATGGCTTATGAACTTGAAGTTTCACAAAGTAATTATGGAAGATTAGAAAAAGAGGATAATAGATTAACCGTTCCAAAAATTCAGAAAATTGCAGAGATATTAAATGTTTCAATTTCAGTTTTATTTGGTGAAAAAGCTGCAAATATTGTCTATGAAAACCTTGGAAATGCTCAGAACGGCACTATTATATATAATGAAGTTAATCATATCAATTCCTTAAAAGAAGAAATTGTTTTTTTAAGGAATTTAATTGAGGGAAATAAAACTAAAGATTAAAACCTATTTCTTCAATTCCTCTAAAAAATTATCCAAAGAACGCAGGTCAGAAATCTGAACTTCTCTTGCTTTTGCGCCATTAAAACCGCCCACAATTCCACAAGATTCCAACTGATCCATAATTCTTCCAGCTCTGTTGTAACCGAGTTTTAATTGTCTTTGGAGCATTGAAGTTGAACCTTGTTGCGTAGAAACTACAATTCTTGCTGCATCTTCAAAAAGTGGATCTTTTTCGTTTGGATCAAAGGCTCCAACTGTGGAAGTAGTTTCGTCTGAAGAATATTCTGGTAACATGAATGCACTTGCAAAACCTTTTTGTTCGCCAATAAAATCCGCCAATCTTTCAACTTCTGGCGTATCTACAAAAGCACATTGCAAACGCAAAATTTCGTTTCCATTAAAATAAAGCATATCGCCTTTTCCAATCAATTGATCTGCTCCGGGAGAATCTAAAATAGTTCGAGAATCTACACTTGAAATCACACGAAAAGCGGCTCTCGCAGGGAAATTCGCTTTTATCATTCCCGTAATTACGTTGACGGAAGGTCTTTGTGTGGCAACAATTAAATGAATTCCTACAGCTCTTGCGAGTTGCGCCAAACGAGCAATTGGTTGTTCTACTTCTTTGCCTGCAGTCATAATTAAATCTGCAAATTCATCAACTACTAAAACAATGTAAGGTAAATAACGATGTCCATTTTCTGGATTTAATTTCCGCTGAGAAAACTTCTTATTATATTCTTTTAAATTTTTACAAAATGCATTTTTCAATAAATCATAACGTTGATCCATTTCAATACAAAGTGAATTTAAAGTATTGATAACTTTGTGTGTATCAGTAATTATCGCATCTTCTCCATCTGGAAGTTTGGCTAAATAATGGCGTTCAATTTTTGAATATAATGAAAGTTCTACTTTTTTCGGATCCACCATCACAAATTTTAATTCACTTGGATGTTTTTTAAATAAAAGTGAAGTTAAAATTGCGTTAATACCGACAGATTTTCCTTGTCCAGTTGCACCCGCCATTAATAAATGCGGCATTTTTGCTAAATCTGCCATAAAAACTTCATTGGAAATTGTTTTTCCAAAAACGACAGGCAAATCCATATCTGTATTCTGGAATTTTGCTGACGAAATTACGGAACGCATAGAAACCATTGTTGGATTTTTTCTTGGAACTTCAATTCCAATGGTACCTTTTCCGGGCATCGGCGCGATAATTCTAATTCCCAAAGCGGAAAGATTTAGAGCGATATCATCTTGTAATTTTTTCACCGCAGAAACGCGAATTCCAGCTTCCGGAACGATTTCATATAAAGTAACAGTGGGTCCAATTGTCGCTTTTATTTCTGCAATTCCAACATTGAAATTTTTTAGTAAACCAACAATTTTATTTTTATTTTCCTCTAATTCTTCTTGATTGACGTGTATTTCTTCGGGACCATAATCTTTTAAAAGATCAATTGTGGGCATTTGAAATTTTGCCAATTCTAAACGATGGTCGTATTCGCCGTGTTTTTGAACCAATTCATTTGCTTTTTTATCAAACTCATCTAACTCTTCTTTGGCAACTTCAACTTCAAATTTAATATTATCTTCTGCTGAATTTGTTTCTAATTTTACTGGATTGGAACTAAAAGAAGTTTGATTTGGTGTTTTTATTGGTTCAATATCACTTGTTACATGAAGATGTAAAGGAGCAGATTCTAAATCTTTTACAGCTAAATCTTTATTTTCTTCATTTTCCAACTCTTCGTCTGCTTCAAATTTTTCTTCCGAATTAGGCATTAATCCTCTTACTCTACCAATTGTATTATCATTTAAATCATTTAATTTTGATTTTACGTTGGACGGATTTAGATTAAATTCTAAAATAAAATAAAGACCAATACTTACCAAAAGGACCATCCATAAACCAAAAGTCCCAATGATAGAATTTAAAAGGTCCATTATTTGATAACCATAAACGCCGCTTAAAACACCAGTTCCGCCCGTAATTGCGCCCATAAAAATAGGCAACCAACAAATGAAAAAGAGGGAATGACCAAAAGTTTTCCAAGGTTTAAAATAATGTTTTTTCAAAATTAAAAAACCAGTTACTAAACAAAGAAAGGCAACAATAAAAGCAGCAATTCCTATACTATCGAAAATGAAAAAATTACCCAGCCAATCTCCAATTTTTCCAAAAATATTATCAGATTTTATTGTTTTATCGAGCATTGTTCCAGCTTGGCTTTGATCTGCTTTCCATTTCATTAAATATGAAATAAAAGAAAGTGTGAGAACAAAAGATGAAATAACAAATAAAACACCGAAAAAGATTCTTGGTTTTGAAAGAATTTTAGAAGATTCTACTTTATTTTGACGGGGGATTTTATATTTTTTTTCCATAATGTAAGTGAGGCAAATTTAATATTTTTTACTTAAAGTTATTTAATTTTCTGATTAATATCAAACTTAAAAACTGGTAAATTATTAGTCTATCTTAATTATCATTCTTATTTTTGTGGTTTATTACTCTTCTTATGAAAAAAATCCAAAGCATACTCATTTCCACTCGAACAATGGCCGTTCTTTTACTGCTTTATGCTTTCTCTATGGCGTATGCTACTTTTCTTGAAAATGATTATGGAACACCTACTGCAAAAGCTTTAATATATGAATCGAAGTGGTTTGAGCTCATTATGATTATTTTAATTTTAAACTTTTTTGGAAATATAAATAGATACAGGCTTTGGAGAAGAGAAAAATGGCCCGTTTTAGCATTTCATATGGCTTTCGTTTTTATTTTCATTGGCGGTGCTTTAACAAGATATGTTAGTTTTGAAGGACAAATGCATATAAGAGAAGGCGATACAAGTAACGAAATTGTTACCGACAAAAATTTTTTTAAAATTCAAATTGAAGATAAAGGAGATATTTTAAATTATCCGGATATCGCATATATGATGACGCCAGATTTGGTTAGAGAAAATTCATTAATAGGTAAGATTTTCCCTCACAAATTTAGTGCAGCTTACGATTATCGTGGAAAACAAATTTCTGTAAAACAAGTGAGTTATATTCAAAGAAAAAAAGATAGTTTGGTAGTTTCTCCAAATGGACAAAATTATCTTCATATTGTAACTGCAGGACAAACTGGAAGACAAAATCTTTACATAAAACCGGGCGAAGCAAAAAGCTTGAACGGAACTTTGGTAACTTACAATAGAGCAATTGATGGTGCGATAGAATTCAATGATACAAGCGGAACAATGATGCTGAAAACGCCGGAAGATGCCACTTTTATGACAATGGCAACTCAAAAAACTGGTGCAACTAAAAAAGATGAATTTCAACCTTTAGTTTTGCGAAGTTTATATTCTATTAAAGATTTAAAATTGGTAATTCCGGAAGGAGTTAAAAAAGGAAAATTAATTTATTTTCAAGGTGATAAAAATAAAGATAAGAACCTTGCAGATATGTTGAGTGTGGAGGTGCAAGGACCGAAATCAAAACAATTGGTTAATCTTTCTGTAGAACGTGGAAATCCCGATGCATACAAACAAATTACTTTAGATGGATTAAATATTATTCTTGGTTTTGGACCAAAAATTTATAATACACCATTTTCATTAAAGTTGGACAAATTCGTAATGGAAACTTATCCAGGAAGTGCATCGCCTTCTGCTTATGAATCTCACATACAAATTGTAGATAAAGGAAAGGAAACGCCGTACAAAATTTACATGAATCATGTTTTAAGTCATGATGGTTACAGATTTTTCCAATCGAGTTTTGATCCAGATAGAAAAGGAACAATTTTATCTGTAAACCATGATTTTTGGGGAACAGCTTTTACTTATATCGGTTATAACTTATTGTTTCTAAGTTTATTTATAACGCTATTTTGGAAAGGAACCCATTTCTGGAAATTAAATAAAAATTTAAAAGTGGTAAAAAGAAAAAAAATGTTAGCGGTGGTTTTATTACTGCTCTCATTTGGTATAAATGCACAAAAAATTGAAACCCATTCAACCACAGATGGAAGTAGAGAAAATGTTTATTCTTCAGAAGATGCACATAATCATGAAGATGCAGCTTTACTTACTTCTCAAAATCCAGAAGTACAAAAACCTACAGTTGGTCCATTAAAAACTGCACAAGTAATTCCTGCAGATGTTATTATTTCAAAAAATAAAATTGATAAAACGCACGCAGATAAATTTGGATATTTATTAGTTCAAAATTACGAAGGTAGAATTGTACCGATGAATACTCAAGCTTTAGATGTTTTAAGAAAATTATACAAGAAAGATGAGTTTAAAGGAAGCGATGGAAAATCTTTAGATGCAAACCAATGGTTTCTTTCTATAAATACAGATACTCCGAGTTGGACGATGGTTCCAATTATAAAAGTTGGCGCAAAAGGCGGCGATCTTTTAAAGAAAAAAACCAAAGCTAATGACGATGGTTATACCACTTTAATGTCCATGTTTCCATCCGATGGAAAAGGAAATCTTCATTACGTTTTAGAAGAAGATTATCAAGCGGCATTCCGTAAAAAACCAGGTGATCAAACCAATTATGATAAAGAAGTGATTGCTGTAAATGATCGTGTTCAAGTTTTTAATGAATTTTTTAGCGGGCAATTTATGCGAATTGTTCCCGTTCAAAATGATCCAAATAACACATGGCATTCTTGGTTAGACCAAAATATGGAACCAGATGAAGCTTCGCAAAAAGTGATGGGTCCATATTTCGCAGAAGTTCTTGCAGCAGAGCAAAGTGGGGATTGGAGTAAAGCGGATTCAGAATTAACAAAATTATCCAATTACCAACAATTGTGGGGAAAAAATGTGGTTCCCGCAAAATCTAAAGTTAATTTAGAAGTTTTCATGAATAAAGTAAATTTAAATTTTAAACTTCTAATTTTTTATACAATAATTGGTGGATTGCTTATTTTACTTGGTTTCGTAGAACTTTTTAAACCAACTAAAATTTTAAATAAAACTATTAAAGTTATAATTGGAGTTGGTGCAGTTGGTTATTTTTTGCACTTTTTAGGCTTGGTTGCGAGATGGTATATTTCTGGTCACGCACCGTGGAGCAATGGTTACGAAGCAATTATTTTTATTTCCTGGGTTGGAATTACAGCCGGTTTAGTTCTTTATAGGAATTCAAATGCATTAATTCCTGCAGCTGGATTTTTAGTGGCTGTTATTATGATGGGATTTGCGCACGGCGGTTCCGCTTTAGATCCTCAAATTACACCGCTTGTTCCTGTTTTAAAATCTTATTGGTTAATTGTACACGTCGCAGTAATTACTTCGAGTTATGGTTTTTTTGCACTCTCAATGATTATTGCAGTAATTACTTTAGTATTTTATATAATTGCTAATAAAAAATTATACCATTTTCATCACGATACAACTTTAAAAGAACTTACAATTGTTTCAGAAATGTCTCTAACAGTTGGACTTTTCGCTCTTACAGTGGGAAATTTCTTAGGCGGAATTTGGGCGAATGAATCTTGGGGAAGATATTGGAGTTGGGATCCAAAAGAAACTTGGGCGTTTATTTCAATTATTGTTTATGCTTTTGTTTTACACATGAGATTAGTTCCGGGTTTACGCGGTAGATGGACTTTTCACGTTGCAGCCATGTTTGCTTTTTGCTCGATGGTGATGACTTATTTTGGTGTAAATTATTATCTTTCCGGTTTGCATTCTTATGCGGCGGGAGATCCAGTTCCAATTCCAATCTGGGTTTGGCTCGGTTTGGCTTTTATGCTAAGTTTGGCGATTGCTTCTTATTTAAAATTTAGATATTTAAAGAAAAATTAAAATAGGGAATCCATAAATATAAAAATTCGCTTTTATCGTTTTTTATCAATATACAATCCTGAAATTATTTTCAGGATTTTTTTTGTAGCAAAACGTTTCTGTTTCTTAGAAGCCTCTTCCCGTGTTCCGCTGTATCTCGCCGCGGCGGGGATGTCGCTTCACCCGCGGCTAAAAACAAGATTGTTTTTTTAAAGAAAGTAAGAAAAATAAAAATTTTAATTAGAATTTTTCAATTAACATTTCGAAAAACATTCTTTACAAAAAAATCCTCAAACATTAAAGTTTGAGGATTTTTGCGGAGAAAGAGGGATTCGAACCCCCGGACCTGTTACAGTCAATAGTTTTCAAGACTATCGCAATCGACCACTCTGCCATTTCTCCAGAAAAACGTTTCCGTTTTCAGTGGTGCAAATATAAAAATCTTTTATGTCCCCACAAAATTATTTTTGTAAAATTTGAAATAGAATTAGTCTTAATTTTTAATCATCTGAAAGCCAGCAAAAACCGCAAATAATCCTAAAATTACACTTGCTAAAACATAAAATATTAAAGTAAAATAACTTCCGTTTTGCCAAAGAGAATAGTTCTCTGCAGAAAATGTAGAAAAAGTAGTAAAACCTCCACAGAAACCTGTTATCAAAAGAAATTTTAAATAATTGTCAATTTTTAAAAAGTAAGAAGAAAGAATTCCGATTAAAAAACAACCTAAAATATTCACTGTGAAAGTTCCAAATGGAAATTCTTTTATATTTAAAAATTTCTCAGTATAATTAGATATCAAAAAGCGCATCACGCTTCCGAAACCACCACCAATAAATATGTATAAGATTGTTCTCACTTTTTCATTAGTAAATTATAAGAAGTAATTGGCAATTTAGTTTGATAAGAAATTAATAATATTTTTAAGATTTTATTTCAGTTCTCCCAAATATTTTTCTGCATCCATTGCAGCCATACAACCGCTTCCAGCAGCTGTAATTGCTTGTCTGTAAAGGTGATCTTGTACATCACCTGCCGCAAAAACTCCTGGGAGATTGGTTTTTGTGGATTTTGGTTTGGTTTCTATATATCCATTTTCATCCAAGTTTATTTGGTTATTAAAAATAGATGTATTTGGAGTGTGTCCAATTGCGATAAAAATTCCATGAACATTAATTGTCGATTTTTCTTGTGTTCTGTTATCAATGACTACAGCTCTTTCAACTAATCCGTTTTCACCTTCAATTCCCACTAATTCATGGAAATATTTCACTTCAATATTTGGTGTGTTTTCAACACGTTTTTCCATAGCTTTTGAGGCTCGAAAATGATCTTTTCTAACCAACATTGTCACTTTATTACAAATATTTGAAAGATAAGTGGCTTCTTCCGCAGCTGTATCGCCTCCTCCAACTACGATTACGTCTTTTCCTTTGTAGAAAAATCCATCACAAGTCGCACATGCAGAAACACCGCCACCTGAATATTTTTTTTCATCATCAAGTCCTAAGTATTTTGCAGTTGCTCCAGTAGAAATAATTACAGTTTTTGCAAATAATTCCTTGTTTCCAGCCCAAAGTTTATGAATTCCCCCCATTTCTGTGGAAAATTCAGTTTTGGTAATCATTTCGTAATGCACTTTTGTATCAAATCTTTCGGCTTGTTTTTGAAGATCCATCATCATTTCTGGACCTGTAACTCCGTTTGCATAACCTGGGAAATTATCAACTTCTGTGGTTGTAGTTAATTGTCCCCCTGGTTCTAAACCTGTATAAAGTTCGGGTTTTAAGTCCGCTCTAGCTGCGTAAATAGCAGCAGTAAAACCAGCTGGACCAGAACCTACGATAATGCAATCTAAAATATTTTCCATTTACTAATTTTTATTTTTCTGTCCCAAAAATCGGGATAATTATTTTTAAAAATCTATTTTATTAATTATTTTTTTTTATGATAATCATTGGTAAAAATTTACTGTAAAACTTTTATCTCTTTAATATGTAAAATTTTAAAAACCAATTCATTCAAAAGTTCATCTTCACTCATATTTTGCGCACCCAAACCTTTTCCTTTTAAATCTGTTTCTCGCAAGAGTGAAATTATTCTTGTTGCACTTTTTAAGTTGAAATTTTTTGCGGCAATTGTAAAATCTTTTAAAAAATAGGGATTAATTCCCATTTCTGCTGCAACAGATTGTGGATTTTGCCCCGCCATTGCGTGGTAAATTATTAAATTCGAAAAGAAATTATAAAGCATTCCTAAAGTTAAAACCAGCGGATTTACTTTGGAATTTTTCCCCATAAAATGAGCAATTTTAGAAACTTGATCAGGATTGTTTTGTCCCAAAGATTTAATTAATTCAAACACATTATAATCTTTAGAAATCCCAATATGAAGTTCTACCAATTTTTCATCTAGAACTTCATTTTCTTTTAGAATAATTTGCAACTTTTTTAATTCATTTGCAATTCTAGATAAATCATCGCCTAGATATTCTGCCAATAAATTCGGAATGTTTGGCGAAGTTTTTATATTTAAATTTTTACATTCGTCCGTAATCCATTGTACTAATTTAAAATCTTTTAATTTCTCACTTTGAAAAGAAAATTTCTTTTGGTTTAATAATTTCCCGAAAGATTTTCTGCCATCTAATTTTTTATTTTTATGTCCGAAAACTAGAATTGTACTTTCTACTGGATTTTGAAGATAGGTAAGAAAAGCTTTTGAATCTTCTTCTGTCGTTTTTAAATCTTGCGCTTCTTTTACAATAATCACTTGCTTATCGCCCATCATTGGAAATTGGCGAGCCAAAGAACAAATTTCTGCATAAGAAGTGTCTTTCCCGTAAGTTATAATTTGATTAAATGCTTTTTCATCTTCAGAAAGAACTTCATTTTCTAAAGCTTTTACTGCAACATCAATAAAATAAGATTCTTCGCCGTGAAAAAAATAAACCGGTAAAAACGTTTTATTTTTAATACTTTTGAGAATTACATTTAAATCTTTCATAGAGGATGGAACTTCCGAAACTCAATTTTCCGAGCGTTTTTAATTTTAAATTAAAGCAAGACAAAGATAAGTTTTTTATTTATGATGAAGTGCGGAAATCTTGGTTTTTGCTTACGCCAGAAGAGTGGGTGCGACAACATTGGGTAAATTATTTTATTAAAGAAAAGCAATATTCTCGTTCTGCAATTATTTTAGAAAAAAAATTAATAATCAACGGTCTATCTAAAAGAATTGACCTTTTAATAACAGAAAAAACAGAACCGAAAATTTTGTTAGAATGTAAAGCACCTTCAATAAGATTAACCGGAAAAACTTTTGAACAAACTGCGCGTTATAATTCTATTTTAAAAGCAGAAATTATTATTTTAAGTAATGGAAATCACCATATTTCAGCGAAGTTCCTAGAAAATAAGTATATTTTTGAAGACTTTCAATTTTAAATAGAAAGTTCGGATAAATATAGTTTCAAAAATTTATTTATCTTTAAAAAAAATTAAAAATGAGAATCAATAAAATTTTTACGGCTCTAAGTTTTGTGGCATTATTGTCCAGTTGTGCGACGGTTAATTATTCTTACGAAGGAAAAGCATTTAAAGATGCTTATTCTTCCATTAAAAGTGATGAATTGAAAAAAAATCTTTATGTAATTGCAGACGACAATATGGAAGGGCGTGATACGGGAAGTGAAGGACAAAAAAGAGCAGCAGAATATATAATTAATTACTATAAAAATCTCAATATTTCACATCCAGCTGAAATGTCTTCCTACTTACAAACAGTTCCCGCAGAATATATGAACAAAAAAAGCAGACGTGGGACTTTTAATGATTCTGCTAATATTTTAGCATTTATAAAAGGTTCAGAAAAACCAGAAGAAATTATTGTTATTTCTGCACATTATGATCATGTGGGAATGAAAGATGGAGTAGTTTACAATGGTGCGGATGACGATGGAAGTGGAACTGTTGCGGTAATGGAAATAGCAGAAGCATTTAAACAAGCTGTAAAAGAAGGACATGGACCGAAACGTTCAATTTTATTTTTGCACGTTACGGGAGAAGAACACGGTTTATTCGGTTCTTCTTATTATGTAGATAATCCAGTTTTTCCTTTGCAAAATACCGTTGCAGATTTAAATATTGATATGATTGGAAGAGATGATGCAGAAAACCGTGGTCAAAATTATGTTTATGTAATTGGTTCTGAAATGCTTTCTTCAGATTTAAAGAAAATAAATGAAGCCGCAAATGCAAAAACCAATCAGTTAAAATTAAATTATAAATACGACGATCCGAAAGATCCACAAAGATTATATTACAGAAGTGACCATTATAATTTTGCAAAAAAAGGAATTCCGGTGGCGTTTTATTTTGATGGCATTCATGAAGATTATCACAAACCAACAGATGATCCGGATAAAATTGATTATGTTTTGTTAGCAAAAAGAGCACAATTGGTTTTCGCTACGGCTTGGGAATTGGCAAACAGAAAAGACAGAATTGTAGTTGATAAGAAATGAAATTAGAAAATAATTTATTGAGCAGAATTGAAAGATTCTGCTTTTTTTATTTTTTTACAAAAAACCTGCACTTTAAAAAAATGCAGGTCTTACAAACAAAAATTAAAACATATGAAAAACTAAACTATGTTACTTTATTGTCGAAAATCCTCCATCAACATGTAAAATTTGACCAGTAATCCAAGATGATTTTTCGGATAAAAGAAATGCCGCAGCTTCTGCAATATCTTCCACGTTTCCAATTTTTTTCATTGGATTGTATTCCGCTTGAGCACGTTTTTTTTCTGGTGTATTTAAAATTTTTCCAGCCAATGGTGTATCTGTTAATGACGGTGCAATTGCATTCACTCTAATTTTCGGTGCAAATTCAGCCGATAAAGATTTCGTTAAACCTTCAAGTGCTCCTTTTGAAATTGCAACTTGAGAATGGAAATTAAAACCAGTTTGTACCGCAATTGTTGAAAATAAAACAATTGACGAAGTTCCAGGTGATTTCAATTTTGGTAATATTTCTCGAATTATCTTTGTTGCACCTAAAACCTGAAGTTTAAAATCACTTATAAAATCTTCTTCCGAAAAACGGTGAAATGGTTTCAAATTAATACTACCAGGACAATAAACTAAACCATGAATTTCATTGGGTAAATTTTCTAAATCTAAAGTGCCATTTAAAACATCTAATGAAATAAATTTTATATTTTGAGAATTTTGTTCAGGTTGTGTTTGATTATAAGTTGCAATAATTAAACAATTTTCTTTTTGAAGAATATTTACTAAAGCTTTTCCAATACCCGAAGAACCTCCAATTACAAGATAATTTCTCATTTTTCGCGAATTTAAATAATTTGAATTATTTATTGCATA
>NZ_JBLXIJ010000013.1:0-35793 GCF_048269545.1 Halpernia sp. | reverse complement strand
TAAACTTTGCGGATTTGCTAGTTCACCTCTGCTTTTCTTTGAATAAAGTTACTTTTTTTATAAATACAAAGTAAAGGCGGATTTGCAATCCATGACAAAAGCACAAATGAGAAGTGATATTTTCCGCTTCACAAAGTTTCTCGACTTTTAGCCCAAACAGAAAAAATCCCAATCAAAACCGAAAGGGATTTTATATAAAATTTTATTAAACATTGCCAAAGATTTAGAACTTTGGCAAAGTGGAAAAGATTATTCCATATAACTTTCAATTGGCGCACAAGTGCAAACCAAATTTCTATCACCAAAAGCATCATCAACTCTAGAAACTGAGGCGAAGAATTTTCTTCCACGAACCCATTCTAAAGGATATGCCGCTTTTTCACGGGAATAAAGTTTATCCCAAGAATCAGAAATTACCACTTCCATTGTGTGTGGTGCGTTTTTCAAGACGTTATTTTTTTCGTCCGCTTCTCCATTTGCAATTTCATCAATTTCTTTTTTAATTGAAATTAAGGCTTCTGCAAAACGATCGATTTCTTCTTTGCTTTCAGATTCTGTTGGTTCAATCATTAAAGTTCCTGCAACTGGGAAACTTACAGTTGGTGCGTGATAACCGTAATCCATTAATCTTTTCGCCACATCTGCAACTTCAATTCCAATCGCTTTAAATTGGCGGAAATCTACAATACATTCGTGCGCCACTCTTCCTTTGGAATTGCGGTATAAAATTGGAAAATGTTCCTCAAGAACTTCTTTTAAATAATTTGCGTTTAAAATAGCGTGTTCTGTGGCTTTCATTAAACCTGAAGTTCCAAGCATTTTAATATAAGCGTAAGAAATATTTAAAACCAAAGACGAGCCGTAAGGAGCGCCAGAAATTGCATCTATAGATTCTTTTGTTCCGATTTTAATATTTGGATTGGTCGGCAAAAATTTCACTAAATGTTCTGCAACGCAAATTGGTCCAACTCCAGGTCCGCCGCCGCCGTGAGGAATTGCAAAAGTTTTATGTAAATTAAGATGACAAACATCTGCACCCACATTTCCCGGACTTGTGAAACCGACTTGCGCATTCATATTTGCGCCGTCCATGTAAACTTGCCCGCCATTATCATGAATTATTTTTATAATTTCTTTAATGTTTTCATCAAAAAAACCATAAGTAGAAGGGTAAGTAATCATTGCCGCAGAAAGGTTTTCTTTGTGAAGTTCTGCTTTGGCTTTAAAATCTTCGGCGTCAATTTCACCATTTTCAAGATTTTTTACCACAACCACTTTACAACCAGATAAAACCGCAGAAGCTGGATTCGTTCCATGCGCAGATTGCGGAATTAAAACAATATTCCGATGGCTTTCTCCAATTGATTTTTGATATTCTCTAATGACCATTAAACCCGCGTATTCTCCTTGTGCGCCAGAATTTGGTTGTAAGGAAGTTCCTGCAAAACCAGTAATTTCTGCTAAATCTTTTTCTAATTCTTTTATCATTATTTGATAACCTCCTGCTTGTTCAGTCGGTACAAAAGGATGCACACTTCCCCATTCTGCCCAAGAAATTGGAAGCATTTCGGTTGCTGCATTTAATTTCATGGTGCAAGAACCAAGAGAAATCATAGAATCTGTAAGAGACAGATCTTTGCGTTCTAATCTTTTGATGTAACGCATTAATTCTGTTTCTGTATGATAAGAATTAAAAACATCTTCGGTTAAAATTTCGTCTTGACGTAAAATTTCTGACGGAATTACAATATTTTCTTTCACTAAAAGTTTAAAACTTTGCTTATCTACAAACTGGGCAAAAGCATCAAACAATTTTTGAAGTTTCTCCAAAGTTGAAGTTTCATTTAAAGAAATACTGACGAAACCTTCAGAGAAATAATTTAAGTTTATTTTTTGATCACGCATTAAACGCATCAAAGCGTTTTTATCTTCCGGATGCATTCGGAATTTTACGGTGTCAAAAATTGGCTCCTCAACCAAATCATAACCGAGCATTCCTAAACCTTCTTTTAAAGCAATGGTTTTAAAATGAATTTGATCCGCAATAAAATTTAAACCTTTTGATCCATGATAAACAGCGTACATTGAAGCCATTACAGCTAAAAGAACTTGTGCTGTACAAATATTTGAAGTTGCTCTTTCTCTTTTAATATGTTGTTCTCTGGTTTGCAAAGCCATTCTTAATGCACGTTTTCCATACATATCTTGAGAAACGCCAATAATTCTTCCCGGAATATCTCTTTTATAATTTTCTTTACAAGCGAAAAAAGCGGCGTGTGGACCGCCATAACCCATTGGAATTCCAAATCTTTGAGTAGTTCCAACTGCACAATCTGCACCCATTTCCGCAGGAGATTTTGCTTTTACTAAAAATAATGGATCACAAGCAACTACAACTTGCAAATTATTTTCTTTATAATATTTAATATTTTCTGTGTAATCTATAATTCCGCCATTTTTACCTGGATATTGAAGTAAAACTCCAAAATAAGAATCATTAAACTGATGGTTTTTATGATTACCAATTATAATATCAATTCCCAAACCTTTGGCTTTCGTTTTTAAAACTGATATTGTTTGCGGCAAAACCAAATCTGAAATGAAAAATTTAATGGCTTCAGCTTTCTTTTGATCTTTCGTTCGGCTTTCAAAAAACATGTGCATTGCTTCGGCTGCAGCTGTTGATTCGTCCAACAAAGAAGCATTTGCAATTGGCAAACCTGTTAAACTCACCACTAAAGTTTGATAATTTAAAAGCGCTTCTAATCTTCCTTGTGCAATTTCTGCTTGATAAGGCGTATAAGCGGTGTACCAACTTGGATTTTCTAAAATATTTCTTTGAATTGCAGAAGGTAAAATCACATTATGATATCCAAAACCGATGTAATTATCAAACATTAAATTTTTTGAAGCCAGTTCTTTAGAATGAGCCAACATTTCATATTCTGAAAGTGGTTTAGAAATCTCCAAATCTTTCTCCAATCTTATAGAATCGGGAATGGTTTGTGAAATTAATTCTGAAATAGAAGAAACGCCAATTTTATCGAGCATTTCTTTGGTATCACTTTCATTAAGACTAATGTGACGGTTTACAAATTGCTGTGTATTCATATTATTTTGCAAAGTTTTTAAGAAAATAAAGGTTCGTAAAAATACAAATTTCCAGAAGAGTCGGCAACAACAAAATCTTTTAAAATATGATATTTGTCAAGATAAATATTTAGATGTAAAACTTTATTCTTTATTCTTAGAAATTATTTAAAAGAAAGGCAATAAGTATCATCAAGATAAAAATCGCTATTAAAATTTTGAATATTTTGGGAGAACCAAAAGGATTGTTGCGTGAAGGTTTTTGGGGTTTAAATAATTCTTCTACTTCTGCTTTGTATTTTTGTCTATCATTTTCAAAGACTTCTGTAATTGTAATTCCTTTAACTACTGTTTTTTGAGTTAGAGAATTGGTTGCATGAAGTAAAATTTGAAATTTACCGTCTTTGAATTCATTAATTTTAAAAACCCTTTCACCATAAGATTTTTCAAGACCAAAAGGAAGAATTTTTACAACATCTGCATTTTGTGTTTGCCAATTAATAATAATTTCTTCTCCTTTTTTAACTCTAATTTTATTTGCTGAAAAGGTTTTTATATAAGGTGGTAAATTATTTCTAAACTCTGGTTTGGGAATAGAAAAGCTTTGGTCATAAAGATTCCGTGAAGTTTCATTAATTAAAGTTTCATAAGCTTCTTGCACTTCTCTGAAACGATTTTCAAAAAATTCATCATCTTTATTTTTATCCGGATGGTATTTTAAAGATAATTTTCGGTAGGCTTTTTTAATGTCTTCTTCAGAAGCATCTGTTGAAATACCGAGAAAATAATAGTAATCTTTCAAAGTTAATAATTGAATTACAAAAGTAGGAAAAAAGCTAAAAGTAAAACGGTAAAAGTAAAAAGACTAATTCAAAATAAATTGTAATTTTAGCCCATGAAAAGAAAGGTACTTCTCATCTACACCGGCGGAACAATCGGTATGGAAAAAGATTATGAAACCGGTAGTTTGCGGGCATTTAATTTTGAAAATATTTTTCAGAAAATCCCGGAAATGAAATTAATTGAATGTGAAGTTTTTGTACATCCATTTAAAATTCCTTTAGATTCTTCTGATATGGGTCCCGAAGAATGGAAAATCATTGCCAATTACATCGCTAAAAATTATGAAAAATATGATGGTTTTTTAATTTTACACGGAACAGACACCATGTCTTATACTGCTTCTGCATTAAGTTTTATGCTAAAAGGTTTAAGAAAACCTGTGATTTTGACCGGCTCGCAATTGCCAATTGGAGATTTAAGAACAGATGCGAAAGAAAATCTTTTAACGAGTTTATATTACGCTAGTTTATATGAAAATGATGAAGCGGTAATTCAGGAAGTGGCGCTTTATTTTGAATATAAATTATTGCGCGGAAATAGAAGTTTAAAATATTCCGCAGAATTTTTTGACGCTTATCAAAGTCCAAACTATCCTATTTTAGGACAATCTGGTGTACATTTAAATGTAGAAAAGGAAAATCTTTTCCGCTCAAAAAAAGATGAAAAGTTTAGTGCAGATTTGCATATTTCACAAGATGTTTTGTTTTGGAGAATTTTCCCAGGAATGCAAATTTCACATTTTTCTGAAATACCAAAAATGAAAGTTTTAATCCTTCAGGTTTTTGGTTCCGGAACTATTTTTAATACAAAAAAAACGAAACAAACTTTAGAAAAACTACGCAATAACGGAACTGAAATTGTGGTTGTTTCACAATGTGTTTCTGGCGGAATTTCTATCGGAAAATATAATAATAGTAATATTTTTAAAGAAATAAATGCCATAAGCGGAAAAGATATGACGGCAGAGAGTGCAATTACAAAAGCAATGCATTTAATTGATAATCCCACTTACAAAGGAAGTTTTGCAGAAAATTTTGAGAAAAATTTACGCGGCGAAATTTCGGAAGATTAAAATTTCTTAACCATAATACTTTTGTAG
Organism: Halpernia sp.; assembly: GCF_048269545.1. Lineage (NCBI taxonomy): Bacteria > Pseudomonadati > Bacteroidota > Flavobacteriia > Flavobacteriales > Weeksellaceae > Halpernia > Halpernia sp. The sequence continues at coordinate 30,761 of NZ_JBLXIJ010000013.1, read as the reverse complement.
TTTCCAATAAAATAGTTTATTTTTGCGCACTTCAATAGAGAGGTGTCCGAGTGGTTGAAGGAGCTAGCCTGGAAAGCTAGTATACGGGTAACTGTATCGTGGGTTCGAATCCCATCCTCTCTACAAACAAGTCCGGAAATTGGATATTAACAAATGAAGTAAACTAAATCAGGAACTAATATTCCTGATTTTTTTTATTTATAAAATTTTGAAAGATAATTTTAGTTTTTCTTGTACTTTTGAATAATTAATGTTTACATTTTATTATAAATTGAAAAATGTTTCAAATAACTATTTTAAAAATATGAATATTAAGATAAATTTAAACAGACGTGGACAATCTTGTTAATATGAAAATCTTTCAATTTTTTCTTTTTTTTCTTTTTTATCAATCATTCTTTGGACAAGAATTACCTCCAATTCAGAAATTTTCTCCTGAAAATTATTTGGGAGATAATCAGAACTGGATGATTTCCCAAGCGGCTGATCATTATATTTATGTAGCAAATAATAAGGGTCTTTTAGAATATAATGGAGCCAAATGGACAATCTATTCTTCTCCCAACAACACTATAATGAGGGCTGTAAATGTGATTGGAAATAAAATTTACACGGGTTGTTATGCAGACTTTGGTTTCTGGGTAAAAAACGAATTTGGAACTTTAAAATATACTTCTCTTTTGCCAAAACTTCACAAAAAAAAATTAGAAGATGAGCAAATTTGGAATATTCTTGCGTATAGTGAATGGGTTATTTTTCAATCGAGCAACAACCTTTATCTTTATAATACAAAAAACGGAACTTTTAAAATAATAAAATCTACAAATACTATTTATAAAGTTTTTAAAGTAAATAATCGAATTTATTTTCATGTTGCTAATGAAGGTTTGTATGTATTAGAAAATGGTAAACCAAAATTACTCGTAAACAATTCAGTAATAAAAACAGGCAGAGTAATTAATGTTTTTAAAAGCGCAGAATCTTTGATAATTCTTACCAGAAACTCAGGATTTTATAAATTTCAAGATAATATATTTAAAAAGTGGGATATTCCAGCTGATGATTTGTTAAAAAAAGTGAATGTCTTTAGCAGTTCTCAACTTGAGGATGGAAGCTTAATGATTGGTACAATTTCTGACGGCATTATTCATCTTTCTAAAAATGGAATTCTCGAATATCAAATTTCTCAAAAAAAGGGTTTAAGCAACAACACCGTTTTATCAATATTTGAAGACAGTGCAAACAACGTCTGGGTTGCTTTAGATAATGGTATTGATTGTATTAATGCAAAATCTGCAGTAAGTAATTTTTTTGATTACGAAGGTGTTTTGGGCACGGTTTATACTACTCAAGTTTTTAAGAATATTCTTTATATAGGAACAAATCAGGGCTTATTTTATAAAGAATTAAAGGATGTAAACAATGATTTTAAGTTTATTGAAGGTACTGCGGGACAAGTTTGGGATTTATTTAATTTAAATGATGAATACTTATTTTGTGGGCATCATTTAGGTAGTTTTTTAATTAAAAACAATAAAGCAATAAAGATAAGTGAAGATCTGGGAGCTTGGGCGTTCAAGAAAGTTCCGAAGCATGATGATTTGCTTTTACAAGGAAATTATAATGGTCTAAACGTTTTAGAAAATAAAAATGGAAGCTGGGAATTAAGAAATAAAATTGAGGGATTTAAAAATTCTTCAAGATATTTTGAAATCAATGATACAAAACAAGTGTGGGTAAATCATGAATATAAAGGGGTTTTTAAATTACAATTGAATGATAATTTTACCAAAGTAATTAAAACAGAAATGGAGGCGAGTTTGCCTTTGGGAAAAAATTCAAGTTTGGTGAAATACCAAAACAATATTTATTATGCCTCCGAAAAAGGCATATTTAAATACAATAAAATAAAAAAATTATTCCAAAGAGATGCCATTCTAAGTGCAGCAATCAAACAGGGAGATTACATTACGGGCAAATTAGTTGTCGATAAAAACGGAAAACTTTGGGCATTTTCAAAAGATAATATTTGCTTTATTGAAAATGATGATATTACCAATACACCAATTATTAATACAATCCCAATTCCTTCAAAATTGCGAAAAAGTGTTTTAGGATATGAAAATATTTCATTAATTAACCCAAATACTTATGTTTTAGGAACTGCAAATGGATATATAGCTTTAGATTTATCTAAAATTAGTACAAAAAAAGATTTTACAATTTATCTAAATTCCATAGTATTAAAGGGAATAAATGATAAAATAACTTCTTTTTCTTTGAAAAAACAGGGCGATTTAAAGTATAAACAAGGAGTATTAATTTTTAATTATTCTGTACCCGAGTTCGATAAGTATTTAGTTGTAAAATACCAATACAAACTTGAAGGAGAGTTCAATGAATGGAGTTCTTGGTCAGAAAATCCTCAAACAACGTTTGAAAACTTGTCTTTCGGAACTTATACCTTTAGTGTAAGAGCAAAAATTGGTAATCAATTATCAAAAAATATAATTTCTTATCATTTTACTGTAGCTAGACCTTGGTATTTATCTAATGTTGCATTCGTTCTTTATATTCTTGTGCTTTCATTAATAATTCTCATTACTCATAAAACCTACAAACGCTATTACAATAATAAGTATAAGCAGAAGATAATGGAAAATGAGCAAGCTTTAATGAAAATAAATAATGAAAAACTAAACCAAGATATTGACAGCAAAAACAGAGAATTAGCAATTTCTACAATGAGTTTAATAAAAAAGAACGAAGTTCTAAGTACTATAAAAAAAGAATTGAGCAAAGACAAAGACTTGGGTAAAAAAGCTGCCTTAAATTTAATAGATACTAATTTGAATGATGAAGACGATTGGTCCTTTTTTGAAACCGCATTTAAAAATGCAGATAAAGCATTTTTAGACAAAATCAAAAAAGCACATCCTGATTTAACGCCAAATGATTTGAGATTTACTGCTTACTTAAGATTAAATCTAACTTCTAAAGAAATGGCACCATTACTTAATATTTCTATAAAAAGTGTTGAGACGAAGCGATATAGATTAAGAAAAAAATTAGGCTTGCCTCATGATGAAGGATTAATTAATTACATTTTAAATTTACAATAATACTACACGCTTTAATTTCACCACGACAAAAACACTACAAGTGACACTCTTTTAGTTTTTAAATTTCATTTTTCGATTTTATTTTTCGATTTTAAATAATTGCATTACGCGCTTCTAACGGAGATTTTGCGGGAAAATCATTTACTTTTTTTAAGAATTTTTAGAATGTTGGTTTTTTATCGGTTTCATTTTTATTTATTTAGTAAAATTTAACATTAAGTTTACCATAATATAAATAAAAGAACAAAGTATAGCCCATTTTTTAAAACAAACCTTTAAACTCAAAAAAATGAATTTTAAATTACAAAATCAAAAATTAGAAATGCTCTTTCTGCTTTTTTTGCTTTGCTTTTCATCGATGATGTATTCGCAAGTAACAAATAAAAAAGAATCATCTAGCAAAGAAAAAGTCACTGACTTAGATGAGATAATTGTTGTTGGATATGGAACTCAGAAAAAAAGTGACGTAACTGGTGCGGTTGCTAAAGTAAATGTAGAGAATGCAAAAGAAACACCTACGACTAATATTTCTGAAATGTTGCGTGGAAAAGCTGCAGGTTTACAGGTCACTTTAGGATCTGCAAGACCGGGTGGATCTTCTAATATTTTAATTAGAGGAAGAAATTCAATTCTTGGAGGAAATGATCCTCTTATAGTTTTAGACGGTTTTCCTATTGAAAATATCAATGATATCAATCCCGATGATATTGCCTCAATAGAAGTTCTGAAAGATGCATCTTCACAGGCTATCTATGGTGCAAGAGCTTCTAATGGAGTTATACTGGTAACAACAAAAAGAGGTAAGGAAGGTAAAATGAGAATTAATATTAATACCTATACTACAGCTCAACAATTAACAAAAAACTTTGATTTATTTAATGGTGAAGAATTTGCACAATTAAGAAGAGAAGCAAAACGAACAGATAATTTGCCAACTCAAGGTTACTTATCGGATGAATTAAATTTTAATGGTGCTACAACACCAGAATATTTAAATTTTAAACGCGGTAATTTTACTGATTGGGAGAAAACAATTTTAAGAACGGGATTTATCCAAAGTCACAGCATAAGTTTGTCTGGAGGAACTGAAACAACTAAAATATTTTCAAGCTTTAACTTTTTTGATCAGTCTGGATTGATACCTTCTTCAAGTTACAAAAGAGGGACATTTAGATTGAACATTAATCAAAAAATTAATGAGAAAGCAAGTATTGAGGCGAATATAAACTTGGCTTCAGATAGTCAAACTAAAGAATCTTCAAACTTAGACTTTATTACTATTTCACCTTTTACCGGCCCTTATGACGCTGATGGAAATTTAGTTTATCGTTTAGCAGGAGCCAATGCGAGTAGTTCTACTGTAAACCCGTTGTGGGATATTAGAGAATCCAATGTAGAGTCTAAAACTAATTTTTATAATTTAAATTTTGTCGGAAATTATAAGTTTACTAAAAATTTCTCTTACAAACTTAATACATTATTTAGCCGAAAACTTATAGACGATGGAAGTTATCTTTCTAGACTTCACTCTAGTGGAGCAGCTTTAAATGGAATTGCAAATGTTGGCAATACTTTAAGAGAAGAATATTTGATTGAAAATATATTTAATTATAAAACGAAAATTGGCACTAATCATAAAATTGATATTACGTTCGTACAATCAATAAATCAAATTAACCTATCCAATACAACATCTACAGGTACTGGTTTTGGAAATGATTTACTTGGTTATGATGGAATTTCAGGCGCATTAAACTTTAATGTAACTAGAAACGAAGAACAAAAAAGAATTTCATCTTTTCTGGGGAGAATAAACTACAACTTGATGGATAAATATCTACTGACTTTAACGGCACGTCGTGATGGCGCATCTGTTTTTGCAGAAAGTAAAAAATGGGCTTTTTTCCCAGCTGTTGCAGCAGCTTGGCAAATACATAAAGAAAATTTCTTGTTAGATAGTAAATTTCTAAATCAGTTAAAATTAAGACTTGGTTATGGTTCTGTAGGAAACCAATCATTAGACCCTTATTCAACTTTAGGAGTCGTTACAAATTATCCATATATTTTTGCAGGATCTCTTACAACTGGTGCTTTGCCAGGAACTATATTGCCAAATCCAAATTTAACTTGGGAAACTTCCACCACAGCAAACGCAGGTCTTGATTTCGGTTTTTTCAACAATAGAATTTCAGGTTCTGTAGATTATTATAATACTCGCACTACGGATTTGCTTACAAATACATCTTTAGCAGGAACTTCGGGCTTTAGTTCAATGATTACCAATGGAGGTGAATCTAAAAATAGCGGTATAGAAGTAATGTTACGAGCCGATATTATAAGAAACAAAACTATAAACTGGAATATTACGGGAGCATTTACCAAAAACAAAAATGAGTTAATAAAATCAGGAGTCGTAGATATAAATGGCAATCCACAAGATGATCAATCAAGAGGACGCTATATTGGTTACTCTATAAATAATATTCGCACACAAGTATTTGATGGAATTTTCCAAACTGATGCAGAAGCAGCAGCTTCAGCGCAAGCAAAACCAGGTAGTACATCAAACTCCGACCTTAGTAAATTAAAAGCAGGATCTATTAGAATTAAAGACATCAATGGTGACGGTTTAATTACGGATGCAGATAATATTATTATCAATACAGATCCTAAATGGTTTGCTTCTATTTCTAGTACATTTAATTATAAAAATTTTGAATTATACGCTGATGTTTATATCGTCGAAGGAGCCACTAAAAGTAATCCCTACTTATATGCTTTCAACCAAGGTGGAACATTACAATCTGTAAGAAATGGGATTAAAGTAGATTATTGGACGCCAGAAAATCCATCAAATACCGCACCTCGTCCAAGCTATGCAAGCGCACCAGCAAATATTGGAACCATTGGTATAGCAGATGCTTCTTATGTTCGGTTAAGAACATTATCATTAGGCTATAATTTCTCTAAATCGATTTTAGAAAGATTAGGTTTAACTAATTTTAAATTATATGTTACCGCAACTAATCTGTTTACAGTAACTGATTATAAATCATACAGCCCAGAAAACAATCCAAATGATTTCCCAGATACCAAGTCCATAACTATTGGTCTTAATTTAGGACTTTAATTATTAAAATAAATTATTATGAAAAAGAACAATTTTTATATGAAATGGGGATTTTTACTTATTTCAATGCTCTTACTAAACTCTTGTACCGATTATTTAGAAGAAATGCCCACATCAAACTTTACGGCAGATTTTGTATATAATACTCCTGAAGGTTTAGAGGCAGGAGTGGTCGGTCTATATACAATTCAAAGATCATTTTGGGAAAGTGGTTCCAATAATGGATCAGACCCTATTGTAATTGATGCAAAAGATGATTTAACTGTTCCCCGTGGCGGAGAAATATCAAACTACGGAAAATTAAACAGCGGAAGGTTTGCAACAAATAGTGGCGTGCATGGTACTTATTGGAATTTATATTACAGAATTATTGATCGCTCCAATGCGATTATAAAAGCGGCACCAAATGTAAATATGGATGCATCAAGAAGAAATCAAATTATTGCTGAAGCTAAATTTTTTAGAGCAAATTCTGTATTTACATTATTCAAATTATTTAATAATATTTACGTAACAACCGAGCCAACTACACCTGAAAACGCACTAAATATAATTAATGCTAAAACTCCCGAAGCAGATATTTATAAATTAGTGAAAGAAGATTTAACTTTCTCTATTGAAAATCTTCAATGGAATGTAGTGGCAGGAAGAGTTGGGCAAGGTGTAGCAAGACATCTAAAAGCGGAGGTTGCATTGTGGCAAAAAGATTGGTTAGAAGCAAAAACACAATCTGAAGCAGTTATTGCTCAAGGTACTTATAGTCTCGCACCAAGCACTGATTTAGTTTTCAAAGGAGAGATGAACACCAAAGAATCATTATGGGTTTTACAATTCAAAAAAGCAATAAATGGTGAAGCTAATAAAATCAACTTTAACCTAATGCCTAATTATGCCGAACAAACTCCTGGTTCTAAATATACAATAGAACAAGCGGGTCGTGGTTTTGGATGGTTGACAATGAATAATTATATTCGTGATTTATTAGCTCAAAGTCCAAATGACACAAGAATTAAAGGAACTTATTATATCAAAGATTATGTATATAATGATCCCGCAACATTACCTGCAGGTCAAGTTTTGGGCTCCATCATAAGAAATAATCCTTCTGCCCCGTGGAAAGAATTTGGAGATCAAGCAAGTAGAAACGGCTTTTTTATTCGCCAAAATGCAGGATGTAGAAAATATTTTCCAGATGATGGAATTCCAACGGAAGATAAACAAGTTAAAAATATCATGATGGCTAGATTAGCAGAAACTTATCTTTATGCAGCAGAAGCTAATATGCGATTAGGCAATAATACTTTAGCATTGTTCTACTTAAATAAAGTAAGAACAAGAGCAAACACACCCGCTTTAACCTCTGTTGTAACTATAGAAGATATTCTAGATGAAGAAGCACGAGAATTAGCTTTTGAAGGTCGCCGTTGGTATATGCTTAAAAGAACAGGGAAATTATATGACTATATTGTTGACCACGCCGGTTATGGTAAAGCAGGGGATTTAAGTTTGCAAAATACTGGAACCCACGCCAATACACCTGCAGATCCTTACACCTTCGCAAATGATGCGCGACGTAATATGCAACCTTGGATGGTGAATTGGGTAATTCCACAAAATATAATAAATCTTTTTGGACCAGATTATCCTCAAAATACAGGTTATTGATTTGTAGGTAATTTGATTCTAATAAATTAAGGGCAAGTGCATATTTGCCCTTAATTTTTAAAATTGAATGACTATAATTTAAATTTATCTCATCAAAAAATTCAAAAAAATGCGGTGTTTATTAGCATATTTTATAATATTAGGATTATTTAACGGCGTAACTAATGCCCAAACCAAAATTTCTTTCGCAGATAATCCTGTAATTGCACATCGTGGCGCTTGGAAAGCAAATAATCTTCCGCAAAATTCTATTGCATCATTAAAACAAGCAATTGCCTTAAAATGTGCTGGATCCGAGTTTGATGTTAGAATGACAAAAGATAATGTACTCGTCATACTACACGATCCTGATTACAATGGATTGGATATTGAAAAATCAACTTATGCCGAACTTTCAAAATTTAAACTTTCAAACGGCGAAAATGTACCAACTCTGAAAGACTATTTAAAGGCAGTAAAGAAAAACAACAATACTACAGGTTTGGTTTGTGAAATAAAACCTTCAAAAATTATAGGGAGAAATATGTTAATTACCGAAGCAGTCCTAAAATTGGTAAAACAACAAAAAGCACAACCATATATACTTTCTTATATCAGTTTTAGTTATGCTATTCTTAAAAAAATTTATGAATTGGATCCAAATGCTAAAACACAATATTTAGATGGCTCAAAATCTCCTGAAATTTTAAAAAAAGATAACATATCGGGTTTGGATTACTTAATTTATAAATTAAAAATGAATCCCGAATGGATAGAAAGCGCAAAAGAAAACAATATTCTTTTAAATGCTTGGTCTGCTGATAAAACTGAAGATATTGATTGGCTAATTGCAAATAAATTTAATTACATCTCCACTAATGAACCAGAATTGGTCTTTGATAGACTAAAAAAAAGTCCTACAAACAAAGGCTATAATTTAGTTTGGAGTGACGAATTTAATTATAGAGGAAAACCAGATCCAAACAAATGGGGATATGATTATGGTTTTATTGCCAACGAAGAAAAACAATATTATACAGATAATATTAAAAATGCAAGAGTAGAAAATGGTTACTTAATTATTGAAGCATTTAAAGAAAAAATAGCCAATAAAGATTTTAAAAATCCTGAAATTAAAGAGTGGACAAAATATAAAAGAGAAATTGATACCGCACAATACAGCTCAGCAAGAATTAATACATATGGTCTCGCTTCTTGGAAATATGGTTATATAGAAGTGAGTGCCAAATTACCAAAAGGACGAGGAATGTGGCCTGCAATCTGGATGCTTGCCGATAATAAAAAAGAAAAAGGATGGCCAGAAAGTGGTGAAATTGATATTATGGAGCATGTGGGTTATGATAATGACACTATTCATGGAACAATACATACCAAAGCTTACAACCACTTGAAAGGAACACAAAAAGGAAAAACAATTTTTATAGATAAACCTAATGATACTTTTCATGTCTTCGCGATAGAATGGACACCAGAAAAAATTGATTTTATTTTAGATGGTGTTGTTTACAATCATTTTGTAAATGAACACAAAACAACAGACGAATGGCCTTTTGACAAAAGATTCCATATAATTTTAAACGTGGCCGTTGGTGGTATGTGGGGTGGTAAAAATGGAATTGACGATACAATTTTCCCCCAGAAAATGGAAATAGATTATGTTAGAGTTTTTCAAAAAACAAATTAATATTAAAAAAATGAAACAATATTTAATAGTACTTTTAATGAGTATGATGAGCTTTACAAGTTGTAAAGCCCAAAATCTAAGTGTAATGACATACAATATTCGTTTAGACATTGCCTCCGATGGTGAAAATGCATGGGCTAAAAGAAAAGATTTTTTTAGTTCCCAAGTGCAATTTTATAGCCCGGATATTTTGGGAGTTCAAGAAGCAAGAACCAATCAAATGCAGGATTTAAAAGATGCACTTACAGATTACAAAGCAATTGGAATAGGAAGAGATGGCGGAGATAAGGGAGAACATTCTTCTATCTTTTATAATACAAAAAAATTGAAGGTTGAAAATACGGATACTTTTTGGTTATCTGAAACACCTACCAAATTTTCAAAAGGTTGGGACGCCGCTTATCCCAGAATTTGTACTTACGGACTTTTTACAATCTTAAAAACCAAACAAAAAGTTTGGATATTCAATACCCATTTAGACAATATAGGAGCTAAAGCTCGCTCACAAGGCATGCAATTAATTCTTAAAAAAATCAACGAAGTAAATACACAAAATTTTCCTGTTATTCTTACAGGAGATTTTAATGTGGATCCAGATGATGTTTTATTAGCGGAATTAAAACAAAGAATGATAGATTCCAAAGACATAGCAAAAATTAAATTCGGTCCACAAGCAACATTCAATGATTTTAAATATAATGAACCTGCAACCAGACGAATAGATTACATTATGCTTTCAAAACCCAATAAATTTGAGGTAGAAAAATATGGTGTTTTAACGAGTGCGATTGATTCTAAATACCCTTCTGATCATTTCCCTGTGTTAGTAGAATTAAAATTAAAATAAACTTATGAAGAAGCAAATCCCTTTTTTTTATCCAACGATTAAGATTATTATTTTACTTTTATTCGTGTTGTGTTTTCAAAAAATAAAAAGTCAACAAATACAGCAAAACCCAAATTTAGATCCTAAAATAGAAAAGAAAATAGATTCTGTTTTAACATTGATGAATTTAAATGAAAAGATAGGTCAATTAGTTCAATATAGCGGTCAATGGGATGCAACAGGTCCATCTACCTCGCAAGGGGATCAACAAATTCTTAAGAAATTAAAGAAAGGAGAAGTAGGCTCTATGCTAAACATTTATTCAGTAAATAGTATAAAGGAAACACAGAAAATTGTAATGGAAAATTCACGTTTGAAAATTCCTTTAATTTTTGGATATGACGTCATTCACGGTTATAAAACTATTTTTCCTATTCCTTTAGGAGAAACGGCGAGTTGGGATTTGGAAATTATGAAAAAATCTGCGGCTATTGCTGCAAAAGAAGCGGCGTCTTCAGGTTTAAACTGGACTTTTGCTCCTATGATTGATGTTTCGAGAGACGCGCGATGGGGTAGAATTATGGAAGGCGCAGGAGAAGATCCATATCTGAATTCTGTAGTAGGTGTAGCTCGCATCAAAGGCTTCCAAGGCGAAGATTTGTCTAACATTTTTACCGTCGCTGCATGTGCAAAACATTTTGCAGGTTATGGATTTGCTGAAGCAGGACGCGATTATAATACTGTAAATATTGGATTAAATGAATTACACAATACTATTCTGCCACCATTTAAAGCGGCGGCAAATGCGGGAGTTGCAACTTTTATGAATTCATTTAATGACATTGATGGAATTCCTTCAACTGGAAATAAATTTTTACAACGGGATATTTTAAAGGGAGAATGGAATTGGAAGGGATTTGTTGTTTCAGATTGGGGATCAATAGGTGAAATGATTGCACATGGTTACGCAGAAGATAAGAAACAAGCGGCTCAAATTGCAATGAATGCAGGAAGTGATATGGATATGGAATCTTATGCTTACGAAGCTAATTTAGAAAAATTACTCAACGAAAAAAAAGTAAGCATAGAGCAAATTAACGATGCTGTAAGACGGGTATTAAGAATTAAGTTTCAATTAGGATTATTTGATGATCCATATAAATACTGCGATGAGAAAAGAGAAATTGATAATGTTTATACAACAGAAAACCTAGCTTTTGCACGTGAAGTCGCAAAAAAATCAATCGTATTACTTAAAAACGAAAAAAAACTGCTACCACTTTCCAAAAATATAAAAAGCATTGCAGTAATAGGACCTTTAGCGGACGACAAAGATACTCCTCTTGGAAATTGGCGAGGAAGAGCGACCTATAATTCGGCTGTTTCTTTATTAGAAGGAATAAAAAAATCTGTTGATAAAAATGTAAAAATAATTTATGCAAAAGGTATTGATTTAATTATACCAACTGTGGAAAAAGGTGAAAATCAATTTTTAATCCCTCTTAAATTTAATACAACAGATAGATCCAAAATCGCCGAAGCAGTAGAGGCAGCAAAAAAATCTGATGTAGTTATTTTGGTCATTGGGGAAAACGCATATCAAACAGGAGAAGGACGCAGCCAAACAGATATTGGTTTTGCCGGACTTCAAAACGAATTATTTGATGAAGTTTATAAAGTAAATAAAAACATTGTCTTGGTCTTAATGAACGGAAGACCCTTGGAGTTGAGCCGAGTTTCAGAACTTGCTCCAAGTATTTTAGAATGTTGGCATTTGGGTTCAGAATCAGGAAATGCAATTGCCGATGTTGTTTTTGGTGATTATAATCCGTCGGGAAAATTACCTGTTTCATTCCCTCACAACGTAGGACAGGAACCTTTATATTACAATCAAAAAAATACTGGTCGACCATATAGCGACAAACATGTTACTTTTTCTGGCTACAGAGATGCACCAAAAACGGCATTATATCCTTTCGGTTTTGGTTTAAGTTACACCACATTTTCTTATAAGAATTTAGAATTAGATAAAACTGAGATTTCTAAAAATGGAAAATTAAAAGTAAGTGTTGAAGTCACAAATACGGGCGATAGAAATGGTGAAGAAGTAGTTCAATTGTATATTCGAGATTTAGTTGGTAGTTTGGTAAGACCTATAAAAGAATTGAAAGGTTTTGAAAAAATTTCTTTAAAATCAGGAGAGACAAAAATAGTTTCTTTTACCATCAATTCTAAAACATTAGAGTTTTACACCGCCAACAAAAAATGGGAAGTAGAACCTGGCAAATTTGATGTTTGGATTGGTGGTGATTCTACAACAACTTTGAAAAAATCTTTTACAGTAAGTGAATAATTTAATTTTATATCATAGAAAAAACTTAAAATACCTATTAAGAACAATGGAACTTCAAGAATATTTCTAGTTTAGAATTTTCAAATTATAGAATTAGAAATTGATTTCCTACAAGTTTTTTTACCTACTGATTTCAGTAGGTTTTTATATATATATTTTTTTAAAGAAGTCTAAAATAATGTACTATTTTTTTTCCAGAAAAAGTAAGTTTTAAGAAGTATAAATGGAACTGCAGATAAAAGATAAAGTAAAGAAGAATCTACCTCGTTTAAAAAAAACTTTATTCCAAAATTCAAGGTAAATCCTAATATTATTGAAATATGCAGAATAAGCATTTTTGCAGAGAGTGGTCCAAAATCTAAATTTTTATTTGAATTTGAAAAAAAATGTGAAATCGCTAAGATAGTTGTTAATCCCAAATTTAAATTGAATATGTCATTTTTAAAGTAAAGAATTTGTGAATTTAAAGCAAACAATTTTATATCATAAAAGCTAAAAACAAAACCAAATAAAATAATAATAAATAGAACATAAGCAAACATAACAAAAAACGTAGGAAAAAAAACTTTACTTATTTCTACAAAACTCTCTTTTAAAACAATTTTCTTTATTAACGCAGACAAAATCTCTATAAAAGCTTGCCACCAAAATAAATAAAGCATATAAAAAATGGTAATTTCCTTATTTATTAAAGCTAGAACTGTCAAAATTAAAGTTCCGAAAAAATTAATTTTAGCAAAATAATTACTATTCATTCAACATTTTATTTCATACAAATATCATATTTTTGTTTTAAAATAAGAACAAAAAAAAGTCTGCAAATAAATTACAGACTTTTTTTAATTTTAATGAAGTAGTATTACTTTACTATTTCATATTCTATCGGCATTACACCGCGTTGTAGATTTCCAATTTCATCAAAGGCAGCTTTAGATAAATCCATTGCTCTTGCTGTGTGATATGGTCCTCTGTCATTAATTTTTACAACTACACTTTTATGTGTTCTAAGATTAGTAACTTTTACTAATGTTCCGAACGGAAGTTTTTTATTTGCTGCAGTAAATTTTGAATTACTAAAAATTTCACCGCTTGCTGTTTTTCTACCGTTAAATTTGTCGTGATAATAAGATGCATAACTTGTTTTTGCGCTTTCATCTAAAGGACTATTCGTAAAAGAATAAATACCGAAAGCTGAAATTATTAATATCACAATTAGAATAAGTCTTTTCTCCATTTTATATATTTTGGGGGTTTTGACGCGTCAAAGGTATTCAGTTTCTGAATTACACAATAATATTTTACTCAAACTGTGTTAAAGTTTTGTTAATTATTGTAGAGAGACCTTGTTTTCCCCTTTGATAAAGGCTTTTCTCAAAGAATGTTAAATTGTGTTAAAAACGTATTTAAAAAGTTAATAGAATTAACTAATATTTAGTAATTTTAAATAAAATAATAAATTAAATAATTGATAGTCAATTATATAAATAAAAAAATCTCTTCAAAAATTGAAGAGATTAAAATTGATTATTATTTAAAAAAACTATGCTAATTCACCGATTAAATCAAATTCTTCTGCCGAAGTTATTTTAACCTCAACAAAATCTCCCACAGAAATGTAAACATTTTCCGCAGGAACAAGAACTGTATTATCAACATCAGGGGAATCGAACTCTGTTCTTCCCACAAAATAATTTCCTTCTTTTCTATCAAACAAACATTTGAAAGTTTTTCCTATTTTTTCTTGATTTTTCTCCCAAGAGATTTGAGATTGAAGTTCCATTATTTCCTCAACTCGCGCATCTTTTACTTCTTGGGGAATATTATCTTCTAAAACAAAAGCAGTTGTATTTTCTTCGTGTGAATAAGTGAAACAACCCAATCTGTCAAAACGTTGTTCTTTCACCCAAGTTTTCATTTCCTGGAAATTTTCTTCAGTCTCTCCAGGAAAACCAACAATTAGCGTAGTTCTAATTGCCATGTTTGGAACTTTTTCTCGAAATTTATCTAAAAGCTCATTCGTTTTTTCGTGAGAAGTTCCGCGTTTCATTGCTTTTAATACTTCAGAATTAATATGTTGCAACGGAATATCTATATAATTACAAATTTTTGGTTCTTCTCTAATAATATCTAAAACATCTTCTGGGAAACCCGTGGGAAAAGCGTAATGCAATCTGATCCACTCAATTCCATCTACTTTTACCAATTCTTTTAATAAATCTCCCAGTGCGCGTTTCTTGTAAATATCAAGTCCGTAAAAGGTTAAATCTTGTGCTATTAAAATTAATTCTTTCACTCCTTTTTTTGCTAAATTTTGAGCTTCTAATACCAAATTTTCTATTGGTGTAGAAATGTGTTTTCCCCGCATTAAAGGAATTGCACAGAAAGAACAAGGTCTGTCACAACCTTCAGATATTTTAAGATAAGCGTAATGTTTTGGCGTCGTAATCATTCTTTCGCCAACTAATTCATGCTTGTAATCTGCGCCTAAATGTTTTAGCAAAAGTGGTAAATCTCGAGTTCCAAAATATTGATCTACATCTGGAATTTCCCTTAATAAGTCTGGTTTATATCTTTCTGAAAGACAACCTGTCACGAAAACTTTTTCAACTTCGCCTCTTTTTTTAGCTTCTACAAAATCTAAAATAGTATTAATACTTTCTTCTTTTGCGTTATCAATAAAACCACAAGTATTTATTACGACTATATCGCCGCGATCTTCGTGTACAACGTCTTTACCGTTTGCTTCTAATTGTCCCATAAGAACTTCAGAATCATAAACATTTTTGGAGCAACCAAGTGTAACGATATTTATCGTTTTCTGGCCGATGGATTTTGTACGCATAATTTAATATAATAGGTAATGGGCTAAATTTTTAGCCTGAAAAATTGTTTCTTTTAAAGTTTGCAAATTTACACATAAAAAATGCAACTAAATTCCGAAAAAAAATAAAGAAATATTAAACCGTAACGTCTTCAACAGATTCAATTGCTTTCGCTTTTTCATCTTTTTTGTCACTCAAAATTACGCCAATCATCATAATAATGGTAGTCATTAAAATAATTTGAATAAGAATGGATTGGTTTAAAAAAGGAACTTTATCTGCAGGAACAATTGCTAGAAAAAGTAAGATTGTAATTAACCCACGAGGTGCAATAAACACCAAAGGTTGTACATCTAATTTAGCAATTTTTAATAAAATAAAACGCACTACAAAAATTAGAACAACAATACTTAAAGACCAACGCAAAGATTCTACATTAATAATATCTTCAGTTTCTAAGACAAATCCTAAAACTAAAAAGAAAAGTGAACGCACCACGAAAGTTGCTTCTATAACTACGTCTTTAAACAACATCACTTCTCTGTTTAAGCGTGTAAAACGAACATTTTTTAAAAATCTAACACCACGCAATTCATCAATATTTCCTAAAACCAAACCAAAAAACAAAATAAATATTAATGCAGGAAGATGATAAATTTTAGAAATTTCATAAATTAAAATGATAGAAATAATGATAGGACCATATTTTATATGGTGATCAATTTTGCCTAATAAAATAGCCAGAATTAAAGAGGCAATTATTGAAATGATAATCATTAATAAAAATTGACCAATAAAATAAAAACCGCCTGTAAGTGTAATCGCTGTTCCAAAAGTTGCAAAATTAAAAAATACAACTCCTACAATATCCGACAAACTACTCTCATAAATTACAAATTCTCTTTTTGCACTAGATAAATTTATTGCACTTGGTATTGCAATAGAACTACTTATAATACAAAATGGTATTGCATTAATAATACCTTCTCTATAATCAATTCCCCATTCATAGTTAAGCCAAATAGCGAAAGCGGCAGTCATAATTAAAACTGAAGCAGTAGAAATTAGTAAAGTTTTTCCTATTAATTTTTTTTTGGAGCGGTTAAGTTCCAATTCTAATGAACCTTCTAAAACTATTAAAATTAAACCGACTGTTCCTAAAATGGGTAGAATTACATTTAAATCTGGTATTGCAAATCCAGATAAACCAATAATTTGATTGAGCAACCATCCGATTGCTAAAAGTAAAATTACAGAAGGAATTTTCGTAATTTTTGAAGTGATATCAAAAAAATAAGATATCAATAATAGTACGCAAATTGAGATAATAACCGTTTCTGCCATACAGCAAATATAAACAAAAAGAGATAAATTATTTTTGAATAAAATTTAGAAATTCTCTGCTGAAAAAGAGAGTTGTATTTTATCTTTTTCTGATAAAATGATATCATTTTCTGGCAATTTCCAGTCGATATTTAAACCTTCATCACTGTATAAAACACCACCTTCTGATTCTTTATTGTAAAAATTATCACACTTATAAGCAAAAAGAGCCGTTTCACTTAAAACCGAAAAACCATGACCGAAGCCGCGCGGAACGTAAAATTGTAATTTATTTTCTGAAGAAAGTTCTACACCAAACCATTGTCCAAAAGTAGGCGATGTTTTTCTTAAATCTACTGCAACATCCCAAACATTACCTTCTAAACAAGAAACTAATTTCGCTTGTGCATATTCTCCTTTTTGCAAATGAATCCCACGCAAAACGCCATATCCAGATTTTGAAATATTATCTTGTACAAAATGACCATTTAAACCCGTATTTTCTTCAAAAGTTTTCTCATTATACTTTTCACAAAAATAACCACGCTCATCTTCAAAAATGGTTGGTTCTAAAATATAGCAATCTTTTAACGGCGTTTCTTTAATTTTCATTTTTTGAAATTGTCTGTATTTTCTGAATAAATATTTTCTATTATTTTTATAACTTCAATACTTTCTTCTGATGTAGTTTGAGTTTGACCATTTGACTTTAAAACATCAATGATGTTTTTGTACAAAAATTGATGATTTTGTGCAGATCCTTTAAAACTACCATAATCATTTGCACCATTTGTTTCTGGTAAATAGGGTTGTTTATAGTCTTTAATTATACACTTCTCTATTTGATTCATATATTGTCCACCAATTTTCACAGATCCATTTTCTGCAATAATAGTGAGTGAACTTTCTAAATTTTCATTCCAAACAGAAGTTGAAAAACTAAAACTACCAATTCCACCTGAATTAAAATCAAAAGTGACAATTCCGCTATCTTCAAACTCTGTTAAATCTGAATGATTAAAATCTGCAAATTTGGTTTTAATATTTGTGATATCTCCAAAAAGCCAATACATAATATCTAAATAATGAGAAAACTGGGTGTATAAAGTTCCACCATCTAATTTTTTTGTTCCGCGCCAAGAATCTTTTTTATAATATTGATTATTACGATTCCAATAGCAAGAAATTTGAACCATAAAAATTTTACCTAAAATTTGAGTTTCCATTAAACTTTTTAACCAAACTGCAGGTGGGGAAAATCGATTTTGCATAACTGGAAAAATCTTAAGTTTTCTTTCTAATGCTAAATCTTCTAAAAGCTGTGCGTTATGCGAGTGTAAAGCAATAGGTTTTTCTATTATTACATGGATATTATTCTCCAGAACCTTTTTTGCGTGCTCAAAATGCAAACCATTTGGTGTGCAAATAGAAATAATATCAGTAGAAATATTACCATTTAAGAATAAATCTAAAGAGGAAAATAAAGGATTAGATTTTTGTTGGGCTATTTCTTCAGGTGTAAATTTTATATCTATTAAAGCTACGAGTTCACAATCTTTATTTTGATTGATCATTTCAGCATGTTTTTTACCGATATATCCGAAACCTAAAATTGCAATTTTTACTTTTTCCGTCATGAATTTGCTTAGAGAAATATTATAATATAAATAATTTCAAAAGGTAATATTTTTTAACTTAAAATTAAAATATTATTTAGAATTTTCCATTTAAAAGAGCGAATTTACAACATTTTCTATACGATTTCTGTCATCATCAGAAAGATTTGAACCCGAAGGAAGACATAAGCCATCACGAAAAAGATTCTCAGCAATATCTTCTCCATAAAATGGAGCGTCTTTAAAAACAGGTTGTAAATGCATTGGTTTCCATAAAGGTCGGGATTCAATATTATATTCTAAAAATTTTAATCTTAAATCTTCACGAGAAAAACCGGTGATATTTTCATCAATTGTAATTGCTGAAAGCCAATGATTTGAAAAATAATCTTCGGAAGACTCTGAAAATACTTTTACACCAGGCTTTTCTGCAAATAAATCTACATAAAACTGGTGATTTTTTCTTCTTTGTGAAATACGTTCATCTAAAACTTCCATTTGTCCGCAACCAATACTTGCAGAAATATTACTTAATCTGTAGTTATAACCAATTTCAGAATGTTGATAATGTGGAGTCGGATCTCGCGCTTGAGCAGCTAAAAATAAAGCTCTCATTTTTTGTTCTTCTGTGCTACAAACTAAAGCACCACCACCGGAAGTGGTAATAATCTTATTACCGTTAAAACTTAAGATTCCTATTGTTCCAAATGTGCCACATTTTCTGTTTTTGTAAGAACTTCCTAAAGATTCTGCAGCATCCTCAATAAGAGGGATTTCATATTTATTTGCGATATGTGATATTTCATCCATTTTTGCAGGCATTCCATAAATATGTACAATAATAATCGCTTTTGGTTTTTTACCCAAAAAAATTCGTTCTTTTATAGCTATTTCTAATAGTTCTGGAGACATATTCCAAGTATCACATTCACTATCTACAAATACAGGCTTCGCTCCTAAATAAGCAATCGGAAATACAGAAGCAGAAAAAGTCATTGTCTGACAAATTACTTCATCATCAGTTTTTATTCCAATAATTTCTAAGGCTAAATGCAATGCAGCAGTTCCCGTGGAAACCGCTGTAACGTGAATATTTTCTTGTAAAAACCCCTCTAGTTTAGCCTCAAAAAGATTAACATTTGGTCCAAATGGAGCAATGAAATTATTATCAAAAGCACTATGTATATATTTTAATTCAGCTCCACCCAAATGCGGAGGAGAAAGCCAAATTTTTTGGTTGGTCTTCATTTTTCAATTTTCATTAAAAACAAAACTAATAAAAAAGTAATATTAAATACAGATTCTTTATTTCTATTTTTTAGAATTAACTATCTATAAATAAATAAGAAATAAAACTAAAAAAATACTTTTAATTTCACCTAAAAATTAAAGAGGGTTTTCCAAATAATTTTTAAATCTAATAGTAAACTTCTTCCATAATAATAATTCAAATTTATCCGAACTTTATCTGGGAAAATAACTTCATCATTATATTGCAATGGATTAATCTGTAACTTCAAAAGTTCTTCTTCATTTGAATATTTTAACGAAGCTTCTGAAGTAAGACCTGGTTTTAATTCCAAAATCAATCGATTTTCTCCCTCTAATTTATCATAATAACCCAAAATATCTGGACGTGGACCGACAAAACTCATTTCGCCTTTTAAAATATTTAATAATTGAGGTAGCTCATCTAATTTCGTCTGTCTTAAAAAAGCATTGTATTTAGAAATATTTCCTGTTTTAAGATTTATTGTTTTAATTTTATAAATGGTAAATATTTCAGCGAACTGTCCTACTCTTTTTTGAAAAAAGACTCCAAAAGATTGTGTATTTATTGTTGAAATAATGAATAGTAAAATAATTATTGGGAATAAAATAATTAGTCCTAAAAAAGAAAATATGATATCAAAAACACGTTTAATAAACATTACATTTTTTAATAATTTTTCTTGGTTCCCAAATTTTACGCTATATAGAGTTTTTTGCGTAAATTTCTTTAAAAATTCTTCTACCAGTAATTGATTTCATTAGGATTCTTTAGAACCTGTTATTACTTAAATTTAATAATCGAAAAAAAAATTCACTTTTACCTGAGGAAAATTAAAAACAGGATTTCCTTGTTTTACGATTGCTCAAAAAATAACTTTAATTATAAAATCCATGCACGAAGTGCAAAAATAAAATCTGCAAAAAGACTTTGTGAAACTTCTTACATTTGTTTAAATTTATTCTATATCGCAATTGTTCTATGAATTCTTAACTTCAAAAGTATGTAAAAAAAAGAAAGTGGAAGAATTATAATTGGAAACATCCAAAAACCAAGATCATCACATTTTATAACAATAACATTTACAATGGTCTGCAAAAATGCGTAAATCAAACTAATTATTCTGTGGTCTGCATTTTTTTCATTTGCAAAAAGCTGATACAAATGTCTGCGGTGCGCTTTGAAAATATTTTCTTTTAATTTTAATCTTTCTAAAATAGTGACAATTGTATCTATGCCGTAAATTGTTAAAAACAAAAGATATTTTAATTCATTGGTTTTCAGAATTAATAAACCAAGAAGTGACAAAATCCAAAATGCAATTGCCATACTTCCGATATCGCCCATGAAACACTTTGCTTTTTTTCGGAAATTAAAAAATAAAAAAACCAGACTTGCAATAATTGGAAAAATGATGAAATTAATATCTGTGAATGAAACAATATATTGATTTACGTAAAGCAATCCTGCTAAAACAGCCAAACTGTAAAAACCTGTAATTCCGTTAATTCCGTCCATGAAATTAAATGCATTTAGAATTCCAATAATTAAAATAAACAAAATTGGAATTGCCCAAATTGGCAACAATTGAAAAGCATTAATAAAATACAATAATAATCCGACAGAAATAAAATGGAACAATATTCTTATTTTATTGGATAAATCCATCACATCATCAATAAAACTGATTGCAGATATTAGAAATAAACCTAAACCAAATTGCCAATAATTAAGTAAAAAATCTTGATTATTACTAAAGAAAAATTTATAAATAATTAGAAAAAGAAATGCAACAGGAAAGATAATTCCGCCACCTCTCAAAGTAATTTCTGAATGCGAGCTGCGCTCATTTGGTTTGTCTATAATATTATATTTATTTGCAATTTTGAAATAAACAAACATTATTATTAGTAAAACTAAAACAAGCACTAAATATAAAATCATTTCTTAAAACTTTTGATGGTTTTTATTAAGACTTTTTCTGTAGAAAGCAGAAATTCCATTTGAAATTTTGATTAAAAATTTCATAATTAATATTCCAACTTGTCGTGAATTTCATTCCACACTTTCGTTTCTTCAAAATTTGTTCGGACAAATTCTCTTCCATTTTTCCCATGCAGCGTTTTCAAATTTCTATCATTAAGATAAATTTCAATTTTCTCCGCAATACTTTTTGCAGAATTTTCAATAAACAATCCTGTTTTATTTTCTATTATAGATTCTTCACAACCTGTTGCACGCGTAATAATAACGGGGATTTCCATTGAAGACGCTTCAAGTGAAACTGTGGGAAAACCTTCACGAAATGTAGGTAATACAAATACATCAAATAATGAAAAGTAAGGTGCAGAATTTAATACAAAACCTGTATTGATAATATTTGGATTTTTTTGAATTTCTTCTAAAGATTCTATACTAATCTTATTTCTATTCTCAATTGGTCCAACAAGAAGTAACTTAATGTTTGTTTGTGATTTTTCTAAAATTTTCCACGCAGCGATTAATTCATTAATACCTTTATCTTTTACTAATCGTCCCACATATCCTACAACAAAATCTGTATCTCTGATCTGGAAAGTAGTCTTTAAGTTTTTTATAATATTTTCGTCTTGTAAAGCGGGATTATAGTTTCTTTCAGTATCAATGCCACTACAAGTTCCTAATCCTAAAACAACATTTTTTTCGGGATTATTTAAGTGATCTTTAACGCTTATTGACTTTACACAATTGCTTACACAAACAACTTTGGTAGCAAGATTACCTGAAAGGCGGTCTATATTTTTAAGTAAATACCTTTGAAATCCACTTCTGGTTTCATAAATAATGCCATGACGAAAATAAATTCGATTTTCTACTCCTGCAAAATAAGCCGCAATCATTGCGACCATTCCTCCTTTTGGAGTGTGACCTACGACAACATCTATTTTATTTTTTTTTATAAATTTAAATATTGAAAATATTGCAGAAATATCTGTGAAAGGACTAATATTTCTAGTAACTTCAACTGGAAAGGATATATAATTAAGTTTTTCAGAAAGTTTAAAAAATTCGTCTGAAGGTGAACAACCGAGAAAGTATTTATTCCCAGTTAATTTCTTCATATAATTAAACTGATTCCCAAAAAAATGATTTATAACATACGATACCGTGATAATATGTAGAACTTTTTTATTCTTCACTAAATGAAATGATTTTAAATTTACTAAATATTATCTTCATATAATCACTAAAATTGGCACTTTTATTTGAGAATTTTTATTATTTATATTTCAAATTTTAAATACGCGAAATTACTATTTTTTTTTGAACGATATTTTTTTAAATATTACTTTAACAAAAGCTTTTAATCTTACTTGCTAATTTGTTTAATAATTAAATTGTTCGGGATAACTTTGTTATCAAATATTTGTTCTATGTTTCTATTCGGTTTCAATTTAGTAATATTTATTTTTATATTATTTTCAGGAGTTTGAGAAAAGTTTCTAATATTTCCTACTTTATTATTGGTATAACTTACATTCTGAATATTAATTGTCCCAATTGGTAATTTTCCTTCAATTGTTTTTTCTTCCAACATAAATGCCATTCCATATTTTGAGTATAAATCTTGATGCTGATTTATATTAATTGAAACCTTTTTAACTTTTGGTGCTTTTAACCTTACTAAAACAATTAAAAGTCCTTCTTCTTGATTATTAAAAGTTGTAAGATTATTCACATTTATATTCTCCATAAATTCCCAATTATGGCTTGGTTCAAAATCAATACCAGATTCTGGTGCAGTTCCGTTAGAATTTGCCGCAACAATATTTGAAAGTGAAAGACTAATGGCTGAAGTTACAGAAATACCATTTCGTCGATTATTATCAACCAAACCACCTTCTATTTTAATATTTTTTGAAACTATTTTTCCTTCAGAACCTATGAAGATTCCATCTCCCCAACAATTTTTTACAATTGGTTTATAAAGATAAATATTATCTGAATCTTGTATTGAGATTCCAAAACCCCATTCTCCTTTCGTTCCTGTATGTATATTTCTGTCGCCGATAATATTTGCGTAATAAATATTTACATTTTCTACGCTGTGAATTCTAAGTATTTCGTAACGGATAAAATCGTTTTTTTCAAAATCCAGTATTGCATTTTCCTCAAAATAAATAGTTCTGTTATTTGGTATGGTTAAACCTTTTTTATTAATAAAAAAATTTCCGCTTGGGAAAATTATCACTTTATTTAAATCAATCGCTTTCTGAAAAATAGCGGTATAATCAATTTTTCCAGTTGTATCATAATTTACAGGAAGTAAGCTTTATACATTTATTGGGTTTTCTAATTTTTTAAAGATTTCAGCTCTTTGTTCTTTAGTGTCTTTATATAAATAATCATATTCCGTAGGAATTTCCATGTAAGAGAATTCTTGCTGCGCTTGACAAGAAAAAAGTAAAAAGATTAAAAGGTATTTAAAGAAACCTATTGTCAAAATTTATTTTAAAATTTATTTAATTTTCAATTAGTTTAAGTAAATCATTAATTCTACTTTTAATCAGCAATTTAGAATTTGGCAAATTTTCTGAAACGGCTAATTGAAAACTTTTATATATTTCTTTCGTTTTGTATGGATTAAATACGTGTGATGGTTCACAAACATCAAAAACATAATCTAAATTTGCCGCTAAAATTTTGCAATTACATTCACAAGCTTCTACTAAACCCAAACCAAAACTCTCCGTTAATGAAGGATAAATTGCAAATGAAGATTTTAAATAAATTTTCTTTAATTCGTCTCTATCTACAAAACCACAATTTGTAATGGGATATCCCAATTTAGTTTTTTCTTCGATTAATTCTTTTACATTTGGATAAGAATCTGAGATTGTTAATAATAATTTTCCAATTTTGTAATCATCATAAAATTTACAAAAAGCATCAAGAAGTCTCTTGTGATTTTTTCGTGGACCGCCGTCGCTTACATATAAAAATGTATTTTTCTCTGGTTCTGCGGTTTCTTTATTACTATTTAATTCTTTATAAAATGGTAAAATTTTAATCTTTGAGTTATCTACATTTTTCGATTTAGAAAGATTTCTCTGCATTGATTTTGTTTGTACAATCCAAAGATCTACATTCTTTATTACAAAATTAAAATACAATTTTTTAAGATTTGTAATAATATAATGTCGAAAATCTGATTTATCTATTTTTGAAACGTAATAACTGGAATGTAAATAATTAATAAAAGTTCCGCTAATTTTAATTGGTGGTGGAATATTTCCTAAGCAAAATACTTTTTTAAATTTTTTTTGATTTTCTAGATAAAATTTATTTCTTTCTCTTAGGTTTTTCGCATAATGAATTTCAACTTCTTTTCCGTCTAACAAATTATAAGATTTCATCCGAAAATCTAATAAAAACACAAATTTATTAGTTTTAAAATCAAGCAATGAAACAAGGTATTCTAATAAAATTTTACCTCCTCCATCAACTATAAATACGGTATCAATTAATATCATTTGTGCAATAAATAATTTTAGTAAGCAATATAAGATTATATATTTTAAAAAAATATGAGAATTTAGATATTTGAAAATTGTGCAATTGTTTTAGCCAAAAATTTTGTCTAACCAGTTATCAATATAATATTTTCGTATGATTTCTTCTGGATATTCTTGATAACTATTTTTTATCCAATTTTGGATTTCACTCACGTTATTATCTTTTACTATAAAAATATTGATTGGATTATAAAAATCATAATTCTTCACAGCGTCGCTGGTTGTAATTAATTTTGTATGTGTCCCAATTACTTCTATTGCTCTGGTTGTAATATTTCTCTGTGTTGGATGTGGTAATTCAATTAAACATTTAGAATTCGCAACTACTTTAATGTAATCATCATAAGTTAATGGCGTAAACTGAACATCTTTAATATTTACTTTACTTAGATATTTTAAATAAGTAATAAAACCTGCATATAAATAAAAATAAAAATGAAGTTTCGGATTATTTTTTTTGAAATTTTTTAATTTTTGATACCGGTCAGAATGAACTGTTCCCACAAATGCTGCATCTTGTTTTCTGGAAACAGTATTAGATTGATGCGTATAAAAGAACGGTAAAAACTCAAGATCAGGATTTTCATCGGCATCAAATTTACTGTAAGTATAAATTTTATCAAATAGCTGAAGAAAAATTTCTGGTGGATTTAGATTTTTTATATCATCCCAGATGTAAAGTATTTTCTTGCAATTTTTATATTTATCACTTAGTTTTTTAATAACAAAATTAGGAATGTCTTTTCCATTTATTACGAGAACCAAATCATAAATAGTATCATCACTAAGAATATGTTTGTAATGTGGTTTTTGATTGTACTCTATTTTGAATATTTTTTTTTTAATTCTATCCAAAGTACCGGGAATAAAAAAATATTTGAGATCTACTTCAAAATTTCTTTTTTGTAAATGCTCTTTAATTCTATCCGCATAACCGAAAAAATTTTCAGAAAAAATTAAAATTTTCATCTGTAAATATTTATAGATTTTATAGTTTCATTA
Source organism: Halpernia sp. (assembly GCF_048269545.1). Lineage (NCBI taxonomy): Bacteria > Pseudomonadati > Bacteroidota > Flavobacteriia > Flavobacteriales > Weeksellaceae > Halpernia > Halpernia sp. The sequence continues at coordinate 4,393 of NZ_JBLXIJ010000013.1, read as the reverse complement.
ATTTCCTCTAAATAAGAAGATTCTCCTAATACTTCGAGTGGTAAAATGTATTGAAGATAAAGTACAACAATTATCAAGAGATAAGAGATGAAGAAATGTCTAATTTTTACTTTTAAAGGTTTGTCTTTAATTAAATAAAGGAAAAACATAATCCAAACTACTAAAAAAGGAAAAACGTAGCGGTACCCTATAATTTGAATAAAAGTGGAAGCAGGAATCAATAAAACCGTATAAAAGCTTAATTTTTTTAAAAATTTATAAGTTGGAAGATTTCGGTTGCCTAAATATTTTTTATCTAAAAGATATAAAGGAATTAAAATGACTAATGTTGGAAGCATACTGAAAACACCTCCTAAAAATGAACTTTGATTTTCATTTTTTATATATTCTCCAAAATGTTCAAAAGCGGCATATAAAGTAGTATTTGAAACAATATAACTCGTAATAAATAAAATAATACTTCCAAATATTAAAATATTTTTATAAAATTTTTCTGGTACAAATAGATAAAAAAGAAAAAAAGAATACAAAGGTAAGATTGCAGAATGTGAGAGTCCTCCTAAAACCCCAAATAGACAAAACCACATTACTTTACGATTTAATAAAAGATAATAAGCAGCAAGAAGAAAACAAGGAAATGCTAAATAAAATCTAATTTGATTAACATAAGGAATGAATGATAATAAAAGATAGACTCCAAAAATATAGAAAAAATTACTATTAAATTTTGAAATAAATAGTAAATATAAAGCTGAAATTACAAGAATGTGTGCGCCAAATAAATCTTGAAAAGTTAAATTATGATGTCTAAAATAATAGGCGCTTTTATAAAATATAAAATCTGTATTCTCATATTCTTTTTTAAAATAAGATTCATACATGGGGTAATCTGCAGTATAAGTAATCTGAACCATGTAATAAACGCAAATTGCACCAAGAATAATTCCCAAGAAATAGAAAAGCATTTTTTTATTAATCAAATATTGAAATTGATTAATTAGAAAATGCATTATAAGAAATAGTGAAATAATTAGAATCACTTCCAGATACTCTTTTTTAAATTAAATTTTTTCCCAGTTTTTGGTTGTAAAGTTATAATTCTTTATAACTTTTCCTGGGATTCCTCCTACAATGGAATAAGGCGGAACATTTTCCGCAACAACTGTATTTGCACCGATAATTGAAGATTTGCCAATTGTAACATTAGCTAAAATACAAACACCATCTCCTATCCAAACATTTTCTTCAATAACCACAATTCCTGCAGAATAGATTTCTCTTTTATTTGGTGACTCATCTGGATTTGAAATTCCATCTCCATTATATTTGCCGTGGTTATGATCTGTGATAAGAATTCTGGAACCAATTAGAACATTATCATTAATAATAATTTTGTTAACCGCTGCAATATGAACATTTTCTCCCATATTTACATTGTTTCCAATTTTTAACTTAATATCATTATTGTTTGCAATTGCTTCTATTCTTAGAAATCGATTTGCAAAGAATTGATTTCCTATTTCAATGTTTTTTGCTCCTTTAATACTTGCAAAAGATTTAATAAAGAAAAAGCCAGAAGATTTAATAAACCATCTGTATCTTAAATAATAAAGAATTGCACAAATTTTTTCCATTAGTTATAAAACTATTTTCTCTTTAAAGTATTATAAATATAAGTAATGTCTTTTTTATAAAAAATAAAATAAACTAACACAAAAAAACTAACACAAATTAAAATCCCGATTAATAACTGAAAAATTATATTTAATGACAATAAAGTAATTAAATATCTTGTAAAAACACCAATCATTAATCCCATTAAAAAAAGTGGAACTATAATTTTTATTTGTTCAAAAATTCCTTTTTGAAGTAATCTTTGAACGATTACTGTAGTAATCAAAAATTGCAAAATTTGCTGTATAAAAATACCTATACCAATATATATTAATCCTTTATGGATGGTAAAAATTAAAATTAAAACACCGATGATTTTTGTAACAATTTCAATATTTAAAAACAGTTGTGTTTTATTTTTCACCTGAAACATCATCATATTATTCACAATAACAGGATATAAACTGTAAGACAGACAAAATATCCCAAAAAGTCCCACCATTTCTGACCATTTTGCAGAAAAAAGTAAAATAATTAATGGATAAGAAACTGCAAATAAAGTAAAAAATATAGGAAAAAACAGAAGACAAGAAATTTTTGTGTACAATTGATTGGAACGAAATACTTTTTCACTATCGTTTTGATGACTGGAGAAAAATGGAAATAATACGCGCTGCAGAACTGTAGTAAGTACGGAAGAAGGCATCAAAGTAAATTGGTTAGATTTTGCATAAATTCCTAATGTTTTGGTGGACAAAACTTTACCAATTGCTGTAGGATAAGAATTAAAATAAACTGATTGTATTACAGCAGACGCTAAAACGCGAGATCCAAAACCAAATAATCTTTTTAAAGCAGAAAAAGAAAAACTTAATTGTGGTAACCATTTATAAGCTAACCAAAGAAAAAAGCTATTAAGAAAACTAAGTGATAAAATCTGAAAAACTAAAGCCCAAACCCCATATCCTTTATAAGCTAAAACAAGACTGAGAATTCCCGAAACTATGACTGCCAATAAAGAGCATTTTGCTTGAGTTTTAAAATCCATCAAGACAGAAAGTTTTGTTTTATGAACAATAACAGAAGAACTAAAAATTATACTCAAACACGTCACTCTTAAAAGAATTGCCAAGTTTTTAATCTCATAAAATCTCTCAATAAATGGAGCTGAAAAAAAAATCAGAAAATAAACAAATATGGCGGTTGCTATATTAAAATAAAAGACAGCAGAATAATCTACTTCATTTCTATCTTGTTTATGAATTAAGGCATTGGAAAAGCCGCCTTCTGTAAAAGTAACTGCAATGCTTATAAAAACTAAAACAATGCCTACAACGCCGTAATCTTTCGGCAATAATAATCTTGCGAGAAATAATTCTAATATAAGTTGAAATAAAACAATACCAAATTTATCAACACCGCTCCATAAGACACCTTTTATAAGATGATTATTTTTATAATCCAAAATAAAAAAATTATATTTTATTCATAAAATAAAAAAAATAAAATTATAATTTAAATACAAATTATAATTATTAGTCTATTTTTTTTGATACCGCTTTCGCAAATATAAGGATTAAGTGCTAAAGTAAGATTCTTTTAGAAGAGTAAAAACCAAACTCCGAATTTAGTATTTATTAAGAAACAGATTATTTAATTAAAAAGTATTCTCTTCAATTTTTACAAGCTTTTCAATTAAAACATTGAAGTTGTTAAATTATTTTTTTAAACTTTTTATGGTTTTAAAAATGCCATCTGATGCATTAATTGGTAACTTCTGAATATCTAAAGCCGTTTTTATTTTTTGGTTGGAGACGATATAACTTTCTGATAGTTTTTTTAATCTTTCGGAATTTAAAGGTAAATGTAAAATATCGCCCGTTTTGGCAATTTTCTGAATTAAATTTTTACTGATTTTTAAAAATTTTGGGGTTTTATTAACAGCTTCGTTCATTATCGTGATAAGTTTATTAGTAGATAATGACTCATCATCTGCAAAATTATAAACACCAGATTCTACTGAAGGATTATTTATCATCTCAACAATTAAATAATTTAAATTATCGATACTTAAAAACGACCGTTGATTTTCAAAATTTGTTAATGGCCAAGGAATTCCCTTTTCTACAATTTTGTATAATAAATTTAAGTTCCCTTTATTTCCCGGACCGTGGATCATACAAGGTCTAATGATAAAGAGGCGCTTTCCAGACGGCAGTTTTTTACTTAAAATATATTGTTCAGCTTTCCATTTAGATTTACCATAAGGTGTTTGTGGATTACCTTCCACATTTTCTATTAAAACGCCATCAACTGTGTCTGCAACAGCTTTTACAGAACTAAAGTAGAAAAAATCTTTAATATCTGATTTCAAAAATTGATCAAAAAGTTCGGTGGTTAAATTTGTATTAATTTTGATATGTTCGTTTGGAGGTGCAATATTAAAAGTGTCATGGGCTAAACTTGCAAGATGAATGAGTACATCACATTGCGTATTTAATTTTAGTTTCCAATCTTGATTTCTTAAACGTAACGAAAAAACTTCAAAACCTAATTTTTCTAAATATATTGAAAGGTTTTGACCTACAAAACCTGTATAACCCGTGATTGTAATTTTCATTAATAATTTTCCATTTAAATTAAGTTATGGATTATATTTTTCATATTTTAGAAAATTTAATTTTTAGAAAAACTTATTTTAAGTTTAATATTAAAGTATAATGATAAAGCTAAACTCAAACTATTTATTTAATATTTTGAATTCTATTATTTAAATTTT
>NZ_JBLXIJ010000012.1:0-42887 GCF_048269545.1 Halpernia sp. | reverse complement strand
AAATAAGATTTTAATTAATACTTCAATTAAATTTCATAAAGTTTTGATTAAAATAATTTTAAGTATTTAGATTTTGAATAATGTAATCCACAAAAATACCAACAGACAAACTGTCATTTTGACGTGTTTAATAAATATACAAATGTATAATATTGCTTATTTTAAAAAATAGATTAATTTTGAATTTTGTAAATCCTTAAAAATGAGTGAAGATTTTATTTATCATAAAAATCCCAATTTTTCAAACCGCTATATTTCCCCAAAAAAATTATTTTTTTTCCTACAAGAGAATTACAGAAATTGTATTACTAAAATTGGAACTTCAACTTTAAACCACCCTATTTTTAAATTTTCTTTCGGGTCGGGAAAATTAAAGATTGCAGCTTGGTCCCAAATGCACGGAAATGAATCTACTGCAACACTTTCAATGTTAGATTTTCTTTATTCATTAGAAGTAGATTTTAAATTAAAATCTAAATTGGAAAAAGAGATTTCTTTAGATTTTATTTTTATGTTAAATCCCGATGGAAGTGAAAGATGGACACGCAGAAATGCTTTGGAAATTGATCTTAACAGAGATTTTAATCAAGAATCTAGTTTAGAAATAAAAATTTTAAAAAACTTACTTCAGAAGGAAAATTATGATTACGCATTGAATTTGCACGATCAAAGAACAATATTCACCACAGACGGAATTCATCCTGCAACTCTTTCATTTCTTGCACCATCAGAGAATTTTGAACGAGAAATTACCGAAACACGTAAAAAAAGCATGTCCATTATTGCGTTTATTTTTAATAAGTTGAGTACAAAATTACCCAATCAAATTGGACGTTATTCTGATGAATATTATCCAAATTCTGTGGGAGATAACTTAACCCAAATGGGAATTCCAACTCTCTTATTTGAAGGTGGTCATTTTCAAAATGATTATTACAGAAATGAAACCCGTAAATTTTATACTATTGCTCTATTTTATGCAATTTGCGGAATGGTTGAATTAAATAATTCAACAACAAATTTTGAAGATTATTTTACAATTCCAGAAAATATAGAAACGCATTACGATATAATTTATAGAAACGTTAATTTAAATACAGACTTTCCTTGCGTTTTAGATGTTGCAATTCAGTTTCGGGAAGATTATAACAACGGCGAAGAAATTCTTTTCACTCCAATTGTGGTAGAAGTTGGTGATGTTGGCAAAAAGAAAGGCTGGAAAGAGATAGATTGCACAGGAAAATTCTTTAAATCTGCTAAAAAATTTCCAAAATTAAATGAGATTCAAAATTTTGAAATTATTTAAATTGAAGCAATTTTAAACCTTTTCATTCTTTAAAACCCGAAATAAATTTTAAAAAAATCCTCTTTAAAATTCTTATCTTTGCACTCTTAATTTTTGAGTGTCAAATCTCAAATCTCAAATCTCAATATTTATGAAATGTGGAATCGTAGGTTTACCAAATGTTGGAAAATCAACTCTTTTTAATTGTCTTAGTAATGCAAAAGCGCAATCTGCAAATTATCCTTTTTGCACTATAGAACCAAATGTAGGAACTGTTTCTGTTCCAGATCCAAGGTTATTTGAACTAGAGAAATTAGTCAATCCAGAACGAGTTTTACCTGCAGTTGTAGAAATTGTAGATATTGCAGGTTTAGTAAAAGGTGCGAGTAAAGGTGAAGGTTTAGGAAACCAATTTTTAGCAAATATAAGAGAATGTGAAGCTATAATTCACGTTTTAAGATGTTTTGAAAATGACAACATTATTCACGTAGAAGGTTCTGTAGATCCACTTCGCGATAAAGATATTATTGATATTGAACTCCAATTGAAAGATGCAGAAACTTTAAATAAAGCCGTAGATAAAGCAAAAAAACACATAAAATCAGGTAAAAAAGAAGATGTTTTAACTTATGAAACTTTGGTTAAATTGACCAATTTTGTAGAAGAAGGTAATAATGCAAGAGAATTCCCAACTGATGATTTTGGTTTAAAAGTGATGAACGAAATTCAACTTCTTACCAATAAACCGATTTTATATGTTTGCAACGTTGATGAAAATTCTATTAAAAACGGAAATCCTTGGATCACAAAAATTGAAGAAATGGCAGCAAAAGAAAATGCCGAAACCATAGTTTTAGCTGCACAAATTGAAGCCGATATTAATGAATTAGACACTTTTGAAGAACGCCAAATGTTTTTAGAAGAACTTGGTTTAGAAGAACCCGGTGTAAACCGATTGATTCGACAAGCTTATCATTTATTAAAATTACAAACTTATTTCACAGCCGGAGTAAAAGAAGTTCGTGCGTGGACAATTGAAAAAGGATTTACTGCGCCACAAGCTGCAGGAGTAATTCACACTGATTTTGAAAAAGGATTTATCCGTGCAGAAGTAATTAAATATGAAGATTTCATTAAATTTGGTTCTGAAGCTAAAGTAAAAGAAGCAGGGAAATTAGCTGTTGAAGGCAAAGAATACATTGTTCAAGATGGTGATATGATGAATTTTAGATTTAATGTTTAAAAATAATTACACATTTTAAATTTTTTTAATCTGTGTAAATCTGTGAAATCTGTGCCTCAAAAGCACACAGATTTCACAGATTTTTTTTTATTAAACTAAAAGATTTTAAACTATGAATTTCAGAACTTTTTTCTTAATTTGTTAATATTAATTTTTTCACTTAACTTCTCAAATTGTAATTTTAATTAAAATTAAAAATTATGCAAAAAAAAATCGCAGTTTTAGTGGGAAGTTTAAGAAAAGAATCCTTCAACAAAAAAATAGCAAATGAATTGATTCGTTTAGCATCACAAACTTTAGAAATGAAAATTGTAGAAATTGGCGATTTACCTTTCTATAATGAAGATTTAGAAGAAAATTGCCCTGAAAAATGGACGGATTTTAGAGAAAAAATTAAAAACTCAGATGCGGTACTTTTCGTTTCTCCAGAATATAATAGAACAATTCCTGGAGTTTTAAAAAATGCAATTGATGTCGCTTCTCGTCCTGGTGGAAAAAGTGTTTGGAAAGGAAAACCTGGCGCAGTTATCACAGCTTCTCCAAGTGGAATTGGTGGTTTTGGTTCTAATCATAACATCCGTCAAGCGGTTGTTTTTCTTGATATTCCAATGATGCAACAACCAGAAATGTATCTCGGAAAGATAAATGAATCTTTCGAAGATAATGGAAAGACCGTAAATGAAAGAACGCAAAAAATTCTTCAAAAATTTCTGGATGCTTATGAAACTTGGATCAATAGATTTTAATTTTTTTTTTAATTATTTAAAATCCAACAATTTCAATTTGATTTTTTCACTTTTTCAAAATTTTCTGAAGAGTGCTTGTATTTTGACAAAGTTAAAATAGAATCTGTGAAAACTGTACATCAATTTTTCCGCAAACAGATTATAGATTTTTATACATTTTTTTTAAACTGTTTTCTTTAAATTTTAAAATCACAAAGCTTTTATTCCTTTTGTAATTAAAAAAATATCGCAACAATTTATATTAAAATTATATTTCAAAAATTAAAATGGATTTCCTATTTTTGTGATTATCCGAAAATTTTGGATTTTAATTAAAATTTTCTAAAAAAATTAATGAGCGAAAATATACAAACGCACTATTCCGAAGATAATATCAGAACCCTCGATTGGCAAGAACACATCAGAATTCGTCCCGGAATGTATATTGGGAAATTAGGAGATGGTTCTTCTGCAGACGACGGAATTTACATTCTCATAAAAGAAATCATAGATAATTCTATTGATGAATTTGTGATGAAAGCCGGTAAAAAAATTGAAATAAAATTAGACGAAGGCAAAATTACGATTCGTGATTACGGACGTGGAATTCCTTTAGGGAAAGTTGTAGATGCAGTTTCTAAAATGAATACTGGTGGAAAATATGATTCTAAAGCATTCAAAAAATCAGTCGGTTTAAACGGAGTAGGAACGAAAGCGGTGAATGCACTTTCAGATTTTTTTCAAGTAAAATCGGTAAGAGAAGGACAAGTAAAAATTGCTGAGTTTTCTAAAGGTTTAATAAAGGAAGACTCTAAAGTAGCAGAAACTGTGGAGAAAAACGGAACTGAAATCAGTTTTATTCCAGATGCTACCATTTTCACTCATTTTAAATTTCGTAAGGAATATATTGAGAAAATGCTGAAAAATTACGCCTATCTCAATCCAGGTTTGAAATTATATTTTAATGGCGAAATTTTTTACAGTGAAAACGGATTAAAAGATTTATTGGCGGAAGAATTGGAAGAAGAAACACTTTATCCAATTATTCATTTGAAAGATGATGATATTGAAGTTGCGATTACCCATTCTGATAAATCACAATCTGAAACCTATTTTTCTTTTGTTAACGGACAAAATACCACGCAAGGTGGAACTCACTTAAATGCTTTTCGCGAAGCTTACGTCAAAACTATTCGAGAATTTTTTAATAAAAATTTCGAAGCTGCAGATATAAGAAAGTCCATAATTGCTGCGGTTGCAGTTAAAGTTGTAGAACCCGTTTTTGAATCTCAAACAAAAACAAAACTTGGTTCAAACGAAATGGAACCGGGAAAGCAAACGGTTCGAACTTTCGTAATTGATTTTATGAAATCTAAACTGGATAATTTTTTACATAAAAATCCAGATGTTGCAGAAGCTATAAATAGAAAAATAATCGTTTCAGAGCGTGAAAGAAAAGAACTTTCCGGCATTCAGAAATTAGCGCGAGAAAGAGCGAAAAAAGTATCGCTCCACAATAAAAAATTGAGAGATTGCAGACAACATTATAGTGACCAAAAAGCTTCAAGAAAATCGGAATCAACAATTTTTATTACAGAAGGAGATTCTGCTTCTGGTTCAATTACTAAATCTAGAGATGTTGAAACACAAGCTGTTTTTAGTCTTAAAGGAAAACCTTTGAACTGTTACGGAATGACTAAAAAAGTGGTTTATGAAAATGAAGAATTTAATTTGCTACAAGCCGCTTTAAATATTGAAAATTCATTAGAAGATTTACGCTACAATCACGTTGTAATAGCAACTGACGCCGATGTTGATGGAATGCACATTCGTTTGCTTTTGATTACTTTTTTCTTGCAATTTTTTCCAGATTTAATTAAAAATGGACATCTTTATATTTTGCAAACACCACTTTTTAGAGTGAGAAATAAAAAAGAAACTAGATATTGTTACACAGAAGAAGAACGTCTAAAAGCCTTAGAAGAATTAGGTAAAAACCCAGAAATCACCAGATTTAAAGGTTTAGGTGAAATTTCTCCAGATGAATTTAAACATTTTATTGGTAAAGATATTCGCTTAGAACCCGTTGTTTTAGGAAAAGATATTAGTATAGAAAATCTTTTAGAATTTTATATGGGAAAAAATACACCCGATCGACAATTATTTATTTTGGATAATTTGGTAATAGAAGAAAATTTAATAGAAAGTAAAGCGATTTTAGAAACTGCAGAAAAGTAAATTTTTGCTATGAGATTAAGTAATAAAGCGAGAATTCCCAAATATAATCTTTTATTGACGGTTATAAATTTAATCATGTTTGTAAGTGTTTTTGCTTATTTATTAGACATATTCAAATTTAATATTTTAGGGTTTTCCAAGTATATTTTACTATTAATATCCATTTTACTTTATGGTATTTTTATTTTAAGAGGTAAACAAATTTTTGAATATGATAGTGATGGAGAAACTCTTAATATTAGAAATAGAAATATTATTGTTCTTTTTAGTGAAATTAAAAATGATGATTTCCCCAAATATAAATTAGTAAAATTTGAAATTAAAGACTTTATAATTTATAAAAGACTTTACATAACTATAACCAGTAAAAAAAAGAATTTCATCACATTAAAGTATGATATTTCATATTTAACTAGAAGAGAAAAAAGAGACTTAAAATTTTCTCTAAATAGGATTTCTAGATTTAACAGAGAAAAAGCAAAATTCGATACAACGAAATGACAGAAGAAAATTCTAACGAAGAAGAAAGTTTAAAAAAAGTTTCCGGGCTTTATCAAGATTGGTTTTTAGATTACGCCTCTTATGTAATTTTAGATCGCGCCATTCCTTCAATTTTTGATGGTTTCAAACCTGTGCAACGTAGAATTATGCATTCTATGCGTGAACTGGAAGATGGTCGTTACAATAAAGTTGCGAATATTGTTGGAAATACGATGAAATATCATCCGCACGGCGATGCTTCTATCACAGATGCAATGGTACAAATTGGTCAAAAAGATATTTTAATTGACACTCAAGGAAACTGGGGAAATATTTACACAGGAGATTCCGCTGCTGCAGCAAGATATATTGAAGCGCGATTAACACCTTTTGCGTTGGAAGTTGTTTTTAATCCGAAAACTACAGAATGGTCTAAATCTTATGACGGAAGAAATAATGAACCTGTAGATTTACCCGTAAAATTCCCATTACTTTTAGCGCAAGGTGTGGAAGGAATTGGAGTAGGACTTTCCACGAAAATAATGCCACATAATTTTAATGAATTAATTAATGCTTCAATTGCCCATTTAAAAGGCAAAAAATTTGAACTTTTTCCTGATTTTTTAACAGGCGGTTTATTAGATGTTGCGAATTATAACGATGGAGAAAGAGGTGGAAAACTTAGAACCAGAGCAAGAATCATTCAAAAAGATAAAAATACTTTATGCATCACAGAATTACCTTTTGGTAGAAATACAGGAGATTTAATAGATAGCGTAATTAAAGCCAATGAAAAGGGCAAAATAAAAATTAAAAAAATTGAAGACAATACTTCTGATGTTGTTGAAATTAATGTTTATTTAAATTCTGACGTTTCGCCGGATAAAACCATCGATGCACTTTACGCATTCACAGACTGTGAAATTTCAATTTCACCAAATGCGTGTGTAATTGTTGGTGACAAACCGATGTTTCTCACGGTTTCAGAAATCCTACGTAGAAATACAGAATTTACAAGAGATTTATTACAACGAGAATTAGAAATTGAACTCCACGAACTTCAGGAGAAATGGCATTTCGCAAGTCTTGAAAAGATTTTTATTGAAAATGAAATTTACCAAGAAATTAAAAATAGAGCTTCCAAAGAAGAAGTTTATGCCGCAGTTGATAAAGCTTTAAAACCTTTTACCAAAAACCTTTTACGAGAAGTTACAACTGAAGATATTATCAAATTAACGGAACTTCCTTTTATGCGGATTTCTCGTTATGATCAAGATAAAGCAGCGGAAAACATTGTTGGTTTAGAAGGTAAAATGGAAGAAGTAAAACACCATTTAGCAAATTTAACAGCGTATGCAATTGCTTATTTTGAAAATATTCAGAAAAAGTATGGTAAAAACCGCGAACGTAAAACAGAATTAAGAATTTTTGATACCATTGATGCTTCAAAAGTTGCCGTTGCAAATGAGAAATTCTACGCTAATTTTGAAGAAGGTTTTATCGGAACTTCGCTAAAAAAAGACCAATATTTATTTGACTGTTCGGATATCGATGACATCATTATTTTTAGAAAAGATGGCGTGATGCAAGTTGTAAAAGTGGAAGCGAAAACTTTTGTCGGTAAAGATTTATTGCATGTAGGGATTTTTAAGAAAAACGACAAACGAACGGTTTATAACATGATTTACCGCGAAGGCAAAGTCGGGCCTTATTTTATGAAGCGCTTTGCTGTAACTTCAATTACACGAAACACTGAATATTTTTTAGCTTCTGAAACCAAAGGTTCAGAAATATTGTATTTCTCCGCAAATCCAAATGGAGAAGCAGAATTGGTTTCTGTATTATTAAAACCCAATGCAAGAGTTCGGAAAAATAAAATTGATATTGATTTCTCAGAATTGGCGATTAAAGGAAGAAATTCCAAAGGGAATTTGGTCACAAAATATGCTGTTAAAAAAGTAGATTTAAAAGAAGAAGGTCATTCAACTTTAGCACCGCGCAAGATTTGGTTTGATGATACAGTTCGCCGTTTAAACGCAGATGCACGTGGAAATTTACTCGGAACTTTTAAAGGCGATGATAAAATTTTACTCGTTAATTCTCACGGTGAAGCAAAACTCATTTCATTTGATTTGCAAAATCGTTTTGATGATGACTATTTAATTTTAGAAAAATGGAAACCAGAACAAGCGCTTTCTTGTATTTACTTTGACGGTGAAAAAGGGATTTATTTTCTAAAAAGATTTTTATTAGAAAATACTTCAAGTGTGCAAAGTTTTTTCCCTTCAGAACATCCGAAATCATTTGTAGAAATGGTAATTACGGAACCAAATGCAACTGCAGAATTAATTTTCGCCAAAGAAAAAGGCAAAGAAAAAGAAAATGAAATTATTAAAATTGATGAATTTATTTCTGTAAAAGGAATAAAAGCGCTCGGAAATCAATTAACAAAAGGCAAAATAAAACTCATTAATTTGGAAATTCCTGAAGCTACGGAAGAATTTAATCCAGGTTTTGACGAGGTAGAATATACGGAAGGTCACGTCAGTTTTATAGACCACGACGTGAAAGACGAGGATTTTAATGAAGAAGGAACAATCGGTTCACTTTTTGGTGACGAAGAATAAAAAAATTTATGAACAGTATTTTATTAATAATAATCGCCGCAACTGCAATTTTCAGTTATTACGGATGGCAAAATCCACCTATTTTTGAAAAATATAAATTCAACGTAGGCGCAATTTTGCGCAACAAAGAATATGTACGTTTGGTTTCTGCAGGTTTTCTGCACGCAGATCCAACGCATTTGATTTTCAATATGTTGACTTTGTATTTTTTCGGTCCGGTTGTTTTGCAATTTTTTGGTCCGCTTGGTTTTATTGTAGTTTATTTTGGTTCAATAATCTTAGGAAATTTATTTTCACTTTATCTTTATAAACATCAAGCGTGGTATTCCGCAATCGGCGCGAGTGGCGGAGTTTCTGGGATTTTATTTGCCGCGATTGGTATGATTCCTACAATGTCAATTTACTTTTTCTTCATTCCAATTGGTATTCCCGGATTTATTTTTGGCTTTGGTTATTTCGCCTATTCCGTTTATTCTATGTTGAAACCGCGCGCAAATGATAATATTGGTCACGCTGCACATTTAGGTGGCGCTGCATTTGGTTTGGTTTACACCATTTTATTACAACCAGAAAGTGCTCAAGAAAATATTTTATTTTTAGGAATTATGGCTTTACCACTGCTTTATTTGGCTTATGTGGTTTTCGTTCAGAAGAAAATTAATTAAAATTTTTAGAAGCAACACGTTTTCATTTTCTCCGAAAACTGTTCCCGCTTTCCACTATATCTTTTCCTTTTTTTGTAAAAAAAGAAAAAGGATGTCGTTACAATCGGGGCTAAAAAGTTTGGGAATTCTTTTTCATTGGGAAGAAATTACATTTACGAATTAATTTCATATTTGTTCTCTTACTTACATTTAAAAAGTAATTTTAAAAATAATATAAAAAATTATTAATTTTATCTTTTTATATGATTAAATAAGAATAAACTGTTTTGAATAAATAAATTTCACTTGAAACTAGAAGCTATGTCAAAATTATTTATAACTAACTTCTTGGCAATTTTTTTCTGCCTAATTACATTGAATGCAAAATCTCAAATAAAAACTGAAAAAGCAACTTTTTCAGATATGGTAGAAAAATTTGATTCAATGCCTTCCGATTATTATTATCATTTTATAACAGATAATTCTGGCAAATTGATAAAAAAAATAGAAGGCTTTAAGGCTTTTGGTCTTAATTCTTTTAGATTCTGGCCAAAAGAACGAACTTTTGTTTATATTTTAAATGAAAGAGTTTCCACAGGTGGAGCTACCACAGAAACTCATGTGAAAAGAGAAGACACTTTCCAAATTGATGAATCATCAATACAATATATTCCATCCAATAATTCTTACAGTTTTAATGGCTACAAAATTCAAGAAGAAAATATCACTTATAATCCTCGTAAAATTATTAAAAAAACAATCGATGATGATGTTGTTTATTATTTTATGATAAGCAACGGAAAAAAATATTTTAATTCCGTAACAATCCTTACAAGACGTGATGATGGGAATTTAGATACCAGAAGATTTTATGATCAATAAGCAATTCTAAACCCTTTTCCATTTCACATTCATTATTACAATTGCAGCAATAATCAAAGAAATCCCAATCCATTGGGAAAAAGCGACGTGTTCGTGCAATAAAGTGAAAGCCATCATCACAGAAACCGGAAGTTCTAAAGAAGAAACAATACTTCCCAAACCAATTCCTGTTAAAGGAAATCCTGCATTTAACAAAAGTGGCGGAATCACTGTTCCAAATAAAGATAAAACAATCGCCCATTTTGCGAAAATCATAAAATTAAATTCTTTAGGTGTAGAAAAAATTCCCATTAAATGATTAAAGCTTTCAGATTGACTTGGTAAAATTTGAGTAATTATTGTAAAAATTAAAACTAAAATTCCACCGCCAAAAAGCATGTATAAACTTCTTTGCGCTGAAGAAATATTTACAGCAATTCTATTGGCTGTAAACATAGTTGTTGTGAAAGAAGCAGCTGCTAATAAACCGAAAAATAAACCAATTGGATTAAGATGAACAGAAGTATTCATTAAATTCGTCGCTAAAGCGGTTCCAATTAAGACAATTACAACTGCAATAATTTTTAAAGTGGATGGTATTTTTTTCTCTAAAATCATTTCTAAAACTACACCCATCCAAACAGTTTGCATTAATAAAACGATGGCGATAGAAACTGGAATATCAAATTTTACTGCCAAATAATAAAAAATACTTGTCATTCCTGTGGAACTTCCCGCCAACATAAGTTGTCTAATATTTTTCTTTGAAGCTTTTTCTGCGGTATTTTTGTTTTTCTTTTTTAAAAATAGATTAATTAAAAGCATTGCAATGATACCAAAAGAGAATTGTGAAAATGTAATTTCTGCCGTAGTGTAACCTTCTTCATAAGCCATTTTCACAAAAGTTGCAAGCATCCCATAACTTGTCGCGCCCAATGCAACTAAAAAAACACCTTTCAATACTGAATTATTTACCATTTTATTTTTTTAAAAAGACGACAAAGATAATGAATTGAACTTATACAATTTAATTTTGAATGCGATTTTGATTTGTATATTTTAAGTTTTTAAAATAATATTTTTTTAAAACATAGGGAAAATGAAACTAAATTTTTATTTTTATAACTGAATACTTTAAATTTCATCTATGAAAAATTTTTCTTTTTTATTTTTGCTAATTAGTGCAACAGTTTTCGCACAAAAAAATATTGAATTCACTGATGAAGTTGCAGCAAAATTGGCGGAAAAACCAATGCTTTGTATCAATCAGCAATATCCAAATAAAACAGCACATATTATTAATAATGCGGAAGAAGCAGTTTTAACACCGCAAGAATTACATCCTATTTTTTATGGTTGTTTTGATTGGCATTCTTCTGTTCATGGACATTGGATGTTGGTAAAAATTTTAAAAACTAAAACAAGTTTTGCAAAATCTGCAGAAATTATAGCTATTTTAGATAATTCATTTCAGACTGATAAAATGAAAAAAGAAGCTGATTATTTCACAAAATATGAAGTTTCACAAAATTTCGAAAGAACTTATGGATGGGCGAGGCTTTTAAAATTAGATGAAGAATTGGCATTTTGGGACAATCCGAAAGCCAAAATCTGGCATAAAAATTTAAAACCTTTAACCGATGAAATTCTGAGACTTTGGAAAAATTATTTACCCAAACAAACGTATCCAAACAGAACCGGCGTTCATCCAAATACCGCGTTTGCAATGTCTTTTGCATTAGATTTGGCGAGAGCGACCGGCGATAAAGATTTCGAGAAAATGTTGGTAGAAAAGACAAAATATTTTTATTTAAAAGATAAAGATACGCCTGCTTATTTAGAACCGGACGGAAGTGATTTTTTCTCGCCAAGTCTAGAAATTGCAGGTTTAATGCGGAGAATTCTTCCGCAAAATGAATTTGTAACTTGGTTAAATCAATTTTATAATAAAAGAAGTATTGAAAATATTTCTAAAATCCCCGTAATTAGTGATATTAATGATTTTCAAACGGTTCATTTGGTTGGATTGTCTTTTACAAAAGCCTGGTGTATGAAAGGTATTTCCGATGTATTACCTAAAAATCATCCGTTAAAAGAAAAATTCAAAAAAACTGCTAATGTTTTTCTGGAAAATGGATTGCCTTTGGTTTTCGCAGGAAATTATGGCGGAGATCATTGGTTGGCGAGTTTTGCGGTTTATGCGCTTTCGAATGAATAATTTAACTACAATATTTTTCGCGTAATAATTTTGCTCCTTGGTCAGAATTATAACCAATTAATGAAATTCCATAGCCACATTCGATTTCTTTTTTAATTAATAAATCGGCGACAAAATTTTTAAAATATTCAGTGTTTTTAATATTTTCAGGAAGATTGTAAAGTTTATTTAAATCTAAATTGATTTTGTTTTCAATTACCGTTTTCGCAAAATAATCATTAAGACTTTCAATATCATATTTTGAATTAATTAAAAATTCTACTTTAATTTTTTCGTTATTTTTAGCAAGAATTTCAACAAAATTATTTTTTCCAATTTGAAAATAAGGCTCATAAATTCTACTATATAAAACAGAGGGTAAAATGCGCTGACCTTTGTAATAATTAGCCTTTACATTTAGTTTTGAAATTTCATTAAAGTTTATAATTTTATTATTTATTGAAATATATTTTTCATCAAAAATAACTTTTCCTATTATAAAAGCATTTAAATTTTGATATGTAACTGGTGACATATTTGATATATAACCAAATAGTAAACAAATAATGAAAACAAATATTAATAAATTTGATGTTCCATCTTTTATTTCAATAGTTGAGTGAAAACATTTAGTTAAAATTTCGCCATATAATGCGAAAAGAAATAATAAGATAAACGGTCCGAGTGCAAGATATTGCGACCAAGTTATTTCCCCGATCCAAGATTTTCTTTTTATGGTTTGAAATTTTAGCATTAAAACTAAATCTTCTCAAAATTATCCGCATTTCTAAACTCACTTATAAAATGCAGTTTCACATTCGGGAATTTTTCCTGCGTCATATGGATTGTGAAAGAAGAATCTGCTAAAAATACCAGTTGGTTAAATTTGTCTCTTGCTAAAAAACGTTGTTTTAAACGCGCAAATTCTTTAAATTCTTCGGATTTTTCATCGGCTTCGATCCAACACGCTTTATGAATGGAAAGTGGTTCATAACTACATTTTGCACCATATTCATGTTCCAATCTGTATTGAATAACTTCATATTGCAACGCGCCAACTGTTCCGATAATTTTACGGTTATTCATTTCCATTGTAAACAATTGAGCGACACCTTCATCCATTAATTGGTCAATTCCTTTATTTAATTGTTTCGCTTTTAATGGATCAGAGTTATTGATATATCTAAAATGTTCCGGTGAAAAATTGGGAATTCCTTTAAAATTAATTTTTTCTCCAGCAGTTAAAGTATCTCCAATTCTAAAATTTCCAGTATCGTGAAGTCCAACAATATCACCCGGAAAACTTTCTTCCACTATTTCTTTTTTGTCGGCAAAAAAGGCGTTTGGCGAAGAAAATTTTAATTTTTTACCATCACGCACCAAAAGATAATTTTCATTTCTTTTAAAAGTTCCCGAAACGATTTTCACGAACGCCAAACGGTCGCGGTGTTTCGGATCCATATTTGCGTGGATTTTAAAGACAAATCCTGTAAAATCATTTTCTTCGGGTTTTACTAAACGAATATCTGAATTCTTTGGTTGCGGTTTTGGCGCAATTTCTATAAATGCATCAAGCAATTCCCGAACACCAAAATTATTTAAAGCAGAACCGAAAAAGACCGGCTGTAATTCACCTGAAAGATATTCCTCTCTATTAAAAGGTGGATATACCTCCTGAATTAATTCCAATTCTTCACGCAATGTTTCCGCTGCTTTCTTACCGATAACTTCATCGATACTTTCATCATTAATATTATCAAACTTAATGGTTTCGCTTACTCTTTGTTTTTTTTCCTCTAAAAATAATTGAATATTATTTTCCCAAATATTATAAATTCCCTGGAAACTTTCGCCCATTCCGATTGGAAGCGAAAGAGGACAAGTTCGTAAACCTAATTTTTGTTCTACTTCATCTAATAAATCAAACGCATCTTTTCCTTCTCTATCCAATTTATTAATGAAAACCAACATCGGAATATTCCGCATTCTACAAACTTGAACTAATTTTTCAGTTTGCTCTTCTACACCTTTTGCCACGTCTATCACGACAATTACGGAATCTACAGCCGTTAAAGTTCGGTAAGTATCTTCCGCAAAATCTTTGTGACCGGGCGTATCGAGAATATTTATTTTATAATTTTTGTATTCAAAAGCCAAAACAGAAGTTGCCACAGAAATCCCTCTTTGCCGCTCGATTTCCATAAAATCGGAAGTTGCACCTTTTTTTATTTTATTTGATTTTACCGCGCCCGCTTCCTGAATTGCGCCACCAAAAAGCAATAGCTTTTCTGTTAAAGTCGTTTTACCGGCATCTGGATGCGAAATAATTCCAAAGGTTTTCCTTTTATTGATTTCTTTTTGTAAAGACATTTATGAAATTTTAAATTTTTTGATTCTGAATTTTAAATTCAAATCTTTTGTAAACTTTATCTAAATTTAATCAACAAAATAATATTTTCTCTTTTGTCGTAAAATTCAGATTGCAAAAATCGTGTTTTTTTATGGAAAATGAAAACGATCTTTTGGTATGAAAATAAAAGAGGATTTCGTTAAAAAAAATTTAAAGCATTTATTTAATTTCAAATAAATAGATTATTTTTAAAAGTAATTAATGAGAAAGAAATTAAAAATACGACAATTGCCTTATTGTAAAGTAATGTGGTATTATCGAATTTTACAATGATAAATATTTCAATTTTAATAATTCGGATTATGAAAAAACTTACAATTTTACTGTTACTTATTTTTAGTAACACGTTTCTTTTTGCGCAAATTGCGTATAAAATACAAGTCGGAGATCAATTGGTTTACCAAGTTGAAGCGGGAAATGTGGAATACGATTTCATTGTAACTCCAACAAAATTAAGTTCGAGTGGAATTACGTTTGAGTATAAAATGACTGAACCTGCGAATAAAACCGGAACTATTTCGATGAATGAAGAAGCGCTAAATAATGCCACTGCAATGTACAATAGATTTTCTGGTGGAAATGTGAATCTTACCGATCAAACTTCTGTTTTTGCAAGTAAAAAAATGATGAATGAAGCTGAAAAAGGATGTGCAGATTTTTTTATAAATGGCATAAATTCTCCTGCAGAACATTTTGAAACTCTACAAACAGATACAAGTCCAACCACTAATTCTACTTATATAAGATGGATAAAAAATATTAACGGAAATGATTATTTTCTTGACGGTCCAATTATGGAAAATGCAGATGGTTCCAAAGCGATTCGTTTTACTGATGGAGACGGTTTTCCTTTTATTACTTTTATGGAACTTGATTTTAAAATTTATATAAAAGAAATCATTCGAAAAAATTAATTTTTTCCCTTTTTAAATGAATTTGTAATAAACATTCTGAATATAATACCGGGTTCGTTCCTTAGAAGTTTTTCTTCAATTTTAATTTATCTTTGTGAAAATTTAATTATTGGAAACATTCAAAAAAAATAATTTTACGATTGGTTGGCGTGAAATCGGTATTTTATTGGGCGGTTATTTTGCTGCACAAATTGTACTTGGTTTTATAATGGCATTTTATATTTATGTTTTAAAATCAGATTTCCAGTCTTCTTCCAGTTTTCTGTTGATTGCGTATCTTTTAAGTTTAGGTTTGCCGATTTTATTTTTTGATTTATTTGTAACCAGACCAAAAGGTTATAAACTTAATTTCAATTTTTCTTCAAAACCATTTCTTACTTATTTTTTAATCTTTCCGATGATGTTCGGAATGATGTTGATTTCTGAATATTTAACTAATTTAATTCCTACAACAGGTCCGTTTTTCGGTTGGCTTTATTTAAAATTTATGGCGCAAATGAATTCCATTTCAGTGGATCATGTTGCAATGCTAATTATGGTTGCTGTTTTTGCACCGCTTTTAGAAGAGATTTTATTTCGTGGGATTATTTTAAGAGCAATGCTAAACAAAGGTATGAATCCTAAAAAAGCCATTGTTTTTTCAGCTTTAATTTTTGGTGCAATTCACGGTTATCCGTGGCAATTTTTGGGCGCATTTTTGCTTGGCTTAGTTTTAGGATTGGTGTATTGGAAAACAGAATCTTTATTAATGTCAATTTTACTTCACGCTTTTAATAATTTTATTGCAGCAATGTTAATCATTTTTACAAAAGGCCAAAGTTTTACTCAAGGTTTTGGTGTCTCAGAAATTTATATTTTACTCATTGGTTTAGTATTATTTGGGACTTCCTATTATTATTTTATGCACCGAAACAAAGTAGTTTATCAAGATAATTAAGGAATTTTTTTAACAATATTAGACAACTTCACTATCAAACGAATTAAAATAAAACAGAATTAATAATGGAACTTTTAGTTGCAACACATAATCTTCACAAAAAAGAAGAAATTCAACAAATTTTAGGCACAGAATATTTAGTCACAAGTTTAACGGATTATGATATTAATGATGAAATTGTAGAAGACGGAAAAACCTTTCAGGAAAATGCATTAATAAAAGCAAAATATTGTTTCGAAAAAACCGGAAAACCAAGTTTGGGCGATGATTCTGGTTTAGTTGTTGAAGCTTTAGATGGAAGACCGGGAATTTTTTCTGCGCGGTATGCAGGAAATCATGATTTTAAGAAAAATATTGCCAAAGTTTTAGAAGAATTAAAAGACGAACCCAATAGAAAAGCTTATTTTGTTTCTATGCTTTGCTACAAAGATGAAAATGGAGAACATTTTTTTGAAGGCAGAGTTTATGGAAATATTACAGAAAAAACTTTTGGTGAAGAGGGTTTTGGTTACGATCCAATTTTTACGCCGGAAGATCAAAACCAAACTTTTGCGGAAATGCACGCGGAAGATAAAAATAAAATTAGCCATCGTAAGCTTGCTTTAGACCAATTTATTCAGTTTTTAAATGTGGAAAATAAGTTATAATTTGTAACTTCAAATTCTTAAGCAAATATTTTGAGTTCTTATCTTACAATTCTTGGTTTTAATTCTGCAATTCCAACCATTAATACATCTCCAACTGCTCAGTTTTTAGAAATGGAAGATCGCCATTTTCTGATTGATTGTGGAGAAGGAACTCAAGTTCAGTTGAGAAAAGCAAAGGTGAGATTTTCTAAAATAAATCATATTTTTATTTCACATTTACATGGCGATCATTGTTTTGGTTTGCCTGGTTTAATCGCATCTTTCAGACTTTTGGGTAGAGATAAACCTTTAAATGTTTATGGTCCGGAAGGAATAAAAGAAATGCTTGAAACTATTTTTAGAATTACCGAAACTTACCGTGGTTTTGAAATAATTTACCACGAATTAAATAAAAATTATTCCGAAAAAATTTATGAAGATAATAGAGTAGAAGTCTTCACAATACCTTTAAATCACAGGATATATTGCAACGGTTATATATTTAAAGAGAAGGAAAAAGAACGGCATTTAAATATGTCAGAAATTTCAAAATATTCTGAAATTGAAACCTGCGATTATCAAAATATTAAAAACGGAAAAGATTTTGAACTTTCTGATGGTTACGTTTTAAAAAATGAAAAATTGACAACCGAACCATCTCCACCAATTTCTTACGCTTTTTGCAGTGATACTCGGTATTTAGAAGATGTAATTCCAATAATTAAAAATGTAAATGTATTGTATCACGAATCTACTTTTTTACATAATTTAAAAGAAATGGCAGATTATACAGGACATACAACTGCATTTGAAGCGGCTCAAATTGCAAAAGCTGCGAACGTAAAAAAATTAATTTTAGGTCATTTTTCTAATCGATATGGAGATTTGAGTGTGTTTACAGATGAAGCAAGACAAATTTTTCCTGCTACATTTTTACCAAAAGCCTTGGAAACTATTAAATTAGAATGAGCAAAAACAAAGTAAATTTGGATGAAGTTTTTTTATTATTAAATGAAAAAGCGGAACAATACAATCATCCAGATTTTATAGAACTAGATCCAATAAGCATTCCGCATCGTTTTTCACTAAAACAAGATATAGAAATTTCAGGCTTTTTAACTGCGACAATTTCATGGGGAAACCGAAAATCTATTTTAAATTCAGCACAGAAAATGCTGGATTTTATGGATAATTCGCCTTATGATTTTATCCAAAATTTCACGGAAAAAGATTTAAAAATTCTTGAAAATAAAGCGATTCATCGAACCTTTAATGGTGAAGATTTTTCTAATTTTTTAATTAATTTAAAAAGAATTTATCAGAGTTTTGAAAGTCTTGAAGATTTGTTTCTTTTAAAGGAAAATGAAACCAATTTTTATCATTCTTTAGAAAGATTTCGCACCTATTTTTTGCGAGAAAATTCTGGAAGATCTTCGAAACACGTGAGTTCAACTTACAAGAATTCTGCAGCAAAAAGATTGATAATGTTTCTGCGTTGGATGGTTCGCAAAGATTTGAAAAGAGTAGATTTTGGAATTTGGAACAATTTAAATCCACAATATTTATCAATTCCATTAGATGTTCATACCGCAAATATTTCACGTGAATTAGGACTTTTAAATCGTACGCAAAACGATTGGAAAGCGGTGGAAGAATTAGATTTAACCATTAGGAAGTACAATCCAGAAGATCCCGCAGTTTTAGATTTTGCATTGTTTGGAATGGGTGTGAATAAAGATTTTTAAGAGATTTTTAGATTGGATTTTTAGGTTAAAAAAATCAAAAAAAGTTTTGTGTTTTTTATCTAGAAAAAAATATCTTTACGTAATGAAAAAAACTCAAAAATCTGCCGCGGTAGGTTTTATTTTTATTACCATATTAATTGATGTTACAGGATGGGGAATTGTAATTCCTGTTGTACCAAAATTAATACAAGAATTAATTCACGCAGATGTAAGTGAAGCTGCAAAATACGGTGGTTGGCTAAGTTTTGCATATGCTTCTATGCAATTTATTTTCGCGTCTGTCTTAGGTGGATTGAGTGATAAATTTGGAAGAAGACCAATAATTTTATTTTCACTTTTGGGTTTTGCAGGAAACTTTTTTCTTCAAGCTTGGGCGCCTACAATTTTTTGGTTGTTTGTTGGTAGAATTTTTTCTGGCGTTACAGGAGCGAGTATTACAACGGCAAGTGCTTATATTGCAGATGTTTCAACAAATGAAAATCGAGCGAAAAATTTTGGTTTAATTGGGGCAGCTTTTGGTTTAGGATTTATTATAGGACCTGTAATTGGTGGACTTTTGGGACAATTTGGTTCGAGAGTTCCATTCGTTGCTGCAGGAATTTTATGTTTAATTAATTTTCTTTACGGTTATTTTGTTTTGCCAGAAAGTTTGCCGAAAGACCAGAGAAGAAATTTTTCTATTAAAAGAGCAAATCCGATTGGTTCTTTATTAAGATTAAAAAAATATCCGGAAATTTTAGGTTTAATTGCGGCGTTGATTTTAGTTTATATTGGTGGACACGCTGTACAAACGAATTGGACGTATTTCACAATGTATAAATTTAATTGGTCTGAAAAAACGGTGGGACTTTCTTTGGGTGTAGTTGGTTTAATTACAGCTTTAGTTCAAGGCGTTTTAATACGCTACATCAATCCAAAAATTGGGAATGAAAAAAGTATTTATTACGGTTTAATTCTCTATTCTTTTGCGATGATTTTGTTTGCATTTGCTACAAATAGTTGGATGATGTTTGCTTTTTTAGTTCCTTACGGATTGGGCGGAATTGCAGGTCCAGCTTTGCAAAGTGTAATTTCTGCACAAGTTCCCAGAAATGAACAAGGCGAATTACAAGGTGCACTCGCAAGTTTGGTGAGTTTAACTGCCATTATTGGTCCGCCTTTAATGACAAATACTTTTTTCTATTTTACTCATAAAGAAGCGCCATTTCTTTTTCCAGGTGCGCCGTTTTTTCTCGCATCCGTTTTAATGGGAATTGCTGCGATTGTTTCTTATCGTGTTTTTAAAACTGAAAAATTAAAAAAAGAAAATGAGATTATAGATTTATAAAAATTAATATGATAAATTTTAAATATTAAATTAATAATTCTTCGTAAAATCTTTAATATTCAGTATTTCGTAAATATATATTAAAAAGAATTTAGACTTTAATAATAAGAAAAATCTTTTGATACAATACATAAAAGAGAAGTATTAAATATTTCTTAAAATCAATTTTCAATTAAAATCTTTTGTAATTTAGCCGCATGGAATTGAGTTTAGGTGAAATGCTAATGATTGTTTTAGCAATCGTAGTATTATTTGGACCGGATAAAATACCGGAAATCGCCCGCGGTTTAGGGCAAGGTGTTCGCAAAATGCGTGGCGCAATGGAGGATATCAAAACTGATATTATGAAAGAAACAGACAATCCTGTCTCGGAAATAAAAAAGGAAATTGATAAAATTAGAGATGCTGCAAAAGATTTTAATCCTTTAGTGGACGTTGAAAAAACAATCGGCGAAGATTCTTCTGTTCAAAATTTGTTGGAAGATCCAACGCATGAAGGTCCAGTAAGTCGATAAAAAATGATTGAGGAGTTTATAAACAAAGATCAAGAGGCTTTGCTTTTCCTCAATGGTTTAGGGACAAAAAGTTTTGATCCCTTTTGGATTTTAATGTCAGATAAATGGATTTGGGTTCCACTTTACATAATTTTTGTTTACTTACTTTATAAAAATTATAAACTCAGAAATTTAATTTTCATTTTAATTTTCATTGGTCTTGGAATAACAATTTCTGATCAAATAGCAACAATTTTTAAATTTGGAGTTTTAAGATTAAGACCTTGTCACAATCCATTTTTAGAAACGAAAATGAGATTAGTAACTTGTGGCGGAATGTATGGATTTTACTCTTCTCACGCTTCAAATACTTTTTTTCTAGCTACTTTTCTTTCTGCACTTTTAGGAAAAAAATATAAATTTTTCACTATTTCTGTATTTCTTTGGGCGATAATTGTTTCTTACAGTAGAATTTATCTAGGTGTGCATTTTCCTTTTGATGTGGCATTTGGAGCTGCGGCTGGTTTTCTTTTGGGCGGTTTATTTTCAGTTCTAGCGAAGAGAACAATTAGAATTAAAAGATTAAAAAATTACCATTAAGAATTATTAAGTAATTAATAAAATTAAGTTTTGTTAAATTCTAAACTTCACTTTTACCTTTTATCTTTTCCTTAATCATTATGATAAGGTTTACCCTGCAAAATACTTGCTGCACGATAAATTTGTTCCACAAAAAATAAACGAATCATTTGATGTGTAAATGTCATTTTTGAAAGTGATATTTTTTCTGTGGCTTTTTCATAAATTTCATCTGAAAAACCATAAGCTCCACCCACTAAAAAGCAGATTCTTTTCACTGAAGAATTCATATAAAAATCTAATTTTTCTGAAAATTCTCGGCTGGTAAATTGTTTTCCTTTTTCATCTAAAAGAACGACATAATCTGAAGAATCAAATTGATTTTGGAATAATTTTGTTTCTTCTTTTTTAATTAAATCAGGCGTTAAACTTTTGGCATTTTTTACATCGGGTAAAATAATAATTTCAAAATTCCAATGTTTTGGAAGCCGCTGTAAATAATAGGAGAGTAGGCTTGAAATTTCTTTGTCGTCAGTTTTCCCAATGCATATTAAATTGATTCTCATTTCTTATCTTTGTTTTACAAATTTACTTTAATGGGCATAAAAACGCCTCTTTTTATAAAAAAAATCCACAATTATTTAGACGGAATTCATATTCCGTTTTTAGGTATTTCTCTATGGAAAATGTTTGAAATTTACGGAAAAGGAATTTTTAGGATTCAATTAGGAAGACAAGCTGCAAGTATTTCTTGGAGTTTTTTTCTAAGTCTTTTTCCTTTTTTGCTTTTTCTGCTTTCACTTTTACCCATTTTACCACATTATGATAAATTGCAATTTTATGTCTTTGAAATTTTAATGCGCAATATTTTCCCATCGCACATGCAAAGTGATGTTTCTGATTATCTTCAAAATTATATTGTACCCAATTTAAAAAATTTTAGTAATCTTACTATTATCTTCGCTTTAGTTTTTGCAACAAATGGGGCTCATTCTTTAATAAATGGATTTAATATTAATACCAATTTAAAACGAACTTTTGTAAAAGAATATTTGGTTTCATTCGTTATTACAATTGCATTTATTGTGATTATTTTACTTTCCCTTTTAGGAATTTATTACAGCGAAGTGGTTCTAAAATTATTTACACCGCAATATAATATCAGTTGGTTTGTGCAAAATCTTTCAAAAATAATTGGATATATTTCGTTTCCATTTTTCTATTTTATTTTACTTACTTTTTTTTATTGGGTAGGTTGTTTAAAAATTACAACTATGAAACAAGCAGTTCCAGGTGCAATTTTTACTACGGTTTTATTTGTTTTAATCACTTTTATTTTTGCGTTTTATGTTAAAAAATTTGCAAAATATAATGTTCTTTATGGTTCTATTGGTTCTATAATTTTGGTAATGGTTTGGATAAATTTAAATATTATTTTAGTGCTTTTGGGAAATGAACTCAATATTGCGATTAAAAAAGTACGAGTAGAAAAGTTAATAGCAGAAGAATTGGGGAATTTTGATGAAAATTTTAATCCTTCTAATCTTCCTACTGCAGCGGAAGATGATGAAAAACATAATTTAATTTTGACAGATAAAAATTAAAACTTTTTGTGGTATTTTTTTCTGTAATTTGATAAAAACATTTTTTTCTGTTTTGAATATTTTAATAATAAATAGCCAGAAAAACCTGAAATTAATGAAGCTGCTAAAATGGCAAATTTTGCTTCGTCTTGAATATTTGGATGTCCTTTAAAGCTCAATAATGCAATAAAAATAGACATTGTAAAACCAATTCCTGCTAAAAGTCCAACTCCAATCATTTGATTCCATCGGCTTTTGTAAGGTAATTCACTCAAACCTAATTTGATTGCAATCCAAGAGAATAAATTTATTCCAACAATTTTCCCGAGAACTAAACCTAAAATAATTCCTGCGCCAAAATTGGTAAAAAGTCCGTCTATCATTCCTGTGTGAAATGTAATATTGGTATTTGTTAAAGCAAAAATCGGCATTATAAAAAAACTAACTGGAACATGAAGTTTGGATTCTAATTTTTCTAATGGTGACGGAATATCTTTTGAAATATTTGTAGGAATTGTAAAAGCTAAAATTACACCCGCAATTGTGGCGTGAATCCCAGAATGTATCATGAAATACCAAAGAAAAACACCGGGAATTAAATAATAAAAATAATTTTTAAATTTAAAAAAGTTAAGTAAAATTAAAATGACCACGATTAATAAACAAATCCCGAGATTTATCCAATGCAAAGAATCTGTATAAAAAAACGCAATAATTAAAATAGCGCCCAAATCATCTACAATTGCTAAAGCGGCAAGAAATATTTTAATAGAAGCAGGAACCGCTTTTCCAAGCATTCCTACAATTGCTAAAGAAAATGCAATATCAGTTGCCATCGGAATCGCCCATCCTTTCGCATAAGCATTACTGTGATTGAAAAAAATATAAATTAAAGCAGGAATTATCATTCCGCCAACTGCTGCAAAAATAGGCAATGACGCACTTTTTATTGTGGAAAGTTCACCTTCTACAATCTCTCGTTTAATTTCTAAACCAACTAAAAGAAAAAAAACAGCCATCAAACCATCATTAATCCAATGACTTACAGAAAATTTTAAATTTATAGATTCTAAACCTATGTAAGTATGTAAAAAATTATTAAATCCATCAGATGCAGAAGAATTGGCGATAAACAATGAAATAATTACACAGATAATGAGTAAAACACCAGAAGCTTCACTGCTTGTAAAAAATTTTTTGAAATAATTGGTTAAAATCATATTTGGTTATGGAGAATGTTCTTAAGTTATTGTTATTGTTTAATTTATAAAAAATAATTTAAAGTCTTTTTACTTTATTTACGCCATTAATATTTTTTAATTGTTTGAAACTTTCTTCTAATTGTGTTTTATTTCGAACTTCAAGACTGATGGTTCCACGGAAAATTCCGTCGTTAGATTCTATTGTCATACTTTTCATGTCCATATTCATTCCGTTGCTTATTACAGCGGTTATATCGTTAATCATTCCCATTCTGTCTAAACCTTCAATTTCTACTTTAATTCTGTTTTTAAAACGCTCTTCATTTACCCATTTTGCAGGCATCACGCGATAATCATAATTGGCGCGAAGATTTATGGCATTTGGGCACTGATCATTATGAACTTTAATTCCATCAGAAATGGTGATGAATCCAAACATTTTATCACCAGGAATTACAGTGCAACATTTTGCAAAAGAATAATTTAATTTTTCTTCATCTTTACCAAAAACTATTAAATCTAAATCAGTTTGTGGTGCTTCTTGATATTCAATATTTTTAGGAGAAGTTTTCTTAAATCTATTTAATAAATTATTGAATATTCCTTTTCCTTCAGTATATCTTTTTATGTCAGAAACGTCTAAAGTACCGTTTTGAAAGGATAAAAATAATTCTTGTGAAGTTTTTAAATTGAAGAAAACTTGCATTTTATTAATTTCTTCATCATTAAAATTCAGTTTCGCATGTCGCAATTTTCTTTGTAGAATTTCTTTTCCTTCTTCTACAAGATGACTTTTCTCTGAATTTAGAATTGCTTTTATTTTAGATTTTGCTTTGGAAGTCACTACAAAATCCAGCCAATCACTTTTTGGTTTTTGATTTTGAGACGATAAAATATCCACTTGATCTCCATTTTGCAAAACATAACTTATGGGAACTAACTTTCCATTCACTTTTGCTCCCAAACATTTCATTCCTAAATCTGAATGCACTGAAAAGGCAAAATCTAAAGCAGTGGAACCAATTGGCAAAATTTTAATTTCACCTTTTGGAGTAAAAACAAAGACTTCTTTGCTGTACAAATTTAATTTTACCGTATCTAAAAGTTCAGAAGTGGTTAAAGATTGTTGGTTTTCTAAAACGTCACGAATTTCTGAAACCCAAGCTTCAAAATTTCTATCGTCCGAATTTTGTTTGTAACCTTCTTTATATTTATAATGTGCAGCAACTCCTTTTTCTGCAATATCATCCATTCTTTCACTTCGAATTTGCACTTCAATCCACTTTTTATCTGGACCTAAAACGGTAAGATGTAAACTTTCATAACCTGTAGAACGTGGTTGCGAAATCCAATCGCGCATTCTTTGAGGATTACTGTGGTATAAATCTGTTACGATGGAATATATTTTCCAAGCTATAAATTTTTCATTTTTCGCATCAGATTTATAAATAATTCGAATGGCATAATTATCGTAAACTTCCTCAAAAGTTACGTTCTGCTTTTGCATTTTTCTATAAATAGAGCTAATTGCTTTTACTCTGCCTTTAATTGTAAAATTTAAATGTTCTGCTTCTAATTGCTCAGAAACTTCTTTTTCAAATTCTTCTACATATTTTTTTCTAGCTTCTTCGGCTGATTCTAATTTTTTAGTAATTTCATTAAATACCTCGGGATTATTATATTTTAAAGATAAATCTTCTAATTCAGATTTTATCCCATAAAGCCCCAATCTGTGAGCTAAAGGTGCGTAAATATAAACCGTTTCACTTGCGATTTTGCGTTGTTTACTTGGAGCCATAGAATCCAAAGTCCGCATATTGTGAAGTCTGTCTGCAATTTTAATTAAAATCACACGAAAATCTTCTGAAAGTGTGAGTAGTAATTTGCGGTAATTTTCAGATTGTACAGAAATATTTTGATGGTTCATTACCGAAATTTTGGTTAAACCATTTACAATTTCTGCAATTTTATCTCCGAAAATTTTTCTTAAATCATCATCTGTATAATCTGAATCTTCCACCACATCGTGGAGTAAAGCACAAGCGATAGAAGTTGCGCCTAAACCAATTTCATTTGCAACAATTTTTGCAACATCTATTGGATGATAAATATAAGGTTCGCCACTTTTTCGGCGTTGATCTTTGTGAGCGTCTAATGCAACATCAAAAGCTTTCCGGATGAGTTTATTGTTTTCCTCATCTAAAGTTCTGTAAGTATTAGAAATTAAATCTTTATAACGCGCAAGAATTTCCTTATTTTCTTGCTCTAAGTCGTATGGCATCTTCCGTGTCTATTTCTCACGAAAATACGAAAAATAGTTTTTTATTCCTATTTAAATTTTCAGGAAATAAAAAAAATATTAAATAGTATAAAATATAAATCTTACCCGAAAAAAACTTCTGAGTTAATTCCTTCATTTTGACCACGACGTTTAATTTCAGGGCTCGAAGAAATTAAAGCTCTTGCTCTTATTGCAACGATTCTTTTTAAAAATTGCAAAGATCTGGCGTCTCTAAATTTTATATTTTCAATATAATTTTGGTGAATGCAATCATTGTCTTTGAAAATCTGCGTGACTTTCTCTTTAGAATCTGCATCTTTTACTTTTACACTCACCACCAAACTTTCATCTGCGACTTTGGTATTATCACCAAAAAAAGAGCGCCAAATTGAAGTTTTCACTTCCTCAGAAATGGGTTTGTCGTGTAAATAAATGATAAAATTATTCTCTGGGAAACCTGCGTTTTCTAAATCTTGTGAGATTTCAGTCGATTGGCTTTGGCTTTTAAAAAGACCTGTAATTATTGAAGACATAATGTTATATTTTTTTAAATTCCCAACAAAAGGTACAAATAATTTTTAAATAACACAACATTTTATATTTTTAGTTGGAAAAATATAATCTCTATATTTTTTAGCTACGGAGTTTTCTAATCATTCTTAAATATATAATTTCTTTATATTTGAAAAGAATTTACCAATATGAAATCAATTGTCATTCTCTTTTTCTTTTCTTTTCAAATAATTTTCGCACAATCTGTAACTCAAAAATTAGAAAATGCAACAAAAACTTTAATGGATTCTCCAAGTGCATATTCTGCGAATTTATCATTTTTCGTTTCTGACACAGCTGGAAATCTAGTATATGAGTACAATGGGAATAAAGGTTTATCCACAGCTTCCACACAAAAAATATTTACTGCAGTGGCTGCTTTAGAAACTTTAGGAAAAGATTATAAATATTCTACAACCGCTTCTTACAATGGGAAAATTTCAAATAATGAACTTTCTGGCGATTTAATAATTACTTCTAACGGTGATCCAACTTTGGGAAGTTGGAGATATGATGGTTATAAACCCGAAGTTTTTAAGAAAAAATTGATTGCTGCTTTAAAAGAAAAAAATATTACAAAAATTACAGGAGATATTGTAATTGATGATACTTATTTTGATTTTCAAACAATTCCTGGAGGATGGCCGTGGAATGATTTGGGAAATTATTATGGCGCTGGAGTTTGGAGCGTTAATTGGCGTGAAAACCAATTTGATCTTAATATCAATGGAGATAAATTTAAAAATTTTAATATTGATTTAGGTGGTGTAAAATGGGTAAATGAATTAAAAACGGGGGGGAATTCTGACCAAAGTTTAATCTTTACTGCGCCACTTTCTGAGGTGGCATATATTAATGGAACTTTACCTGCAGGAAAAATAACAACAGTTTCTGGTTCTACTCCAAATCCACCTTTGCAATTGGGAATTGAGATTGAAGATGCAATAAGAGCTGAAGGAATTGGTCTCAATGGAAAAGTAGTGACAAATTCTCAAAATTTAGTTAATGGAGAAAAAATAATTTCAAGCCCAAAAGAAAACGTATTTTTCACTTACAATTCGCCAACTTTGGATAAAATTGTGTATTGGTTTTTGAAAAAAAGTATTAATCTTTATGGAGAAACTTTTATTAAAACAATGGCAAAAGAAAAACGCAAAGTGGGAAGTTTTGAAGAGGGAGTAGATTATCTTAAAGATTTCTGGAAAGCAAAAGGAATTAAATCTCAAATGATCAATTTTGCTGATGGAAGCGGACTTTCACCACAAAATTATGTTTCTGCAAGAGCAGAAGTTCAAGCTTTAATTTATGCCAAAAAGCAAGATTATTTTGCTGAATTTTACGATGGATTTCCCACGCAAGGAAATGGAATGAAAATGAAAAGCGGAACAATTAAAGACAGTAAATCTTTTGCAGGATATATTAAATCTAAAAGTGGGGATTATGTTTTTTCAATCATCATCAATAATTATAGTGGAAATGACGTTAGTAATGCTTTGTACAAAGTTTTAAATGTTTTAAAATAACATATGAAAAGACTTAGTTTTTTCTCCCGTTTTAATAATTGGTTTGTTTTTAGTTTGTTTTCAGCGATGATAATTGCTGTGATTTTGGCAACAACTATTTTGATTAATTATTTAAGAAAAGAAGAAATTAAGCGCATTAATCTTTTTGCAACCGCTATAAAATACCAACAGGAAATAAAATCGCCATCGCCCGAAGTTTTAGATTTGGTTTTGCAAATTGGGCAGTCCAATAATTCAATGCCCGTAATTGTAACAGATAAAAATAATACACCAACTTTTCAAGCAAATATTCCAGAAGAAATTGAGAAAAGTCCGGAGAAAATGCAAAAATTAATTCAGCGGATGAAAAAGATATATCCGCCAATTGAAATTCAATTTCCAGATGATAACAACCAATTTGTTTACTATGATAATTCGGCTTTATTAAACAATTTACGTTATTATCCTTTTGCTTTGGGTTTGTTTATTTTTGCTTATTTACTATTTTCTTTTTGGTTTTTTAGAACAATTAAAAAAACGGATGAAGGATTTCTTTGGGCGGGTTTGGCTAAAGAAACGGCGCATCAAATCGGAACTCCTTTATCTTCTATGATTGGTTGGATTGAAGTTTTACGTGGTGAAAATCCCGATTCTGAAGGTGTAAAAGAATTTGAAAAAGATATTTACAGACTAAAAACAATAAGCGAAAGGTTTTCAAAAATTGGATCTGTTCCTACTTTAAATGATTTGAATATTAACGAAACTTTACAACAAAATTTTGATTATTTAAAAAATAGAATTTCAACTAAAATTAATTTTAATTTAAAACTTCCGAATCATGAAATATTAATTCCTCACAGCAAAATTTTGATGAGTTGGGTGATAGAAAATTTAGTGAAAAACGCAGTAGATGCAATGAGAGGTGAGGGTAATTTAGAAATAAGTTTAGTAGAAAAAAATAATTTACTAACGATTGAAATTAAAGATTCTGGTAGCGGAATGACCACCACGCAAATTAGAAATGCTTTTAATCCTGGATTTTCTACTAAGAAACGCGGTTGGGGTTTAGGTTTGTCTTTGGCGAAAAGAGTGATAAAAGAATATCATAAAGGCGATATTAAAATTGTAAATTCTGAAGTTGGGAACGGAACTACTTTTCGGATTTCAATGAAGAATTCTTAGGAATTATTTTAAAGTTCTTTCAAAATCAGTTTTATCTTTTGTAGTAATTTCTCTTAAAACTTTACATGGATTTCCTACTGCGATTACATTTTCGGGAATATTTTTTGTGACTACACTTCCAGAACCGATAATAGAATTTGTACCAATTGTAACGCCTGGATTTACCGTTACATTTGCGCCAATCCAAACATTATTTTCAATAATAATTTCCTTAGAAATCTCAAAGCCTTCTTGTCGTAAATCTTTATCAATCGGATGATTTACTGTGATTAAACTTACATTTGGGCCAATCAAAACACGATCACCAATTGTTACTTTTGCTGCATCTAAAACAGTAAAATTATAATTAGCGTAGAAGTTTTTCCCGATTTCAATATTGTAGCCATAATCGCACCTTAAAGGTGGTTCTAAATAAAAACTGCCTTTTATTTTGCCAAATAATGATTTTATTAATTGATGGCGTTCTTTAATTTTAGAAGGTGGAAGATTGTTAAATTCAAAAAGTAATTCTTTGGCATTTTGTCTTTCATGAAATAATTCTTTTCCAAACGCTTTGTAAGGTACGCCAGTAAGCATTTTTTCCTTTTCAGATTTCATTTAATCTAATTGGTTTCTGGAGTTATTTCTTCATAACTGACATAATAATTTTTATCAAATGAAACGGGTGTTTCGTTGTCAAGAGTAATGTACTGAATTTTATCTGAAGGATTTATCAAAATTAGTTTTCCGCCATTATTAATTCTGATTGGCAATTTAAAATTCTCAACTGTATTCTTCCAAATAATTTGAAGATCTTTTCCTTTCTGGAAATATCCAAGTATCGGAATCTTTGTAGTTTCTAAATATTGTTTAAAAACAGAAGTGAAATCAATCCCAGATTTTTGATTGATATATTCTTCCACTTGCTTTCCAGTAACGGTTTGGTGATAAAAATCTTTATTTAAACCGCGCAGAATTTGACGGAATTTCTCATCATCATTTATTACCTGACGAATTGTGTGCAACATATTTGCGCCTTTGTAATACATATCACCACTTCCTTCATTTCTCACACCAAATTTTCCAATAATTGGTTTGTCATTTTGAATATTTTTTCTCAAACCAATAACGTATTTTTCCGCCGCTTCTTTTCCCATAAAATTTTGGGTAAAAAGCGTTTCGGAATAACAGGTAAAACTTTCGTGAATCCACATATCTGCTTGATCTTTTGCGGTAATATTATTCGCAAACCATTCGTGTCCACTTTCATGAATGATGATAAAATCCCAGTTTAATCCAACTCCAGTTCCAGATAAATCTCGTCCGAGATAACCATTTTCATAATGATTTCCATAAGCCACAGAACTTTGATGTTCCATCCCGAGATACGGACTTTCAACTAATTTATAAGAATCTTCATAAAAAGGATATGGTCCAAACCAATATTCAAAAGCTTTAAGCATTGGTTTTACTTGCTGAAATTGTTTTTTTGCTTTATCTAAATTATAATCTAAAACCCAATAATCTAAATCTAATTTTCCTTTTTCACCGTTGAAAGTGTCTTTAAAATTGACATATTTCCCCATATTTGGAATAATAGAGTAGTCGCCAATTGGATTTACAACTCTCCAAGTGTAAACTTTAGAATCTCCATCAGTTTTAGCGGAAATTAATCTGCCGTTTCCAACGCCCACTAAATCTTTTGGAGTTTTAATTTTTAAAATTAAACCGTCATCTGGTTCATCGCTCCAAATATCTTTCAAAGGCAACCAAACAGATGCACCAATTCCTTCATCTGCAACAGAAATCCACGGGTTTTTATTTTTATCTGTTGTGAAAACCCAACCACCGTCCCATGGTGCATTTTTAGTAATAATTGGTTTGCCAAAAAATTGGATTGTTAAAGAAAATTTTTCACCTTTTTTAAATTTTTGATTGGTTTCCAAAAAAATAAAATCTCCGTCTCTTTTATCGCTTTTAAATTTAATATTGGAAGATAAAATCTTATAATCCATCGGCTGTTGCAGATCAATTTGGAAAGTTGGATTTTCTACATCTTTGCTAATTTCAAAAGATATTTTATTAGTTCCAGTAATTGATTTGTCTTCAGATTTTGGCGCAACAAAAACTTCATATTTTTTCACATCCCAGAAATTTCTGAATTCTGTATTTGAACCTTTTAAAGTATCAGATTTGGTGAAAGTTTGCGCCGATGCAAAACTTGAAATTGCCAAAAATATTAAGATTGTTTTTTTGTTCATTTTAAATTATTTAGTTTTTACCAATTCTGTAGATTTTTTATCTTTTTGCATTCTTTTGTAAACCAATGCACTTACTAAAATACTAAATTCATATAATAAAAATAATGGAAGCGCCGCAGCTAACATACTTAGAACATCTGCAGGTGTAATAATTGCAGCTACAACCATAATTAAAACTGTTGCGTGACGACGGTATTTTCTCATAAAAAGCGGCGTTAAAATGCCCAAACTGGTCATGAAATAAACAATGACAGGAAATAGAAAAACAAGTCCCATTCCAATTACAACTTGTAAGAAAAGGGCGGTGTAATCAGTCAAATCAAATAATTGTTGAATGGAATCTGAAATACTAAACATTAATCCGAAATTAATAACCAATGGTAGAATTAAAAAATAACCTGTTACAATACCACACAAAAATAAAATCCAAATAAAATTAATAATAAATCTGGAATTTTTTCTTTCTCTTGGATGTAAAGCAGGACTTATAAAACGCCATAATTCCCAAATAATATAAGGAAACGCCAATATCATGCCCCCAAAAATGGAAACTGACATCATTACATTAAATTGCTGCATCATTTGCTTTTGCTGAACTCTGAAATGATCGGGTAAAACCATTCCTTTTTCTCCAAACCAAGCCATAGAATAATGATTGATAAACTCAAATGTGACAAAACTATTTTTGGTTGGACCAAAAAAAACGTGATCCATAATCCAGTTGATATTAAATCCAACAATGATTGCACCTACAATTATTGCGATAATCGACCGAATTAAATGTCCTCTTAATTCTCCAATGTGTCCTAAAAAAGACATTTCTTTTTGTTCCATTCTTGTTATTGCGAGTATCGCGAAGCAATCTCGTCTTTTTATTTTATCCCTGCGAAATTAATGATTAATCTATAAAAAAATCTGATTATTAACAAAAAATTATTTAGGATTTTCGTTAAAATACGATATAAGGTGGCTATTAAGTTTTAAGTGATTTTCTGGTTTGCATTTAGAGATTAATAAAAAATACTTGCCGATTGGATTAATACTTCGTATATTTATTTGACTGCCAATTACTTAAAGGTATGAATCGGCTTAGTCAAAATCATGAAATTGTTTTAAAATAAATGTCAAAATACTTGCAAAAAAATAGCACAGACTTTAAGATTCTGTGCTTTTTTGTGGTTAGACAATTGAGCCGGCGTAAACGGAATTGGAGACCAATTCGCCGGCAGTGTCACGGAAGGCGAGCCAGACATAGAGCTCTTTGCCCTGCATCTGCACGGGAACGTTGGCGGCATAGGTGGCGGCATCGCGCTGTGCAGCATTCTCGATGAAAAATGTTAGGGGTTCGTCTTTTGCAGCGATGAGAATCTGTAGCCAGTCGGTTGAGCGTTCCGGATTTGCTGCTGAATTATCCTGCCATGTGACCGTGAGGGTTTCCGGGGTATCTAGTGTAAGAGTAAGTGGCACGACGGCAAGTAGTGATCCTTTAGAAAATGAAATAAAAGGATACTGCGGTGTAATGGTCTCTGTGACATAATCAATAATGAAATTGGTCATCAGATTGGTCATTGCGAGATTATAGCAGGATTTCATGCCGATGCGTTTGCCATAATAGAGACAAGCATAATTGCGGAATGACTGCATAAATTCGGCACATTTTTTCATGCGAAGCTGTATGAGCTGCTGCTTGAGAGATGGCGGTGAGGTTCTTTTTCGGGGGCGAATTTTGGAGAATTCGTGCCCAAACATGTTGGCTACTACAATCCGACCTGTACGTCCGGAGGTCCCTGATAATAGGGAGTCATAAATTTTTCCTATGGTAATAAATTTTTGGGGGTTAGTGGTGTAAAGTTGGGAAATTTATGAACGTCTATTTAAAAGGGCTAAAAACTTTCCAAAAGTTGCCTTATTTTTCCATTAAAGGGAAGAAAAGGGCAGTATTGGGCAAATAGGGTGGTGGTATTTTTTGAGGGTGTTTTGCTGCAAACGATTTGTAGGAAAGGGATTCAGATGATAGGAGGTGGTTTTTGGGGAAATAAAATTGGTCTATTTGTATTGGTGTTGTTCGAGTGTTGTATATCCGCTGTATATCTATTGTATATCCATTGTATATAGACTGTTCGTAGATTGTTCGATGTTTGGGAGTGATGAGTGATGAATGATGAATTATGAATGGTGAATGGTGAATGGTGAATGATGAATGATGAATGATGAAAGATGAATGATGAGTGGAGGAGATCCTTCAGCAGGCTCAGGATGACAAAAAGGTAGATGAGGGGGACAGTGGATAATAAGCTTTTATTATTTCCTAAAGTTTCCTAAAATCTCTTAATGTTTGTTAAATTTATTTAACAAATAATTCTTAAATTTGCGCCCTCAATAAAACAATTATCTGCAATAAAGGTTAACTTTATGAAAAGACTTTTAGAATTATTTTGTTTGGTGGTATTTGTAAATTTGTTTGCACAAACCGTTGCGCCTTCAGGAATTTCTACCACTGAGAATTATGTTTACAGCAGGACATATCTTGAGCCCGTTACTACGAGTTCCACTACAGCCAAACAAGTGCAAAGCGTAGGTTATTTTGATGGTTTGGGTAGGGCAAAACAAAGCATTGCCATAAAAGCAACCGCCACCGGTCAGGATTTTGTGACCACGATTCCTTATGACGGTTTTGGCAGACAGGTAGATTCCTATTTTCCTGCACCGATGAGTACAAATAATGGCGGCATCCAAACTGGTGTAGAAGCCGCCGCCGCAACCGCCTACTCGGACACAAATCCTTTTTCACATAAAGTTTTAGAAAACTCACCTTTAGATAGAATTCAACAGCAGATCGATCCTGGAACGGACTGGCAAAACAAACCCGTCAATTTTACGTACGAGGCTAATGATTCATTAGAAGTTAAAAAATACACGGCTACATCAACCTGGGTAAATAATGCCACGTCTTCCACACTTTCTGTCTCAGGAAGTTACGCCGCTGCTACACTGTATAAAAATACGGTTACCGATGAAGACGGCAATGTTTCTATTGAATTTAAAAACGGACAGGGACAAACCCTTTTGGTCAGAAAAAATGACGGAACAAACAATATCGACACCTACTACGTTTACAACGAATACAACCAGTTGGCATTTGTGGTGCCACCTTTGGCTGCAGCAAATACAAGTATTTCACAAGCCGATTTAGACAATCTTTGTTACCAGTACCGATACGACGGAAAAAACCGTTTAGCAGAAAAAAAGCTACCTGGCAAAGGTTGGGAATATATGGTGTATGATCAGCAAAACCGCTTGGTTCTTACACAAGACGCCAATCTTCGGACTACGACTAATAATTTCCTAAATAAAGGCTGGCTTTTCACCAAGTACGACCAATTCGGAAGAGTCGTTTACACGGGATTTTTTAAAAATACGGCAACGAGAAGTTCGATGCAGACTGCTCTCAATAATATGGCAGCTAATGCAGGAAACAATGAAGTAAGAGTTTCCTCGCCATCTATCACACTTCAAGGTTTACCGCTTTATTATTCTAAAAATGCTTTTCCGACTGGAAGTATGACACTTCTATCCGTCAACTATTATGACACTTATCCCACAGGAAGTCCAACTTTTGATAATGTTTTGGCACAATCGCCAAGTCCAAACCTGCTTACCGCCACTTACACCGCAGATGGGCGAAGCACAAAATCTCTACCTCTCGCCAGTTTTGTAAAAAACATTGAAACGGATGACTGGACTAAAAACTACAGTTTTTACGACACCAAAGCCAGAGCTTTTGCCACTTACAGTTTCAACCATTTGGGCGGCTACACGAAGACGGAATCTGAACTGGATTTTGCAGCAATACCACAAAAAACCTTTACGTTCCATAAAAGATTAAATGCTGATACAGAAGTTCAAATTAAAGAACGTTTTGAATACAATGCCTATAATAATGCTTTGGAAAAACATTACCACCAAGTCAATTCTCAGCCAGAAGAACTTTTAACGGAAAACCACTACAATGAACTCGGACAATTAGAATACAAAAATGTTGGAAATCTTTTGGGAAGTTCTTTGCAAAAGTTAGATTATAAATACAACATTCGTGGTTGGATGACCCAGATTAATGACCCCGTTAATTTAGGGACAAAACTCTTTGGTTACAAGATAAAATACAATAATGTAGATGGCTTGC
This sequence comes from Halpernia sp., assembly GCF_048269545.1. Taxonomy (NCBI): domain Bacteria; kingdom Pseudomonadati; phylum Bacteroidota; class Flavobacteriia; order Flavobacteriales; family Weeksellaceae; genus Halpernia; species Halpernia sp. Next base: position 6,830 of record NZ_JBLXIJ010000012.1, on the reverse strand, counting down.
AAATTCCCAATACAGATTTCGCGAATGACAAAGTAATACCCAAATACAACGGCAATATTGCAGAAGTAGATTGGAAAACTGCTTATGCATCAAACGAACCTTTAAGAAGATACGGCTATGTCTATGACGGACTAAACCGACTTACCGCAGGTTATTACCAAAACGCTCAAAATCCTTCTGCCAAAGAATATTTTGAACATTTATTATATGACAGCAATGGAAACATTACACAATTAAAACGCTCAAGCGCAGTATTGCCAGGAAATACAACTGCAGATTTGATAGATAATTTAACTTATTCTTACACAGGAAACCAATTGCAAACCGTTGCTGATGCGCAGCAAAATTCTGATGGTTATCCTTATAAAGCCACTCCAAATCTGATTACCTATGATGCTAATGGAAATATGACTTCTATGCAGGATAAAGGAATCAATGTGATTAATTATAATTATTTAAATGTTCCCAATTCAATTTCAAAATTACAAGGCGCAACTGTATTCAATTACAATTATATTTACCGTGCAGATGGTGTGAAATTGAATAAAATTACTAGCAACAATAGAAGAGGTAGCGTTCCCGTAAGCACAGATTATTTAGACGGCTTCCAATATCAGAACCAAGTTTTGCAATTTATACCCACCGCAGAAGGTTATTATGACTTTACAAAAAATGCGTATATTTACAATTCCACAGACCATTTAGGAAATGTGAGGTTGAGTTACAGCAAAAACCCAAGCACAGGCGCTCTTGATATTATAGAAGAAAACAATTATTATGCATTTGGCTTAAAACACGAAGGTTATAATGACATTTCGTCAAGTTCTACTTACAACTACAAGTACAACGGCAAGGAACTGCAGGAAACCGGGATGTACGCGATGGACTTCCGCCAATATATGCCGGATATTGGAAGATTTACTGGAATGGATGCTCTTTCTGAAATGTATGCAGACCAAACTCCTTATCATTTTTCTTTAAATAATCCAGCAAATTTTTCTGATCCTACAGGATTATACACAAGGGATTCCCAAGGAAATGTCAGCACTTCAAATAAGCAAGAAATAAGTGATTTACTTAGTTATTTTAAAGGAGGCGGCAGTATAAATGGTGTTGATAATTTCATAAGTGGTAATTCTAATTTTGCACAGGATCTCGAAGGTGTAGTTATGCAAGGAAAGGCAGGAGGTGGTACTGGTGTGAATAATCCGTTTGGAGGTCAATATGGAGCATTAAATTCGGCATATTTAGACAGCGGTATTAATAATGCTAGACAAGGACATAACTTCCAACAAGCACAATATACACTTACAGAAGCCGTTACAGAAACTAAAATAGGACAATCTGTAGCAGGTGTTGAAAATTTCTTGTTTAGAGATATTCCTCTACAATTTGCAGGTGGATCTTTACTTTCTGCAGGTTGGCGAGCAGCAGGAGCAGGTAAATTTTTATTAGGTGTAGCAAATAATCTATATGCAAGATTTGCCCCTAAAGTTTTAGCCAATTTTAGTGAAACTGGGGCGTATTCTGTATATCATGGTTTAGAAAATGGTGTTGTGAAATATGTGGGTATTACTGGAAGAGAAGAAGGTTTAAGATGGGCAGAACATAGAGCAGCAGGTGGAGCAAAAGCGCTATTAGATTTTAGAACTGTTGGTGCGGGTTTGACTAAATCTCAAGCACGTTCTTTGGAACAAAGTATGATTAATAAATATGGTCTTCCAAATCTTTATAATAAAATAAATTCTATAGCACCCAAAAATTGGACAACTTATGGCGTAACAGCCCCTTAATAAAAAAAATGGCAAAGCGATTAAAAACCAAAATAGGTGATATTTTTTCAATCCCTATAAATGAAGAAGAAAAAAGATATATGCAACTTATTGCGTTTGATTTAAATCAACTCAATAGTGATGTAGTTAGAATATTTGAAAAGAAATATTTTCACGGCGAAACTCCAAGTATTGAAGATATTATTAAAGATGATGTTAATTCCTATGTCCATTGTGCTGTAGATTTTGGAATTAAATTAAATCTTTGGGACAAGATTGGAAATAATAACGTAATTGGAGATATTAATAAAATTATTTTTCGTGATAGCAACGATTATGGTCACAAAGAAGGTGAAGAACCTATCCTAATTTCTAATGATTGGAATATTTGGAGAATTAAAGATGAAAAATTTACACGAGTAAAAAAACTAGAAGGAGAAAACAGAAAATCATATGTGGGGTTAGTAATCAATCCATATGGTATATTAGAAATAGCGAAAGGAAATGAATACCCACTTAATTACCCTACTTTTGAGTGATTTTTTTAATAAATAAAAGCAAACCACCCGCTGCCGCACGATTGCATCGTGTGGTCATAAAATAAAAGAACAAGTTTTAGGAGTTGGTTTTGCCGTAGAAGGCTATTATGATTTTACAAAAAATGCGTACATTTACAACTACACAGACCATCTGGGAAATGTACGTTTAAGTTACACCAAAGACAAAAGCACAGGCGCTCTTACTATTTTAGAAGAAAACAATTATTATGCATTTGGTTTAAAACACACTGGCTATAATGAAACTCCTACTGCAATTGCAGGTTACAACTACAAGTACCAAGGACAAGAGTTGCAGGAAACTGGTTTTTACTCGTTTAAGTGGAGAAATTATATGCCCGATGTGGGAAGATTTTTCAATATTGACCCTTTAAGTGAAAAATATTCTTACCAGTCACCTTATAATTTTTCAGAAGATCGTGTGATTGATGCGAGAGAATTGGAAGGGTTAGAAGCGAAAAAACTCAATGATAACAATTATGAGTTCCATGTAAATCCAGTAGGATTAAATTCAACGCAATTAGCCACTATTAAAGCTGATGCCATCGTAGCGAGTGGAATAATTAGCCAAAATGGAGTTACCATGAATGTTATTGTTGATTCTAAGGCGTCATATAATGTAGTTGGAGTTCAAAATGTTTTTTTCGATAAAGATGACAAAGGTAACCTTGTAGCGATAAACGGTAAAACTATGCCATTAGGAAATCCGATTGATGGCACAGTAAAATATGTTCTAGGATTGGGTGACACTTTAGCTCATGAATTATTGCATGCGATGGGTCTTGATCATATTTGGGTAAATAATCCCAATACCAATCCGGTTACAAACACACCTGCTAACCGAAATAATGTAATGAATTCTGGTGCGAATCCAGACCCTAACAATACTAGTGATCTTCGTACGAATCTTACCACTGACCAAACAGAAATAATGAAAAGAACAGTAGATGCATCACAGTCAAGATTACCACAGCCATTACTATTGCCACAACCTTCACCACTACCATTACCGCAACCATCACCGCAACCGCAACCATTACCCCAACCAACAAATTAATCATGATAGTATTGAGAATAGTATTTTTATGTTTTCTTTTTTTCTTTTGCAATGTGAAAAGCCAAAATATTTGTACATCTGAGAAATTTAGAAAGAATCAAACTAAAAAAGAGATAAGGTTCGAAAAATCTTATTTCGATGATAGTTTGAATATTAAAAAAAATCGAAGAAATTATGTAGTTATTATCAATAATACTTCATTCATAGACAATCCATATAAAGTAAATAATAATGATGCAATTTCAATAAGTGGATATAGTAGTTGTTATGGTGTAAGACAATATTATATAAGCAAAAAAAGAAAATATTTTGATTTTTGGAGTGAGAGAATGGGCAAAAAGAGAATCTATTTTAAGAAAAATTTTGATTACATTTATGTCGGAAAATCTTATACTAATAACTTATCTATATTATATTCTCAATATATACCAGACTTTAGCTGTGAGTAAATTACCCGATGACCCGAGAATGCGGATATCGATCTCCCTCGCTCCGCATTCTATGACAAAAAGCACATAAAAATTGTTAAAATTTAGGATGCAAATTTGTAGGAGTTATGACGATAATGGCAATATGCTCTCAGAAAAAGATAAAAATATAACTGCAATTGCCTATAATTTTTTAAATTTACCAAACCAAGTGACACAAACTACAGCCACCACCAGTTATGTGTACAGCGCAGCAGGTCTTAAACTTAAAAAAACTTATCAAGAAAACTGTTCTCTCTGCGGATCTTCACCTTTAATTATAGATTATTTAGACGGTTTTCAGTATAACACCACATTCGGTTCGGCGGTTTTACAATTTATCCCAACTTCAGAAGGCTATTACGATTTTATAAAAAAATCTTACATTTATAATTACACAGACCATTTAGGAAACGTGAGGCTTAGTTATTATAAAAACAATGCAGGAGTTCTTACAATTGTAGAAGAAAACAATTACTATCCTTTTGGCTTAAAACACGAGGGTTATAATGAAGCTCCTACTGCAATTGCAGGTTATAATTACAAGTACAACGGCAAAGAGTTGCAAGAGACTGGAATGTATGATTACGGACAACGTCATTATATGCCAGATATAGGTCGTTTTAATCGTCCAGATAGATTTTCAGAAAAATATTTTGATTTATCTTCATATTCGTATGTTGCAAATAACCCAGTTCGTTATATTGATGTAAAAGGTGATAGCATAAGACTAAGTTTAACGATTGACTATTCAATGACAGCCAATCCTAATGGATTGAGTGATTTAGGAGTGACAAATTATTCAAATGGAAATTTAACAGGAGTTAGCAATTCCAATGTTAATATTGATATTCCTGTTGATATACATTTATCTGCGTCGTTCAAAGGAACTTCTTCATCTACAAATATTGAAACTCAAAACCCCGGTTTAGAAAGAGAAGTAGTAGCACACGAAAAAAGTCATAAAGACCAGATTATGGATGCTGCAAAAAGTCCAATTAGCATAAATGTTACATTAGATGGGAAAAGTCAATCATACACTGGACCTCCGGATAAAGTAATATTAGATGCAGCTAAAGCATTTGTTGGTTCAACAGATGCTTCAAAAATGAATAAGGCTGACAAACAAAATTTTACTACTAACAACATAGTAAATCCTGCTCTAAATGAAATGGGTAACAATATGTCTAAAGTAGCAACTGACCCAAATAAAGAAACTGACGCTAACAATCGAGCAGCATCTGCATTAGGTTCGTCTACAATAAAATATAATAATGGTAAAACTCCAGTTGTATATAATGGTAAAACACTTAAGTAAAAAATGGAATGAAAAAAAAATTAATTATTACAATCGTATTTTTTTATTCAATATTTGGTTTTGCCCAAGTTAAGGATTCCTTAAGGGATATAATTTTAAACACGAGTCTTTCAAGAGAGGAATATATCGGAAATCAAATTAAACTGTATGAGGACAGTCTAATCTCTAAGCCCAAAGAAACGAGATTTATATTTAATCCTTGTTTTGATTTAAATGGTAGTTTTTGGGAAGATATTCATCATCCAACCACCAAATCATATAGATGGGAAATTGTTAAACAGATAAATAATGAAAGTTTGTTAAAAGAGTTGTTGCTATTATCTAATACAAAGTTAGATGATAAGTGTAAATGTAAAAATTCTAAAGACATTCCACTAATCAATTATTCTTTTAAAGGTTTATTAAAAAAGAGATATAAAGAATTAAAAAAAAATCCCCGCTGCGCAAAGTCTCCGACTTTGAGCAATAATAAAAACCAACTTTTAGGGGGTGATGTTCCAAAAGTGTTGGTTTGTTTTAACGAGAGGATTTTACAAAAGAAAAACAAAATGTAAAAAAGAACAGACATTTGTCTGTTCTTTTTAATTTTAAATGAAAAAACAAGCCTTTACAGAAGTTCAGATTAAAGAGCGATTTGAGTATAATGCTTTTAATAATGCTTTGGAGAAACATTACCACCAAGTCAATTCTCAGCCCGAAGAACTTTTAACTGAAAACCACTACAATGAGGTAGGACAACTGACAAATAAAAAAGTAGGCAATAATATCCAGCAAATGGATTACACCTACAACATCCGCGGTTGGATGACGGGGATTAATGATCCCAATAATTTAGGGACAAACTTATTTGGGTACGAAATAAAATACAATAATCCTGTAAACCCATCGGTTGCGGCTGCTAAATACAACGGCAATATTGCAGAAATTGATTGGGCAAACTCTGACGATGGGATATTGCGAAGATACGGTTATAATTATGATAAATTAAACCGACTTCTGCAAGCCACTTATCAGAAACCAAACCTTACAAATCCTATTACTCATGCTTATGATGAGGGCTTAACATATGATCTTAATGGAAATATACAAACCTTAATCCGATTTGGAGGCTCAGATACAAATAGCCCAATGAAAATAGATGATATTGCCTACACATATATTGGAAATCAACTTGTTGATGTGTGGGATTCAAGTGGAAACTACTTAGGTCTTGATGGGGGCGATGAAATGGAATACGATAATAACGGTAATGTGGTTTATGATGCTGCACATTTAATTAATTCAATTGATTATAACTATCTAAATTTACCTGTTAATATTCTGAAAGATGATGAAAAATTTCATTATACTTATGCGTCGGATGGAACAAAATTATCTTCAATTTATGAAGAGCAGCAACTTTCAGAGATAACAGCCACTGATTATATTGATGGTTTCCAATATAAAAACGGGATTTTACAGTTTATACCTACCGCAGAAGGTTATTATGATTTTATAAAAAATGCTTACATTTACAACTACACAGATCATTTAGGAAATGTGAGGTTGAGTTACTATAAAAACAGCGCAGGCGTTCTTACTATTGATAAAGAAAGCAATTATTATCCTTTTGGGTTAGAACATACAGGTTATAATAATTTGGTTGGGAATTTAGATTAT
>NZ_JBLXIJ010000011.1:0-48087 GCF_048269545.1 Halpernia sp. | reverse complement strand
ATTATAAAAGACTTATTTATAATAATAAATAATAATTTTAAATAGTTCTAAATCATTTTTTCTTAAATTTGGTTAATTATCAAAAAACTAAATGGCCAAGAAAATTACGAAATCAAAATCAATCGAAGAAACCCTTTGGGATTCCGCCAACAAACTGCGCGGATCTGTGGAATCTGCAGAATATAAACACATTGTTTTAAGTTTGATCTTCCTGAAATTTGCAGGCGATACTTTTGAAGAAAGAAAGCAGGAACTCATTGCCGATGGCAAAGAACAGTTTACCGAAATGGTGGAATTCTACACCATGAAAAACGTCTTCTATCTTCCCAAAGAAGCACGTTGGTCTTTTATTATGCAACAGGCGAAACAGCCCGATATTGCGTTGAAAATTGATACCGCACTTTTTACCATAGAACAAAATAATCCTGCGTTGAAGGGCGCATTGCCCGATAATTATTTTTCACGTTTGGGATTAGATGTAAGCAAATTATCAGCATTATTGGATACCATTAATCAAATTAATACGATTGCAGACAGAGAACACGATTTGGTGGGTCGCGTTTACGAATATTTCCTCTCCAAATTTGCTTTAGCGGAGGGAAAAGGAAAAGGGGAGTTTTACACGCCGAAATCTATTGTAAATCTTATTGCAGAACTCATTGAACCTTTTGAAGGAAAGATCTATGATCCGTGTTGCGGTTCCGGTGGTATGTTTGTGCAGAGTGTGAAATTTGTGAACGAACATCAGGGAAATAAAAAACAGATCTCGGTTTACGGACAGGAATATACGGGTGCGACGTACAAACTGGCAAAAATGAATCTCGCCATTCGTGGGATTTCTGCCAATCTGGGCGATACTGCGGCAGATACATTTTCTAATGACCAGCACAAAGATCTGAAAGCCGATTTCATTATGGCAAATCCGCCCTTTAACCAAAAAGACTGGCGCGCTGCGAATGAATTGGTTGATGACCCACGTTGGAACGGCTACGATATTCCTTCCACAAGCAACGCCAATTATGGTTGGATCTTACACATGGTTTCCAAACTTTCTGAAAATGGAGTGGCGGGATTTATCCTGGCAAATGGGGCGCTGAGTGGTGATGGAACTGAAAAAGCCATTCGCAAGACTTTAGTAGAAAATGGTTTGGTTGAAGCCGTTATTATTTTGCCTCGAAATATGTTTTACACCACCGATATAAGTGTAACGCTTTGGATCATCAATAAAAATAAAACGCAAAGAACTGTAGAAAAAGGAACAGAACTTCGCCGATATCGAAATAGAGAAGACGAAGTTTTATTTATGGATCTGCGGGAAATGGGCGTTCCTTTTGAGAAAAAATATACCGAGTTTTCTGTAGAAAATATTAAAGAAATTACTTCTACTTATCACAATTGGCAAACCGATGGCAACTATGAAAATATCCCGGAATATTGTTACGCTGCCAAAACAGAGGAAATAAAAAGTAAAGATTATTCTTTGGTGCCGAGTAAATATATTGAATTTGTCAACCGTGATGAAAATGTTGATTACCACGAAAAAATGACTGCTTTGCAGGAAGATATTATGAATTTATTGAAAGCAGAACAGCAAAGCAATGTGGAATTGAAGAAAGTATTTGAAAAGTTGGGCTATGAAGTTGGGGTATAAAAAATTAGGAGATTATATCCGATTGGTGGATGAACGAAATAGAAACCTGGAAGTGGAGACGCTTTTGGGTTTGAGTATGCGTAAGGAATTTAGAAAATCTACCTCAAATGTTGTAGGAACTGATATGGCAAATTATAAAATCGTTCGTAAAGATAGATTTGCTTGCGATTTTATGTCTGTTATTAGGGTTTTTAAATTACCTGTGGTTTTACAAACAAAAGATGAAGCCATTTTAGTTTCGCCTGCATATTCTGTTTTTGAAGTTATTGATAAAAATGCTTTAATGCCAGAATATTTGATGCTTTGGTTTCGACGTTCCGAATTTGACCGTTATTGTTTTTTTAAATGTGATAGTGCTGTAAGAGGTGGATTTAATTGGACAGAACTTTGTGAGACTGAAATTAATATACCTTCTCTTGACAAACAAAAAGAAATCATTGCAGAATACGAAGCCATAGAAAACCGCATCCAACTGAATAAAAAACTCTGCGCCACTTTAGAAGAAACCGCACAAACCATTTACAAACATTGGTTTGAAGATTTTAAGGATTATGAACATTTAGGAAACCACGTTGATTTTGGACCTGCTGTAAAAATTATCGCTGAGAAATCCTACAAGTTTGTTGAAATGGCAAATGTTTCCGAAACTTCACTAAATGTAAAAAAAGTTGAATTAAAAAATTATAGTGGTGGTGCGAAATTCAGTTATAATGACACTTTACTTGCACGTATAAGTCCTTGTTTACAAAATGGAAAAACAGCTTTCGTAAACTTCTTAAATGAAAATGAAGTTGGCTTTGGGTCTACGGAATTTATTGTTATTCGTGCAAAAAATAGAATATCACCATACTGGGTTTATTGTCTTGCAAAGGACGAAAAATTTAGAGAGTATGCAATTAGCAGTATGATTGGTTCCACAGGCAGAGAACGTGTTCACTCAAAATATTTGGAAATATTTAAAATTCCTAAAATAGATTATTCTATTATGAAAAAGTTTGATGAAGAAGTGAAATATATATTTGTTAAAATTAAAAATTTATCAATATTATCTCAAAAGTTAGAAGAATTACAAAGTTTGCTTTTGGGGAAAATGACAGTAGAAATTACTGCTTATAACAATGATTAAAAAAACTAATGATATTTTCATTCGTTGATTAAAACAATTTGTTGTATTAATTTAATAAGCAAATAAAAATAAAAATGGAAGAAGAAAAGATATTTAAAATAATTTCAATTGATGGTGGGGGAATAAAAGGTTTGTACTCCGCAAGCATTTTGGAAAAATTTGAAAAGAAATTTAATTGTAAGACCTCGGATCATTTTGATATGATTTGTGGTACGTCAACAGGAGGTTTAATTGCACTGGCTTTATCAATAAAAATATCAGCAGAAGACATTCGTAAGTTTTATGAAGCAAAAGGTGAAATAATTTTTCCAAAACATAAAGAAATTTCCGTTCCTTTTTTTGGAAAAATAAACAGAGGTCTTTGGAAGCAAATAGCATTTGGAGGTAAATACTCAAATCTAGGTTTAAAGGAATCTTTAAAAGAAATTTTTGTAGATAAAAAAATTGGTGATTCAAATAATTTACTTTGTATACCAAGTTATTCTATTACAGAAGCAAAGCCAAAAGTTTTTAAATATGATCATAAAGAAGGTGGATTATCTAGAGATAACGATGCAAAAATGATAGATATTGCATTAGCAACTTCCGCTGCACCAACATATTTACCTATGGCAGAATTGCCATATTTTAATAATGAACAATTTGTTGATGGAGGAGTTTGGGCTAATAATCCGACTTTAGTTGGATTATTGGAGGCTTTAAATAATTTTGTTGGAAAAGGTAAGAAATATGATAAAATCAGTATTCTATCTTTAAGTAGTCTGAGTATTACTGGGGGAAAACCTACGGGTTTAAAAAACGAAAGATCTTTTAAAGATTGGGGAGCTGATCTATTTGAAACATCAATGAATGGACAATCATATTTTACTGATTTTTTCATGTCTAAAGTAAAAGAAATAAGCGATATCAAAATTGATTATCTTAGAATTCCATCTGCCAATATATCTAAAGAACAAGAGAGTTTGATTCAACTTGATATTGCTAATAAAGAAGCATTTAATTTAATGCGGATTAAAGCTGACGATCAAGCATTATTATTCGAAAAAACAAAAGAAATAGAGTATTACTTTACAACACTTAAAACATATAAAACAAATGGCTGATTTACATGCGACTTTTACTGAATTTGATGATATAATTAGATTATCATCAAAGAAAAAAGACAAACTTCGAACCTCTAGAGATTCTATTAGAACAGATATTGAAAAGTATTTTGAAGAGTACCGGGATAAACATACTGTAGGTTTCAAAGGGCAAGGTTCTTTCATGATGCATACTACAATTCACCCATTGTCTAGTGAATATGATGTTGATGATGGTGTTTATATTTTTGGTAAAGAAGAGGACAGACCTACAATGCAGACTGCTCATAATTGGATTTTTGATGCTGTACGAAATAGAACTAGTTCAGAATCTTCGGATAAAAATACTTGTATACGTGTTGTTTACAAAAGTGATTATCATGTAGATTTACCAATTTACTACAAAACAGACAATTCTGAAGACGAATATACATTAGATGATGAAATACCACAACTTGCGCACTTGACAAAAGGATGGATTAAAAGTGATCCTTATGCTTTTACTAAATGGTTTTTGGAAAAAGCTAAAGGTAAACCTCAACTAAAAAGAATAGTTCGTTATCTCAAAGCATGGTCAGATAAGAGACAAAACGACAATAGTTCTTTTAGATTCCCAAGTGGAATGGTTTTTACAATTCTTGCATCAAATTCTTATGTTGAAGATAACAGAGATGATGTGTCTTTATTAGAAACTTTGAAAGCTATTCAAAAAGAGATTGATGATACGAGATTTAATTATTCTTATTATGAATGTTATCGTCCAACTGTTGATGAAACAGAAAATCTTCTAGATAAATATTCGGCTAAAACAACAAAGGATAATTTTTTAAACGCGTTGGACTCTCTTATTGAATCTGGAGCACAAGCCATCGAATTAAAATCAAAAAAAGATGCTTGTTCTAAGTGGCAAAAACACTTAGGAGATCGCTTTCCTTGTTCATCAGTAGTAGAAGAGACATCAAATGCTGCTGCGAAAGTTTTTTCTAGTCCTGACCAATTAAGTTTTGATAATAAGTCAGCATAATGATTTTAGAGGAAATATATAATTTAATTTCAAAAACTGAAAATGCTAGGATTGTATTTACAAAGGATTTAAGTGGCAATAATTCTTTAAAAAAATATGAGAGAGTTATTTCTATTGAAACTGAACTATCTTTGAATGAAGGTCTAAAGATAGTTCATTTATATATTGCTCTTACAGAACCCTATTCTGTCAATTTACCTAAAATATTTATTGATGATAAATCATATGAGCAAATTAAATATCTACCACATGTTAATCATGATTTAAGTATTTGCATAATTGATGAAAATGAAAATTTCAATTATGACATAAAACATATTCCAAATTTAGTATTAAACTTAATTTCTGATGCTAAAAAAATACTGAGAGGTAAAGACGATAAAGATTATTTAAGAGAAGAATTTGAGAGAGAATTTACTGCTTATTGGAATATTAATTATAGCGAAAAGAATGAGTTAAGAGAAATTGGACTGTGTTTAGTAGATTTTGAAAATTTAAACAATATTAAAGCTGTGAAATTTTTAAATAGGTTAGGACAGTATCAATATTTAGTTTATAATGTAGAATGTAAATTTAATCTATTCAAAAATTACATAAAACTACGAGGAATAAAGTTTGATGAAATTGAAATATTCTTTGCTGAGTATACTAATGTAAATCCTCCATTTAAGATAAATTATAAAGACTCTTTGAAATATTTGACTGATAAAGATACTTTTAGAGAAAAAATAAACAAATTTTCTGGCGACAAATTTATAGTAGTTTTCAAAGGATCGCAAAAAGAACTGTTTGGTTGGACTTATTCTTTTACAAATAAAAAAGCAAAAGGGTATCGGCAGTTATCTAATTGGCAATTTTTAAATTCAGCGTTATCTAGTAATAATTTTGTTGATAGATTGTACTTTTCTGATATCTCGCCAAAAAGATTAGATACAAGAACAGCAGGTGACGAAATTGTTAGAAACTTGAAACTTGCTGTTATAGGAGTTGGCAGTGTAGGTTCAAATCTTTTACATTATTTAATGAAATATCCTGTTTCAAAATATTGTTTAATTGATTCAGATATTTTAAAAGTTGAAAATGTTTATAGAAACTATTTTGGCTTCAATTTTATTTCAAGATTTAAAACTAAAATTTCAGAATATGAAATTTTATCAAAGAATCCTTTCACAAAGGTTATAACAAATGAAAAAGATATCTGTGAAGTTCTTTCACAAAATCCAGAGTTTATTGAAGATTATGATTTTAGATTTCTAATTTTAGGGGTTACAAGAATTGAAAAGTATATTATTCAACATTTAATTTCAATTAAATCTGATAAACCAATTTTTGTATTATGGGTTGAGCCATATTTAGCAAGTGGTCAAATGATTTATCTACTTCCTAAAGATTTTCAAAAAGGAATTGATCTGTTAGAAAACTATCCATATCATGTAATTAAAAAAGGTCAACAATTACTCAAAAAAGAAGGATCATGTCAAACCGGTTACATGCCATATTCTGATATAAATTTAAGTTTATTTTTAAGCGCAATTAATCCTATCATCTATTCTATTTTAAATGAAAATAAAAATGACAAGTCTCAGATTTTTGGATGGATAGGAAATTTAGATCAAATAAAAAGCACGAGTATTGAAATTACTGATAACTATAAGTCTACAAACAATTTTACATTATTAGAACATGAACTTTAAGAATTATAAAACAAAATGGTTAATATCTTTTATAGCTGTTTTAGCAATCGTTTGCAATATTTTGTATATATATTTTGACAAATTCATAACTGGGTATCCAAAATTCAAAGAGATTTCAAATTATATAGGTTTTACATCTATTCTAGGTTTGATGATTTTAGTTTTAAATTTCATTGATAAATATTGGTGGAAGTATTTTTTTACAAATATTATAATTAGCATTCCTGATATTAATGGAAGATTCGAGGGAACTATGACATCATCTTATATTGATCCAGTAACTAATCAAAAAATAATATTAGATTGTGTGATGGAAATAACACAAACAGCTTCAAATATTCATGTGCATACTTACATTGGAAGAAAAGGAAATCAAACTTCTTCCTCTGAGACTATATGTGAGGTATTGAAGAAAAAACCAAATAATTTTTATACTTTGTTTTATAATTATGGAAATATATCCAACTTAAATGTAGAATTTAATGATCATAAAGGAACGGCTTATTTGGATTATTTTCCTGATGTTAGATCTTTTAAAGGTAATTACTTTAATGAAAGATTAAATAAAGGAGTAATAGAAGTTAAATTTAAATCAAATAAATTAATAGGAAGATTTAATGAGATACTTTAAATTAATAGAAATAATTGATAATATTTTGAAATCTAAAAGTATTGATTTCACAGGTCTAGGTTTAATAATTTACAGGGAATTAAAAAATTTACCTTTAGAGTCAATTAATGAAAATTGCCTATTAGGTGAAATTTTGATCGATGTAAAATCAATTAGTAATAAATTAATTGAAATTAGTACAAAAGACAATATTTGTCACGATGGTTTTCATCTCGTAAACGAAAGTTTTGACTTAACAGATTTATCATATTATTTTTCAACACCAATTTCGAATGTACTAAAGCCATCCCACATGAAAGGAAGTAGATATAGAACAGCATTTTATGGATCTTTATTAAATGATGTCTTGTGCACAGTATCAATAAGTTCAAGATTTGATGTTTTTATTTTTATTAATGGAAAAGAATTTACACTTGATGAATATCGATTGCTGTAATTTTAATTTATTTATATCACAGATTGTTTTAAATGTTTTTAAGAAATACATTCAAGACGATGAACAATCTCCCGAATCTGGTGGTATTGTAACTGGAAAAGTCTATGAAAATGATATGATTGAGATTTTAAATTGCTCGGAACCGTCTGAATTAGATACAAGTTCAAGATATAATTTTAAGCGATCTTTTCAAACAGCTCAAGTTTTTATTGAAAAACAATTTGAACAGTCAAATGGAGAGGAAATTTATTTAGGTGAGTGGCATACACATCCAGAAGATTATCCAAAGCCATCTAATTTAGATATCAAAAGTTTTATTAAAACAATAAGTCAAAATAGATTAAATTCTAAAACTCATTTTATGATTATTGTAGGACGAGTTTCGATATATGTAGGAATCTATAATAATAAGAAACTCAAAAAAAGAATTACAATTAATAGAATATGAAATTCACAGAATCCCAATTAGAAAAAAGCGTGATTTCCTTGCTCGAACAGCAGGGCATTCCGCATACTTCTGGTCTCAAAATTCATAAAACTTTAGAGGAAGTTTTGCTGAAAGAGGATTTGAAGAATTACCTCTATCAAAACTATGCAGATATTTCGCCCAACGAGATCAAGCAGATCATTCTAAAACTGGATTATTTTTCTTCTTCCGCTTTATACGAAAGCAATCGCGATATTCTGCGTTTGGTTTCCGATGGTTTTGTGCAGAAAAGAGAAGATGCACATAAAAAAGATCTGTTCATTCAGTTGATTGATTATTCCTCCAACGACCAGAATATTTACCGTTTCGTCACCCAGTTGGAAATAAAAGGAACAGAGAAAAGAATTCCCGACGGCATTCTCTACATCAACGGAATTCCTTTGGTGGTCTTTGAATTTAAAACAGCCATTGAAGAAAATAAAACCATCCACGATGCGTATTTACAATTAACCAACCGCTACAAAAGAGATATTCCGGAATTGATGAAGTACAATGCTTTTCTGGTCATCAGCGATGGCGTGAACAACAAAGCAGGTTCTCTTTTTGCACCTTACGAATTTTTCTATGGTTGGAGAAAAGCCGAAAGCAATGAGCAGATTGCCAAAGACGGTATTGCTTCCCTTTTCACCATGGTAAAAGGTCTTTTTGATAAAAACAGATTGCGGGATGTGGTTCAGAATTTTATTTATTTCCCGGATACGAGTAAGAAAAAAGAAAAAATCGTTTGCCGCTATCCGCAATATTACGCCAGTAGAAAACTATATGAAAATATTTTAATTCACAGAAAACCAGAAGGCGACGGAAAAGGCGGAACTTATTTTGGAGCAACAGGTTGTGGCAAAAGTTACACAATGCTTTACCTTTCCCGCTTATTGATGCGAAGTACAGAAATGGCAAGTCCGACCATCATTCTCATTACCGACAGAACCGATCTGGACGAGCAACTTTCCGGCACTTTTACGAATGCAAAAAACTTTATTGGCGATAATCATATTGTTACGGTTTCTTCGCGTGAAGATCTACGCAATCAACTGAAAGGTAGAGAAAGTGGCAGTGTTTTTTTAACGACCATTCACAAATTTACGGAAGATACAGAACTGCTTTCCGAGCGGAATAATATTATCTGTATTTCTGATGAAGCGCACCGTTCACAAATTAATTTAGATAAAAATCTAAAAATTACGGAAACACAAGTGAATTCCAATTACGGTTTTGCGTATTATCTGCATCAGTCTTTGCCAAACGCCACTTATGTGGGTTTCACTGGAACACCGATTGATAAAACCTTGGAAGTATTTGGCGATGTGGTAGATTATTATACGATGAAAGAATCGGTTCAGGATGAAATAACGGTTCGTATTGTTTATGAGGGCAGAGCCTCAAAAGTGATTTTGCAAACCGAAAAGTTAAAGGAAATTGAAGAATATTACGCCAATTGTGTAGCTGAAGGTTCGAGCGAATATCAGGTGGAAGAAAGTAAAAAAGCAACCACGAATATGAATGCCATTTTGGGCGATAAAGAACGTTTACAAGCCTTGGCAGATGATTTTGTGAAGCATTACGAAAAGCGTGTCAATGAAGGTGCAACGGTTTGCGGGAAAGCGATGTTTGTTTCCAACAACCGGGAAATTGCTTACAAGTTTTACAAAGAATTGATAGCACTTCGTCCGGATTGGGGAACCATAAAAACCCATGATGAAACGCAGGAACTTTCAGATAAAGAAATGAAAGATCTGAAACCCATTGCCAAAGTAAATATGGTGATGACCCGGGATAAAGATGATGATGACGATTTGTACAAAATTTTAGGAACGAAAGACGACCGAAAAGAACTCGACCGACAGTTTAAACAGGAGAAATCTAATTTTAAAATTGCCATTGTTGTCGATATGTGGCTTACAGGTTTTGATGTGCCATTTTTGGATAGTATTTATATTGATAAACCGTTGCAGGAACATTCTTTAATTCAAACGATTTCGAGGGTTAACAGAAAGTTTAAAGGCAAAGACAAAGGTTTGGTGATCGATTATATCGGTATCAAAAATAATATGAATTATGCTTTGGCGAAATTCAACAATGCCGATCAAAATGAATTTGAAGATATCGATAAAGCCATTACAATTGTAAAAGACCAATTGGATTTGTTGAGAAAGATTTTTCACAATTTCAACACTAAGACATACTTTGAAGGCAGTCCAATCATGAAACTGGAAAACCTGAATCTCGGTGCGGAATTTATTCAATCAACTCAGGATTTAGAAAAACGTTTTATGCGCATCGTTCGGAAAATGAAAGAAGCGTATAATATCTGTTGTTCGTCTGAAGCATTTACTTATGATGAAGTAGATGAACTGCATTATTATACCGCGATCCGTTCCATCATTTACAAACTCACCAAAAAAGAAGCACCTGATATTTCGCAGATGAATGCAAGAGTTGCGAAAATGGTGGAAGAAGCTCTGCAAAGTGATGGGGTAGAAGAAATCTTTAAAATGGATGAAAATGCCGGAGAAAAAATTGATATTTTCGGTGAAGAATATCTGGAAAGGATTGACAGGATCAAACTTCCTAACACCAAAATAAAAGTGCTGCAAAGACTTCTGAAAATGGCAATTGACGATTTTAAAAAAGTCAATAAAATAAAAGCAGTCGATTTCAGCAAACGCCTCCAAACCATCGTCGATCAATACAACGAGAGAAGCGAAGATATGGTGTTGGCAAATGATGTTTTAGACGATCTTGCGGGACAAATGGCAGATTTACTCCGCGATCTAAAAACCGAAAAATATTCCTTTGAAAAAATGGGAATTGACTTTGAAGAAAAGTCTTTCTACGATATTTTAAAAGCCATCAGAGATAAATACAAATTTGAATATTCTGAAGAGCAGTTAATTGCATTGGCAAAAGACATCAAAATAATAGTGGACGACAAAGCCAAATACACCGATTGGAGCGAAAGGGAAGACATCAAAGCCGAACTAAAAGTAGATTTAATTTTAAAACTCGCAGCGCATGGTTATCCACCAGTGACAAGAGATGAAGTTTATAAGGAGATTTTTGAGCAGGCGGAGAATTTTAAGAAGTTTCGGGAGTAGGTATTATTCCAATTTACTTTGTGTATCAACATCTTGAAGAACTTCGCCAAAGTTCTAAACTTTAGCGAAGTTTTACCCAGCAAAGTTGAAGTCAGCATAGTACCAGACTTTGCCGAAGTTTAAGTTAGATAAGTTCTTAAGTGCTCCTCTTTTCAAATAAAAAAATACTTATTATTTTTGTCTTAAAGAAATACGCCAAAACAACAAATTTGCAGCGTAAATAACTTTGCCAAAGTTTGGAACTTTGGCAAAGTTGATCGTAGAGAAGTTACAAGTAGAGAAGTTAAAGACAAAGAAGTTGAAGAGAGTAAAGTATAAAATATTAAAAGAATAAAAATGAATGTTCGATTAGACCAGTTAGAAGAGGGCTATTTTTATCATCTCTATAACAGAGGCATCAATGGTTGTCCTGTTTTTTTGAATGATGATAACCGTTTCTTTTTTTTGGAAAAAGTTGAAAAATACCTTCTTCCCATAGCAGATTTATATGCTTATTGTTTGATGCCTAATCATTTTCATTTGATCATTCGCATAAAAGACAATTTAACTTCTGAAACGCCTTTAATGGAAACTTTGCCAAAGTTTGGAACTTTGGCAAAGTTGGAAACCGGTTTGCACTCCGATAAATCATTAGCAAGTAAACAGATTGCAAAATTAATTAGCAGTTACACTCAAGCTTTTAATAAATACCACAACAGACACGGCAGTTTGTTTGAAAGACCTTTTAAAAGAAAAAGAATAGAATCAGAAGATTATTTAACCAAAGCAATTGTTTATGTGCATAGAAATGTAATAGATCTAGACTATGAGATGGAGGGCTATGAGTTTTGTTCGTATAAAAACATTGTTTCTACTGCACCATCACCCGTTAGAAGAAAAGAAATTATGGACTTGTTTGATGGGATAGAAAATTTTATTGATGTCCACAAGCGAGAGAATGATTATGAAATGTAAAATGAAGCATTTTGCCAAATATCCCCACTTGTAATATTGAGAATAACTTCGCCAAAGTTTGGAACTTTAGCGAAGTTGGTTTTAGAAATTTGATATAAATTTAGAGGTTCACATATTTTAGTGACTTCTCAAAAGAAAGCAAAAAAACCTGGAGTGTTGGAAAGAACTTCGCTAAAATTGATAAATTTGTGGAATCAGGAATAACTTCGCCAAAGTTTGGAACTTTGGCGAAGTTGCTTAGTATTGCTTTGTCTAATAATGTGAAGAGTTTTTATTTTTGTCCATTTGAAAAAGCATAATTACAAAATGTAAAAGTGAAGAACTTCACCAAAATTGATAATTTGTGGAATCATGAATAACTTCGCCAAAGTTTGGAACTTTGGCGAAGTTGGTTTTAGAAATTTTATCCAAGTTTAGAAGTTCACATATTTTAGTGACTTCTCAAAAGAAAGCAAAAAAACCTGGAATGTTGGAAAGAACTTCGCCAAAGTTTGGAACTTTGGCGAAGTTGGTTTAAGAAATTTGATCTAAATTTAGAAGTTTACATATTTTAGTGACTTCTCAAAAGAAAGCATAAAAACCTGGAGTGTTGTAAAGAACTTTGCGAAAGTTCCAAACTTTGGCGAAGTTGCTGTGTATTTTCAACGATTTCCTAACAAATCAACAACAACCTCAACTCGCCATCATTTTCCAACGGTGCACGGTGAATACAAGGCAAGCCAGTTTGCGCCGGATGATCTACCGCCAATCTCCAAAGATGTCCTACACCAAGATTGATAGGTTTTGCCTTGCTTTTGGCTTCATAATGCAAATCAAAATAATGGTCTTTTAAAAAGGCTTCAAAATCTCTTTGCTCGACGTTGTATAAATCTTTTAGTTTTTCATGAATTTCAGGAAGTAAGATTTTCTGTATGGCTTCATCATTGGGTAGAATTTCACTCGAAGCGCCATAATAAGTGCATAAAAAAGTACTCGTCGCAATGGGAGAATAATCCACATGAAAAGAATAGACATCGGTTGAAATAAAATCTAAAGCGTCGTCTCTTTCATAGTTTTTAATTAAATTAAGTAGAGGCGAAGCACCGAAATTGGTTAATAATTGCAGGTCATTTAAAATTAGCTTTCTTGCGAGATTGCCCTTTTCAGAGAGTTGCAGTGTTAAAAGATCTTCCGCTTTAATTTCAGTTACATTGTCTTTTAATTCAAGTTTTGAAACCAATTCTTCAAAATCGCCTTCCAAGTTTCTTTGCCAACAAAAGGCATTTTGCTCGCCACGAAAGTGTGTTTCAATCAACTCTTTAAATGAAAAAACCGTTTTTATTTGTTTATGCTGAAATAATGTAGAATTCTTCAAATTTGATGGTAATTAGGCATTGTAATGCAAAACAAAAATAAGGAATTTAAAATCCCTACAATTTACCTTAGAAATAACAAAACTTGATTAAATAAAAAAAAGCTTCTTTCGAAGCTTTTTAATTTATTTTTTTACAGAGATATTAACCGCCACAAGTCCTTTTGGTGACCTTTCTACTTCGTAAGAAACATTGTTTCCTTTCTTCACCATTTCTGTACAGTTGTTGGTGTGGAAGAAGATAGTGTCTTGGCTGTTGGATTGCGTGATAAAACCGTAACCTTTTTCACTTAAAAAAGTAACCGTTCCAGTTTTTACAGGATCTTCAGCTTCGATAGGTGCGGCTCCTAAACGGATAGAACTAATATCGATGTCTTCGTTCTTGCTTTTGTCAGGAGGTGTGCTCGTTAACTGACCGTATGCATCCACATACATAATCATGTCATTAAGATCTTTTCCTTTGTCATTGCTTTCTTTGCGTTCCTCTCGGCGCATCGCTTTTTCCTTTTGCTTTTGAATTTTTTTCTTAAAGTTTTCTTTTTTTGAGAAAGATTCTGCCATGTATTTTATTTGATTTTTTAAATTGTTTTATAAGGTACAACATAAAAGCAATTGCTTCAAAATAATTGTTGTTATTTATTTTTATTCCTTGTATTTAAATTTATAATTAAATATAAAAAATAAGTGGGAACTGCTTCTATGAGAGAAATGTTTGCCCAATAAGAAAGATTAATAAATAATTTAAAAATTGCTTCTTCAAAATAGAAAATCTACTAAATAAAAGAAGCTTTAAAATAATTTAAAGCTTCTTGTTTTTTTAATGTTTTAATTTAAAACGATTATTTTTTTTCCATTTTATGTTCCGGCATCAATTTCGGAATCATTTTGCTCACATCTTGCAAATATTCTGTAGGATTTGGGGTTCCACGGTGACAAGTGATGCAATAAACTGCGGTAATTTGTTTTGGTTTTGGTTCAGGAACGTGAGGTAAAAAGTATTTGGAATTAATGTCATTGGTCATTTCCAGCATTCCGCGTGCAATTAATTTGGCTTGTTTTGCATCGGAAGCAAAGTCTAATTTCTTAGGATCATCCGTTTTTGAAGCGTGACAAAAAGCACAATTCACGCCTAAAGAAGCGCTAAATGTTTTCATTACAAAATGCAAACTGTCTTTTGAAATATTTTGGGGTAAAACTTTTAAATTTTGCCATTCGCTTTGCGTTTCTCTTACAGGTTTGTAAAGCTTTGTAGAATTGGTAGTGAAAGTAATAAGCAATGCAAGAATAGCAAAAAATCCGAAAAAAGAGAGAACAGATTTAAATTGGGTAGTTTTCATTTGATTTGTTTTGTTTAGTGAATCACGAAGTTAGAAATTAATTTTTAAATTGTTAAGTTAATGACTATTTTTTTTGCTCAACTTCAAAAAACCACTTTACTAAAGTTTTAAGGTATTAAGAATTGACTTTGAAAAACTTTAATAAAAGAAATCCCCACTTTGCCAAAGTCTTAAGCATTAAGAATTTTACTTGGTAAAGTTTGATTAAAGAAATATTCTTATTTCACTTTCTCAAACAAATACAGTTTACCGCCAGAAAAAACATAATTCTGCATTAAGTTGCCTTCCAAAACCATGGTTTTACTCGTAACATCAATAATTGAAATGTAATTATTGGAATTGTATTTCAGGTAATTTTCTTTGTTATTGCTTTGTGGATTTTTACCAAACTTAAAATCGTATTTCACCAAATCTTCATCTTCCGAACTGCAATGTACAGGACGAAACTTCTCACGCTTAGATTTAAATTCTATCACTTCAAAGCCATCACTGCAGTTATTTTTAAATTGATTTTCTGGATTATTGTCTTGCGAAAATTGCTCATAAGTACCATTATAAACTCCAACCACTTTCCAAGTACCATCAATTCGGTCTTCGTCAATTTTACCATCCGCTTTTTGAACTGCCCAACTTACGCCTTTTACAGTTCCTTTTACCGCAGAATAACCCAACTTTGCAGTGGTTGTTACAACTTTCGCGGCGGTAGAAACGATGCATGAAGACAATGAAAATGCCATGAAAGCATAAATTCCGAATTTAAATAATTTCATAAAATCTATTTTTATAAGTGCAATTTACAGTAATTTTAAATTTGAGTAAATAAAATAATTACAAAACCCAGAAAAGTTAATAATGTATTTTTAATTTACGCTCTCAATCAAAAAAATAAAATAAAGGAATAGGTCATTCCGACGAAAGAGGAATTTCTTTAGCTATCAATATTTTCTACATTTAATTTGGTTCCGTTGAGAAATCACAGATCAACAAAATCAATTTATAATCTAAAATATTTATATATTTCAAATTAGCAATTTTTGTATTATTGTAATATCTAAATTTCTTTAATGAATAAAAACGAACCTCGTTTCCAAGATCAACATCTTCGGCTTGCTGATTTTAATCAGGAAGTTTGGGTGGTTTGTCCACAATGTTCAAAAAAAGCTATTGCAAAAGCTAATGAGGAAAACGCAAGATTGTTTTGTAATAATTGCGGCTATCAAAAAGAAACATCTTTAACAATGCTTGTTTTAAATCAAAAAGTAAAAGTGAAAATGGCAGCACATTTTTATTTTGATGCTGAATTGTGGTTGCAGTTGCCTTTTAAGAATGATGTTTTTTATGCTTATAATTTAGCTCACTTGGATTATTTGGAACAATATATTTCAGCGAAATTAAGAGAGCATAAAGACAGAACGCATTTTACTTTGCTAGAAAAACTGCCGAAGTTTTACCATGAAGCTAAAAACAGAGATGCACTTTTAAAATTAATTGAAAAACTAAAAAAGAAATGATTTTCTTAATTTTAAGAGCAGATTTTTATTAATTAAATTGTATAGAAATCAAATAAATTTAAAGTGAACTTTTTAATTTGGCTGCACCAATTTTTTCCAACCAAGCTTCAAAAGTAGGAGTGAACTGCTTTTTATAATCTATTCTTTGTAGTTGTTGAATCATTTCAAACAATTCATTTTGAATATATTGGTCATTTTTGCCGTAATTCCAAACGCCTTCAATACACTTTTTAAAGTTCTGCATAAAAGAAGAATTAGGTCTGTAGATTCTTGCTGTATTTTCTTCGTCATAAAGTAAAGTCGGAAGTTCATGCGTCATTTTAAATTTCAAAAGTGACACTAAAGCGTGAAGACTTAAAACCGCAGTTGCAGGATCATTAATTGCAGGACTTAAAGCTTTAATCGCAATTTCCGCTAACTGATGAAAACCGTAATCTGCATTTCTATCAATCGGTTGTCCGCTATAAAAATCTACAGAATCCGCTATTTCATGTAAAATATTAGAGTTAATATTTCCTTTGTTGTAAAGTAAAAGACAAGGCGTTTCTTCTAATAGAAAAGTGCCTTCTCTGTAAATAAATGAAATATAAAAATCATTTTCTTGGCAAATTTGCAAGAGTCTTTTTTCATTAAAGTCTTGAAAATAACCAGACTTCTGTGCCTTAATTTCAACATAAGGAAGTTCAGACCAAGTCAAAGTTTTTTCACTAATTTCTGAATAATTACGTTCCATACTTATCATGGTTTGTTTCTTAACTCTATCAATTACGGTTTCATATTTCACGGTTTGAGTAACGTAATCTAAGAAGTAAATAAAAAGAAAAACATCAATCACCGTTAGAAAAATTAGCAGATAAATACTTAAAGCAGGAACATAAATTCCACTGGAAATATCGCGAATTGTGCTTAATAAAAATAAAGCGTAAACAATAGTTCCTATATAAATTCCTAAAATAATTTGTTGAAACCGATTTTCAATCATACTATTCAAAACCCGATTGCTCATTTGTGATGCTGCTTGATTAAGAACAATCATCACCATAGAAAAACTGAAAACCGTTAATGAAATAATTGCACCAGCAACTGTAGAAATAATGGTTCTTGCAGTCGTTGCGTCTTTTAAACTGAGCCAACTTAGTCCTAATTTAACTTCTCTACCATAAGTAGAAAAATCTAATTCTAACATAATCCACGATAAAAACAAAAAAACAAATGCGATGATTGCAGGATAAAATGCAATACTATCAATCAATTTTGTGTAATAAATCCGCGTCCATTTATTTAAGCTCATAGTTTTTTTGATTTTTTTAAATAGCGTAATTCTGGAGATACATAAATAATACCATTAAAATTAATAATAAATATAAACTTTTTTCTAAGAATTGAATTTTCCTATCATAAAATAATTCGCTTTTAATTTAAAAAGATTAATACATTTGTAATTACACAGTTGTTAAAAGATCAAATTCTATTTAATTTGGAGCATAATATAAACGATGATTAAAGATTTTTTTCAAAATTTTAAAGATAATTTCCCTATAAAATTATTTTTTATCGCAATAGGAATTTGGATTTTATTAGCGCTTGGAAATTTTATTTTGTACCAAAATCATTATTACACCGGCGTTGGAATTCTCTATCCCTTTTCAGTTATTTATCCAAATGCATTTTTATGGTCGGGTTTTTTATTTGCTTTTGGATTTTTAATTTTGGGTTTTTATGCGCTGAAAAATATTCAGAAGTTAGGTTTGTTTTATTTATTTCTGCTTTGTTTTCTTCTGATATTTTTTGGGAATCTTGCGCAAGGAAATGCAGATATTGCTTTTATGCAGCCGTTTTATTTAAAAGGGCGACAATATTATACGGATGCAATTCACATTCAAAATTGGCAAATTTGGTTGCGAGATTTTAATCATAATTTAGATACTTTTCAACTTCATACCAAAACGCATCCGCCTTTTGCCACGCTTTTGCATTATTTTATATTAAAACTATTTAATGGAAATATTCTCAGTTTGGGAATTGTCTTTTTTTTAATCGCTTTTTCTTGCGTTCCTGTTTTTTATAAATGTTTAAAATTATTGAATTTTACTACAGAAAATGCTAAAAATATAACGCTTCTATTTTGCATTATTCCTTCTGTTAATATTTATTCTTTAGTTTCCATTGATGGAATTATTCTCGCATTAACAGTCTTTTTTCTTTATGGTTTACTTTTAATTTTAAAAAGTAAATCGCTCAATTTTTTAGGTGTTTTTCTAACTATAATATCTTTTATTTTAATTAATTGTCTTTCATTTTCCGGTTTATTTTTAATAGCTTTTTTAGGAGTTTTAAGTTTAATTGATGTGTTTAAAAAAGATTTTAAATTAATTGGATTGGGAATTATAATAATCATTACAAGTGTTTTATTCTTTTATTTCTTAAATTATTTCACTGGTTATAATCATTTTGAAACTTTTCAAAAAGCGTCACATTCCGAAAATCCTTATGGTTTTATGCTTTTTGTACATCCGAAAATCTACTTTTTCACGCGGTTAGAAGATATTGGAGAAATTTTGTTTTTCTTGTCTTTTGCAATAGTTGCAGTTTTGATTTCTCGTAAGTTTTTAAAAATTAAAAACTTACCACAAAGAAGTATTTTTTACAGTGCAATTATGGCTTTAAGTGTCATGTTTTTAACCGGCGCTTACGGAACTGGAGAAACAGCGCGTGCTTGTCTTTTTATAGTTCCTTTTATTGTGATTTTATTTCAAAATTTGGAAAAGAAAACTTTTGAAGTCTTATTTATTTTATGTCTTTTGCAATGTTTTGGAATGCAGATGATTGCTAATTTTTATTGGTGATTTTTATCTAAAAAAAACATTTAGATTTATGAAGAGAGTAAGATTCCTTTTTAAAACTTCAAAGCATAATAATTGAGACTTTTAAAGCCTAGAACTTTTGTTACTTTTGTGGTTTAAACACTTCACTCAACTTCCAATCTTTCACTTTTTAAAACTTTAAAACGGAATAATTTAATCTTTTTAAAGCTTAAAACTTTTGTTACTTTTGTGGTTTAAAGACCTATGAATAATTCTCAAAAATACATCGCATTTCTTCGTGGCGTAAATGTAAATGGAACTTCTATAAAAATGGCGGAAGTTTGCAAAGTCTTTTCTGGAGCTGATTGTAAAGAAGTTTCTTCTGTTTTGGCGACGGGAAATATCATTTTTAATTCTAATTTAGATAAAGTTGCTTTAAAAGAGAAATTAGAAAAATCACTTTCAGAACATTTTAATTATGAAGCTTTTCTCTTCATTAAAACTGCAGAAGAAGTAAAAACTATTTTCGAACATAATCCATTTTCAAAAGACAACGATTTTCATATTTACAGTTTTATCACCATTCCAAATTTTGAAACTGAACTTTTAAAAAACTTTAATGAAACTGAGAAAACTGAAGGCGAAGAAATAAAAATTGTGGATCATAATTTCTATTGGAAAATCAGAAAAGGCTTCACTTTAGATTCTAATTTCGGTAAGATTTTAGGTATCAAAGTATTCAAAAATTCTTTAACTTCCAGAAATATTAATACTATTGAAAAAATAGTTGCTAAACTTTAATTATTTTTGTGAAAATTAAATATCCAGATGATACAATACTTAGAAAACATTCAGCATAAAAATTCAAAAAACTTTTTCTTAATTGCCGGTCCTTGCATTATTGAAGGCGAAGATATGGCGCTTAGAATTGCAGAGAAAGTAATTGAGATTACCAATAAATTTGAAATTCCTTACATTTTTAAAGGCAGTTTTAAAAAAGCAAACCGCTCAAGAGTGGATAGTTTTACTACAATTGGCGAAGAAAAATCTTTAGAAATATTACGCAAAGTGGGAGAGACTTTCAACATACCAACAACTACAGATATTCATGAAAATGAACACGCCGCTTTGGCTGCGCAATACGTTGATGTTCTGCAAATTCCCGCTTTTCTTGTGCGACAAACTGATTTATTAATTGCCGCAGCAAAAACTGGAAAATGCGTGACTTTAAAAAAAGGACAATTCTTATCTCCAGAATCAATGAAATTTGCCGTTGAAAAAATGACGGATTCGGGAAATAAAAAAATTGCAATTATTGAGCGCGGAAATTCTTTTGGTTACACAGATTTGGTGGTAGATTTCCGTGGAATTCCAACGATGAGAAATTATGCACCGGTAATTCTCGATGTAACACATTCGTTACAACAACCAAATCAAAGTTCCGGCGTTACAGGCGGAAGACCAGATTTAATAGAAACCATTGCTAAAGCAGGAATTGCAGTTGGTTCCGACGGTTTATTTATAGAAACGCATCCAAATCCTTCAGTTGCAAAATCCGATGGCGCAAATATGTTGCGTTTGGATTTATTAGAAAATTTATTAGAAAAACTCACAAAAGTTAGAGAAGCGATTTTATAATTAAGTTTGGCGAGGAAAGAGGCAATTTTTCAGCATATTTTAATGACTTTAATTTAAGGAGAATGTTAAAATTTTTTAACAGATTTAAAAATTTTACCTATTTTAGTTGCTTAAAATTTTATCTTGAAAAAACTTCAACTTCTATTGCTTTTTATAGTGCCTTTTTTGGCATTTTCACAAATTAATCTTAAAATTTTAGATGAAAATGGAGAACCTGTTTCTGATGCGAAAGTTTCTTACAACAACCAAACTTATAATACAGATGTAGCAGGTTTTGTGAAAATTCCTTTGGCAAAAACCGTGGAAATACTTTCTGCAGAAAAGGAGAATTTCAAGGCTTTTACAAAATCAATAAAAGTTACTCCTAAAACACAAAATGTAAATTTGCTTTTTGTGAGAATTGCAAAAGAAGGACAAATTCAAGAAGTTGTTTTTCAAAGAAAAGCAAAAACTAAAATTACAGATCTTACTTCAATAGAAATCTCTGCCAAAGAAGCGCAACAAGTGGCTTCACTTTCAGGCGGAATAGAAGGTTTAATAAAAACATTACCTTCTGTAAACTCCAATTCTGAATTGAGTTCACAATATATGGTTCGAGGTGGAAATTTTGATGAAAATTTAATTTACATTAATGATATCGAGATTTACAGACCGTTTTTAATTAGAAATTCTTTGCAAGAAGGATTGAGTATTATTAATCCAGATATGGTTTCAAACATCAACTTTTCTGCAGGTGGTTTTGAACCAAAATATGGGGATAAAATGTCATCAAGTTTAAATATTTATTACAGACAACCGCAAAAATTTGAATTGTCTGGTGAAGTGAGTTTAATTGGAGCGCGGCTTTCTACAGGTTTTGCATCTAAAAATAAAAAATTATCTGCTTTATTTTCGGCGCGTTACAGAAATACCAATTTGGTTTTGAATACTTTAAATGAAGACACCGATTTTAATCCGCAATACCAAGATTTCCAGTCTTATATTAATTATGATTTTAATTCTAAATGGTCTCTTTCTTTTTTAGGATATTATTCTAAAAATGATTTTGAAGTCATTCCGAAACAAAAAGAAGTAGATTTTGGTTCTATACTTCAACCCATAAAATTGACAGTTGGCTACAGCGGAAAAGAAAATGACCAATATAGAAATATGATGGGAACGGTCACCATTTCTTTTAAACCAAGTAAAAAATGGAAATTTACGCTGGACAATTTTGCTTATCAAAACCGAGAAAAAGAATATTATACCATTGCTTCTGGTTATGCATTGCAAACTTTTGATCCAATTACTGGAGATCCAGTAACTTCTTACGATGTGGGTGGACAAATTGATCACGCCAGAAATGATTTATTGGTAAAAACGTATGGAACTCAATTTAAAGCAAAATATTCTCCCAACGTAAATACAGATTATGAAGTAGGTTTTAAATTAGAAAAAGAAAACTTGCAAGATTTAACAAATGAATATCAATTAGTAGATTCTATCGGTTATAGTAAACCCAGAAATTTTGTAAATCCTGGAACTTTAGATGCTTCTCAATTGAATTTAAAATATAGCATTCAAGGTGAAAATCACATTCAACCAACCAGAATGTCTGCTTATGCGCAATATTCAAAAAAATTCTTTTGGGGAGAAAATAAAATGTTTGTAAACGCAGGAGCGAGAGTTGCGCACTGGAGTTTTAATGACGAAACAATTATTTCGCCGCGCGCACAAATTGCCATAAAACCAAATTGGGAAATGGATATGTTGTTTAAACTTTCGGGAGGGATTTATTATCAAGCGCCGTTTTATAAGGAAATTAAAGATTTACAAGGCAACTTTAATTCTAATATAAAATCTCAAAAATCCATACAAATAATTCTTGCAAATGATTATGAATTTAAAATGGTGGATCGACCTTTTAAATTAACCACAGAAGCTTATTATAAAAAATTCTCCGATTTAATTCCTTATTATCAAGATAATGTTAGAATTAGATATGCAGGAAAAAATAATGCAACGGGTTATGCTTACGGATTAGATGCGAGATTGTTCGGTGAATTTGTTCCTGGAATTGATTCTTGGTTATCTGCAAGTTACGCAAGAGTTTTTGAAAATATTGATAACAAAGGTTACATTCCGAGACCGACAGATCAACGTTTCAGATTTGCTTTATTTTACCAAGATTATATGCCTAAATTTCCTTCAATGAGAGTTAATTTAACTTTAACTTACGCTAATGGTTTAGCAAATGGAGCGCCAGTTTTTACCGATCCATATCAATATCAAAGAACTTTACCGTCTTATAAAAGAGTGGATATTGGTTTGTCCAAAGTTTTTATTGACCAAAAAGACAATAAAGTAAATGGCGGTTTTTGGGGGAATTTTAAAGAACTGACTTTAGGCGTTCAAATTTTTAATGCATTTAACATTAATAATACAGTTGCAAACCAATGGATAAGCGACGTTAATTCTGGACTTTCATATCCAGTTCCTGTGCGTTTGACAGGGCGTTTTTTTAATGTGAAATTGGAATTTAAATTGTAACTTAATATTAAAAATCGCTATTTAAATAAAATTCCAAAACTACAGTTTTGGGAATTTTTTTTATTTTTCAGTATTCAAAGAAATCGTATCATACAAATCTTTCCTTCTATCTGTAATCGTTCTCACTGCGCCATTGTAATGCAAATCTTTTAAATGGTTCAAATCAACATCTACAATCAAAGTCATTTCCGTGTTTGGCGTCGCTTCACCTTTTACGCCATTTGTTGGGAAAGAAAAATCTGATGGTGTAAGAACTGCGGCTTGACCAAACTGAATATCCATATTATTCACGCCTGGTAAATTCCCTACGCAACCTGCAATTGCCACATAACATTCATTTTCAATCGCTCTTGCTGCAGCGCAATTTCTAACTCTTGTGTACGCATTTTGCGTGTCAGTAAGATAAGGAACAAATAAAATTTTCATTCCTTGATCAGCGAGAAGTCGCGGTAATTCTGGGAATTCTACATCGTAACAAATAATGAGACCAATTTTTCCGCAATCCGTATCGAAGGCTTTTATTTCACTTCCTCCTTTCATTCCATAATATCTTTTTTCATTTGGTGTAATGTGGATTTTCTTGTATTCATCAATCTTGCCGTCGCGATGCATTAAATAAGAAATATTAAAAAGTTCGCCATTTTCTTCAAAAGGCATACTTCCGGAAATGATATTCACATTATAACTGATGGCAAAATCAGAAATTCTCATTTTTATTTCTTCCGTTAATTTGGCGAGTTCAAACATACTTTCACGTTCTGAAAGATGATTAAAAGGTGCTAAAAGTGGCGTATTAAATAATTCTGGAAAGAGAACAAAATCCGCTTTATAATCGCCCATTACATTTACAAAAAATTCCACTTGATTATAAAATTCATCAATATTTTTGAAATGTCTCATTTGCCATTGTACCAAACCAAGCCGAATGACGCTGTCTTGCATCGTATTCAGATTCTTTTTGCTGTAATAAATATTATTCCATTGAAGCAAAACGGCATTTTCTTTTGAGGCTTCATCTTCTGGTAAATATTTTTTTAAAACTCTAATCGGAAGAAAATTATTTGACAATTGAAAACTTAAAACGGGATCGTAAATTTCTTTATCCCGAACTTTTGAAATATAATCTCTTGGCGAAAGTTCGTGGCTGTGTTTGGAATAATTTGGAATTCTACCACCCAAAATTATTGAACGTAAATTTAATTGTTCACACAATTCTTTTCTTGCATCATATAATCTTCTTCCCAAACGTAAAGTTCTAAATTCTGGATCTACAAAAACTTCAATTCCATATAAAACATTTCCAATACTTGTGTGAGTGTTAAAGGTGTAATCTGCTGTAATATCCGCGTAAGTGTGATCGTCACCAAATAATTCATATTGTACAATGATTGATAAACACGCAGCTGCTAATTTTCCATCAACAGTAATGCAAATCTGTCCTTCTGGAAATATGTTTGTTAATTTTTGAATACTTTTTTTTGACCAAACATATTCTTTCATCTGTGGATATGCTTCACGCATTACGTTTACCAATTCATCGTAATCAGAATATTCTAATTTTCTTATGCTGATTTCCATTTTTTAAATCTTTTTAAAATTAATTTTTTTATCGGCTAAATTTAAAAATCTTCTAACCAATAAAATTGCAGATATACTTAAACCAATCCCAAGTGCAATCCACATACCAAGCGCGCCCATTTCTAAACTTACGCAAAGAAAATATCCAAGTGGTAAAGTAATCAACCAATATGCAATAAACGTAATAATACTTGGTATTTTAACATCTTGCAAACCTCGCAAACTTCCTAAAGCTGTAACTTGAACGCCATCTGAAAGCTGAAAAAGTGCCGCCACAATTAATAATTTTGAAGCTAATAAAATTACATCTACATCTTCTTTCTTAGTAAAAAAGGTCGGTAAAATATGTCGTCCTAAAATAAAAAAAGCACCACACAAAGACATAAATATAAAAGTAATTTTAATATTATTTATTCCAACTGCTTTTACGCCGACAAAATCTCCTTCACCAATTCTGCGACCCACCATTATTGTTGAAGCCACACTAAAACCAATACATAAATTAAAAGTAAATGAAGCCATACTTAAAGCAATTTGGTGCGATGCAATATCATTTGCAGAAATTAAACCGCAAATAAAAGCCGCTGCTGCAAAAGCAGAAATCTCAAAAAACATTTGTAAAGCCGTTGGAAAACCAAGACGAATCATTTTTTCAAAAAACGCTTTTGAAAAACTTTTTAATTTTAATGAAAAATCTAAAATATAACGTCTCGTAACATTCTTTTTTCGAAGAATAAAGTAGAGTAAAACCACCATGAAAATTCTTGCAATTAAAGTTGCCCATGCAGAACCATCAACTCCCATAGGAGAAATCCCAAAAAGACCTTTTATGAATGTATAATTTAAAATAATATTTATCACATTTGCGGCAATTGTTGCTTTCGTAACGCCGATTGTATAAGATAATCCTTCAGAAACTTCACGCAATGTTTGGAAAAGCATAAATGGAATCATCGTTAAAATCATAATACTCAAATAACTGATTGTATCGGGAAGAATTTTAGGAGGTTGATCTAAGTGATAAATTAACGGTAAACAAGCGTATAAAATTGCCATTAATAAAAGCGCAACTGCCATATTAATTACGAATCCGTGGCGAAATACGCGGTTAATTTGTTTATGATTATTAGTTGCATGCGCTTCGGAAACCAAGGGCGGAATTGCAAAGGAAAAACCCAAAGCAAAAACAAATATTGAAAAAAATACTCCATTTGCCAAAGAAACTGAAGCCAATGCATCTGCTCCCAAAAGATTTCCGACAATAATATTATCAAATAAATTTACGGAAACTTGCCCCACTTGAGTAAGCATCACAGGTAAAGCAAGAGTAAGTGTTGCTTTTGTATATTTTTTGTTGAGAAATGGCATTTTTAAGAGAAATTTTAAAATAGTTTTAATTAAAATTATTATTGTATTGATAAAATTTCTATCAGAAATCTAAGTATTATCAAAAAGAATTTGCCGCAAAAATACGGCAAATTTTATAAGATATTTCGAATTATTTTAATCTGCAGATTCTAAATTATTTTCTCACAAAAACATCTACGTCATTTGAAGTCACTGGGTTTTCGCCTAAAATCATCAAACGTTCTACAACATTTCGCAATTCACGGATATTTCCCGTCCAATTTAGTTTTTGTAAAGAAGCAAGTGCATCTTCACTGAAATTTTTAATTGGTGTACCGTGTTCTTCTGAAATTATTTTAGAAAAATGTTTTACCAATAAAGGAATGTCATTTGTTCTGTCATTTAAAGAAGGTACTGAAATTTCTATTACAGAAAGCCGATGGAATAAATCTTCTCGAAATTTTCCTGCTTCTATTTCTTTTTTTAAATCTTTATTGGTGGCCGCTAAAACGCGTACATCTACTTTTATCTCTTTATCGCTTCCAACGGGAGAAACTTTTTTTTCTTGTAACGCACGCAAAACTTTTGCTTGAGCGCTCAAACTCATATCTCCAACTTCATCTAAAAATATTGTTCCTCCATTTGCCAATTCAAATTTTCCTTGTTTGTCTTTAAAAGCGCCGGTAAATGATCCTTTCATATGACCAAAAAGTTCAGATTCTATTAATTCTGATGGGATTGCGGCACAATTTACTTCAACCATTGGTCCTTTATTTCTATCACTTTGCGCGTGAATTGCGTGTGCAACTAATTCTTTTCCTGAGCCATTTGGACCTGTAATTAAAACTCTTGCGTCAGAAACTGAAACTTTATCAATAATACTTTGTATTTCTTTTAAAGCAGGAGATTCACCAATCATTTGATATTTTTTGCTCACTTTTTTTTTGAGCGTCATATTTTCTTTTTGAAGATTTTGATTTTCCTTTTTTAAAGTCTCCTTGTTTAATGCATTTTTAACACTTGTAATTAATCGGTGAACATCGATGGGTTTTGAAATAAAATCATACGCTCCTTTTTTTAAACAATCTACTGCAATTTCAATATCGCCGTGTGCAGTAATCATTATAAAAGTAGTATCTGGTTTTAGATTGAGAGTTTGAGCTAAAAGTTCTGTGCCCGAAAGTTTAGGCATTTTCATATCAGAAATTATCAACTCAAAATCTTCTTTCTCTAATAATTTATAGGCTTCTAGACCATTTGAAGCAAGTACAAATTCATATTCTTTCCAATCATCTTCCAAAGTTTCTAGAATTCCATTTGCAATTGCCGGTTCATCTTCAACTATTAGTATTTTTTGCGCCATTATAATTTTTTAAATTTAAATTAATTAATCTCGTTTTGCAGTTGCAAAAATCATTCCTTTGGTTAGTTATAAAGTCTCTTTCCAAAAATAGAAGAGCCGATTCTTACAGAATTTGCACCACAATCTATGGCAAGTTTAAAATCATCGCTCATTCCCATAGAAAGTGTTTCTAAATTTCCCAATTGATTAAGTTCATCAAAAAGTTTTTTTAATTTTAAAAACTCAGATTTTACTTGGTTTTTATTATCTGTAAAAGTTGCCATTCCCATTAAACCATTAATTTTAATATTGGGGAAATTTTCATTTAAATATTCTTGATAAATTTCTTTTGCTTCTGAAATATTTAATCCAAATTTTGACTCTTCTTCTGCGATTTTTACTTGAAGTAAAACATTTATAATTCTTTTATTTTTTAAAGCTTCTTTATTTATTTCTATTAAAATTTTTTTAGAATCTACACTTTGAATTGTGTGCACAAAAGGAGCAATATATTTTACTTTATTAGTTTGCAAATGTCCTATGAGATGCCACTCAATGTCTTTAGGAAGCGCTTCATATTTCTCAACCAATTCCTGTACTTTGTTTTCACCAAAAACTTTTTGTTTTAAATTATAAACTATTTCAATTTGTTCTACGGAATGGTTTTTAGAAACTGCAACCAATTGAATCCCAATCGGAATTTGATTTTTTATATTTAAATATTGGTTTTCTAAGTCGTTTTGCATTATTTTTAAAATAAAAATTTAAATTGAATTTATTTAAGATAATAAAGATGTAAAATTACGATTTTAAAGATGAATTTTAGAATTCAAACTATGATTATTATAATTTTTAATAACTAAAAAAACCACTTTGAAATATCAAAATGGTTTTTAATTTTCAGTAAATTTAATTTCCTAAGAATCTACTCTAAAAGAAACTTTGCAAACACAGCCATAAGAAATTATTTCACCATCTTTTACATGGCATTTTGGTCTTTCACATAAACGCTATCAATATTTTTCACAGTTTTAGAAACTTCTTTTACTGAATTTTTAATAGCGTCATCGAAACTTATTTCTGAAGTCGCAATTACTTCTAATACTTTTACTATCATAATAATATTTTTTGATTGGTTTTAAATTTAAGGATTTTAAAATATTTTAAAGACAGTTTAACAAAGTTATGATTCAATTTTTAAATCAATTGTGTTCAATCTTAATGAATTTAAAATCACAGAAACAGAACTAAAACTCATTGCTGCAGCTGCAATCATCGGTGATAATAAAATCCCAAAAAAAGGGTAGAGCAAACCTGCAGCAATCGGAATTCCCAAAACATTATAGAAAAAGGCGAAGAATAAATTTTCTTTAATATTTCTTAATAATTTTTCACTTAAAATTTTGGCTTTTGCAACGCCAGAAATGTTGCCTTTTAACAAAGTAATTTCTGCACTTTCAATCGCCACATCAGTTCCAGTTCCCATTGCTATTCCCACATTTGCTTGTGCAAGAGCAGGCGCATCATTAATTCCATCGCCCGTCATTGCAACAATTTTTCCTTCTTGTTGAAGCTTTTTCACTTCATTTAATTTATGTTCCGGAAGTGCTTTTGCAATGTATTTTTTAATTCCTAAATAATTCGCAACCGCTTTTGCTGTATGTTCGTTATCTCCCGTAATCATTAAGACTTCCACATTATTTTTCAATAAATATTCGATGGCGTCTTTCGAACTTTCTTTAATTTTATCCGTAAAACTTACAAAACCTAAAATTTTTCCATCTTCTGCAACATAAGATACGGTGTGTGCTTTTTCTTGAATTTCGATGGCTTTTTGTATTAAATTTTCAGGAATTTCTATGTGATTTGAAGTCATTAAATTTTCATTTCCGAGCAAAACATTTTTTCCATTTAATTTTCCCATCAATCCTTTCCCAGAAATATTTTCAAATTGTTCTATCTTTTTTAGTTCTAAATTTTCTTCTTTTGCTTTATTCAAAACCGCTTTAGACAAAGGATGTTCAGAATTTTGATTTAAGGAAGCCGCAATTTCTAATAATTGATTTTTATCAATATTTTCAATACTTTCGATGTGTTCCAAACTGGGTTTTCCTTCTGTTAAAGTTCCAGTTTTATCAGTAATTAAAACATTTATCTTATGCAATTCTTCTAATGCTTCTGCGTTTTTTATTAAAATTCCATTTTTTGCACCTTTACCAATTCCAACCATTAATGACATCGGAGTTGCTAAACCAAGAGCACACGGACAAGC
Organism: Halpernia sp.; assembly: GCF_048269545.1. Lineage (NCBI taxonomy): Bacteria > Pseudomonadati > Bacteroidota > Flavobacteriia > Flavobacteriales > Weeksellaceae > Halpernia > Halpernia sp. The sequence goes on along the minus strand of NZ_JBLXIJ010000011.1, from coordinate 18,198 downwards.
CACAATTAATACTGCAACTGCGTTTACAAAAGCAAAAATTGTTTTTTTATCTTCTGGACCAAGAATTTGCCACAAAATAAAAGTTAAAATTGCAATTCCAATTACAGTTGGAACGAATACTTTTGCCACTTTATCCGTCAGTTTTTGAATCGGCGCTTTGCTTCGGCTTGCTTCATTTACCATTTTTATAATGTGCGAAAGCAAAGTTTCATCACCCACTTTTTCCGCTTGCATTAAAAAACTTTGGTTGCCATTTATGGTTCCAGAAACTACTTTTTCATTTTCTTTTTTCTCCACAGGAAGTGGTTCTCCTGTAATCATACTTTCATCAATTGTGGAATTTCCTTCGGTAATTTTTCCATCTACAGGAATTTTTTCACCAGGTTTTACACGGAGAAAATCGCCCACTTTTATTTCATCTAAAGAAACTGTGATTTCAGAATTATTTTTAATTAAATGTGCAGTAGAAGAAGAAAGATTCATTAATTCACGGATTGCATTTCCTGTTTTTTGATGCGCTTTTGCTTCTAATAATTGTCCTAAAATTACCAAAGTTAAAATCACACTTACGGCTTCAAAATAAATAGGAATTTCTCCAGAATGCCCTTTAATTTGATGTGGTAAAATATTTGGAAAAAATAATGCAATCAAACTGAAAATAAAAGCAGCCATACTTCCTAAAGCAATTAAACTAAACATATTTAAATTCCAAGTTTTAAAGGAAATTATCCCACGTTTAATAAGAAACCAACCTGCATAAAATAAAACTGGTAAAGTTAAAAGCAATTCAAAATAAGCTTGTGTCTTATGAGTAAAAGGAAAATTAATAAACATTCCGCCCATAGAAAGTATAAAAACGGGAATGGTAAATATTAAAGCGATAAAAAATTTTCTTTTCAATATTTTATAAGTTTCATCTCCCTCTTCTTCATTATTTTTGGTAGGAATTGGAATCAAATCCATTCCGCAAATTGGGCAACTTCCCGGTTCATTTTGGATAATTTCGGGATGCATTGGACAAGTGTATTGCGTATTTTTTTTCTTTTCTGGATATTTTACGAGATCCATCCCACAAACCGGACAACCAACATTTGAATCATACACTTTGTCACCTTCACAATGCATCGGACAATAATATTTTCCAGCATTTTGGTTGTCGGTTGTCGATTGATGGCTTTCCGTTTTTTTAGAATTACTGTCAACTGACAACTGTGAACTTTCAACCAAATTCTCTGTGATTTTTTCTAAGTGCATGTGACAAACCGGACAGCCGGAATCTGAAGAATATGTTTTATCACTTTCACAAAACATGGGACAAAAAAATTCACCAATTTTTTCTTTAAAGTTTTCCGGTAAATTACTTTTAGAATAAACTTGCTTTTTGTTTTTTTGATCTTCTCTTTCTTCAATCGGAACGAGAAACATATTGCAAGTTGCGCATCTTCCGGGTTGGAAATAAAGTTTCTCACCTTCACATTCCATTGGGCAATAATAGACGGAAGAAGGCGAGATTTTATCTTGAGGTTTTACCGTTTTTTCTGGCGAATCTAAAGTTTCTAATTTATAATTTCCAATTTCCGATAAAGCATAGTTTAAAACAGAAAGATTAATTGGATTTTCAGAAATGATGGTCGCAATTTTCGTTTCTAAATTAATTTCTGCTTTTATATTTTCTAGACTATTGAGTTTCTCAGAAATTTTTTTTTGACAACCCGAACAAGTCATTCCTTTAATTCTATATTGTTGATTCATAATTTAATATATTATCTACAATTTTCCGAAATAAAAGCTAAAGTTTGTTATATATTTAAGGATGATTGTTATAGAATTCAGATTTAATAAAATTAGGCCAATTTAAAAATAGAATTACTGAACTTTATCAAGTGGTTTTCTGACTGGATTTTTCAAATTTTTAAATTCAGTCGGACTGTAACCTGTAGAATTTCTGAATTGTGTAGATAAATGTTGAACGCTTTTGTAGCCCAGTTTTCCTGCGATTTCTGTGAGTTGAAATTCATTATATGAGAGTAATTCTTTTACTTTTTCAATTTTTTGTAGAATGAAAAATTGCTCTAATCTTAAATTTTCATGTTGAGAAAAAGTTTTTGAAAGTGAACTGTAATCTTTATTTAATTTAGAGCTCAAAAATTCTGAAAGTAGAAAATTTTCAGAAATATCCAAATCACTTATTTTTTGAATTATTAAACTTTTTATTTTATCAATAAGTTGATAAGTTGGATTTCTAATGCGCTCAAAACCAAAGTTTAATAATTGACTTTCAATAGTTTGCAATTGATTTTCAGAAATAGGAAATTCAGTTTTAACTTCACCCAAAGAGATAGAAATTAATTTTATTTTATAATCATCAAATATTTTTTGAACTGCGGATATGCATCTTTCACAAACCATATTTTTGATTAAAATTGTCATATTTCAGTATTTAGACGGTCTTTTGCATATTCTATTTGTGTCTTTCCATGTGCAATTGGCGCTCCGTTTTCACCTAAAGAAACCATTACAATTTTATCCACTGTAATGATGGATTGATGCGTCATTTTATTTCTCACTTCACATTTTAGGTTTAAAGAAGTATGTCCAAAAGATAAAACTTCAATTCCAATTTCTATAATATCGCCTTGTTTTGCAGAACTGATGAAGTTGATTTCTGAAATATATTTGGTTACAACTTTATTATTTTCTAATTGAATAATAGAGTAGAGCGCCGCTTCTTCATCAATCCACTGCAATAATCTGCCGCCAAAAAGTGATTGATTAGGATTTAAATCTTCTGGTTTTACCCATTTTCTTGTATGATATTTCATTTTATTTTTTTTAACAACATTAATTGTTATTTGAGAAATTATTTTTCTCGTTTTGAACGCATTGCTTTTATCTTTGTTAGAGTTTCGTCTTCCAGTAAAATTTTATAATTTTCACTTTCAACAGGAAAAATTGCAACTTTTTTTTCAGAATTATTATGAATTCCGAAGCCATAACGTTTCGCTAATGCAGAACTTCGGAAACAAGCTTGTCCTTTAGAAAAAAAATCTTTTTTTACTTGCTCTCTTTCATTTTTGGGAATATTATTTTTTAAAATATAGCAATGAAGCATAATTTCGTCAGAAGTAAATTGATATGGATTTTCTGAGATTAATTCATATTGCATATTTGCTAAAGTTTTGTTCCTTTTTATGGGTGGAATTTCGGCAATAGAAACCGGACAATCTTCCGCAACTTCAATAAAAGTATTTTTATAATTTGTAGTGTGTTTGTGCGTTTTCATTTTATGTAAATTTGTATAAATTTCATACTAAAAATAGCAAAATTTTTCAGTACAAAAATAACGAAAGTAAATTTGGAAATAGTCTTTTTTAAAGCATAATACAATTTAAATAATAAAATAAATGAAATTTTCACCTTTAATAATTGGAACAATGCGATGGGGAATTTGGGGTGCAAATTTCAGCGTTGCACAAGTTCAAAAATTAATCGAAACTTCAATAGTAGAAGGTTTAACGACTTTTGATTGTGCGGATATTTATGGCAATTACACTACAGAAGAATTGTTTGGAAAGGCATTAAATGAAATGTCTCTAGAGAGAAATTTACTCCAGCTTATTTCCAAATGTGGCATTGAAATGCCTTGTGAAAATCGAAATCATAAAGTAAAAGCGTACAATTATTCTAAAGAACATATTTTAAAATCTGTTGAGAAAAGTTTGCAAAATTTAAAAACAGATTTTTTAGACGTTTTACTTTTGCATAGACCTTCTCCTTTAATGCATTCTGAAGAAATTGCCGAAACTTTTAATCAATTGAAAAGTGAAGAGAAAGTGAAAGAATTTGGAGTGAGTAATTTCTCAGTTTCTCAGTTTGATTTAATTAATCAATATTTTCCTTTAATAACCAATCAAATTGAATGTTCTTTAATTGAAACCAAAGCTTTTTATGACGGAACTTTAGATCAATTGATGATGAAAAAACTTTCGCCCATGGTTTGGTCTCCTCTTGGAAATTATTTTAGTGAAAGTTCTGATAAAAATTTGAGGATAAAATCTGTATTGCAGAATCTTTGTGAAAAATATAATTGTTTGGAAGATCAACTTTTATTGGCATTTCTTTTAAAACATCCTGCGAAAATATTGCCTGTTTTGGGAACTTCTAAAACTGAAAATATAAAAAATGCAAAATTGGCTTTAGAAATAAATTTGGAAAATGAAGATTGGTTTAAATTATTAGAAACTTCACACGGAAAAGAAGTAGATTAAAAATTATTTACTTCCTGTCGAAATAGAAAAAATCCTCCGATTTTAGCCCCGATGGAAATGGAAATCCTTTTTTTTTTCAATTAACTCGCCAAAGGCGAATTCCTACAAATTAAAAAAAGATTGTAATGGACAGCGGGAACAATCTTCTAAAGGATAAAGAAACGTCTCGCTCCAAATTATAATTTTAGAATTATAATATTTTTTATGATTAAAGTAAGGATTAAAAATAAATATTGTAGATATTAATATAAGTTGTATCTTGCACCTGTTTATATTTGAAATCAATATTTGTTCAGTATTTGTTGCTTTTCCTTATATATACAGCAATTTTTTTTAATTTATAATTTTTTTACAATGAACATTTTTGTTTCAAACATCAACTATGCAACCAAAGAGGAAGCGTTGCACGATTTATTTTCAGAGTACGGAGAAGTATCTTCTGCTAAAATCATCACTGACAGAGAAACTGGTAGATCCAGAGGATTTGGTTTCGTAGAAATGGGTGACGAAGAAGGAAAACAAGCTATCGAAGGTCTTAACGAAAGAGAACTTGACGGAAAACCGTTAAACGTTTCAGAAGCTAAACCAAGAGAAGACAAACCAAGAAGAAGTTTCGATAACAATCGCGGAGGCGGTAGTTACGGAGGAGGAAACTCCCGAGGCGGAAACGGAGGCGGCGGAGGTCGTTGGTAAAATATTGAAAGCGGCTTTTAGCCGCTTTTTTTTGATTAAATTTAAGAAAATAAGAATCAGATTTTAATTTTAATAGTTATAAAATCCTTTTTATTCTAAAAAAACACACAGAATTTATTCTGTGTGTTTTATTTTTTTAGAATTTCTGAAATTCGAATTTAATTTATTTTTTTGAGAAAAACAGTTACATTTCTTATGTTAATATTTTTTTTAGTTTTAGATTGTTTATAGATAATAATCTCATCAAACACCAATTTTGCTTGATAATTTCCAATAATTCCCTCGGCTTCTAATTTTGGTACATAAATATTATTTTTGGAAGAAGTTTGTGTAGAAATTACTTTTAAAATATAATTTGAAAAATCTAATTCTGTTTTATCATTTAAAACCAATAAATATTTTGGTTTAGAATTATTTAAATCATTAATAATCTTGAATTCATCACCATTTACAGAAATAACTTGTCGCAAATTTCCCCATTCTCCCCAATTAATCATATAATCATAACCAACAATTTCATAAAATTTAGATGATGAAATGATGCTATAATTTTGTTTTAGATTTTCTGTAGTAGAAGAAGAATTTGTAAATTCTGAAGAAATATCGTTTTCAATGGTGTATTTACTTTTATCTTTGATGATTTCAGCTATTTTGGTTTGTTGTTTTTCATTAATTAATTTTAAGATAAAAGCTTGCTCATTTCTAATCGCTAAAAATGAAATTTTATCTTTAATTTCATCAACAATTTTTGAAGAAATTTTTTGTTTAAAGTTAATTTTTCCGTTTTCTAATAATTTATTTTTAATTAAAATCTCTGTTAATTGGCTTTTCTGACTTCGTTTTGCCACAGAAAAAGCATTTAAATAAGGAAATACAATTGCAAAAAGTGCAAAACAAAATAAACTGATCGGTATAAATTTAATAGTTGATTTTTTAAAAATTATATGATACAAAACAACTGAAGTTAACCACAAAGCGAGAAGCAAAACGATATAACGAAGTTCTGTGTAACCATATTCTAAAATTCGGGTGAAAATTGCGATAAATAATAAAACCAAAAGCGGAACTAAAGCGAAATAAAATATTTTTGAAAATATTTTTACCCAAGATTTAGACGTTTCTTGTTTTAATGGATGCACTAAAAGCAGCGCAAAAATCCCGACAACGCTGTAAGCTAAAATTAAATAGGAAACCCAACCGCGTGGTAATTCCCAATTAATTAAAATTTTAGCGGCATAAAAATAAAGAATTATAGCATAAATTAGAAGTAATGGAATTAAAATAAACTGAGTGAAAAATTTTAAAACTACAGGATATTCATCTTCTTTTTCTAAATCTGAAAGTCCATGCTCATTAAATAAAAGAAAAATAAATGTGCTTCCAAAAATTCCGAAAATATAAAAAACTTCATTGTAAGTTTTATAAGTAATATCAAAATCAAAAAGATTGGCGACAGCTAAAATTGCGAGTTCAATTCCACCAACTAAAACTGCGGTAAAAACTGCGGTTTGGAAAATATTTATAAATAAATGTTCATTAAAATTCCAGAATCTCTTTTCATGATTTTGTTTCAAAAATGCAGAAAAAGAAACTAAAAGATGGGAGAGAAGAAATACAATGAACATTAGAATGACGTAAACTTCAGTAAAATCTTTTTCTGAATTCGGTAGAATAAAATACAAAATAGCTAAAATTATTACACCCGAAATTTCTAAAAGCCACCATTTCCCAACTCTTTGAGACGCCATTTTAATTCCAAAAAATAAAGAAATTCCTAATAATGATAGAAGTAATATTTTTACTAAAGGGAAATCTTCAGAATTGTAGCTTGAGATTTCCATCAAAGTTATAGCAGATAAAGTAGCGATGAAAGACATCACTAAAACCATCGGATATTGAGAAATGACTTCTCTTGCTTTGGAAAAGATATTTTTAATTTTGATATTCATGGTTTTATTTTTAGCTAATTTAGTTTAAATATTTTCTTCACGGTTTACCAAATCCATTGAAAATGCGGGCAAACAAATCGCCATATATTCGCAAGGTTTATCAAAAGGATTGCTATATCTCACTCTTGCGCCTTTTTCAATTTTAATACTTTCACCTTCTTCCAAAATCACGATTTCACCATCTATTTCAAATTGTTTTTTACCAGAAATAATGTAAGTAAATTCGTCAAAATTAGGCGTTTGAAAAGGTTCTTTCCAATTTGGAGGTGCAATCATGTGTGCGATGGAAACTTCAGAATTTCCAGTAGAATTTCCCCAAATTTCTTCTATCAATTTTCCGTCTGTTGTAGGAACTACAAATGGATTTTTTTGAATTTTAAATTTCATATGAAGTTATTTATTAATTAACATTTTAAAGAAAGGATTTGATTTTCGGTTTTGAAAACCTTGAATCATAATTACAATAAAGATAATGATAGAAGCAATAATTGCAATATAAGAAATGGTTTGGTGTTGGTCAAAATTCGGAACTGCAATTGCAATAAGCGCCCAAATTCCAACGGTTGCAAATTCCCGTAAATTTCTTTTGTAAACTACAATCAGATTAATTATAGTTGCAATAATAATCATTGTTATAGTCCAAATTTCTGGGGAAATCCCGAAACCGTCCCAATTTATTTTTACTAAAAAAGCTGAAACATTTGCAATACTTGCAACTGTAACCCAACCTGCGTAAAAAACAAACGGCCACCAAAGAAAGGCAATTGTTTTTGCAGGTGCGTTCCAAATTTCCATTCGGTTATTTAAAATTATTTTAACCAAAGAAAAAAGAAGAAGAAAAATAAAAATACATGATAAACCCGTGTAACCAAAAAGCCAAAGAAAAACCCAACTGCTATTTGCAACACAAGAAATGATAAACCAAGGTCCAATTTTTTCTACAAAATCATCCTCTGCATTTTTCACAAATAAACTTCTACCTTGGTAAATTATAAAACCAAAAAGGAGAAGATAAATAAATCCCCAAATTGAAAATGCGTAACCAGCCGGAGTAAATAAAGTGCGCAAACCATCCGAAACATTGCCGATTGTTTTTCCATTTATAAGTCCAGAGTTTGAAATATAATTAATAATAATGGTGGAAACTAAAGCAACACCATTTAATATTTGTAAGGTTTTTTTCATATTAGTTTTGATTTAGAATTTTAATTTAAGATTAAAAATAGCATTTTAAAAATTAAAACTATTTATTTTAAAAGAAAATTGCTTGGAATTTTATAGAGGAACATTAACTTAGCGACTTCAATTTTCAATTTTTAAAATGTCGCCAGAAATTTTACTTATTTTATTAATATTTGTCAGTTTCGTAATCAGTCTTTATGGCTCTTTGGTTGGTTTTGGCGGTGGGATTTTTATGGTCCCGATTTTAATCACAATTTTTCATTATCCGCTTCATTTGGCGGTTGGTTCTTGTATGATTTCTTTGGTCGGTTCTGCTTTAATTTCTACTTATTACAACAGAAAAAACAGCCACGTTGATTTTAAAATGGGAATTTTATTAGAAATTCCTACGATGATTGGAGTTGTGGTTGGAAGTTTATTGTTGAGTTATATTGCAGCAGAAAAATTAGAATATTTATTTGCAGTAATGGTTTTTTTACTTGGACTTTCTTTTTTTATTAAATTTAAAAAGAGAGACGAAAATAAAGAAAGTTTCTTTTCAACACTAAATAAAGTAAAACCAAGAATGGTGATTAAAAATCATAAAAATTTTGTGGCGTATCGCGTAAGCGTTTTAATGGTAATTTTTTTTGGAAGTGCTTCGGGAATTTTAGCTGGACTTTTTGGTGTGGGAGGTGGTTTTATGAAAACGCCAATTATGCTAAAAGTTTTTAAAATTCCACCAAAAATCGCAACAGCAACGGCTTTATTTATGATAATTATTACCGGAATTACAGGAAGTGTAAGTCATTATTTACAAGGTCATATTGAATTTACAAAAGCTTGGCCGGTAATGTTGGGTTTTGCTTTGGGCGCTTTAGGAAGTAAACAAATTAACACGCATTTGAAAGATAAAACTTTAGAAAAAATGATTGGTGGTGGATTATTAGTTGCAGCAATTGTAATGACAGCTAACTTTTTATACAATCATTAAATATAAATTAATTTATTCTTTAATAAATTTTTCAATATAATTTTTTTTGTCAGTTTTCACTTTTAAATAATAAACTCCAGTTTTTAAATTACTTAAATTAATAGTTAAAATTGGTTGTAAATCTTTAATTTTTCTTCCCAAACTATCATAAAGTTCTAGAGAAATTAGTTTTTCAGAAGTTTGAAAGTTTAAAATATCTTTAACTGGATTTGGAAAAATTTTCAAATGATTTGAAATCGACATTTCTTTTGTAGATAATAATTGAATTAAAACATTTCCGAAATTTAAAATTCCAAAACCTTTTTGGTCATTATGATTTGGATAAAGTGAGGCATTTTGGCGGAGTAAATTTTTTAAAATTTCTCTATTTTGATTTTGTTTTGCTTGCAACAAACACGCAATTCCACCTGCAGCCAAAGGTGCTGCAAATGAAGTTCCACTTGCATAAGTTACGCCATTATTGTAACCCATATAAGTATAAGTTCCTCGCGCACTTGCGTCTGGTTTTATATCTCCATTTGCATTTGGTCCAAAAGAAGAAAATGAAGAAGAATCACCTGCAGAAGTTACAGCTCCAATTGAAAATACTTTATTATTATCAGCTGGAGTAATAAGATAATGCCACGTTTTTGTAGCTTCATTTCCATTCGCAACAACTACAAAAATTCCTTTAGTTACAGCGATTTCTGCGCCTCTTGCGATGAAAGAAGTTTTTCCATCCATATCGGAATACAATAAATTATAACGCGAATCATCAAATTGATTATAACCAAGAGAAGTAGAAATTAAATCCACGCCTTTTCGGTCTGCTTCTTCGGCAGCTTCAATCCAATACAATTGTTCTTGCGGAATTTCTTGATCTGCATCTTCTGAAACGTAAAGATAAAAATCTGCATCTGGAGCGGAACCTACAAAACTATTATCTACATAAGCTGCAATAACACCTAAACAAAAAGCACCGTGTTCATTAAGCGAAGCATTATAAATATCTGAAGATTTATTTACAAAATTATAACCGCCTTTTATCTGATTATTATCTCTAATTCTGGCGTAAACTGAACCTGTATCAACAGTTGGAAATCCTGTATCTATAATTGCAATTGTAATTCCGCTTCCGGTGTAACCCGCGATGTGAAGTGGACGTAGATTAACTTGATCAATTTGTGCCGCACTATTTCCATAATTAAAATTTGATAATTTATTTTTATTAAATTCTTCAAACTTATTCGTTTTTTTATATTTGTTTTTATTAACAACGGAAGAATGAACAACAAAACTTTCTACTTTTTGCACATAAGGTTTTAATCTTAAATCTGCGACTTGCGTCGCATTTGCTTCAATTGCAACACCATTTAACCATTTAGAATAATCTGTAACGGTGAAACCTAAATCTTTAATATTTTGAATATAAGTGGGTTCAATTGGTGCATCTTCATCATTTAAAGCAATTCCTAAATTCGTTCTTCTATCCAAAGATTTTTGGCTCAGTTCAAGTGTAGGATTAGAGAAAAATACAGCTTTATTTGGCTTATCTTTAAAATAAACAAATACCAATTCTGTTTGTGCATTTATTATTGAAAATAGTAATATAAAAAAAGCAAATAAAGACTTTTTCATTGAAATATATTTTTTGTTAAAGATATTAAATTCTATTATTTAAGTAGAAATTTCGTTAAAAGCTAATCAATAAAAATACGTATTTTTGTAAGATATAGTTTTAGGAAATTGCATTTGTATTTTCTTTAATACGGTAAATATAAATTAACGATTTATTATAATTTTAAAAAATAAAAATAGACATATGAAACCAATTCAAATGGTGGACTTACAAAGTCAGTATTACAAAATAAAAAGTGATTTAGATAACGCATTATTAAATGTTATAGATTCTGCAGCCTTTATAAATGGTCCAGAAGTAAAAGCTTTTCAAGCGGAATTGGAGCAATATTTAGACGTAAAACATGTCATTCCTTGTGCAAACGGAACTGATGCTTTACAAATTGCATTAATGGCTTTAGATTTAAAAGAAGGCGATGAAATAATTACTGCAGACTTTACTTTTGCGGCAACAGTAGAAGTAATTCATCTTTTAAAATTAAAATCGGTTTTAGTAGATGTAGATTATGACACATTTACAATGGATATTGAAAAATTAAAAGCTGCAATTACGCCAAAAACCAAAGCTATAATTCCTGTTCATTTATTTGGGCAAAGTGCGAATATGGAAGAAGTTTTGAAAGTCGCAAAAGAGCATAATTTATTTGTCATTGAAGATAATGCGCAAGCAATTGGTTCAGATTTTACTTTTTCAGATGGGACTGTAAAAAAAGCTGGAACAATGGGAACAATTGGGACGACTTCATTTTTCCCCTCCAAAAATCTTGGTTGTTACGGAGACGGCGGCGCCATTTTCACAAATGATGATGAACTAGCGCACAAAATTCGTGGTATCGTAAATCACGGAATGTATGAAAGATATTATCACGACGAAGTGGGAGTGAACTCTCGTTTAGACAGTTTGCAAGCGACGGTTTTAAGAAAAAAATTACCACTTTTAGATTCTTATAATGAAGCGCGCAGAAAAGCCGCAGATTTTTATGATGAAGCTTTTGCAAACCATCCAAATATTTTAACACCAAAAAGAGCTGAAAATTCTTCACACGTTTTTCACCAATATACTTTGAGAATTACAAACGGAAAACGAAATGAATTGCGAGATTTTTTGGCAACAAAAGAAATTCCTGCAATGATTTATTATCCAGTTGCGCTAAGAAAACAGAAAGCTTATTTCCAAGAATCTGATCCGAAAAATTTTGTAAATACTGATAAATTATTAGATGAAGTAATCTCTTTGCCGATGCACACGGAATTAGACGAAGAACAATTGAAATATATTACAGATTCTGTTTTGGAGTTTGTTGAAAAGTAATTATTTAAATTTAAAAATTTACATGACCATACTCGTAACTGGCGGACTCGGCTACATCGGTTCTCACACCGTTGTAGAACTTATGAAAAATAATTTTGACGTGGTCATAATTGATGATTTTTCTAATACTGAAAAATTTATTTTAAAAAACATTGAAGAAATTTCAGGTAAAAAACCGACTTTTTATCCGTTTGATTTAAAACGAAAAGAATTATTGCACCAAGTTTTTGAAGCGCACGAAATTGATGGTTGTATTAATTTTGCCGCTTTTAAAGCAGTTGGTGAAAGTCAGGAAAAACCATTGGATTATTATGAAAATAATTTATTTTCTCTAATTAATATTTTGCAAGAATTCAAAACCCGAAATATTTCTAATTTTATTTTCAGTTCTTCTTGCACAGTTTACGGACAAGCCGATGAACAACCAATTACCGAAAATACGCCGCTAAAAACGCCGGAAAGTTCGTATGGAAAAACGAAACAAATGGGTGAAGAAATTTTAAAAGATTTTGCTATTGCGCATCATAAAAAAGTTTCATTATTACGCTATTTTAATCCAATTGGAGCGCATCCTTCTGCGAAATTAGGAGAATTACCAATTGGAATTCCGAATAATTTAGTGCCTTTTGTAACTCAAACTGCGGCTGGAATTAGAAAAGAATTAAATATTTGGGGAAATGATTATCCGACAGAAGATGGAACTGCAATCAGAGATTATATTTATGTAGTTGATTTAGTAAAAGCGCATGTAAAAGCGTTGCAAAAATTGATAAAAGAAAAATCTGAAACTGTAATTGATATTTATAATCTTGGAACGGGAAAAGGTTCTTCGGTTTTGGAAGTTGTAAATGCATTTGAATTAGCAAATGATGTAAATGTGCCGTACAAAATTTGTGAAAGAAGAGCAGGAGATATTACAATTGCTTTTGCAGATGCTTCAAAAGCGGAAAGTGAACTTAATTGGAAAGCCGAAACTTCATTAGAAGAAGCTTTGCGAACGACTTGGGAATGGCAAAAATATTTAAATAATTATGAGTTATGAGTTGATTTGAGCGTACTTTTAATGGAAAAAATTAGAAACTATACAGAAGATGAGTTTGGCATTTTTTTAATATCAGAACTTACTGAATTAAAGGATATTGAACTCACAATTCTTAAAGGACATATTTTAACGGAATTTGCTATAAATTGTTATTTAGAGAGTATTTCCGAAAATAAGAACTCGGACTTTTTTAAAGAAAATTTTAATTATAGTTCGAAAATTAAACTTTTGTTGCATTTTGGGAATTACAGTGGTCCAGGTGGAGAATACGTTATAAAATCTCTTGAAATTTTAAATAAATTGCGTAACACGATTGCACATTCGTTAACAATAAATCATCATTTGATAAAGGAATTTTTAACAATGCTTAGGAAAATTAGCCCGAAAAAAGGAAATTTTAATGACGAAAATATGCCTGAACAAATTAGACTTGAAGGAGGAATTGCTTTTGTTTGCGGAATGATTTTTGGTCGTTATTGCGAAGTTAGAAATAAAAAACAATAAAAAATCCGCTTAAAAATTTAAGCGGATTTTTGTTTTGGAATTTCAAAACTTTTACCTTTTTACTTATTACATAGGACCTTGTTGTTCGTCGCCGCCGGTATCATTTGCATTAATATCTTTTTTATTTTTCGGCATTTCGATTTTTTCACCTTGTTTAAATCTGTAAGTTAAAGAAAGTGAAACTTGTCTTGGAGACCATTGCATATAAGAATCTCTGATATAATTTGAAGCAATTTGCGAAGTTTCTCTCGCTCTTGTATTAAAAATATCTTGGATATTAAAAGCCAAAGTTCCGTCTCCTTTCCAAATGGTTTTTGTAGCGCCCAAATTTAGAGCATACATACTTTTAGAAGTTTGACTCGCAGTTTTTTGTCCTCCTCTATAAAAACCTTGTAACTGAACATTAAAAGTTTTATCAATTTTAAAAGTGGTAGATAATCTAGATCTTGTAGAAACTCCAGAACCGCTATAATCTATAAATCTCTGCGCTCCAAGTCCATCTGTATATGTATAAATACCTGTAGTTTTATAACCATAAATATTAAAACTTCCCATAAATTTTAGCCAAGAAAAAGCATCAAAACTTCCATTTAAATCTAAACCATATCTTTGGTCAGTTCCTAAATTTGCAGGTGTTGTAATAAAATTACTCGGATTTTGTGGGTCTTGAGCAACAATAAATTTCACATCATCTTTTTCATTTCTGTAATATAAAGTTGGGTTTAAAGTAAATTTACTTTTAGATAAATTATAGCCAAATTCATAAGAATCAATATAAGATGGATTTAAATCTGGATTTCCGTAAAATAAATTTCTATTGTCATTATATGAAGGATAAGGAATTAGAAACCAAGATCTTGGTCTGTCAATTCTTCTGGAATAATTTAATAAAAATTGATTATTTTTAGATAAATCATAACTTAAAAATACACTTGGGAAAATGCCGTTGTAGTTTTTAGTATTTTTAGAACCAGCTCCTGCAACATTTTTATAATCTATTGTAATATTAGAATATTCATCTCTAATGCCTAATTGATAACCGAAATCTCCCATTTTACTTTTAAATTGTGCGTAAACTGCGTTGATTCTTTCTTGATATACAGTAGAACTTGTATAATCATTCAAAAATTGATAATTAGGATTTGTAACCGTTTTTTCTTGCACAGCATTATCATAATCATTGATATTTGCATCTAATTTATAACCTGCATTAAATGTAGATTTCTCACCCATTGGTAATTCATAATCTGCTTTTGCAACGATGGATTTATTAATGGATTTATTATCAATAATATTGGCTAAAGAAAATATATTATTTTGAGTTTCATTTACTTTGTTTGTATTATTACTTCGATTTCTCTGCAAACTTAATGATAATGAGATATTTTGACCTTTATCATCAAACTTATGATCTAAACCAAAATCTCCTTGAAAAGCTAAATTTTTACTGTTTCCGTCACTTAATCTTTGTGAAACTAGAGGATTTATCGCAGTTGAACCTGAAGCTAAATTATAAAGATCAGAGTAATTTACAGTTCCATCACTATTATTGTTGTAAGTTCTTACTGTTCCTGAAGCATTTATTGAAGTATTATCATTAAAATCATAAACAAAACCTGCGTTTGCATTATAATTTTGTGATGTATTTTTAGAATTAGAATTTTGGTTTGATGTTAAAATTTGTCCAACAGCAGAATTTATATAATTGGTGTCATTATTATTTTTAGATTTACTTTCGTTGTAACCACCGCCGCCGTTTATAAAATAAGTAAGATTTCCTTTTCTCCAACTTAGATTTGTATTTAGATTGGTTTTCGGTAAATAGCCTAAACTTCCCACAACACTTCCATTGAAACCCATTTTTTTATTTTTTTTCAAAATAATATTTAGAATTCCCGCGGTTCCAGAAGCGTCATATTTTGAAGAAGGATTTGTCATCACTTCAATTCTATCAATCTGATCTGCCGGAATTGATTGTAAAGCATTTGCGCCGTCATCAATTCCTAAAAGTGCAGAAGGTTTTCCATTAATAAGAAATTTCACGTTAGAATTTCCTCTCATAGAAACTGTTCCGTCTGTATCGACATCTACAGAAGGTACGTTTTGAAGCACATCTTGAAGATTTCCGCCAATTGCAGTAAGATCAGATTTTACGTCATACACTTTTTTATCAATTTGGACTTGTACTGGTTTTTTGTTTGCAACAAGTTCTACAGCTTTAATATCTTGTGTTTGTGTATTGGTCGCAGAAGATTCTCTTGTAATAGTGAAACTTCCAATATTACCTGCAGAAGAAATGGTTTTAGAAAGTGTAAATTTTTTAAAATCTATCGCTTCAATAGTTACATTATAATCTCCTGGAACTAAATCAATTTTATAATTTCCTTTTTCATCTGTTAAAACCGCGTCGCTAAATAATTTATTAGTTTTATTGGCGAAAGTAATAGAAGTATAAGGAACGATTTGTTTTTGTTTATCGACTACATTTCCAGTAACCGAAACTTTTTGTTGAGAAAAAGCCAAACTTGCAGCTCCTAAAATAAAAGTAAGTGCAAGTGTTTTTTTTCTGATAATTGAAGTGAATTCAAATTGTGAGGTCATTGTAATATTTTTATAATAAGTATCTCTTTTTTGCGAATTGTTAAAGAGTGAAGTAGTTAATTTTTGTTAAAGTTTACTATTTGATATCTTTTGCATTTAACCAATCTTGATAAGCTTTTGCATTAATTGCATGTTGCGCAGGATTATCTGTAAATTTGTGGAAACCAAAATGATTTGGATCTGCGCACATATAAATATAATTATTATTTTCTGCGTTTAAAACGGCATCTACAGAGTTTTTATCAACCATACAAATTGGTCCAGGTGGAATTCCCACATTTGCATAAGTGTTATAAGGAGAGTTTTGTTTTAAATCTTTAAAATAAACTCTTTTTATTTTTTTTGAATAATTACTTGCTTTATTAACGGCGTAAATCACCGTGGGATCACTTTGAAGTTTCATTCCTTTGTGAAAACGATTTAAATAAAGTCCTGCAATAGTTTTCATTTCATCGGGTTTACCGCCGCTTTCTTTGTAAACAATGGAAGCTAAAGCGTAAATTTGATTTCTATCTAAACCGAGATTTTTTTCTTTTTGAACGCGTTCTGCATTCCAAAATTGGTTGTATTCTTTTTCAAATTTTTTAAAAAATTCTTTGGGTTTTACCGTCCAAAAGAAATTATAGGTATCTATAAAAAAATAAGGTTTTAAATCTTCAGGAGAATTAAGTTTTTTTTCTTTCGCAATTTTTTCAAAACCATTTACAAACTTTAAAGAATCAAGTTCTGTTTTTTTTGTAACTCTTCCTATCATTTGATAAACATCGTCAAAATCACCAATTCTAAAAGAATCTTCAGTTTGATTTCCAGATTTTATCATATTTACCAAGTCATTATTTCCCGTTCCATATTTTATTTTATAACGACCTGCATTGTAAAATTCACCCAATTTTTTACTTCTTGCAACTTCAATAAACTGTTTTTTATCTTTTAAATAAGGAGAAATAGAATCTACAATTTGATTAAAACTTGCATTATGTGGCACTAAAACGTAACCTTCTTTTTCAACGTTATTGGCATAACTTTTTTCGTAAAATCTAAAACCAAAAAAAATAACCGCCGCTAAAACTAGAAATGCGACTGATAAACCTGCTTTTTTCATTTAATTATAAATATTAATTTTTCCTTTAAAAACTTGTTTTGCCGGACCTTCTAACCAAATATTAGTAAAACCGTTTCCGTTTTTTTCTGCAGATACGCTTAAATTTCCCCCTAATGTTTTTACTTTAATTGCTTTTTGATTTTTTAGAAAAGTAAGCGCTGCAGCTGTAACTCCAGTTCCACAACTGTAAGTTTCATCTTCTACACCACGTTCATAAGTTCTCACATAGACAGAATCCTTGTCTAAAATTTCCACAAAATTCACATTTATTCCGTCGTTTTTGTAAGTAGGATTATTTCTAATTTGCTTACCTTCTTTAAAAACTGGATAATCTTCCAAAGATTTTACAAATTTTATAAAATGCGGAGAACCTGTATTTAAGACAAAATCATCTTCGTCTTTTGTAATATTTTCAACATCCGACATTCTTAATTTTACAATTCCGTTAGTAATTTCTGCTTCATGAAAACCATCAATTGCTTCAAATTTCGCTTTATCTTCAAATAAATCTAAAAAATGTGCAAATGCAACAATGCATCTTCCGCCATTTCCACACATACTTTCACCTTTTCCGTCACTGTTAAAATAGACCATTTTAAAATCTAAAGTATCGTGATTTTCTAGCAGTATTAATCCATCGCCACCAATTCCAAAGCGTCGATCGCACAATTTCTCGATAATTTCTTGTTCTTTTGGAAATTGTAAATCACGGTTATCAATCATCACGAAATCATTTCCAGTCGCTTGATATTTGTAAAATTCCATAAATAAATTATATAAAAAAAGACAGAAAATTTCTGCCTATAAATTTTTTACAAAAATACTGAAATCTAAATAGATGAAAAATTAAGAATATGTTAAATAATTAATAAAAACTTTGAACAGAAAAAAATTAAAAAATTTTTTAAAAATTAAGAAAGATAAATTAAAGGAGATTATTTTAATAGAAGCCTTA
>NZ_JBLXIJ010000010.1:0-52214 GCF_048269545.1 Halpernia sp. | reverse complement strand
TTCAAAAGCCACCTTTTTTCCTTTCATTAGAGACTGCTTTTATTAGAAGCCGAATCTCAAATTGCACATAACGGTTTGGGTATTGCCGAAGGCGGGGATTTTTAGCGCAAAAGTTCAAACGAAGGACGAATGTTGAACCTTGCACAAATGTCCAATCGAAGTCGTTCAGCCCCGCTTTTGGCAATACCTTGTTGTACGACGTAGTTATTTATTTAGTTTTTAATTCGTCCAAATATTTTCGTATGTCTTTTTCTAATTTTTTGGGATAATCATAATTTAGTTTTTTCGATAATTCAGTTCCAATTTTTGAAACTAAATCAGCCATTGCAAATAAAGCATCCCAATTATCATTTTTTTTACTTCCTGAAAATGTTTGTTCTATTGTTTCCCACAAATCGGTAGTCAGGTATTTTTTAAAAAGTCTGCCGTATTTATTGGTTGTAATATTCCAATTATGTTCGCTTGAAATGTACCATTCGATTAAAGGGATTAAATAGTCTGTTCGGATATTATTTTCAGTCATAAACTTTGTATAAAACAAGTCATCCCTAATAATACATTTTGCGGTATGAGCAATGTCCCACCAAAAGTCATTTAAAACTTGTTTGAATTTTTTTTCTGTAGGTTTTTTTATTATAAAAATCTGGTGAGTAGGCTTTTTTAGACTATTTGTTAGCCCTTCTTTATCCACCAAAACTTTATAGCCAATATCCCAATCTTCGTGTAATTCATTTTTTTTTGCGTCAAGTAAAAATTCGGGTTTGCTGTATAATTTGAAATCTACTTTGACATAGTCAGCATATAAAACCATTTTCATAGCGTGTTTACCTTCGAAATAGGTTTCGTCTTCTTCAACCATTGCAATTGGATTTCCAAAATTTTCTGTCCAAGTATTGTCTGAAATATATTTGGCGTTATTTTCGAATATAAGTTCAATGTCTAAGTCGCTAAAATCGTCAACAGGTGCTAATGGATTTACAAGTGAACTTGTCAATAATACTGCTCTTATGTCTCGGTTATTTTTAGACCAATCAATTATTGCTTTTAGTTTTTCGTCACGAACTTTCATTTTTACGAGGTGGGTTTTACTATGTCGTACAACGTACGGCTCGGCTTTGTCGTCGTTCCGAAAAGGAAGTTGAGAACTTCTTTTTCGGAATGCGTCAAAGGCGACTGTTGTTACGGCTCGGCTTTGTCGTCGTTCCGAAAAGGAAGTTGAAAACTTCTTTTTAGGAATGCGTCAAAGGCGACTGTTGTGAAAACGTCGTGCGAATGCAACGATGGTTTCGCAACTGTCGGCGCAGTCGAGCCGTCCGTTGGGAAAAATCGTCCCGAAGGGCGATTTTTCCCAACGTTCCGGGTATTGCCGAAGGCGGGGATTTTTAGCACAAAAGTTCAATCGAAGAACGAAAGTTGAACCTTGCACAAATTTCCAATCGAAGCCGTTCAGCCCCGCTTTTGGCAATACCTTGTTGCCTGCTGCCCTGTTTCGTTCTGTCGTCATAAGTCAATTATTGTCAACTTTGTTAATGGTAAAGGTCGGTAAATTCTGTCGCCAAAATGATTGATATATTCGTTTTCTTGGTCGTTCCAATTAAACCCTGGTCTTGCCAAACAATACTCGTTTTGTTTTGTAGTAGAAACTACATAACAATAACCAACACCTGCGATTGATGAATAAATAATTTGTCCTTTGTCTGCTTTGTCAGCAAAGTTTCTGTTTTCTCTGTTTTTGGTTGCACGTCCAAACGCATTACAAACTTTATTTTCAAAATAACTTAATTGTTCGTCTAAATTTCTCGTTGCCTGTTTTAAGTTCTTGGATTTTTCTTTTACTTGTTTAATCAGATAGGTTAGGTTTTTGTCAATGTCTGTTGTTGATGTCCAACCTAAGTAATGTAATGCGTTTAATAAAAGTGTTTTCAAATATGGTCTTTCATCTTCTTTCCAGTAAGTGTTTAAAATACAAACAATCGTACTGATAAGTGCATCTTGTTGTAATTGCTCAAACTTTTTTCGTGTATAATCAAATGTATATTCTTTGAAACCATTTTTTGATAATCGTAAAAAGTCGCCAACTATATTTAGGCAACAACCTTTTACATTGTCATTTTCGTAATCGCCAGTTACAGGCAAATAAGTAAAGAAAAGTTGTTGCTGTTCATCTTCTATTTTTTCTGATTTCCCACCAAATTCGTGTATGAGTTCTAACGCAATTAAATACTTTGTTATGTCTGTTAAAGTCAGTTTATAGTCCGACACTTTCGTGTTTTTAAACAAAATGTCGTGATGAAAATAACTGTAAAGGTTTTTGAAAAAGTTTTTGAGTTTTCGTTTGTCGGTTTCTAAAATTTTCAAAGGAACGCTTTTGCCTTGTTGCACTTCGTTTTCATCATTCCCGCTTATGTTGCTAATGTCTTCTTCTTGTTCGTCTGTTCTTATGTCAGCTTCTAATGCTAAACTTTGTGTATGAGCCAATTTAAGTGCGTCTAACACACGAAGTGAAGGCGATAATAGCAAGGCGTTTTCGTGTAACTGTGAATTTGGTTCTATTGGTTTGTAACCTGATAAATCATAAAGTTGTGATTGGTCGGCTATTGCCTTTTCTTCTTTTGTGTTCAATTTGTTTTTAGAAGTACTGATAACCGAAGTTCCGTCTTCTTTCTCGCTTTCGTCAATTATGGCGAAATGAATTAAATCCAAAACATTTCGCAATTCGCCACTTTGAAGTTGTCCGCACAATCTTTCAAGTTCCGCATTTTTTGGATTTGGGTGTGTTTTAGCGATTGTAAAATAATTGCTGACAATGATTTTGTTTGAAAGAGTTTTATTGCTGTCTGTACTGTGTAATTGCACATACCGCAATTCGCTTTCATTAATATCAAGGTTTATTTCGTGCTGTGGTTTTAGTGATTGGATTATTTGACTTTTTATTAGCTGATTATTGTTGTCATACAATCCTACTGAAAAGAATGTATCAAAACCTTTTTCTGTATAAAGCGTTAATGTTGCGTAATTGATTTCGGCAGCCAACAGTTTTATTGTAAACCGATTGTTTTTGAGTATCGCTTGCTCTATTGAAACTCTATCATTGACCGCAAAGTTTGAAAGTTGTTTTTTACTACTTCCTTTTAGTTTCAAACCAATTTTATCTAAAATATTTCCTTTTTCTGAATGAATAAAAAGCGAAACTTCTGAATTTGCAGTGTTTGAAATTCCTAATCCTGCCGAAGTAATGTTTGCACTGCCGAACAAGCAAAATTCTTTGTTGCTTTTCGTCTTAAAATACAAAATTTTAGCGTGTAATTTTGATTGCTGTTTTGCACCAATATTCCTGCATAAATCCAATTCTTTCCAATCGTGAAAAACATATTTTTTATTGTCAGGTAATTCCGTAGGAATTGTGCCACTTTCATCAATTACTACATTGATTTTTGCATTAGGAAAAGTATTTTTAATTTCTTCTAATGCTTTTCCTTGTTTGTCGTAATAAGGCGAAACAGCAGTAATTTCTGTTATCTTTTCATTTGCCGTAAACCGTTTTACCTGTTGCCAAATGGTGGTTTTGTCTGTATTGAACAAAAAAGCCGTTTGGTTATCGGGTAAATCTAAAAATTGAAAATCATTGACTTTTGGCAATTCCATTAGCCATTGCGAATGTTCGTCAATCCAACGTGTTGTTTTTTCGCTTGCAATTCCTTTTGTGGTTGCACTTAGTTTTGAAACATAATTCCACGCTGTAGAAAATATAGGTGCATTTTGCGGTTGCTTAATGTCAAAATGGTAAGCACCCCAAATTTCGTCATTACTTCCATTTCCAGAATTGGTAAGATTGCCTGAACCGACAAGCAATAAGCCTTCATTTTCGCCAAAAAGCAACCAAATTTTTGGGTGGAAAATAGTTTTTTCAAAAACAGGATAAAGTGAATAACCTGTTGCTAATTTCATTTCATCGCCTGTTGCTTGTTGCATCAATTCAGAATAGAAATGTCCGTCAATAAAAACATTTACGTTCCTAATTCCGCAGGAACGTAGCCATTTCATTACTTTCATTTCAAAGAAATAAAAGTCAAAACTGAAAGTTGTGAGTATGCAAGAATGGTATCGTCCGTTACCAATAAGCGAAAGTATGTTGTTGCGTTTGATAGCCATTATTGGTAAGCAATTTTAGTGTGTAGTTCGGTGATATTCCCCTCGTCATTGATAACCTGTAAATCAAAAAGTAAATTTCTCAATGCGTTCATTCGTGGCGAAGTCCAACGTGCAGGAAAAATATCAATAAGGCGTATCATTTGTTCTTCAATGATAAATTTATTGGTTGCTTGTGTTCCATTTCCGATTTTTCGCAAGGCAACCATTTGGTGACGATAAATGATATTTTTATGAATGAAGAATGAAATAAAATCTTTCAAGTCATTTTGCAAATGGTTTGTAATTGCAAATAGTCCGTCTGTCATATTTCCCTCTCTGATAATTCCGTTTCGGCTCAAATATTCTTTTAGTTGTGGCAGTTGCTCTTTGTTGTTATCGTAAAGTTTGAAAAGTAAATCAAAACCGATTTTTGCATTTTTTTGTGGTGTGTTGTTTCTTTCAATTTGCTCTAATAAGTCAATTTCAGTTTCATCAATATTTGTGATGTAATTTTCAAGTGTTGTAGTTTTGTTTTCTTTGTTGATTAGCTTTGAAAAATCAGAAATGAATTTTGGCAAATATTCTTCTGTATGTAAGGTTTCTAAATGCTGAAGTGCGCCAAAGAAAATTAGTCCGCAAGCAAACTGCCAATATTCGTTTAATTGGTAGCAATACCAACCAACATTGGTATTTTCTTGGTTTTCAAATTTCTGTTCGTAACAATCGTCAAGATAAACATACCAATTGTATTCTTGATTGTTTTGTTCTGCTCTTGATAGCAAAGAAGTGATTGTATTTCTTCTATGAAATGTAAATTCTTCTTCAATTTCTTTGCTTGGATAATCTTTGTCTAAAAGCATTTCAACATATAGTTTCCATTCTGTGCTTTCGGGATTTACTTTATCAATAGCAAAATAGTCAATCAGTTCAGAAATGTTGTTTTGCGACAACTTGCCTTTCTTTATGCAGTTGTAAAATAGCGTTCTTATTTCATCTGTCAATCCTTCGTCAAATGCATTTGCTAATTGCTTTCCCGAAACTTTTTGTTTCGGGTGTGGTTGTGTAATGTTGAAAATAATATCACCTTCGTCATTTTCATAACGAACTGCCAATGACAATGCTTGCAAAGCACCAAAATAATATTGTCCGAAAGCACCTGACGGATATTTCCAGTAAGTTTTTTCGTTTCCGTTGTCTTTGTCTGCACCTGATGCCAAATCAAATGTGTTAGATGTAGCGTTGTTAATGAGATTAGAAGCAAAGTCGCTACCAGTAATTTGCGTAATTCCTTTGCGTTCCTTTTGCATTAAAATAGCAATCAATAGTTCGGCTCTGCGAATGAAACGATATTGTTCTGTCTGATTTCCTTGTTTTTCTTTTTTGAAATAAAAGTCAAGAAGCCAGCAGTAAAAGCCGTAATAACGAAGTCTGTTAGTCAAGTTAGAAATTCCGGGCAACATTGTTGCGTAAGTCGCTTCTGATGTTACTTGAAGCCCTAAAGGGTCAAGCCCTGTAATCAGATTTACATTTTCGCCCCAAAACGGATATATGGAATTTCCTTTCTGTAATACAGCCATAGTTTAATTTGTCAGTTTTTTGTCCTTCGTCCCGTCCGCTCAAACTTGCAGGCTGTGTCGGTTAGGGTTGCAGGCAACGGTTTGCAGCTTGGCGAAGTGGCGGATTTTGAAACACTTACTTTCAATTTAACACTAATGTTTATTTGAAAACCAAATGTTCAATTTAGCACTAAACCCGCCATTTTGCCAAACTGCTGTTATCTGTCGTTCTTTTTTCGTTTGTTATCCAAGTTCTAATTCTATACTTTCTATTTGTTGTTTCGATGCTTGTCGCAATTCAAATGCTTTTTTCATTTTGTTGCTGATGTCGACAATCGTTTTTTGTTCGGGTAAATGAATGATAATGTTCGCTAAATCTGTGTCTGAAACATTTGGAATAGCTGCACCTGTTCGATACATAAACATTTGTTTTAAAAACATTTCTGATTTCAAATAATAAAGCAAATAATAACTGTCAATTTTGAAGTTTCGTAAAACTCTAAAACCGTTAGTGCAAATACTTCCTGCTAAGTCTTCTGTTACAAAAGCTGTTGCGTGTTTTCGTGTTCCAACCGAATTTCCCGCGATTGCTGTAATAATGTCGCCTTGTTCAATTTCATAACTTGCTCTGCTTGGTAATTCGTGAACTTGATTTGTTGTAGAGTTGATGATTTCGTAAGAATGTGTGTTTATGTCGGAAAGTTCAACGTATTCAACAATCAAATTCGGGTCTTTTAGTTTTCTGCTTTTTGTTTTTACAATTTCACAAATATCGCCTAAACGAACAGTTTTAAAATTCGCCAAGTTCGAAAATAATTTACGATTTTCTGGTGAATAAAAATCGTAGTCAAATCGTCCGTTTAGTTCGTTGAATTGAATAGAAAAAGAGTTTTCTGTTTCAATTTTTTTGCCTTTTAGAAATGCTTTATAGTTTTCGATTGTAGTCGAAAAGTCTTCGTCCAAAATCGGTTGTTTGTTTTCGCCTTTTATAATTTGTCCGAATTTATCCTTTTGATAAATTGGGGTTCCATTTTTATTTCCTTGATAACCTAATTTTGTAATTCTACCGAAGAAAATCGGATATTGTTTTTCTTCGTTTTTACTATTTTTTTCCAAAAACAATAACGAAGTTTTTACACCTGTTCCAAATGGAATAAAGGTTTCTTGCGGTAAGTTTACAATAGCCAGAACTTTTGCTTTTTGTTTGATGTAATAACGTAAATAATCCAAAGAAGGATTTTCAAAATTTCCGTTTGGTAAAACGATTGCCATTCTTCCGGCTTCTTTCAAAAGTTGCAAACAACGCTCAATAAAAAGAATTTCAGCATTTTGGTTTGCATAAACAGTTTTTGTTTGGTAAAATTCACAGTTTTTTCCCCACTTATGCCCCAAATCAAACTTTGACAAAACAGATGATTGAGTAATTTTTGCACCAAAAGGCGGATTAGTCAAAACCAAATCAAAACCATTTTGTTGACCTAATGAAAGTTTAACGCTGTCCAAATCTTCTAATGAATTTGTGCAAAGAATATTCGTTTTGCCGTTTGCCTCTAAAAGCAATTTCATTTTAGCAATTCGGGCAATACTTCTATTGATGTCTAACCCAAAAATGTATTGAGAAATGGTTTTTGATGTATCTAAATTTTGATTAGCGGATTGCAAATATTTCAAAGCCGACATTAAAAAACCTCCACTTCCACAAGCTGGGTCAATGATAGTTTCTTCGGGTTTGGGTTGCATCATTGCCACGCAAAAATCAATTACAGGTTCAGGTGTGAAAAATTGTCCTCGTCCGTCTTTTTCGTGGTGTGATAAAAACTTTTGAAATGCTAAACCTTTTGCATCCTGAGAAGAACCGAGCAATGAAATTCCTTGTAATTTGTTGATTGTAAAACCAAGTGCGTTTGGACTTAATTTTATACGGTCGTCTGTGTCAAAAATATCTTGATATTCTTTTTGTGTTTGAACAAATAACGAAGTTATTCTGTCAAAAAAAGAAGAAATATTTTTGCCCGATTTTATTTCGTTCCATTCATCAGAAGAAACGGAAAATTGTTTCAGTTTTTTGTTTTCGTCAAAAATTTTGATGAACAAAATTTTTACAAATTCTTCCAATGTCTGTTGTGGTGACAAACCATCATTGGCATAAATATAATCGTGAATTTCCTCAAACCTTTTTAAAAGGTTATCTTCTTTAGAAAGTTCAATATCAAAAAGTAATTCCATAATTTACACATTTGTGTCAAATATAATACACATTTGTGTAATATGCAAGTTATCGACCGTCTAATTGACTTTTGTCTAACTTTCTGTATCTCGGTTTTGTTTCTTGAATACACAAATCAAGGTCGTCATACCAAGGTTTTAACAATTTATGTCTCTGAAAATTTTCTTTGGCGGTTAAAATATCAATCGTATAATTTTGTTGTAAATGGTTTGGTGATTTTGCTTGATGATTTAAATCGGCACTGTTGACAAAAACCAATTCGTGTTTTCCTGTTTTGAGAAATAAATCAACGCAAAGAATGTTAAACTCTGAAACCAAAGGTCCAGTACTTTTTATTTTGGTTTCTGTATCTATTCTTGTTGACGGCATATGTGTTTGTAGTAAACGGATTGGTGCGGTCAAATCCCAAAATGCGTTTTCGTCAAACTCCTCTTCTTTGAAAGTTTTTAGCCATTTTGCAATTTCATCTTTCGACTTCCAAAGTCCTGTTAAATCAGGAACTCCTGCACCAGGATTTTCTTTATTCCAACGAAATTTTGGAAACTTGTTTGAATTTTTCTTTTCCCAATCTTCTTTCGCTTTCTCATAATTACGATTACCTGAATTATTGATGCTTTCAACGTGTTTTACCCTTTCAATAGCGTGTTTATTGAGTAAAGTCAAGCAAGAAGATGTTTTGGTCAAACCGCTTCTTTTTTCTGCATTTGATTTTACACCTTTACATTCAACAACAAGCCATTCATCTTTAGTTGAGCCAATTTTACGAATATAGAAATCTCCTCTTGCATCTTCACTTTTAGCGTTGTTTCCTCCCTCGGGTTTTTCTTTTATTCTCAATGCTTCATAACCGATTGAGTTTGCATATTCCTTAAAAAGTTCTTCTCCTAAATTTCCTAAAATATATCCTTCTGCACCTGGACTTTTTATAAGAACCTCTAAAAATTTGTTCTCGTCAATTCCGAATTTTCGGTTAATGTATTGTTTTAATAAATCCATTTTTACTCTTTAAATAGTTCTGAAATCGGAACATTTAAAGCAATGGCAAGTTTCTCGGCAATAACGATTGATACATTTCTTTCGCCTTTTTCAATGCTTGGAATGTATGTTCTGTCAATGTCCGCATTTAGAGCAAGTTTTTCTTGTGATAATCCTTTCTCTAATCGCAGACGTTTTAAGTTGTTGCCAAATTTTTGCTTAATGTCCATATCGCAAAAGTCTCTATTTGTAGAAAGTTGTACAACGGACAATCGTCAACATAATATTTTTTTAAAGAATACTTTCGGGTGGTGGGTGGGCTTGGTATGTTTGATTTTTTTCGTATTAGTTAATGTTAGTACTGTCGTTTTTAGAATGACAGATAACGTACGGCTCGGCTTTGTCGTCGTTCCGAAAAGGAAGTTTTCAACTTCTTTTTAGGAATGCGTCAAAGGCGACTGTTGTGAAAACGTCGTGCGAATGCAACGATGGTTTCGCAACTTTCGGCGCAGCCGAGCCGTACGTTGGGAAAAATCGTCCCAAAGGGCGATTTTTCCCAACGTTTTGCAGCTACCCGAAGGTGGCGATTTCGAAGCGATTCACTGTCAACCAAGCACGAACTTTGATTGAAGCACAAGGCTTGATTGAACCACAGAACCGCCACTTTTGGGTAGGTGCTGTTAGGCGTTCGTTGTTCTATTCTCATTTCAGTTTCGTTACTAGTTCATCAAGTCTTTTGTCAATTTTATTAATTTCGTTTTTGTCGGCATAGTGCTTATGAGCCTTGATTGATAATTCAGACAGTTCTTTATGAATTGAATTTTTAATGTTAAACTCTGGAATGTAAATAGGTGGATTTATTTTAAATGACCTTGAGTCTGAAGAGTTTAGAATATATGATTCTGTTACGGGTGCATTTAAAATGGCACAAATAAAATGTGCTTCTTCAAGTGAAATAAATTCCCCTGTACTTTTTTGAGAAATTGTAACAGCGTGATTTTGAAATTGAGGTCTTTTCTTTTCGCCCCAAGGAGTTAATACAGAACTAACGACACAGGATTGCCATTTTGTATTATCTCTAAATGCCACATAGTGGTCTGCAAAACTGTATTCGCCAACACGAGCCAAAGCATAAAATTCTGTATTATGTTTTTCTCCAATTATTTTTTCATTGTATTGGGTTTGTGATTCAAAAACCTTTTTAAACTTGTTAAAATACGTGGCTAATAATTTGGAACTTTTGGTTAAATCTTTAATTGAAATTGGACTTCTAGTATTAGTCTTTTCATATGGAAAAGGAACTATGTAATTTGAAGGCAATAAATTAAATCTTTCAATGTCAACTCCTTTAACTAAAGGATGCAAATACTTTTTTTCTAAAGGAAATGATTCTAATGGGATTTTATATTTTGATTTTTTATTTTGATAGTTCTTAACTATCACTGTTTCTTTGGAAACAGGCATATCTGTATCTACTTCTAATAAGAATAATTCTTGAGGATAAAATTCAACGCCTTCTCTACCTTTATAATTTGCAACTCCTGAAATTTTGCTAAACGATTTCAACTCGGCTTCATTTTTAGCACAAGAAAAAATCGTACTATTCTCATTTGCTTGTCCTGCTAATTGTAATGTTTCTGTAAATACATCCTTTAATAAATCAAAGTCTGTGAAATTTGAATATTGTTTCAAATCATATCCCTTGTTTTTTATAAAATATTTCAAAGGAATACCTTTTTTATAATCTACTTTTTTGTTTGAAAAAAAGAATGTTAAAAATTTATGTGTCACTGGATCAAATGGATGCCCTGCTTTTGTCCAATCGAATAATTGCTGAAAATATAGATTTGTGCTATCGTCAAGTTTAAATTGTCTGAACCCTTCATAAGTTTGCTGAAATATTATAGTTTGAGGCATTAAAAAAGCCAAAACACCATTTTCTTTTAACCAGTTCATTGCTGAAACATTTGAAATCAATGCACAAATATTGAGGTTTATTCCGCCTGTTAAACTGTCGCCTGAAAACAAATGTCTTTCTATACAAATTGATTTGACTCTTTCTCTATATCCTGCTGGCAAATTCTTCCAGTCAATCCAAGGCGGATTGCCTACAATTAAATCAAATTTACCTAGGTTGGCTGTAGTTAAAAAGTTTGTTACAATTCTAGCCCATATTCCATTCCATTCATTTCTTTCCAAGTCAACAAATTGTTCTGCTAAAGATTTAATTCTATTTTTAATTTCTTCAGTTAAATCCTTTTTTGGAATAATTGCTGATAACTTTTCTTGTATTGAACTAGCATCCAAATTATGAATGTCTTGTTCGATACTTGTCATTGTTTGGGAGAATAATGCAGGATTAGAAACAGCACTTTGGGGTAAGTCAATGTTTATGTATCCCTTTATCGTTTTAATACTATAACTGATGCACTCTATATTGTCAACTAGAACTTTTGTAGGAACATATGAAGAATCGCCAAGATAAACAGGTATTTCAAACTCATCATCATCTGAAATTAAGTGAGAAACGTTAATAAAGTAGTTAATTCTAGAAGTTAAAACCGCCAATGGATTTAAGTCAATTGCTTTTACTCTATTTAATACTGAATTTAATCTTTCTTTTTTTGTTTTGTTAATCGTTTCAAGTAAAACGTGTTTTATTAATATAGTAACAAATGTTCCAGAACCGGCACAAGGGTCAAGTGCTGTCCAGTCTTTCTTTATTGGATTCAGATTAATTGTTTCCCTAATTAAATTGTCTGCCAACCAAGATGGAGTATAGAACTCCCCAAGACTGTGTCTAACTTTGTCTGGAATTATCTTCATAAATAATTCTCGAAATAAATCTTGAACATTTTCGCCAGTTTGAAAAAGTGCTTTGTCTTCGTATTGCGTTAATATTTTAAATATTTCTTGAACTAAACCACCAATTTCGTTTGTCCATTGATTTGAAGAACAATACCAAGCAAAAAAATCACCCTCTAATAAATTACCAATACCAAGACTTCTAAAGATTGCTCCTTCTTCAAGGGAATTCATTTGGTGTCTTAATGTATCAAAATCTGTTTCTGATAGTTTATTAAAGTCGATTAGGCTTTTATTAAAACGGATTTTACTAATAACCTTGTATGCAATAATTTTTACAATAATTGCATAAGTTGTCTGTATTGCATATAATGCTAAATATTCATCTTCATTTGTTTTTAGCTCTTCGTCAATAGTTTCTTCGAGTGATTTTTTCCTTTCTTCAATTGCTTTTTGTTTTGAATTATCATCGTGAGCCAATCTAAATAACTCTTTCCACTCATTAAACAACATCAAAGAACGGCCCGTAGGGCTGTTTTTTAATGTGTTAAAAAGACAAAGCGTAAGTTTGTTTGAAAGACTAATATCAGATTCACAAAAGTCTTTTACTAAATTCTCAGGAGTTAACGCAATCTTGTCAAGAAGTACGATACTTTTTATTATTCTATCAATGTGTTTAGAGGAAAGTTTTTCAAAAGCACCTTCATTGATAACACCATTTTCAATATTAATGAGTTTGCATTGAGTTCCATCTGTTACGATACCGAAATAGTCTAAATTATGCTTAGCATTTAGTCCTTTTAAATAGTCAACAAGTTGTGAAGAAGCCTTTTCTTTATGTTCAGTCGATTTTAATTTCGAAGTATGTTTAAATTCTATAACGAGTGCCCCAATTTTACTATCAATTCTGCCTTTGGAAATGTGCCTTTCGGTATTGATAGTTTTTTCTTTTTCAGGGTAATATTTAAGTCCAAGAGTTTCTTTTATAAATGAAAATAATTCGAGTTCAAAAATGGAAACAATACTTGCTTCATTCTCTGCATTTTTGGATTCTGTGTATATGTCGTGGCTAACTTCTGATAATAATTCAGCATATTCAGTTGTCCGAATAAGTAATTCTATTTGCTTTAGTTTGAACTTGTTTTTTTTCGTTTTGTCCATTGATTTTATAAAGTGTCAAAGGTAAGATATTCTACCTGTCATTTATTTTTTTTTAGTCTTAATATATTCTGATTCTGTGGTTCGGTGCAATGACGCCTAACGTTTGGCGGCTTTGCGAAGAAGCGGATTTCGGAGCTCAAAACTGTCAACATAGCACAAAAGTTGATGCGAGGTAGAATGTTCAATTAACCACTGAACCCGCTTTTTTGCAAAACCGCTGTTACCTGCTGGCCTTCTGTCCACCGTGTCGTTGTATGCCTTGTCAATATTGAGTTTTCTTGTCATTGTCTGCTGTGTTTGTCGGGCTGTGTGTCGGTGTATTTTTATTTTTTTTGAAGCGTTGGGGAATTTTTTTAAAAACAATTTTTCTCTGCGTTGGCAAAGCAAGCTCTTTTGCAATTTTTGGTCTGTGCGTTGGCTTGTGTGAATTGCAAATGTGCTTGCTTTTAGGGCTGGCTTTCCTTTGGTTTCATAAATATTGATATTAGAAGGCCTATTCCTACAACTACGTCAACTACATTCCACATCTGTCTGCCAAGTGCGATTTTAAGAAATGGTTGAAATAGTAAAGCAAGTCCACCGTAAATAATCATTTCTGTTTGTCTGCCTTGTTCGTGTGCTTGATAAGCTAATATTGCAAATCCAACAAGTCCAGCGAACCTAACAAATTGGTAAAAGCCATAAGGCATATCTGCCAAACAGAGAAAGAACAAAATCGTTAGAATTACTTTTATGACGTTTGTTAAATTTATCATTGTTCAAAATATTTTTTGTCCACTCTAAATAGCAGCATTAAAAGACCAGATAAGAAAGAAAATATAGAAGTCAGTAACCAAGTAATTAAAGCAATTCCAAAAATTAAAATTAAAATAGCCACAAAGTATTTTCCATTGGCAAAGTTTTTATAAACTAAATAGAAACCAACAATTGTTGAATAAAATTGAACTAAAGCCATTAATAAATTGGTCATTATTACAAAGCTAAATCCAAAACTTTTAAACTCTTTTACATCGTCATCCGTAACTCCCCAATCGTCAGCAAATACATTTCTAATGATTGATAGCTTATAGCCATAATAGCCATAAACTAAAAGTTGTAAGTATGTAAAAAAATGTGGGAATGGTAGATTTATTAGCGACAATACTATTGAAAATAGAACTGAAATAATTATGCCTGACAACATAAAGTTTAGTCCTATGTATGCATAGCCAAAAGGACCTAAAAATAATGATAGTAACCCTGCTATTATCGGATTTCGTTTGTTTAATGAATTCATAGTCTGATTTTATTTACTCGTTTTCTTTATTTTCATCTTTGCAAACTGGATTTTCAAGTCTTGATGCACCCACCCATCCAGTAAGGTTTTTATACTTTATTTTATAACCGTCCAATGATGAACAGTATAAAAGAACTGTTACTTCTTCGCCTTCTGAAACTTCTCCAATGACAAGTCCTAATTTGTCGGGAATATTTGAAATATCTGCATCACGTTTTATTTTGGTTGTTTCTTTTGTGCAAACAGTATAATATTCAGAAAGGATATAGCTTATCTCCGCATCAGTTGCAAAAAATTCATCTTTATAATATTTCTTTTCTTCTTCTAAATATTTGGCATTCAATTCGGATTTTGATTTGAGAAATTCCTGTTGTTCAGAAGAAGGTTTGAATTTTGAGTAAAAATAATAGCCACCAAGAACTAAAAGGCATAGGATAAATATTGCTGAAAACAATCCTTTTCGCTTATCAAGTATTGAATAGCTTTCTTGGCTAATCCAAAAACTTTCAAAATCTTCTTTGTAGATTGTCATTTCAGAATTGCCCCAATGAGCAGTGCAGAGTGGTGTTTTATTGAAGTCAAATTTTACTGCTTTGGCAAAATCATCTTTGCATTCCGGGTCAAAAATATTTTTAACAACAACATCAAAATACTCTTTACTCTTGTATTTCCAGGTAATAATTGATTTGTCTATTTCAACAAGATAGTAAATAGTGTCGCCAACTTTTAATTTTGAATGTCTGCCCTTGCTATCAGTGACAAATAATTCATCACAGAAAATATGATTGTATGAATAGGAATAGTTTTGTTTCTCTTCATATGCACCATCAAAGGATATGGTGCTGTCATACCACTTTTTTTTCTCAGGATTGGAAAGTATAGAGTAAATGAAATTTATTTCTTTCATTTTACTATCACTAAATTCCTTGTTTTGATTTCTGTCAGGATGGAATTTAAGTGCCAATTTGCGATAGGCAAGTTTTATTTCTTCTGCAGTAGCAGTATGTGATATTTCAAATATGTCGTAGTAAGTATTTCCCACTTTATCCAGCTAAACTTGTGAACCAAAGAATTAGAAATGGAACAACAAGACCAATTCCAATAGCAATTAATGTTTTCACTGCCCAATGTTGGTCTGTTTCACCAATAAGAACTTTTCGTAAATAATCCATTAGATAAATAACTAATGATGCAATCAATACAATAAAAAACAGTCCGCCCCAAGCCACATCTAAAGCATTACCTTTATCTCCGTCTGAACCGCCAAAAATCGTTGTCCATTTGAAATTTTGAATTAAGGTAACTATTGTGTGTCCTATTTTGTAAATGAGGTTTAGGATGATTTGGCTATAAAATGAAATTGGAATAAACAACCAAAAATAGTGATACCATTTAATGTCTAAAAGTGTTCCATTAACGCTTTTGTCAGTGTTGTAGTAAGGGTCATTAATTACGTTAGCTCCTGATTTCATAAAATATATTGCGGATGCAAACATTGCTATGTAGCTTAGAATTACAAATGTCGCATTGAACACTGATGATGAAATCGCAAAAAATGCTTCACCGATTAGATTATTAAAATTTGCCGAATAGTTTGGAAAAAAGTTGTCTATGACAACCGAGAACAATCCTAAAAATAAGAATCTAATGAACACATACAATGTTGTAAATATTATTTTATCAGATAAGCTAATTCTACGAGACAAATAGCCAAAAATAAATCCGAATAGTCCAGCAGTAAAAGCTAATATTAAAACGTGAAGAATATTTAGCCAAACTGTTTCACCCCATATCATATAGCTTGCTTGGAAGTCAGAACCCAAACCTAAAAGTCCTTTTTGGTTTAAGTTTTGAATAAAAACATTAACTGCATTTCCCAAAACCCAGTCTGCAAGTATTGCAGCAGCAAGGAAACGTTTTAGTTTGCTGAAAATAGAATAACTGACCGTTGCAGTTGGTTTTAAAATGTGGCTTGTGTCCATATTAATATTGTATTTGTAGGGTTGGAAAAATTGCACTCTTTTGGTTTTGCGAAGGGTCGGCTTTGTGTGTTGGGGCAAAACCAAATGTGTGCAATGTGTGTCGGCTTAAAATTGCTTTTAAAAAATGTGCGGTGGGGAAAAATAAAAATACGGAAGCGTTGGCTTTTGGGTCGGCTGTCTGATGGTTCATTTGTCCCGTCACTTTATGTTTATTTCTGTCGTTCATTCTTGCTCTGTCGTCTTTTAGGCTTGCAGGTAACGTACGGCTCGGCTTTGTCGTCGTTCCGAAAAGGAAGTTGAAAACTTCTTTTTAGGAATGCGTCAAAGGCGACAGTTGTGAAAACGTCGTGCGAATGCAACGATGGTTTCGCAACTGTCGGCGCAGCCGAGCCGTACGTTGGGAAAAATCGTCCCAAAGGGCGATTTTTCCCAACGGATGGTGCTATGAGCAGTAGCGGATTAAAAACAATAAACTTTCAAATATGACAGAAGATAATAAACAGCAGGAACTATCCGATAGCACGGACACCGCTATTGCTTATAGCACGTGTTATGTGTCTGGTTTTATTTTAATTTTTTAGCGTGGGCAATTATGATATTAAGAAGACTTGGAAACAAAAGCAAAATAGCGGAAATGATACAAACTAAATTTCCCGAACATAAGGTTTATGTAGAGCCCTTTTTCGGTGCAGGTGGAATGTTTTTCAATAAACGAAAAGCGAAGTATAACATTGTGAATGATTACGACAATGATGTGTTTAATCTTTTTAACGTGGTTATGCACCGAAAAAATGATTTTATTGATGCTTTTGTTAAAATTCCTGTTCACGAAGGATTATTAAAACACTGGAAACAGACCAAAGAAACAGATGAAATACTTAAAGCATTAAGGTTTATATTCCTTTCAAACTTCACATATTTAGGGAAAGGAACAACTATGTGTTTTGGAACTGAAAACCCAAAAGGAATAATATTAAAAAACCTTGATGCTACTCAAAAGTATTTAGAAAACGTGCAGTTTGCAAACAGGGATTTTAGAAGTTTTTTTGAGCAGTTAAGAGAACGAAATTCGGATGATACTTTCATTTACTGCGACCCACCATATTTGGAAACGGATGATAATTACGAAACTTCATTTAAAGAACAGGACAGCGAAGACTTATTTAATTTGCTTATGCAGTCAAAATGTAAGTTTGCAGTAAGTGAGTTCGACCATCCATTTATACTTGAACAGGCTCAAAAAAACGGACTGAATACGATAATAATTGGAGAACGTCAAAACCTTAAAAATAGAAGAACAGAAATACTAATAACGAATTATAAACAACAACCAACTTTGTTTTCCTGAGTGCGGTGGGAAAAAAATTAAAATAAAACTTGCACATAACTTGTTTATATGTATCATAAAATGATACATATCCACCCAAATTTGGTGGGATATGTATCACTTCCGTCATACTTTTTTAATAAATCAAATATAGCAATTAAGTTTATATATAAATATAAAAATTTTATTCCATCTTCCAATGTCCCTCTTTCCAAGATTTCTGCTCTTCTTTTTCTAAGAAAGTTCAAGCGATAATTCTACTCGAATTTTTCCACGTTCCAAGCAGGATGGTTTTAATATTCATAACTTTCATTTTATTTATAATTTTTAAATTTCTTTCATATCAGATTGTATAGAAACTAAAGTTGAAAACAATACTTTTTCAGCTAAATTTTTAATTTTCCTTTAACTCTACAATTAAAAGTTTTAAATTAAATCAATTTATATTTTTCCGATATTTGTAGAATGACTTCACTCAACCATTTATTTACACATCAACGAACTGGAAATCATTCCGCAGTTGTCACTTCACGCACCGATTTTCAGCGGGATTTTGACCGGATTATTTTCTCATCCGCATTTAGAAGATTACAAAATAAAACTCAGGTTTTTCCACTTCCGGGAAGTGTTTTTGTTCACAATAGATTAACACATTCTTTGGAAGTATCTTCTGTCGGAAGAAGCTTGGGAAGTATGATTGGTGATTATTTGGTTGAAAATTTTAGTTCCGATTTAGATGAAAATTCTAAACAATTTTATCAACATCAATTAAGTAATGTGATTGCGGCGGCGTGTTTGTGTCACGATATTGGAAATCCCGCTTTTGGACATTCCGGCGAAGATGCAATCGCAAGTTATTTTGAAAAAAATGAATCGGATTTAAAACAAAAATTTTCTGAAAAAGAATGGGCAGATTTAATTAATTTTGAAGGAAACGCCAATGCAATTCGGGTTTTAACGAACCAACAAATCGGCAAAGATTTGGGTGGGACGCAACTCACTTTTACCACTTTAGCGAGTATTGCAAAATATCCGTGTGAAGCGATTGCCAAGAAAAAAGGATTTATTAATCGGAAAAAATTTGGCTTTTTTCAGACTGAAAAAGATACTTTTAAAAATATTGCTAAATCTGTCGGTATTTTAGAAGAAAATTCGGAACCTTTAATTTTTAAAAGACATCCTTTCGTTTGGCTTGTAGAAGCGGCAGATGATATTTGTTACAATATTATTGATATGGAAGATGCGCACAGATTAGGAATTGTTTCAACTGCCGATTGTGAAAATCTCTTTTTTGATTTAATAAAATCTGAAAATGAAAATACCGAAAGGGTAGAAGAGAAATTGACATTTATTACCAATCCAAACGAACGGATTTCTTATTTGCGTGCGAAAGTGATTAATGCGTTAATCAATCAGTCTTTACATTTATTTAAAACTAATTTTAATGAAATTTTAGATGGAACTTTAAATGAATCACTTTTGGATATTTACAAAAATAAAAATCCGTCTTTACAAGAAATTGAATCTTTTTCAATCCAAAAAATTTACAATCATAAAGCTGTAATTGAAATTGAAAATGCAGGTTACAATGTAATGTACGAATTGCTGCATCATTTTATTCCCTCCATTTTAAAACCAAAAGAAGCGCAAAAATCTTATGATAAAATGGCGTTGAAACTTTTGCCAAAGCAATTTATTTATGAAAATGGAACAGATTACGAAAAAGTAATGGGCGTTTTAGATTTTGTTTCCGGAATGACTGATAATTTCGCCACAGATTTGTACCGAAAAATTAAAGGAATTGATATCGGAATGACGATGTAAAAATTAGATTATCACAAAAATTTTTATTATCTTTCCATTTAATTTAAAAATAAAAATTTATGTTTCCAATCCTTTATATTGTTGCGTTTTTCGCATTAATAACCTTATTTGCTTCTTTCTTTACGGTAAAGCAAGAATCTGCTGCTGTCGTAGAAAGACTCGGAAAATTTTTAAAAGTTTGTGATTCTGGATTGCACTTAAAAATTCCTTACATAGACCAAATTTCCAAAAGACTAAACCTGAGAATTCAACAATTGGATGTGATGATTGATACCAAAACTTTGGATAACGTTTTCGTTAAAATGAAAGTTTCTGTTCAATATCAAGTGATTAGAACCAATGTAAAAGATGCGTATTATAAACTTGAGAATCCAGAAAATCAAATTACATCTTATGTTTTTGATGTGGTTCGTGCAGAAGTTCCGAAAACCAGATTAGATGATGTTTTCGTGAGAAAAGACGATATTGCAAATGCGGTGAAATCTGAATTGCAGGAAGCAATGCAAAGTTATGGATATGACATTATAAAAGCTTTGGTAACAGACATTGATCCGGATGAACAAGTAAAACATGCGATGAATAGAATTAACGCAGCAGAACGTGAAAAAACCGCCGCAGAATACGAATCTGAGGCACAAAGAATTAGAATTGTAGCAGTTGCAAAAGCAGAAGCAGAATCTAAAAAACTTCAAGGACAAGGTATCGCAGATCAAAGGAGAGAGATTGCAAAAGGTTTAGAAGAATCTGTAAGAATGCTAAATAAAGTCAATATTGGATCGCAGGAAGCATCTTCATTAATTGTGGTAACGCAACATTATGATACTTTGCAAGCAATTGGCGCCAATAATAGAAGTAATTTGGTTCTTTTACCAAACTCACCAACTTCTGCAAGCAATATGTTAAATGATATGATGGCTGCAATGATTTCCGTTTCTAAATTGGAAGAAGCAGATAAAGGAAATTTTCCACCTGCGCCAGAAAGATATGGACATGACAACAAAAATGGAGAATATTAATTTTGCCGTTTAATAAAAGCAAAATCCCACTTTTTTAGGTGGGATTTTTTTGGTTAAATTTTAAAGAATAATTCCACCATATTTTAGAAAAGTAAGTTTTCCACCTTTTACAAAGTCTTCAAAAGAAGTTCTATCGGTTGCAATATCATTTTGAAGTTCAAAATAATATTCTGTCGGATTTACACTATTTAATAATGGGTTTTTGTTTCCGTAATTAGAAATCCAAAATCTGAATCTTTTAGTTTGTAGATTAGGATTTAATAATGGTAATTCTTCGAGAAAGCTAATTTTTATATTATAATTTTGATTAATGTAAGAAGGATTTAATAATCCACTTTCTAAAATTAGTTTTGTTTTAATATCACTGTTTTTTGCATATTCAATTGATTTTAAACCACTAAATATAACTTTATTGTTTTCAACCTTTATTTGTGATTTTGAAATTTTTGAAAATTTTTGTATTTTATAATCTTTATCAAAAACTTGTTTTGCAGTATAATATTTTCCAGTATTTAAACTATCAGTTTGGCTAAAAACATTAATTGAAAAGAAAACCAGAAAAAATAAAAACTTATTCACGAGGAATTTTTTTTAGGCTTTAAATTTCTGTTTCCCAATCAATAACTCAAAAAACAATTTAAAATCTGAAATCAAGGACCAAATCGGATAACGAAAAGTTGCAGGTTGGTTTTTCTCGAAAACCGCATGTGAAAACCACGCAAAACCATAACCAAAAATTGGAACGTACCAAAGAAATCGCTCTTTTCCACTTTTGATAACGTAAAAAATTACTAAAAAAATTAATAGTGTTCCCACAAAATGGAAAATCCGAGTCCACATTTTAGAATGTTCGGTCAGATAAAACTGATAAAATTCTGCAAAGTTTTTTATTTTTTCTGCCATGTTTTTTAATTAATTCAAAATGTATAATTTTTTAAATTTTAAAAACTAAATTATTCATTTTCCGTTCTCAATTTACTTTTTCTATAACCATAAGCAAAATAAATAATTAAACCAATCGCAAACCAAATACCGAAATATTTCCAGTTTTCATGGCTCATTCCCGTTAAAAGATAAAGACAAGAACTTAAACCAATTAATGGAATTAAGGATAAATTTTTAATGAAAGCCAAACCGCATAAAAACAAATTAATTAGGATAAAAATAACAATTGAGATTTTAAATTCCTTTTCAAGCGGATTGCTAAAATCAAATAAATTATGGAAAAAATTGGGTTGCCAAAAGTAAAAGAAAACCAAACCGCCAATAAATAAGATTGGGAAAATTATTTTTGAATTAAAGTACGGCATATGAAATCTTCCAGGTAGTTTTTCTTTTGCGGGTAAAAGTAAAACACCACCACAAACCAATACAAAAGCGAAAATGGTTCCGATACTGGTGAAATCTAAAATGAAACTTTTATCTGTGAATAAAATGGGGATTCCAACTACAATTCCTGTAATAATTGTCGCGAAAGAAGGTGTGTGGTATTTTGGATGTATTTCCTGAAATTTTTTGGGCATCAAACCATCACGACTCATCGCGTACCAAATTCTTGGTTGTCCCATTTGGAAAACTAGAAGAACCGTTGTAATCGCCACAATTGCAACAAAAGAAACTACCATTTCCATCCAAGCAACATTCGCGTTTGCTTTTTCAAATATAAAAGAAAGTGGATCTCCCACGCCATCGAATTTTTTATAATCAACCATTCCTGTAAGAACCAGGGTTAGAATAATATAAATTACGGTACACAAAACAAGAGAAATAATCATTCCTCGCGGTAAAGTTTTTTGTGGATTTTTCGTTTCTTCGGATAAAACACTTAACGCATCAAAACCAATATAAGCAAAGAAAACTCCAGAAACAGCACTCATAACTCCTGCAAATCCATTTGGCATAAAAGATGAAACATGCGTTACAGGATTTATAGGTTCCCAATTATCAACATTTACATAAGCCACGCCAACTAAAATAATTAAAACAATCACAGCTAATTTCATTAAAACCAAAGCATTATTGAAATTTTTACTTTCACGAACGCCTCGGTAAACTAACCAAGTGATTAAACCATTGATAACCAAAGCAGGAATATCTACAATTAATTTTAAATTACCGATTAAAGGCGCATTTTTCCATGCGCTTAAAAGTTCTGTATTTGCAGAATGTCCCAAAAATGCTTTATGCGCTTCTGGATAACTACAAGTTAAATATTCTGGAATATGAACACCAACTCTTCCCATAAAACTGGTAAAATAGTCTGACCAGGAAAATGCAACATAAATATTTCCAAAAGAATATTCCATTATTAAAGCCCAACCAATTATCCAAGCAATTAATTCACCAAAACTCGCATATGCATAAGTATAAGCACTTCCGGCAGTGGGAATTCTACTTGCAAATTCGGCATAACAAAGCGCAGTAAAACCACAAGCAAAACCACAAATAATATAAAGAACAATTACGCCCGGTCCGCCACGGAAAACCGCTTCACCCAAACTACTGAAACTTCCCGCACCAATAATAGCTGCAATTCCAAAGAAAACGATATCCCAAGTTCCGAGAACTCTTAGAAGTCCGGAAGGATGGTCTTTTGCACTGTAATCTTTTCTTTTGAATATTTGGTTCATGTGTAAATTTTTAGTTTAGAAAAATCAAATGTAATGATTTCTAAAAAAAAACCTAAATATTTCTTAAATATTAGTCAATTTTTTATCAATTTTTATTCTATTAATACCACTAAACAATAAGTTTTCGCTAATTTCGTTACTTTAAAAGATTAATATTCTCAACTTCAGGAATGAATTCAAAAAAAGTAATTATCGCTGGTTTTATTTCAGTTTATGGAATTGCACAAAGCCAACAATCTCAATATTTTACCGACCAAAATGCATACAGATTTAATTTAGCAGAAAATCTTTATCAGTCTAAAGTTTACAATGCTTCACAATTTGAATATGCTCGACAATATTTTTATAATCAAAATTTAAGCGCTTCAAAAAAAGAAGCAGCACAATTTTTTGATAATGTAATTGGTGTGATTTTAAAACGCGATCATGCGGAGCAAGGTTTGGAAGCTTTTATAAAAGAATATCCAAAATCAGCATATTTTGCGCAAGCGAACTTACCTTTAGCTGATTATTAT
Source organism: Halpernia sp. (assembly GCF_048269545.1). Taxonomy (NCBI): domain Bacteria; kingdom Pseudomonadati; phylum Bacteroidota; class Flavobacteriia; order Flavobacteriales; family Weeksellaceae; genus Halpernia; species Halpernia sp. The sequence continues at coordinate 28,789 of NZ_JBLXIJ010000010.1, read as the reverse complement.
TTAACTCAAAAAGATTTTCCCAAAGCACTAGAAACTTTGCAAAAAGTGAATCAGACGCAATTAAGCAGAGAAGAAAACACACAATATATTTTAAAATTGGGTTACGCCAAATTTATGACAGGCGATTCTAAAGGCGCAATTCAAGCCTTGGAAGAAGCATACAATAATGTACCCGAAACTGAAAAATCTGAAGTTTCTTATATGCTCGGACATTTGTATTATGCAGATAATCAAAATGATAAAGCTTTTCAGTATTTTGACCAAGTTAAAGATAATCCAAAGTTTTCCCGTTTGGTAAAACCATATTATGTGCAACTTTATTTTAATGATCAAAAATATGATGAAGCCATTTCTTCTGGGAATGAATTATTAAATGAAAATTTATCTGACGATTATAAAGCGGAAGTTCATAAAATAATTGGTGAAAGTTATTTTATGAAAAAAGATTACGTTTCTGCGTATCCACATCTTAAAATTTATGCTGATTCCAAAGCCAATCCATCAGAAAATGATTTGTACGAAATGGGTTTTGTAGCGGCAGAAATTAAAAAATACGATGAAGCTGTTTCTTATTATAACCAATTGATAAATAGTAATTCACCCATTGCACAAAACGCTTATTACCAATTGGGAAATGCCTATTTGGAAGTCGGAAAAAAGCAAGAAGCTTTAAATGCGTTTCGATCTTCTTCGGAAATGACTTACGATAAAAAAGTGCAAGAATTGGCTTTTTTACAATACGCAAAATTGAGTTATGATGTTGGAAATCCGTACGAATCTGCGCCAACTGCAATTCAAAAATTCATCAGAAAATATCCAAATAATTCCCAAGTTCCAGAACTAAAAAATTTATTAATTAAATCTTATCTCTATTCTGGAAATTACAAGGAAACTTTAGCAGCAATCGATCAACTTCCCAATTCTTCGCCGGAAACTGATAAAATTGATCAAGAAGTTTCTTATCTTTTAGGAACGGAAGAATTTAATAAAGGCAATTATAAAGAAGCAGAAAAATATTTTTCAAGAAGTTTAGAACTTAAACAAAATAAAGAATTTACGCCACTAGCTTTGTATTGGTTGGCTCAAACTTATTATCAACAAGGAAATTATCCATCTGCCATTGTGCGTTTCGAAAAATTAAAAACTGCCGATAATTTCCCAGAAAAACAACAATTAAACTACGATTTAGGTTATGCTTATTTTAAATCTAAAAAATTTGATAAAGCGCAAAATTATTTTGAAGAATATTTAAAAAATCCAAAACCAGAGTTTAAAAATGATGCGCAATTGAGATTAGGCGATAGTTATTACGCAAATAATCAGTTAAATGAAGCCATTGCAGTTTATAATGATAGCGAAGGAAATGATTATACCAGTTTCCAAAAAGCAATGGCGCTTGGATTTAAAGGAGATTCTGTAGCAAAAATTGCAGAGTTGAAAAAACTAATTTCAAATTTTAAAAATTCTGATTATGTAGACGATGCGCAATACGAAATTGCGACGGCTTATGCGGCAAATGATGATTTTAACAGTTCAAATGATTACTTTTCACAAGTCATAAAATCAAGTTCAGATCAAGATTTAGTTGCAAATGCGAAAATCTATAAAGCGCAAAATTTGATTGATTTAAACCAAAACGAAAAAGCCTTGTCAGATTTAAAGCAACTCGGACAAGAATATAAAAACACAGCTTACGCGGAAAAAATTGTTCAAGCAGCGCGACCGATTTTTCAGAAAAATGGCGATACTTCCGGTTATCAAAAATTTGCTACGGATTTAGGAGTTAAAATTGATTCATCTGAAATTGATGAAATTAATTTAAACACAGCGAAACAATTTTACGCTAAAAAAGATTTCAAAAGTGCCGTTTCTTACTATGAAAAATATTTAACTCAAAATCCAACAGGTGAGAATTTATTCCAAGCGAAATATGAATTGGGAGAAAGTTATTTCCAAAGCCAAAATCCAACAAAAGCCTTATTGATTTTGCAGGAAGTTGCAGCTGTACAAAATGATTATCAAGAAGATGCAGCGACAAGAGTGGCGCAAATTTATATTTCTCAAGGAAATTCTTCTGACGCCAAAAAATATCTTTTAAATTTAGTAAATTCTTCAAATGCGAATATTAAAAATTATGCAAATGTAGAATTAATGAAGATTTTCGCGGAAGAAAAAGATTTTTCACAAGCCGATAATTATGCAGATTTAGTTTTAAATAATACTAAAAATTCTGCCACAATTATTGAACAAGCGAAAGTGATAAAAGCGAGAAGTTTTATGAACAAAGGCAAAGACAAAGAAGCACAAAACGCTTTTGCAGCCTTGGAAAAATCGTCAAACACAGAAGTTGCAGCGGAAGCTCTTTATGCAAAAGCTTTTTATCAAAACAAAGGAAAAGCCTTCAAATCTTCCAACGAAACGATTTTTAAACTCGCAAATAATTACGCCTCTGAAGAATTTTGGGGTGCAAAATCTTTGGTTTTAATGGCGAAAAATTATTTGGCTTTAAAAGATAATTACCAAGCGAGTTACACTTGCGACCAGATTATCGCGAATTACGGCGATTTCCCCGAAATTGTGGCAGAAGCGAAAGAGGTGAAAAAAATGATTAAGAAGTAAAAAGTGAAATGCAGAGAGCCACGAAGTGGCGGAATCAATAGCAATGGGTGAAGTCCATTGGAAAAGAAATATAAATTTAAGTAAGCCACGAAGTGGCGAAATCAAATAATTAATGAACAAACGAATTCAAATTTTAAGTTTCCTTTTCTTAGGAATATCTCAGATTGCTTTTTCCCAAATAAAAGAAGAAAAATTGATTTTAGATAAAAAAAGAGAACCAGAAGTAAAGAAAATAGAAAAGAAAAAAACTTCCGTTGAAACAATTAAAAATTACCCACCGGAAGAAAAGTCTGCAAATCCTGTGAATTACGATATTACAAATGTTCCACCCGTTTCTGACTTTAGAACTTCTACCATTCAAGGTGCAGATATTTCACCAGAATTTAACCAAGATTATCAAAACAATTACGTCCGTTTTGGAATGGGAAATTATGGAAAAATTTTGGGCGATGCGCATATTTCCACAGTTTTGGAAAGTAAAATGGAAGTGGGAGCAGATGTTCATTATCTTTCTACAACCGGTTTAAAGAAAGATTATGATTGGAATTCCAAACAAATGGGAGCGACTTTGGGCGCTTTTTTAAATTCTTATGGAGAAAATGGAAAATTAAATTTAGAAGTAAATTATAATTTGCGAGATTATAATTATTATGGAATTTATGCATTGCAACCTTCTTCTGATATTGATTTGAAACAAAAAACCAATCAGTTTTCTATTAACGCAAACTATGATTTTTATTCCAATGAAATTTTAAATGATGTCCGTTTGCAAACTTCTTTTTTAACGGATTATTTCGATGCAAAAGAAAACCAAGGCGCAATCGCTGTAAATCTATCGAAATACGATTTATTTCAAAATGATAATTTTAAACTCAATACAGATTTAGGTGTAAAATTAGAAACTTTGAAAAGTGATTTTTCATTATTAAACAAAAATAGTTCTAGTTTTTTTAATGCTTCTTTAACGCCACAAATAAGCTTTTATAAAGATCAATCTTATTTAAAAATAGGCGCGAATGTAAATTTCTTAAATCGAAGAAATGAAAGTCTAATTTTACCAGAATACAAAAAAAGTGAAATCCTTTGGTCGCCAAAAGTGGAAGTTTTATTTGCCCCACAAGATGAATTTAAATTTTATGCAGGAGTTTATGGAAGCTTAAAACTGAATTCTTACGCCGAACTTTTACAGGAAAATCCGTATTTGATTTCGGATATTCAACTTCGACCAACACACACCAAATATCATTTTTATGTTGGATTAAAAGGTGATATAGACCAAAGTTTGAAGTATGATTTTTCTGCGGGTTACTCTAAAATCAATCAAATGTTATTCTTCCAAGCAAATTCTATTTTTGATAATGTTTATACTTTAAACCGATCTGCTTATAATTTTGCAAACACTTATTCTGCGATTTATGATAATGGAAATGTGAGTGAAGTAAAGGGAAGTGTAGAATTTTTTCCTTTGGAAAATTTAGATTTAAGTGGAGAGATTTTGTTTCAAAAATATAAATTAGATCAATTAGATGAGGTTTTTAATAAACCTTTGGTTCAAGCAACTTTTGGTGCAAAATATTCTATGTTGAATAAAAAATTAAATTTTGGTTTTAAAGGCATTTTTGTTACAGACCGAACTTCAAATTCTTTTGAAATTTCACCGGATAATGTCGCATTTCCTACTGCGTATGTTTCCACTGAAAAAAGAAATGAAAAAGTCGGTGGTTACGCAGATTTAAATTTATCTGCCGAGTATAAAATTCACAAAAATTTCAGTATTTTTGCACTCGGAAATAATTTACTGAACACTAAATATCAAACTTTCAATGGCTATAAAGTTTTGGGAGCGCAAATTACAGGTGGCGTGAAAATTACTTTTTAGATATGAGTAATAAGCAATATTTAAATTACTCATTATTTATTACTTATTGCTCATTAAAGATTTGGCTGCGTAGTTCAACTGGATAGAATATCAGATTTCGGCTCTGAGGGTTGTGGGTTCGAATCCCGCCGCGGTCACAAAAAAGAGAAAAATATTTATATTTTTCTCTTTTTTAGTTTTAAATAATTGTTAATTTTAATTGTTAGAAATGTACATCAAACAAATGATGAAAAAATGGAATATTTTGTATATGTTTTGAAGAGTGAAATTGATGGACGACTTTATAAAGGACAGACGTCAAATTTAGATAGACGATTGAAAGAACATAATGCAGGAAAAACAAAATCTACAAAAGGATTTACTCCATGGAAATTAGTTTATTTTGAAATTTTTAAAACAAGGGAAGATGCGCTTGTCCGTGAGAAATATTTTAAATCTGGAATTGGGCGAGAATTTCTGAAAGAAAAAATAAAATAATATTAAATTTCATTTAAATCCATTGAATAGAATATCAGACCTGTCTGTCGGCAGACAGGTTTCGGCTCTGAGGGTTGTGGGTTTCTGCCTGTCGGCAGACAGGCGAATCCCGCCGCGGTCACAAAATAAAAACCAAAGTTGAAAGATTTTGGTTTTTTTTAATTTTTTCCTATAGAATTTCCTACCCAAAAACCTGTACTGAAACAAGCTTGCAAAAGATAACCTCCAGTTGGAGCTTCCCAATCAATCATTTCTCCGGCGCAATAAATATTTGGAAATTTTTTCAGTTCTAGGTTTTCAGTTAATTCAGAAAAAGCAACGCCGCCCGAAGTGGAAATCACTTCATCAATCGGGCGAAAACTTAAAATTTCTATGGGAAATTTCTTAATTGTTTTTGCAAGATTTTCAATATCCAAATAACTTTCTTTATCTAAAGTTTTTAAAAGATTAAGTGCAGTTGTAGAGAGTTTTATTTTCTTTTTTAATATTGGACTAATTTTTTCTGAACCTTTTAATTGTTGTAAAATTTCAGCTTCGGATAAGTTTGGTTTTAAATCTAAATTTATAATTAAAGGAAAATTTTGTTTTCTTGTAAAACGATTCATAAAATAAATTGGACTTCCTTCGATGCCGTATTTTGTGAAAACTATTTCGCCAATTTTCTCAATATTTTCAAAAGAAACTTTTATGTTTTTTAAATATTGTCCTTGCAATTGATGTAGAAATTTCTGAGTATTATAACCAGAATTTGCAGATTCTAAAGGTGTAATTTTAATATTTTTTGATTTAAAATATTCCACCCATTTTGCATCAGAGCCTGTTTTTTTCCAGCTTCCACCGCCCATTGCAAGAATTAATTTTGAATAATTTAGTTTTAAATCTGTGGTATTATTTTTTAAATAAACATAAGATTCATCGAAATTTAAAAATGTGTGATTGTAATAAATTTCAACGCCGAGTTTTTCTAAATAATCTAACCAAGCTTTTAAAACTTGGATAGGTTTAAAATTCTTTGTTGGAAATATTTTTCCAGAACTTCCGACGTACGTTGTAATTCCAAGTTTTGAAAGCCATTCAACTACTCTTTTATTATCAAAATTTCTGACGATATTTTGAATTTCTATAGATTCATATTTTTCTAAAAACGTTTGGATTTCTTCGCTGTGCGTCAAATTGAAACCACCATTTCCGGCAACTAAAAATTTTCTAGCGGATGCTTTATTTTGCTCAAAAACTTGCACTTTAAAACCTTTTTCCGCTAAAATTTGTGCAGAAATTAAACCAGCTGGACCTGCTCCAATAACGATAATTTTGTGGTTTTGCATTATACTTCAAAAGTAGGGATTTTGTTTTCTGGAAATATTATTCTTTCCAATCTTTGCATGGATTTAGTGTTAAATTGGAGTTGTAATATTTTTGGTCAGATGTAACTTCTCGGTCAATCCAATCGGGAAGTTTGAAATTTTCATCTTCGCTTTTAAGCTCAATTTCCGCGATAATTAATCCTTCATTTTCATCTAAAAATTCATCAATTTCCCATAATTTGTTTTCAAAATTAATTATATATCTAATTTTTGAAAGTTCAGAAACTGCAAAATAGTCTAATAATTCTTCGGCTTCTTTTAATGGAATTTCATATTCATATTCTGTGCGAGTTGCACCGATGGAAATCCCTTTGATGGTTAAAAATCCTTTCTCAGAGGTTTGACGAACACGAATTGTTTTATTCGGATCAGTGAATAAATAACCTTGCCGAAATAATTCTCCAGTTGGTTTTTTTTCTTTTTGCCATTTATTTTTATCGACTAAAAATTTTCTTTCAATTTCTGTGGGCATTTTTAATAAAATTTATTTCAATTCTCAATCTCAATTCCATATTGCTCCAAAAGTCCTGCAATTCCTGAAATTGAGAATTTTGCTTTTTTAATTTGGTTTATTTCTGGGTTTAAAGAATAATTGTAAGAAGTTCTAAAATCTGCTTTTTCCAGAATCGTATTTTGAAAAACTGCCCTTTTGAAATCACAATTATCAAAAATAGAACCTGTTAAATCACTTTCAGTAAAGTCCACTTCTTGCATTTGTGAATTTTTAAAAATGGTTTTTTTAATTTTAGTTTGGTAAAAAGAGGAATGATTGAGATTACAAAAATCAAAATTAATGGCAAGTCCGAATTGATTACAATCTCCGAATTGAAGTCCTAACATTTTGCATTCTTTAAATTTAATATCTCTGAATGCAGTTTGATGAAGTTTTGCTAAACTTAAATTACATGAAATAAATTCATATTCCAGAAATTTTATTTCAGATAAATTGGCATTAGAAAAATCACAAGTTTGAAAAGTACAGTTTTCGTATTCGCCTTTTGGTAATGGATTTTGTGTAAAATCTGTTTTATTGAAAGTTCTATTTTCTGTGAAAGTTTTCTGCATTTTTAAAAATAATCTAATTGGATTTTTTAAAACGCATCATTGCAATATCGCCAATTAACAAGACTAATTTTCCTTCAGAATCTTTTGCACTACTTTCAGCAACAAAAACTATAGATTCATTATTTTGAAATCTTTCGTTTAGAAATTTTTCTGCCGCTTGCAAATCTGATTTTTTCTTGTAAAAAATTCTGTATTTATCAAATAATTTTGAAAGTTCTTTAATATCGTTTCTTTGGATTTCTCTTATATTCATTAGTTTATAGTAATTTTAAATCAAATAATTACTTAAAATTTTATATGAAGATTGATTCTTAAAGAAAGCTTTCCGAAAATCTTTCAAAATGACAAGTGTAACCATCTGGATTTTTCACTAAATAATCTTGATGATGAGGTTCCGCTTCCCAAAATTTTGAATAAGGTTCTAAAGTTGTTGCGACTTCACCGTCCCATTTTTTGGAAGTATTTACAATTTTTATAACTTCTTCTGCTTCAGATTTCTCTTCTTCATTTTGAAAAAATATTGCAGAACGGTAACTGGATCCAATGTCGTTTCCTTGTCGGTCAACTGTTGTGGGATTGTGAATTCTAAAAAAATAATCTAATATTTTTTTAAATGAAGTTTCGTTTGGATCATAAGTTAATTCAATTCCTTCTGCGTGACCAGGATGATATTTGTAAGTTGGGTTTTCGTTTTCCCCACCAATGTAACCTACTTCCGTGTTTTTAATTCCGGGTTGATTACGGAAAAGATCTTCCATTCCCCAAAAACAACCTCCTGCAATGTAGGCTTTTTTATAATTGTTCATATTTATATATTTTATTTTTTAAAATTGAAGTTTTGAATCTGCAAAATGATTGCCAAATAAACGCTTTTTTCACTTTTTATTTTAAGAATTATTTTCAAGTTTTTAGGATATTATCTGCGTCGCCTCTTGGTATGTCGCACTAATTTTTGTCCACGAATCAACATTTTATAACTGCTTCTTTTTAAGGAAATGTTTGGATGTTTCATTTCGTGGCTTTCCGTTGCACGTTTGTAAGTTGAAAGAATATCGTGATAAGAAATAATTCCCACCACAATATCATTTTCTACAACTGGTAAAACATCGGCGTTTTCTTTTGCCATCGTTTCAGCTGCAATTAATAAGGAATCATTTAAATTAACAGTTGCATAATTTCCTTTAATTAATGTTCCAATTTTATCTTCTGGTGAATTGTTTGTACTAAATAAAGTTAGAAAACTAACAATTCCTTTGTATTCTCCATCTTGATCTGAAACAACAAGATAATTTGGTTTTGAATCTTTTTTTAAATTTATTTTCTCTTTTACAATTTGAATGGTTTCATTTTCATTAATTGTTGTTCCGATATCATTTACTACTTTTTTTACCGTTAAAGTTTCTAGTAAATCTGGTTCGTAAGAAACGGGAGTCTTCACGCCACGACGTGCAATTTTTTCTGTCATAATGGTGTTTTCCATAATGAAAAATGAAACAATATAAGCAGCGAGACAACAAGCAAGTAATGGCAGTAAAGCGTGAGACTGCGCCGTAGTTTCTAATGCAAAAATAATTGAAGTTAATAATGCTCTAGAAGAACCTGCAAACATTGCAGCCATTCCAACTAAAGCTGCAAGTGGAAGTGAAATTCCAGAATCGGGAAATAGAAATATAATTGCCATTCCTAATAATATTCCCACTGCACCGCCAATTGTTAATAAAGGTGCTAAAGTTCCACCAGAAGTTCCACTTCCAAGAGCGATTGCCCAAGAAATAAATTTTAAAAAACACAAAGACAAAACTGCGGAAAGTGCTAAATTCCCTGAAAGAATATTGGTGATATTTTCATAACCAACACCTAAAGTTTCTGGCGCAAAATAACCAACTATTCCAACGGCGAGTCCACCAATTGCAGGCCACCACATAAAATGAATTGGTAATTTTTCAAATCCTTCTTCTACTAAATAAACAATTTTACTTACACCGACGGATAAAACACCGATGATAATTCCCATAATACTGTAAGCAAGAAGTGCGTAATTACTGGGAATTGCAATCGCTGCCATTTCAAAAACTGGATTTGGACCAAAAAGAAAATGATGTCCTGCAGCTCCAGTTATACAAGCAATTGCAACCGGAATTATAGAACGTGCAGAAAATTCAAATAATAATAATTCTATGGCGAGAAAAATTGCAGCAATTGGACTTCCAAAAATTGCGGCCATACCTGCAGTTGCACCTGCAGCTAATAAAACTTTCCTTTCATTATCTGAAATCTTTAAAATTTGACCAAGAGTAGAACCTAAAGCGGCGCCAGTTGCTATAATTGGACCTTCCGCACCAAAAGGACCACCTGTTCCGATTGCAACTGCGGAAGAAAGTGGTTTTAAATAAGTAATCGTTGGTTTTATTTTGCTTTCATTGGTGAGAATTTGTTCCATCGCTTCTGGAATTCCGTGACCACGAATGGCTTTTGAACCGTAAAGAACCATTAAACCAACTATTAATCCCCCAATTGCAGGAACAAATATGACGAAAATTCCAAGCGTATTATGAACGGGCGTTACATGATCTGTGGAAAATTCACCGTAAAAAGAAATATCGGTTAATAAATAAACGAGCATCATTAAAAATTTCGCGATAAAACTTACTGCAATTCCTAAGGCGAATGCAAGTGCAGAAATAATTAGAATTCTTTTTTTATTTTCTCCTTTTCTAGGTTCAAAATGTTCCGCCAATAAAGTCGGGTTTAATGAAGGAGAAATTGGAATTCCATTGTGTAACAAGTCGTTTTTTTTCATTTTGAATTCGGTCGCATCATAAACTAATTTGCGAATTCCAAATTTACGGAACTATCATTAATTATTACAAATTTTCAAATCTTTTTAAACTATTACTCTAATTCTATTTCAAAAAAACAAACATCCGCGTTGTGATAATGCAATGGTAATTCTGAAAAGTTTTTTAGTTTGCGCATTCCAAGAAAATCAAAACCGCAACTTTTGTAATGATTAATTAGCTTATCATTTTGTCCACAAGTATCCATTCTAACGAATTTCTTGCGGTGTTTTTTAGCATAATCAATTGACCAATCCACAATAATTTTTACAAAATTGCTTCCTCTAAAATCAGGGTTAGTCGCAATTCTGTGAATGAAAATTGAATCGTTTTTATCTTTCTCTTCCCAAATTTGCGCATCATTAAAAGTGATTGCCCAAATGCAAGCGATTTTTCCATCAATTAAAATCTTAAATTGTCTGTTTTCTTTTATTTCAGTTTTAATTAAATCTTGGTCAAAGACAGGCCAAATATTTCCACGGAATTTTATTTTCTGAAATTCCGTTGCCAATTGATATAATCTGAAAATTTCTGAAATATCTTCTGGATTACTTGTCTCTATTGTCATTTTAAAGTGAATAATTATTTTTGATTCATTGTTTTTAACTTACAATTATGTAACATAAAAATCCAATATACAAGATTATTTGTAATTAAAAAAACCACCAAAAAGGTGGTTTAAGTTTTAAGCGTTTTGTTTAGCTACCTTTTTTTCTATGGCTTTGTTCATTTTGCAGTCTTTCATATCCATTTTGCAATCTTTCATTTTCATTTCGCAATCTTTCTTCATCATTTTAGTGTCTTTCTTAGTATCGCTGGTTTTTGCCATTTTTTTATTGTCCATTTTGCACTCTTTTTTATCTTTTCCAACGCAACAATCTTTCTTCGGCGTTTGTTGTGCAAAAGTGAAAGTAAAAGCACTTAATGCTAAAATTGAAATTATTTTTTTCATATGTAGATTTTTATTGTTTTTTTAAGGTCATATAGAATCGCCTTAATTTTCATTTGTGTTTGTTTGCAAACTTAGAAATGGCGATTTCATATTGAGTAATTTTTATTAAGTGTTAATGACAATCAAATATAAACATAATTTTATAATGACAAAATGTTTTAAATTAGGATTTAATCACCCATGAAAACCGTAGTTTATGGTTATATTTGCAGATATTTTTTAAACTTAATTATTCTAATTGTTTATGTCCGAAACGCTTTATAATCCATTTGAAGATTTAATTTTCGATGAACATTTTTGCTTTCTTACAGGCGTTTTAACTACTGAAAAGATGACTGTTTTCCCAGAATGGTTAATGAATCATTTTAAATTTGGTGAAGACAGAATTGAGATGATGGATAAAACCAAATCTTACAATTATTCTGATTTAAAATTGCCTTGTTCTGCGGAAGTAAAAAAAGCTTTTGACGATTTGGATGTGAAAATTCAAATTGCTTATAAAAATGGTTTTGAAGGCATGAATTCGCTTGATGAGGAATTAATTTTTCTTTGGACAGGAAGAATGGTTTATGGACTTTTGTATTATGAAATGGTTTATGAAAGCAATCGTTTGAGAAAAATGGGACAAGAATTTGTGCTTTCAGATTCTTTAAAAAAACGTTTCGGTTACTTTCATTTGATGTTGCAATCCATTGTAAAACCCATCACTTTTGTGGGTAAAAAACCTTGGACAATTGTTGTGTTTCCACTCAAATATTCTGCGGATATTTTTAGTTTTCGCGATGACGCTATTAATTTATTATTTTCTTTTGGTGTGAATGGTTTTGGTTTTATCGCTTGTTTGCAAGATAATGGTGTGATTGGAGAAAAGCAAAAAGAGATTTTAGAAAAAATGAAAGATCACGTTTTACATCCAATTCAGTTTGAAGAATTGTACGCAAGATTCCATTATTCTGATTATATTTTGAATTATGCGCCCAAATATAAAGTTGAAAATCAAGAAGGAAAAATAACGATTGAAATTGCTAATAATGAGCAAGAACCGCAGTTTGGTTTTTGGGACGAAGATGTTTTTTCACAATTACTTTCCAATTATTGGCAAGTTTACGGCATAGGAAAAAAGGAAATTCTTCAGTTTCAAAAACCTATTTTAAGCTATTTAGAAAACCCTTATTCCAAAGATTTTATTGAGCCAGAAAGTATTAATTTGCCCTTTTAAATAAGTATATGAGTTCAAAATTAATATAACTACGAGCTTTTAATTTTTAATTATTTCATCGCAAATTTCTAACGCTTTTTCTTTTTTCATATAAAAATTGTGTTCTTCTTTTTTATAAATTTTAGGTTGTAGATTAAGCTGATTAAACCAAGAATTATTAGGTTTATAATAATCGTTTTCTCCATAGATTAGATTAATGCTACAATTAGGTTTTTGGTTTTCATATCTTAATCTTGTAGAAGAAACTGCAATTAATTCTTTTATTTCCAAACCTTCACAGGCAGTTTTCCAAGCAATAAATCCGCCGATGCTAAAACCTAAAACAGAACTATTTCCTTTTTCTTCTTTAAGTAAATTTTGCACGGCTTTGTCAATTCCACCATTAATAAATTGTTGATGAATATTTTCCTCTGAATAATCTGTTAAATTGATTTCTCCTAGTTCACAACAATCGTAATATTTTATTTCAAAATTGGATTTTAAAATTGTAGTGTAATTTGCAATCCAATCCGATTTTTTTGAGCCCCATAAATCAGATAAGATGATTAATTTTTCCATTTTGCAAAATCGCGTTTTATTAAAACCTAAAGTTGTTTGGTTTTTTAAAAGTCTTAAAATATTAAAGCCTCGAAATTAAAGATAAAACTTTTTAATTAATTTATTTATAGATTGAAGATTAAGTGTTGATGGGATTTTAAACTTTAATAAATTTTCAAACTTTGGCAAAGATGGTAATAATCTCAAGCACTTTCAAGGATAAGAAGAATTTTCTAAACTTTGCCAAAGTTCCAAACTTTGGCAAAGTTGGTTTCTTTACAACGGAACTGTTTACTGAGAACTTAATTGTTTTCAACAAAAAAAAGTCCCACCGAAGCAGGACTAAAGATTTTCATCTACGGCATATAGCCTTATTGTGATAAGATTAAAGATTAGAATAAAATTATCTTGCAACAAATATAGTAATAATTTGAAAATATTATTACAAATCAATTAGTTTTTTCACTAATTTTAAAAATCTTAAAAAAACTAAGTAATTATGGCAAAAATATTAGGATTGGATTTAGGAACAAACTCAATTGGATGGGCGATTGTTGATGATCTGAAGGGTACCATTATCGGAATGGGAAGTCGGATTTTTCCCATGGGAGTTGATAATTTAGGCGAAGGTGAAGGACGAGAAATGTCAAAAAGTGCAAGTAGAACTGGAGCGAGAGGTGTAAGACGACAATTCTTTAGAAGAAGATTAAGAAAGCAAGTTTTATTAAAAGCGCTTTCAGAAAATGATATGTGTCCTTTAGATTCTGTGGATTTTAAAGAATGGAAAGAAGTGAAAAAATTCCCAGAAGGAAAATTGGCATCTTGGTTTTCTTTGAATCCTTATGTTTTGCGAAAAAAAGCATTAACAGAGGAACTTTCCTTAGAAGATCTTGGTAGAATATTTTATCATTTAATTCAACGACGAGGATTTTTAAGTAACAGCAGAAAAGGCGGAAGTGATGATGGTGCAATTTTTAAAGGAAATCCAAAGGAGGGAAAAATAGGAATTACAGAAACTCAAGAACATATTGAAGATAAAACTTTAGGCGCTTATTTATCTGAAATTTATCCGAAAGAAAATGAACCTTTTAAAGAGGGTTTAGAAAGAATTCGAAATAGGTATACAACTCGTAAAATGTATGTTGATGAATTTGAATTAATTTGGGAAAAGCAAAAGCAGTTTCATTCTAATTTAAATGATGATTTAAAAGCTTTGTTTGGCGGTAGAAAATTGGATGGTTACAAAGAAGATGGCATTTTATTTCATCAAAGACCACTGCGTTCGCAAAAACATCTGGTTGGTTTCTGTTCTTTTGAAAATGAAGTAAAGGATGAAAATGGGAAATATATTAGAAAAGGAAAAACTAAATGCCCAATAAGTGCAATTCCATTTGAACAATTCCGAGTGTGGCAATGGGTAAACACGGTAGAGATTAATGGAAAGAAGATTTTAAAGGAAGAAAAAGAGAAAATTGTAGAATTTTTATACGCTAATGAAAAGCCTGAATTTAAAAAAATTAGAAAAGTAATTGGTAAAGAAAGTGCGGAATTCAAATTCAATTATAAAGATGAAGATAAAATCGTTGGAACACACACGATTTCAAATTTATCAAACAAAAAATATTTCGGTAAAAAGTGGTTTGATTTTTCTGAAAAAGAACAGGAAGATATTTGGCACGTTTTGTATTTTTTTGATAGTAAATCTAATGTAAAAGAATATGCATTAAAGCATTGGAATTTCACAGAAGAACAAGCGGTAAGTATTTCTAAATTTAATGTTAAAGATGGCTATTCAAGTTTAAGTAGAAAAGCAATTCTGAATATATTGCCGTTTCTAAAAATGGGTTATACTTATGATGTTGCAGTAGTTTTAGGCGGAATTAAAAATGTTTTCGGTGCTGATTGGTATCAATTATCTGATGAAAAGAGATATTTTTTCTATGATAATATTTTTGAAATAGTTCGGTCTAAAAACAAAGGTGGATTTATTGAAATTGTAAAAGATATTTTAAGAAGAGATTATCAAATTTCAGAAAAGCAATTAAAGAAATTGTACCATCATTCCGCCGCAATTGAAGTGGAAGAATTATTAGAAAAATTACCCTTAGGAAAAGAAGCGGACAAAGAAATCCAAGCCATCAGAAATCCTGTTGTAATTACTGCTTTATTTGAATTGCGAAAATTAGTCAATGAATTGATTGATGAATATGGTAATATAGACGAGATCAAAGTAGAAATGGCGCGAGATTTAAAAACATCAAAATCGCAACGCTATGAAATTAGAAAAAATAATCAAAGACTAGAGCGCGAAAATGATAGAGTAAAACAAAGACTAAATGAAGAGGGAATAAGAATTACTCACGATAATATATTGCTTTATAAACTGTGGGAAGAATGCAAAAAAACTTGTCCTTATACAGGAAAACCAATTTCTCTAACACAACTATTTTCTGGTGAAGTTCAAATAGAGCATATCCATCCTTGGAGTCGTTCTTTGAATGATAGTTTTGGAAATAAAACACTTTGTTTTGCAGATGAAAATAGAAAAAAAGGAGATAAAACACCTTTTGAATTTTATGGAGATAATGAGCAGAATTGGGCTTCAATAAAAGAACGTGCATTAAAATTATTTTCCGATACAAAGGAGTATCCTAAAGCCTATTTTAAGTTTAAACACTTTGTAAAACAAAAATTCGATGATGACTTTACTTCCCGCCAGTTAAATGATACAAGATACATCAGCAAAGAAGCCAAAAATTATTTATCTAAAATATGCAAAAAAGTAAATGTTTCACCTGGACAAGCCACTTCAAATCTTCGACATAAATGGGGATTAAATAGTATTTTGAATGATGAAAATACCAAAACAAGAGAAGACCATAGACATCATGCAATAGATGCTTTAGTAATGGCTTGTACGAAAATATCTTATGTACAAGAATTATCAAAATGGAACCGATATAATAGAAATTATGAAATGAAGAATTTTCCTTTACCGTGGGAGAGTTTTGTAAATGATGCAGATATTGCTGTTGAAAATATTTTAGTTTCTCATAAAAAAGTTTCAAATGATATTACAACTAGAACGCATATTACAGAGAAAAATGGACAGAAATATAAAAATGTAGGCGTTGCAGCAAGAGGACAATTGCACAAAGAAACTGTCTTTGGTAAGAGAGATTTTAATGGCGAAGAAGCATTTCATGTTAGGAAACCAATTGATAGTTTAAATAAATTAAAACAAGTAGAAAAAGTCGTTGATGAAACTACGAGAAAATTAATTTTTAAGAGAATACAAATAAGACTTTCGGAATTAAACAATGAATTAATGTTGTCGTCAGATAGCAAAATATCAAAAGAAATTCAAAAAGAAATTGATAACTATGACAATGGTATAATTCCTACTAAAACATTTTTCACCATTGATGAAAACGGAAGTAAAATACCGGAAATTTTTATGCCTAATAAAAACGGAGATCCAGTTCCAATATTAAAAGTAAGAATGCGTGAAAATTTTAGCGGAGCAGAAAAACTAAAAGATGACCTGAACCAATGGGTGAACCCAAGAAATAACCATCATGTTTTAATTTATAAAGACGAAAGTGGAAATTTAAAAGAAGATGTCGTTACATTTTGGACGGTTGTAGAACGGAAAAGACAAGGTTTTCCAATTTATCAATTACCAACACACGGCAAAGAAATAGTTACAACTTTACACATTAACGATATGTTTTTGTTAGGATTGGATGAAGATGAAATCAATTGGGAAAATCCAAATTATAATCATCTGAAAAACCATTTGTATAGAGTCCAGAAATTAACTTCAGGAGATTATTTTTTTAGAAAACATTTATCATCCACAGTTACTGATGATGCTTATAAGCAAATCAGAGGTTTTGGAGAAGGGAAAACGGGCTGGTTCACTTTCAATCCAATAAAAGTAAAAATTTCAGTTTCAGGTAAAACTTTTAAAATTTAAATTTTAGAAAAGTTCTTTGACATACAGTTTTTCAGAGGTCATAAGCAACCAAACCACAACGGAAAATCGTCCCGATTTTCTGCAACGGATTTTCCGTTGTGGTTTGATTAAAGATTAGAAAAGACGATATTTCCGGTAATAACGTGAATTGGATAGTTTCAGTTGTGGTTTGATTAAAGATTAGAAAAGACGATATTTATATACTTTTTATGTATCTTTACACCATAGTTGTGGTTTGATTAAAGATTAGAAAAGACGATATTTTCGCCCTAGTATAGAAAGGATTATTTAATGTTGTGGTTTGATTAAAGATTAGAAAAGACGATATTATGGTCAATGAAATCAATTAATGTTTTTACGTTGTGGTTTGATTAAAGATTAGAAAAGATGATATTCGACACGGTTCAAAGCCAAATCGATATTGCGTTGTGGTTTGATTAAAGATTAGAAAAGACGATATTCTTAAATTTATTATTATGAAAACACTAAACGTTGTGGTTTGATTAAAGATTAGAAAAGACGATATTATAATCAACTAACTCTTGTCCATTATTATCGTTGTGGTTTGATTAAAGATTAGAAAAGACGATATTTAAGTCATAATATTGGTCCCACGCGCGTGTGTTGTGGTTTGATTAAAGATTAGAAAAGACGATATTTACAAAGAAATTTTACCACTTGTAGAAGTAGTTGTGGTTTGATTAAAGATTAGAAAAGACGATATTCTTTGTACATTTCCGATAGTTCCATGAATGGTTGTGGTTTGATTAAAGATTAGAAAAGACGATATTTATATACTGGATTCAATATAGAAGTGAGTGTTGTGGTTTGATTAAAGATTAGAAAAGACGATATTAAACAGAATTTGCAGGAACTTTTGATATTGGTTGTGGTTTGATTAAAGATTAGAAAAGACGATATTGTTTTGATGCAAGACTTTTTACAGGTATTAGTTGTGGTTTGATTAAAGATTAGAAAAGACGATATTGAACTTCTTAATGGAACTGCTATTTCATTAGTTGTGGTTTGATTAAAGATTAGAAAAGACGATATTTAAACAAATATGAGTTAGAATATGAGCAGGTTGTGGTTTGATTAAAGATTAGAAAAGACGATATTTTATTAAATTAATTTGTTGGTAGACTAACCGTTGTGGTTTGATTAAAGATTAGAAAAGACGATATTGCGGTGGCTTATTTTCATTGTGCCAATCTTGTTGTGGTTTGATTAAAGATTAGAAAAGACGATATTTAGTAACGAAAGGGTATGAACCCCCATTATGTTGTGGTTTGATTAAAGATTAGAAAAGACGATATTTAAATGCTTGACTTCCTAAACAAGTGAAATGTTGTGGTTTGATTAAAGATTAGAAAAGACGATATTCAATTGAAATGGTTGTAACTGTAGAGACTGTTGTGGTTTGATTAAAGATTAGAAAAGACGATATTAAACCAATCCATTTCTAAAGTTATTTTTATGTTGTGGTTTGATTAAAGATTAGAAAAGACGATATTCCATTCAATTATATCGTAATGACACGCCAAGTTGTGGTTTGATTAAAGATTAGAAAAGACGATATTTTCGCTCTTTGATTTAATCAATGCATCGGTGTTGTGGTTTGATTAAAGATTAGAAAAGACGATATTGAAGACAACCACGAAATGTGGCGCACTTGTGTTGTGGTTTGATTAAAGATTAGAAAAGACGATATTGTAATCTTTGGTCGAAATAATCTAAGTAATGTTGTGGTTTGATTAAAGATTAGAAAAGACGATATTGGCGGCGCTTCACGCATGTCGCCTTCCTCTGTTGTGGTTTGATTAAAGATTAGAAAAGACGATATTATAAAAGACTAAATAATGTGGTTTGAACCCGTTGTGGTTTGATTAAAGATTAGAAAAGACGATATTTTATTAACTGGCGTTTACAACGGTCTTATGTTGTGGTTTGATTAAAGATTAGAAAAGACGATATTAAATCATTTTTATTAAATGCTTGACTACCTGTTGTGGTTTGATTAAAGATTAGAAAAGACGATATTCTTTAGTCACAATAACTGCAGATCCAAAAGGTTGTGGTTTGATTAAAGATTAGAAAAGACGATATTCAGGAAGATACAACGAGCAGCCAAAGAATTGTTGTGGTTTGATTAAAGATTAGAAAAGACGATATTAGTTGGCTCGCTACCTTCTAGTAATCAACAAATTAAATAGAAATGTCGTTCTAAAAAATGCTTCTTTTTTGCACAGATAAAGCAAGATTGAAGCATTTTTTTATTCCTAAAATAATTCCAATTGCACAGGTCCCGGTGGTTTTGGGACTTCCGCTTTGCCCCAAAAATTCATAATATTTCCAAATTGTTTATCCGTAATGCGCAAAACACTCACTTTTCCAAAAGGCGGAAGTAATAACTTTACCCGTTTTTCATGTACATCTGCACTTTCACTACTCGCACAATGGCGCATATAAACAGAAAATTGCATCATATTAAAACCGTCTTTCAATAAATTGGTTCTAAATTTAGACGCGTTGTGTCTGTCTTTTTTCGTTTCGGTTGGTAAATCAAAAAACACAAAAATCCACATAATTCGATAGCCGTTTAATTCCATAATTTTGGAAAATTAATTTTTTTCTTTTCACCTGTAAAGCATTGTTGCAGCGAACTGGTAGTTTTTTGCAAACCCACCATTAAAGGGCTTTTCTCATCATTAAAATAAACGGTTTGTGTTAGAATTTTTAATAATTCTACTTTTACACCAGTTGTTAAATCTTGCCCTTCATTTCGTTCTACCAATTCAAAAACTTTTTCATCTACCAAAGGTCTAAATGGTTCCATCATATCATCCGCCAATGCATACGCGTTATATTTATTTCTGTGGTGAATTCCCAAAGTATTTAGAAGTCCGCTTCCAGAAAGTGCTCTCGCCGTAGCAGCGCGTAAAATAGCGTAACCGTAGTTTAGAAAATTATTGGGAAAATCACCAAAACGCTCTCGTTTAAATTGTAAAATACTATTTTCAAAAAATGCGCGCCAGTAAAGATTAGCTGCAACGCCTTCCATATTAGAAGTATCACCACTCAAAACCCGCGAGGCTAAAAAAGGGTGAGAATTGCTTTCACCAGTTATTTTTTCTAACAATAATCCTTGGTTCGTAATTTTTTCTACCACAGTTTGTTGCCACAGTTGTTTTTTAAGTGGCAACGAAGCTTCCATTTGGACGCGGAAAATCTCTTGTTGAATATGATGGCTGTTCAAGTTTAGAAACATTCCATTTGGCAAATGATTATTTCCGCAAATGATAATTGCAGCGTTATTTTCAATCAATAAATTCATTGCAGGAATACTTAAAAAAACTTGGGGATGATCCACCACCAAATATCCAATATCTTCCGCTGGAATCGTGCTTTCCCGCAATTCTGTTTTGATAACTAATTGTAAATTTTTAGTACTTACCGAAGTTTTATTTTCTAATAAAATAGTTTTCTTGAGCATAATTTTTTAAATTAAATTATTATCTAAGTTACTAATTTTCAGTATATAATGAATTTTTGTATTATTTTTAAACTATATTTTTAGTCATTTTACTCCTTACTTTAAATTTTATACTAACAATTTCAAACATTAAATAAATTATATTGACAACTTAATTAAAATACCAAAACAATATTTATTTGTAACTTTACTAAACAGCGTATCCCTTTCAAGTTCAGTCTTTCTTCGTTAATTCTCCATAACAAGTCCATAATAAGTCCATATCAAGTCCATAAAGTATATAGTTAAACAATGCTTTTAGTGTAGATTTATAATGTATCTTTGTACTACATATCCTTTAGAATGCCACTGTAAAATATTTCTTTAAAAAGACAAAAAATGGCTAGAATTTTAAAAAACGGACAACTTAGCGGTGTAGTGAGTAATCTGGTCTTTGTGCAAAAGGGCACAACTCAGTACATAAGAAGCAAACCCGCAAAAGTAAAACAAAACGCCAAAACCAAAGCAGCCGCCTCGGTTTTTGGATGGATAAGCGCAAAAGATAAATTGTACAGACAACTTTTGCTTGAAAAATTTCCCTTAATAAAGGACAACCGTTATGCGGCGCGACACCGCGCGAGAATGGGCAAAACTTTGGTTACTCCCTCTCTTTCTTTACCAAAATCCAATCCGTCGGTCTTTCAAAATCCAGAAGCTTTGATGGGTTTTGATTTTAATAATGATTTTTTGTGGACAAAAGCCACGCAGTTTTATCCGGAATTTAGCAATAATTCTGATGAGGTTCAATGCAAAATCCCATTAATACAATGGGGAAAGCAAATAAAAGCACCAAAAAATACCATCGAAGCACAGCTGACTTTTGAAGCTTTTAGCATTAATCCAAATGCTGAAACCATGGAAATTGTGTCTTTATCAACTTGGACGGTTCATTTGTCCTTCGGACAAAATCAGGACGCCACCGATTGGAATTTTGCCGTTCCCGATTCTGCAACTTGGGTGTTGATTCTTGGCAAAGTAAGTTTTGGCGGTGGAACATCGGTATTAAGTTTAAATCAAAAAAATGCGGCTACTTATCTGTGGGCGAAAAATTTCGGAGAAGGGATAGTTTAAAATGACCTAAAGCACTTAAGGAAGCATTTAGTAAACAAATGCAACAGTTTCATTATCTGTTCTTTTGTCTTGAAACAAAAGAACCAAAAATTCAAGACTGGAAACTACGGCTAAAATTTTAAATAATTTCCTAAAATTTCCAAAACTCGGGCGGAAAGAAAGTTTTATTGTTTAATATTAATTTTTGCCGCCACTCAAACAGTGGAAATTTTTTAACGGAAATTCTTTAAAATTTATTAACGCCTCCATTTCCTAGGTCCATAAAATTGTTTTGTTATTAATTTTCAGTTAGTTAAAATTTTATTTATAAATGCTCAACAGGTATTCTTATTTTTTTTTAAATTTAAATAGAAGCTAAATCTCACGTTAAATTTTGTGCTGATTCCGTACTGTAATTTAAAAGTCATTATCTTTGTCTGACATTCAAAAACTAAAATATGAGCATTCACATTAGTGCAAAGAAAGGAGAAATTGCCAAAGTGGTTTTACAACCCGGAGATCCGTTAAGAGCGAAATACATCGCTGAAAATTTTCTCGAAAATCCACGTTTGGTCAGTCAAACCAGAGGAATTTTATATTATACTGGACTTTTTAAAGGCAAAGAAATCTCTGTCGGCGCAAGTGGAATGGGCTTCCCAAGTATCGGTATTTATTCTTTTGAATTGTACACAGAATATGATGTGGAAACCATTATCCGCATCGGAACTTGTGGCGCTTATTCCACAGAGTTAAAGGTTTTTGACTTGCTCAATATTGATAATGCCGCGAGCGAAAGCACCTACGCGAAATACGCCTGGGAAATGGAGGAGGAGTTAATGCCGCATCAAGGACAAATTTTTGATGTCATCAACGAAACAGCAATAGAATTATCTTTAAATACGAAAAGTTGCAGCGTTCACAGTAGTGATATTTTTTACCGTAAAAATCCTTCCGTTCCTACAATTGCCACGAAATACAATTGTCCTGCGGTAGAAATGGAAGCGTTCGGATTGTTTGCCAACGCACGTTATTTAGGTAAACAAGCGGCGACCATTTTAACCGTTTCAGATATTATTCCCACTGGTGAAAATATTTCTGCGGACCAAAGACAAACCGCTTTGAAACCAATGATGGAACTGGCTTTAGAAGCGGCGTGGAAAACCATATAAAGTAAATTAATGCTACAAAATAAAAGCGCTTTGCAGAAATGCAAGGCGCTTTTTTTAATAAAGAATCACAGATTATGAATTCTTGAAGGCGGTTTTTTAGCTTCCTAATTGCAACTCAAGGCTTATTTCCCAGAATTGTAAACTTTTTCCTGAGCTTTTATAACGTCGTTGGCTTTCTTTTTGTCTTCTGCCGAAAGTTTTTGGTATTGTTTTATGCCTTCGCTTGTAATTTTAGGCGCATCATTTTTATTTTTATATTTCGCGAGCAATTCTGCGGCTTCTTTGTTTTTGGGATTAGTTTTCAATGCTATAGCGAAATTTGCAGTAGCATAACCCTCTTCGTCTAAACCAAGATAGGCTTTTCCTCGCCCAACGCGGCATTCTCCTAAAGGATCGCCTTCTTCTACGCAGGCAGTGAAATATTTTACAGCTTCTTTATAATTTTTTTTATTGAGCTGCTCCTGTCCAAGACTTTGGTTGGAGACAGAAACGGTGGATTTTGAAACTACGGATTGTGCAAAGGCGCTATTTGCAAACAATAAAAAGGCCGCACTTATAGTTATTAAATTTTTCATTTTGAATAGTTGTTTCTTATTTTTATTAATGAAATGTCTGTAGATTTTACAATATTTCCTTCATCAAAATTAACTTGTATTTTATCATTAGAAAATAGGGCATTTAGCGTATTTTTATCAATTAGTTATTTTTAATTATTGTCGTGCGGCGCAAAGTCAGAAGAATTTATACTTGGTTTTAGCAATTAGAGTCAGTCGGTCTAAATCTTCGTAATTAGAAATATCAAACTCATTTTTTCTGTTAATAAGGTTAAAAAACCTTTGCTTTTCATGGATAGTTCTTCTCTTCGGCAATTCGTTTTTTAATTTGGTCTCTTAAATCAATTTTTGATCCACTAAAACTGAAAATTGTGGTTCCAAATTCCCTTGCATATTTGTTGATGATGGAGTTTGCAAGAATTGAAGTCTGGAAATAGGGAGAATTGTCTTGAAGGACATCTTTTGCATTTTCTTTTTCTGTGACTTTAATTAGATTGTCATATTTTTTGGATAAGTCAAACCAATTGATATAATCTGCATTGTAAGAAACAGCCTTCAAATTTTGGTGAGAATAAAAGTTGATGGCTCCTGCTTCTCCATAATTATCACAAATAATCAGAGTATTTTTTCTGTTTGGTAAACTTAAATAAGCACGATCCACTTTTAATGCCAATTCTTTCCAAGCCAACATATCTGCAAAATCTTGTGGTAGCAAATGGTCTTTGCCATCTTCCCATCGAAGTAAACCCAATTTTCTATAGTTTTCTGAATGTTGAACCATATATTCTGGACTTTTAATAGGAAAGGCAACATTGTAAATGGGAATAAATAACAATAGTGGAATTAATAATACGATGGGTTGTAAATATTTTTTCCACCCATGTTTTAAAATATTGGACAAATAAACAGAACCAAAAGCCAGGTAAATTGGATAAATACCAATCGCATAATAATCTTTTGCTTTAAAGTAAATAAAAGTTAATAAAGTAAAGACAATGGAATAAAAGAAAACCCGATAATTTTTAAACGGCTTGTAAAAAAGCAAAGCATAAAAAGAAGCAAATAAAACAATTAATGAGCCGACAAAAAAGAGAAGTTGGTTTTTTAAAAAATCAATTCGGTTTACATTGACCAATTGCGTTTCCGACAATTCTTTTAAATGATGAAAGATGGGGAAATTGTTTTGGTATTGCCAAATAAGATTGGGTGAAATGAGAACCAAACCCAACAAGGCAGCGAAATAAAGATGAGATTTTAAGAATAGTGTTCGCTGTTTACTTAGTAATAATGCAGGAATAAGACCAATGAATAAAAATACAATATTGTACTTATTCAAAAAACCCAAAGCAAATACAACAGCACCGATGTAGAGCCATTTTACTTTTTCGGTATTGATGAATTTGAGCAATATAAAATACACTAATGTCCAACTTAAAACATCAAAAGAGTTCGGTTGGTAAAGCATATTGATTCGTAAAAGTGCCGAAAACAAAACGCAAGTCGCGCCTAAAACTAGAGCAAAAAGATTTCCTTTTAATTCTTCACTGGCTTTCCAAACGACATACATTGTTAAAGCGCCATATAAAGCGGGAAAAAACTTAATCCAAAAAATAGAATTCCCCAATAATTGAATAATAGATGACGTCAAAGAAGTAAAAGGTGGAACAGAAAGATAACCCCACGCTAAATGATTGGCTTGATCGAGATGTAAATATTCATCGCGTTGCAGATCATATTCAGAATTTAAAAGAAAAAATTGCAGAAAAAATTTTAGTGCAATAAACGCTAATAAAATGATTGTTTTATTTCTACTATTGTTAGAATTATCTCTAAAGGTTTTTGGTTTCAATAGGCTGTTCTTTATCTGCATAAACTCCGAGACTTTAAGTTTTACATTAAATTCTTTATGATTTCTATTTCATTTATTATTTTCAATCTTTTGGCGTTTTACTGCGTTTTGACTAAAGTCCAAATGAGTGCTTTTACTTTTGTCGCTCGGAAAATGGTATTGTGTTTTTCTTTTGGTTCCGGCGAATATTTCCATTTTACATTCGGTAGGTTTTCACTTTTTAAAACATCGGCAAATTTGCTTACGATTTCTGAAGTGTCTTCTGAACCTGCAAACCAAATTCTTTTTTGATTCGGGGGAAATTTGGCTAAATATTCCTTACCCGTTTTTATTAAATATTGATCATTCCACCAAAGTGATGGGTCAAATGCAATATAATTATCAAACATATCGGGCGTTAAAAGGAAAGTTTCTACCACAAAAAGTCCTGAAGCAGATTCTCCAATAATACTTTTCGAAGCAGTTGTTCTGTAGCGTTTATTGATTTCTGGAAATAATTCTTCTTTAATAAATGCTCTAAACTTTGCCGAACCTCCCACAACCGGTGCAATTTCTTTGTCTTTTTCCACTTTTGTGGGTCCCGTTAAATCTCGTCTTCTTTCTGTATTGGCAATTCCGACCAAAATTATAGGTGGGATTTTCTTTGATTTTATAAGTTCCGCCATAGTGTTTGCGATGTGCGGAAAATCTTCATCTTTGATTCCGCCATCCGCCATATACATCACTGGAAGTGAGTCGGTTTTTGCTTTATATTCTGGTGGGGTCCAAACATTAATATGTCTAATTTCGCCTACTTGTTTGGAGTTGATGGTGAATTCATCGTGAACTGGAATAGGATCGTTGTAGATTGCTGCTTTTGAGCAACTTGTAAATAGTACAAGAATCTGAAGTAATTGTAAATAATTAAATTTCATGCTTTTAGTTTAAAGTAAAAGTAATGATTTTTTTATTTTGGTTGGAAAAATGTTTTGGGGTTTATTTTTGTTGTGGATTGCAAATCTGCAATATAGAATCCACACGATGTATCGTGTGGCTGCGAGGGTTTAAAGAGTTTTATTTTATAACGCTTTGTAACCTTTTAAAAGGTTTATAAAACTTATTAAATTTGACACTAATTTAAAAAATTACAAAATAAATAACTTTAAATTTTAAACAAATGTTATAAATATTTTTTTTATGCTACGGGCGTTTTCTGTATTCTTCCATACGTGCTTCTCTCGCAGATTTTTCATTTCTTTCTTGTTGCACTTTTCGTAAATCATAGACAATCTCGTTATATGATTTTGCAGGTTGGGTATAATTTTTCCCTGAAGATGGCGCAGAACTGGTAGTATTTTGCACATTATTATTAGAATTTTTTTCGGCCAAAACTTTTTTTCTCTCCTTACTTTGACTTATTAAAATGTCCCCCAAACTAGGCGCATTTGCGTTTTTCTGCTGCTCATATTTTTCTTTTTCCAATTTTCGTTTTTCTACTTCATTATAATTTTCTAAAAGTTCCTTTAAATTTTTCGCATAATTTGCATCACTTTCCTGATCCCACAATGGATCACAAAATGAAGTTGCAACGCCGTTTCTTACGAGATAGGCTAATCCTCCGGTTGCATATTTATTATTAAAAAGCAGCCAATAAATATAATCTCCTTCCTGTGGCAACGGCACAAGTTGAAATCCTTCAATCTTTGGCAATGTAGGTAAAGCGCTAAATTTTTTAACTAATTTTCCAGTTTCCAGATTGTGGATTTCTATTTCATTATTCGAATTATTAATTGCATAATTTTTTCCATTATCACTTACGATAATATCCGTTGCAGTGGTGTAGCCCTTTAGATATGGTATAAATTCTTTTGTCCGTACTTCTCTTGTCTTCAAATTAACGACAACTCCGTTGAAAAACAGCAGATAATTTAAATCTTTTGTAAAAACTATTGGACCATCATACCAATTAATATCTGTTCTATCAAATTTTATGTTTTTTTCATTCGGTCTTAATATTAGACCTTTACTATTTATTTAGCCGCTAAAACATCCAATTTCTCAATAGATGGTGCAGTAGCCAACAATTCAGGTGCATTTTCCATTAACGCCTTTGCAATCTTACCACCAAGATGTGCTTCTCTGCCCTCTTCATCTGAAAAAGTGTCAAAAATGCCAAATGTAGAAGCGTCAATACGGAACGCATACCATGTAATAGTACCCGTTTCTTCATTAGCAAGTGGCAATGCACTTGTGATAAAGGCTTCAACATCTTTTTCTTTTCCTGCTTTTGCTTCTAGTCGAACTAATAATCCTAATTTTTTCATGTCTTTTTATTTTTAAATTAAACCAATTTTGTTTTAACAAATGTAGCACCTTTAAACTTGTGGTGCTTTTTTATTTAGTTCAAAAACTTATGAAAAAAGGTCAAGTTTTCATCATGTTTTTTGGACTGTAACCAAATTCATTTTTAAAGGCTGTGCTAAAATTTGATAAGCTATCATAACCAAAGTCCATATAGATTTCTGATGGGGTTGCTTCATTATTAAGCAATAATTTTTTGGCTTTGTTGAGCCGTTTTAGTTGAAACCATTTTCCTGGAGACTCTTGATATAATTGTAAAAATTTCCGCTTAAAAGTAGACAGGCTCATGTTGCATAGAAAAGCAACCTCGTCAATATTCAAACTCGTGTACAGATTTTTTTCAATGACCATTTTAAAAGATAATTCTCTTTCATTGATTAATAATGAATGTAGATAAACAAAAAAACTTTGCCCATACTTATCAGCCAGATACAGCATAATTTCTTCAAATTTCAATTCCAGAATCTTTTGAGAGATTGTTTGATTCAAGCCATAAATTTGTTGAATAGAATTAATAAAATGGATAATAAAATTGTCTTTTTTGATAAGGAAATAGGGACTATTGTTCGTTGTTTTATTTAAGTCTTTTGGGTTAAATAAATGCCCATATTTCAATAAAAAATCATTAATGTTTTTTTGAGAAAAGAAAAAGAGTAGGCAACTATAACTATTTGCCCCTACAATTTCTGTTGTTAAAAAATTCCCCGATGCAAGAAGTAAGGATTGTGCAGGATTTATCGAAACGATGTCATTAGAAAAGTGAATGTCCTTTTGTCCATCCAACAAAAAACTGAATACATTTTTGTTTAGGTTAATCTTATTTTTGGAAACATGTTTATACACCTCGTAATTAGCAATTTGAAGGTCTAAAGTGTCCGTGTAGTTATTTTCAAATAAATCTTCTGGAAAATTTGTAATGTCCATAATAGTGTTGTTTTAAAAAACATTTTGGCATTCTAAATATATTAAATTTCTATTTCAAAAATCGTTTGCTCAAGTTTGGATGAAGAGGTCGTTTACCCTTGCACGTTGGGAAAAATCGTCCCAAAGGGCGATTTTTCCCAACGGAAAAAGTATTGGCGAAGTGCGGGCTAAATGGAACGAAAAGTTCAATTTATACTGAACGTAGCCGATGCTTTTTTCTTACACTAAATTACTTTTTTTTGTGGAATAAAAAAGCAGCGGCGGATAAATTTCACAAAAGTTCAGCTTGTTACTTTCCCCCGCATTTTGCCAATACAATCTTTACTTTACTTCTATAAAATTAATACCTTTAAATAAACAAGACAGAGGTGAACTAGAAATACCTTTAAAGATTAATAGTCTTCACTAACATATCAGTCCTCTGCCTTGTTTTAAAAGGTTGA
>NZ_JBLXIJ010000009.1:0-62724 GCF_048269545.1 Halpernia sp. | reverse complement strand
AATTAAAATCTTATTTAATATAAATTTCATTGTATTTTAATCAATTGTAGAAATAAATAATAAACACTTTACCTAATATAATTATAATAAAAAATCCATATATTACAACTGTAAATTTCTTTATAATTTCTATTTAAACTATATTTGTAACAATATTTTTTACATGACATCAGAACATACTTTCCTTATTGGATTTCTAATATTTATCGGTTTACTTTTAGCTTTTGACTTGGGTTTATTTAGTAAAAAGGGTGAGACTGTTTCTATGAAACAAGCAGGAATAATGAGCTTTATTGTCGTTGCTTTAGCAATGGTTTTTTACTTCTTTCTTCTCACTTATGGACAATTAATTCATGGAATTGATAACATAGATAAATTGCAAAGTGTTATATTAAAACACCATCATCCAATTACCATAATAAAAGGAGATTTTGAGCACAGTTTAGATTTATATAATCAGAATTTAGGTTTAGAATTTCTTACGGGTTACGTTGTAGAATATGCACTTTCAGTAGATAATATTTTTGTGATTATGCTTATTTTCACTTCGTTTAATGTAGTACATAAAAATTATCATCGGGTTTTATTTTGGGGAATTTTAGGAGCTATTGTAATGCGATTTGCTTTCATTTTCTTGGGAGCTGCCCTTATAACAAAGTTTGATTGGATTTTATATGTCTTTGGCGCTTTCTTAATTATTACAGGAATTAAGATGTTTATAGAGCGAAATAAAGAAGAAAAAATTGATACAGAACATCATCCAATTGTAAAATTTGCAAATAAATATTTTAAAGTTCATAATCATTTTGTTGGAAATAAATTTTGGGTTAAAATTGATGGAATTTGGAAAATCACTCCACTTTTATTGGTTTTGGTTATCGTAGAATTCACAGATTTAATTTTTGCAGTGGATAGTATTCCTGCAATTTTTTCTGTTACAAAAGATCCATATATTGTATTTTTTTCTAATATTTTTGCAATCATAGGATTGCGTTCTATGTTCTTTTTATTAGCTGGAGTGATAGATAAATTAAGATTTTTGAAAATTGGATTGGCTGTTTTACTCACTTTTATAGGATTAAAAATGATTTTACATTCACAAATGGAAGAATGGGGATTCAAAACGACACATTCACTATTAATTATTATTTTTATTTTAGGGAGCAGTATTGCCGCTTCTTTATTATTCCCAGTGAAAATAAAAGATAGAAAGTTGAAATATGATGCGGAACATCCTGAAGAAAAACGCTATTAAAATAATTTACTATAATCTAGAAAGACTTCCATTTGGAAGTTTTTTTTTAGTTTAAAATTAATAAAATTAGAAGATTTCTATCATAAATAGACCTTATAATTACAATAGTTAACTCGTTTATTTAAAAATTCAATAGTTAAATTATTGTATATTAAATCATTACATGACAATACACAATTGTAAATTCATTTTATTTACAATTGTATTTTACAAAGTTGATTTTATACTTTACATTTGTAATAAGATAAAAGCTGTAAATTATGAATCTAAACGAAAGAATTAAAAAAATTTTAGAAGAAAGCAAGCTCAGTTCCTCTGAATTTGCAGATGAAATTGATGTACAAAAGTCAAGTATTTCACACGTTACTTCTGGAAGAAACAAACCTTCTTTAGAATTTATTACTAAGATAAAAGCAAGATTTCCGGAAATTAGTTGGGATTGGCTTATTAATGGAGAAGGGGAAATGAAGCCTGTTTCGGAAAAATATAGTGATGAAGAAAATAAAAAAAATAGTACAGAAAAGAAAACCGTCGCACTACCCGATTTATTTAGTTTAATTGATGACGATCAATTTGGTATTACAGAAAGTGAAGACAGAATAAAAAAAGATACGCCGCGAGAATTCTTTATTCCGAATAATGATTCAAAAAAAATAGAAATAAACGATTCTCAGCGATTAGAACAAAATTTAAGTAAAAGCAATTTACAAGTAACTGAAAATGATAAAGTTACATTAACCAAGATTGTAATGTTTTATTCTAATGGAAAATTTGAGAGTTTTGAGCCGTGATTTTAATCATTAAAAGTTTTTCAATAAATTTTAAAAAGTATAAAAACAAAAATGATAATTTTTAAATCTATAAGTTTATAATTTTAATTTCTTATAAATTTTTAATGGTAAATAAACTTTGAAAATTATTTTAATCGATTTGCATTTCAGGAATTTCCCCTTCAATAATTAAATCTGCTTCAGTCGATTTAATAATTTCTTCCACAGAAATTCCGGGCGCTCTTTCAAGAAGTTTGAAACCTTTTGGAGTCACTTCTAAAACGGCCATTTCTGTCACTACTCTTTTCACGCAATTTACGCCAGTTAAAGGCAAAGTACAATTTTTTAAAATTTTAGATTCTCCTTTTTTATTAACGTGCATCATCGCAACAATAATATTTTCCGCAGAAGCTACTAAATCCATTGCACCGCCCATTCCTTTTACCATTTTACCAGGAATTTTCCAATTTGCAATATCACCTTTTTCGGATACTTCCATTGCTCCGAGAATAGTTAAATCCACTTTTTGACTTCTAATCATCCCAAAACTAAAAGCAGAATCGAAAAAAGAAGCTCCTGGAAGTGTAGTGATTGTCTGTTTTCCTGCATTAATTAAATCTGGATCTTCTTCTCCTTCAAACGGAAATGGTCCCATTCCTAGAACGCCGTTTTCACTTTGAAATTCAACATTTAAATTTTCTGGAACGTAATTAGCAACCAAAGTTGGAATTCCAATTCCTAAATTAACGTAATATCTGTCTTTTACTTCTTTGGCAATTCTTTTGGCGATATCTTCTTTTGTGAGCATTTTTATATTTTTAAATTGTGCTTTTCTATTTAACTTTTTTTTGCGGTAGTTTAAATTACTTAAAATAGAATCTTTATTATTTCTTTCTTGTGGTTACTTTTTCAATTCTTTTTTCAAATTTTTCTCCTTGAAAAATCCGCTGAACCATAATTCCTGGAATATGAATTTCATTGGGATCTAAAACACCTGGTTCCACTAATTCTTCTACTTCTGCAATAGTAATTTTTGCCGCGCCCGACATTGGTGCATTAAAATTTCTTGCTGTTCCTTTGAAAATTAAATTTCCAGCGTAATCACCTTTCCAAGCTTTTACAATGGAAAAATCTGCATCAAAAGCGTGTTCTAAAATGTGCATTTTTTCTTTAAATTCTTTGGTTTCTTTTCCTTCTGCGACTTCAGTTCCGTAACCTGCAGGAGTATAAAAAGCAGGAATTCCAGCTTGTGCAGCGCGACATTTTTCGGCTAAAGTTCCTTGTGGCGTAAGTTGAACTTCTAATTCGCCAGAAAGCATTTGTCGCTCAAATTCTGCATTTTCTCCAACATAAGACGCAATCATTTTCTTGATTTGTTTTTTTTGAAGCAATTGACCAAGACCAAAATTATCTACACCTGCATTATTTGAAATACAAGTTAAATTTGTAATGTTTTTCTTTACAAGTTCTGCGATGCAATTTTCTGGAATTCCGCAAAGGCCAAAACCGCCGAGCATAATAGTTTGTCCGTCTTTTATATCAGCTAACGCGATTTCAACATTTGCTACTCTTTTGTCTATCATTTTACTTTGTTTTCGTTGCTTAAAATTAAGATTTTTTGAGTTCAAATGGAAATTATAAAGGATAAAAAATTAACTTTATTTTCTTTCATCACTAAATTTCTAAGTAAATTCTTTAAAATAAGTTATTGGTTATTATTATTTTAGAAAAAGGCAAAAATATGTTGGTCAATAGGAAAATTTATTTTATTTTTGCAACCTGTAAACCAACCTCTGACGATGGACGTGAAAGTTGCTTTGCTTAATATTATTTACAATTAAACAATGGATTTAATTAATTACGTACAAGAAAAGTACATTGACAAAAAAGAATTCCCGAAATTTAAAGCAGGTGATACTATCACTGTTTATTATGAAATTCGTGAGGGCGCAAAAACAAGAACACAGTTTTTTAAAGGTGTAGTAATTCAATTAAGAGGAACTGGACTTACAAAAACATTTACCATCAGAAAAATGAG
This sequence comes from Halpernia sp., assembly GCF_048269545.1. Classification (NCBI taxonomy): domain Bacteria; kingdom Pseudomonadati; phylum Bacteroidota; class Flavobacteriia; order Flavobacteriales; family Weeksellaceae; genus Halpernia; species Halpernia sp. The sequence continues at coordinate 58,661 of NZ_JBLXIJ010000009.1, read as the reverse complement.
TGGTGATGTAGGTGTAGAACGTGTTTTTCCTTTAAATTTACCCGCACTTCAAAAAATTGAAGTTGATAGAAAAGGTAAAGTTAGAAGAGCTAGAATTTACTATTTCCGTAAACTTCGTGGTAAAAAAGCGAGAATTAAAGATGTTGCAAGAAGATAATTCACAACAAAGAAATTTAAAACCACCGAAATTCGGTGGTTTTTTTATGCTTGAAATTCTGCAATAGATTCTTCTCTTATAATCCAAAAGTTCTCTAAATTATATATTATTTGAGGATTTTCAATTAAATATTTTTTAAGATAATCTTTGTGGAATGCTAATTTAAAGTCTGTAATTTGATAAGTTTGAATTTCAATTTCTTTTTTCAAATCTGCTAAAAAATCTTCTGGTTTCGAATTTTCCCTCGTAAAATCAAGGTAATTCTCTCCTATTTTAAAATAATTATGTGCTTCTGGTATTTCAATTAAATTATATTTGGTTAAAATTTTTGAAATTTTTGGTGTATTTTGGAAATTCATATTAAAAATTCCGAGCATTAATTTTAATTCTTCAAAATTATTTTCAATTGCTAATTCTTTTAATAAAGCGTGTTTTGTACTGCATGTTCCACCACAATCATTTAAGACACAAAGTTTATTTGTTTTATCATGGTTTCTTTTATATGGTAAATTTTGAATGAAATTAGAAGCTTGAGCAAAATCAAAAATATTTTTATTTTTGAAATATGAAGATATAATTTCTTTTGAAGTAATTTTAAAATTAAAAACCATTTAAAATTTTCTTTTCTTTTTAAACACTTTAAAAATACAAAATCTTTTAAATAAAATATATTTTAAGATTTAAAAACAAAAAACGCTCCACGAAAAATCGTGAAGCGTTTAAATAGAAGTTTGGTTTTAGGCTAATTATTTACCTGCGTCCATTTTCTTTTTTAATTCTGCTAAAACATCAATATCACCAAGTGTAGATTTTTCTTCATTGGTACTTGAAGTTGAAGTAGATTTACTAGAAGATTCTTTTACATTTTTCTTCTCTTCATCTTTAAAGATTCCTGTGTGGGAAACCACTACTCTTTTGAATTCTTTGTTAAATTCAATTACTTTAAAGTCTGCATCTTCACCTTTTTTGATTTTAGAACCGTCTTCTTTTTCTAATAATCTAGCTGGACAAAATGCTTCAACTTCTGCATCTTCAAATTGTACTGAAGCACCTTTATCAAATACATCTGTTGCTTTTCCAGTGTGAACTGTTCCTTCTGCATATTTTGTTTCAAATTTATCCCAAGGATTTTCTTGCAATTGTTTGTGACCTAAAGATAATCTTCTTGCTTGTACATCAAGTTCAAGAACGATTACTTCTAATTTATCACCAACATTACAGAATTCTGATGGATGTTTGATTTTTTTAGTCCAAGAAAGATCTGAGATGTAAATTAAACCATCAATACCTTCTTCTAATTCTACGAAAACTCCAAAGTTTGTGAAGTTTCTCACCACACCTGAGTGTGTAGAACCAACTGGATATTTAGTTTCAATATCTGTCCAAGGATCTTGGTTCAATTGTTTCATACCCAAAGAGATTTTTCTATCTTCTCTGTCTAAAGTTAAAACTTCAGCTTCTACTTCATCACCAACTTTTACAAAATCTCCTGCACTTCTTAAGTGGGTACTCCAAGACATTTCAGAAACGTGAATTAATCCTTCTACACCTGGAGCAACTTCTACGAAGGCGCCATAATCTGCAAGAACAACTACTTTTCCTTTTACTTTATCTCCAATTTTAATATTTTCGCTTAGAGCATCCCACGGATGTGCTTCAAGTTGTTTCATTCCTAATTGGATTCTTGTTTTATCTTCATCAAAATCAAGAATTACTACTTTCACAGTTTCACCGTCAGAAAGAACTTCTGATGGATGATTAACTCTGCTCCAGGATAAATCTGTAATGTGAATTAATCCATCAACACCACCAAGATCTACAAATACACCATAAGAAGTAATGTTTTTAACAGTTCCTTCTAATACTTGTCCTTTCTCTAATTGAGCAATAATTTCTTTTTTCTGACCTTCGATATCTGCTTCAATAAGCGCTTTGTGAGACACAACAACATTTTTAAATTCAGGGTTGATTTTCACAACTTTAAATTCCATTGTTTTTCCAACAAACTGATCATAATCTTTAATTGGTTTTACATCAATTTGGGAACCAGGTAAAAATGCTTCTAAACCGAAAACATCTACAATCATTCCACCTTTTGTTCTAGATTTCACTAAACCATTAACAATTTCGCCAGTTTCATGAAGTTCATTCACTTTATCCCAAGCTTTAAGTGTTCTCGCTTTTTTGTGAGATAATTGTAATTGACCAGTTTTGTCTTCTCTTTTATCAACCATTACTTCAACTTCATCACCTACTTTAAGGTCTTGGTTGTAACGAAATTCGTTAAGAGAAATTACACCTTCAGATTTAAAATTAATATCTACAATCGCTTCTCTGTCTGTTAATCTTACTACTTTACCAGTAATAATGTCAGAATCTCCTAAATCATTTAGAGAACCGTTGTAAATTTCTTCTAATTCTTGTTTTTCTGTTCGGTCTTCAGCGTTTAATCCGCTTTCAAAAGATTCCCAGTCAAACTGTTCTGGCGCTACGTTTTGGTTTGCTAAAACCGCATCGTTTTTTTGTTTGTTTTGGCTTTGGCTTTCTACAGCTTCTTCCGATTGTTTTGTCGTTTCTGACATATTAAAAAAATTTGTATTCCTTAGTTTTCAGTTTTGGATAATGTGGTAATCTGAAAAATATGGAAGTTGTTAATTATTAAGGTTTTACTTTCCCAAAATACTTCCCACAAAAGTGGTGCAAAAATACAACTTTATTTTGAAAAATATAATTTTAAAATATAATTTTATGCTAAATATTCACAAAAAAAATAATTTTTAAAATAGAAGTAACTTTGCAAAATGAATTTGGACTTAATCTTAGAAAAACTACAAATTTCCGCACTCAATCTAATGCAGAAATCTACACTTGAAGCCGCAGAAAAACAAAAAGAAATTATTTTACTTTCTCCGACTGGTTCTGGGAAAACTTTGGGATTTTTATTTCCAGTCGTTAAAAATTTAGATATAAATGCAGAAGGAATCCAAGCAATAATTATTGTTCCTGCGCGCGAATTGGCTTTGCAAATTGAGCAAGTTTTTAAAAGTATGGGAACTGATTTTAAAGTTTCTATTTGTTACGGCGGTCACGATAAAAAAATTGAAATTAATAATTTTACTGAAGCACCGGCGGTTTTAATTGGAACTCCCGGAAGAATTGCATATCATTTAAAACATGATAATTTTGATCCATTAAATATTAAAACTTTAGTTTTAGATGAGTTTGACAAAGCTTTAGAATTTGGCTTTACTGAAGATATGTCTTTTATAATTTCTGAACTTGAAAATTTAGAACAAAAGATTTTAACTTCTGCAACCAATATTTCTGAAATGCCAGATTTTACTGGAATAAAAAATCCAAAAATCATTAATTTTTTAAAAACGGAAACTTCCAAACCGATTTTAAAATTTAAAAAAGTAAGAACAACTTCTGAAGAAAAATTAGATACTCTATTCAAATTAATTTGTAAAATTGGTAATAAAAGAACATTGATTTTCTGCAATCATAGAGATGCAGTTGACCGGATTTCTGAACTTTTAAAAGATAAAGGAATTGCGCGAGAAACTTTTCACGGCGGTTTGGAACAAGATGAAAGAGAACGTGCTTTACTGAAGTTTCGCAATGATTCTGCAAGAGTTTTAATTACAACAGATTTGGCCGCAAGAGGTTTAGACATTCCCGAAGTGGAATCAATTGTTCATTATCAGTTGCCACAAAATGAAGATGCTTTTATCCACAGAAACGGCAGAACTGCGAGAATGAATGCGAAAGGTTTTGTTTATTTAATTATGACAGAAGACGAACATTTTCCGTTCATAAAAAATAATATTGAAATTGAAAACCTCGATGGAAATTATAAAATTCCAGAGAAAACATCATTTATTACTGTTTATTTAAGCGCTGGAAAAAAAGATAAAGTCAATAAAGTTGATATTGTTGGATTTTTATTAAAAAAAGGTGAGCTGGAAAAAGAAGATTTAGGTCTAATAGAAGTAAAAGACACGACTTCTTATGTCGCCGTAAATCGAAAAAAAATAATTGCACTTTTAAAAAAATTAGAAAACGAAAGATTAAAAAACAAGAAATTAAAGATTGAAATTGCTTATTAATTTCCGATAAACATTTTCTTAAATTGTGAAATTTTATGTAATTTCGCTTTTCCCATTTAATTAAAAATGAAACTAAATTTACCAGAAAAGCTCTATTATTCCATCGGCGAAGTTGCCAAAGCTTTTGATGTAAACGCGTCATTGATTAGATATTGGGAGCAAGAATTTCCGATTATTAAACCTAAAAAAAATAAAAAAGGAAATCGCTACTTCACTCCAAGTGATATTCAAAATTTGAAAATAATTTATCATTTAGTTAAAGAAAAAGGTTATACTTTAGATGGTGCAAGAGTCGCTTTAACTACTAATTCTAAAATTTCTGAAACAGTTTCTATGATTGACAGGTTGCAATTTGTAAAAGCGGAACTTTTGAAATTGAAAGATTCATTAAATTAATTGAATTAATCTCTTACATTTTATTTTTTTAATAATTATTACTTTTTTTAGTAATTTTATTAAAAATTTAATGATGAAACCCAAATTACCTCAAAAAATCATTCGCGAAAAATTATTTGTTTTCGTAATCTTATTTTTTTCTATTATTAGTGTAAAACTATACGCAAATTATTTTCAAACAAATGAAAATCCTAATTTTTCTGATATCCAATTTCAACAGATTGAAAATGGAATTCCAGCAATAAAATTAGAAAATTTTAATCCAAATTCACTTACGTTAGAGGATTGGGAGAAATTGGGATTTTCTGAAAAACAAGCAAAAACCATTTTAAAATACAAACAAATTGTAGGCGGAGAATTTACTTCAAAAGAACAATTAAAAAAATGTTATTCAATTTCGCCAGAGAAATTTGCAGAACTACAACCTTATATTTTATTACCAGAAAGTATAAAATCTTCCTACAAATATTCAAAAAATAATTGGAAAAAGAAAGAGTTAAATATTCACCAAAAATTTAATCCAGATTTATATTCTGAAAAAGATTGGGAAAATTTGGGCTTTTCTGAAAAGCAGTCTGCAGGAATTGTAAAGTATAAAAAATATTTAGGCGGAAGTTTTGTGAGTAAAGAAAAGCTGAAGGAATGTTATATGATAAATGAAGAAAATTATCAAAAATTAGCACCCTTTTTAATTTTACCAGAAAAAACACCTGCTGATTTTAAACCTTATAAAAAAGCCTTTGCAAAAGAAAAAATAAATTATCAAAATTTTGATCCTAATTCTTTGGACTTAAATGGTTGGATGAAGCTTGGTTTTTCAGAAAAACAAGCCCAAAATATTTTAAATTACAAAGAAAGATTTTGTAAAGGAAGTTTCAAAAATCTAGAGGAAATTGCAAAATGTTATATGATTTCGTCAGAAAAATTTGAAGAAATGAAGCCTTTTATGAAACTTAATCCAGAGAATATTTTGGTTAAAACTACAGCAAATTTACAAGGACAAAACTCAAATATTAAAACGGATTTCAGTAAAATAGATTTAAATAAAATCACTTTTCAACAATTGAAAGAATTTGGTTTTACAGATAAAGCAGCTGGAAGTTTTCTTGGTTTCCGTAAGAAATTAAATGGTTTTAAAACTAAAGATCAAATTTTACAAACTTATAATATAGATAAAGATTTAACTAAAAAACTTTTAGAAACTGCATTTCTACAAACAAATCCAGAAAACAAATAAGAAGAAATCTCCAATTTAAACAAAAAAATCTGCAAATTAGTTGCAGATTTTTTTTAAAATTTTAAGTTTTTATTTTTTAATAATCTTAAAGTTCTGATTGTCCATTTTTAAAATGTAAATGCCTTTTTCTAAATTCTGAACATCGATATAATTTTTATTTTTGAAAGGATTTTTTTCACTTATAATTAATTTACCAGAAAGATCATAAACTTGTGCAGAATTTACTTTTTTAATATCATTTCCATTTGCGAAAATTTGAGATTCAGTAATTGGATTTGGATAAATTGAAATGTTATTTAAATTTTTATTTGAAATTTCAGAAGTATCTAAAGTTCCTAAACCGACACAATAATTATTGGAATTTTTTTGCCATTCATTAATATCAAAATTAGAATTTGGCTGTGTTACACTACTTAATCTGTACAAAGAAGTATTACCTAAATTTGAAAAATTATTCATATCCTTTGTTCCCACTGCATCTACAGTTGAATAATTGTAACGTAGTTCTACATAATTACTTCCATCGAATGTAAGTGACGGCGCTGCAGAAACAAATTTGGATTGTTCTGTAGTATAACAAGAAAAAGCAGCTCTTGCGTTCATAACTACAAAAGTATCATTATCCGCAATTTTTCCTTCTAGCTGCAAAGGATCTGGAAAATAATAACTTGAAGAACTTTTAAACTGAATACTCAAACTATATCCATCTAAATTTACAGTATGACCGGTTTTATTTGTAATTTCCAATGCTTTATTATCACCACTTCCTTCTAAATATTTTGTAAAAATTAAATCTTTTGCATAAACATCGGAAGTGTAAGTAAGAACAGGAAGTAAATTACTTTCAGAAGATTCTAAATAAGCATTATTGTAAGATTTTATTGTGAAGTTATAATTTGTGGCAGGATTTAAATGATCTACAGTAAAAGAATTACTTTTTGCTAAACCAATTAATACACCGTCTTGATAAACTTTATAACCAATTATTGAAGGATCAGAAGGAGCAGTCCAGTTTAAATTTACAAAATAAGCGCTTACTTTTGAAGTTATTAAATTAGAAGCAGCTTGTGGTGCAACTGTACTTTTTGTTTGACCCCAAATAAGATTTACCCATTCTGGATGATCTATAAAAGGATTTCTATTTTTTTGAATTCCATAGATGGCGTTATTTCTATCTATTTCACGTTGAGAAACGGGATCATTTGCACTCCAAAGTAGCATTAAATCTAAAAAAGATTGATCATAAACTTGCTCTTCTGTTCCATTTAAAGGGTTGCGATCTTTTGTAGGGTCTGGATCTGTTTCAAATTTAAAACTTCCCAATTTACCTTCGTATCTCACTGCAAAATAAAGTAAAGATCTTGCAATATCTCCTTTAAACTCATCAATTGGTTCATAAACTCTGCCTGTGTAAACTGCGTTTGGCGTTGCGTTTTTGCTAATTTTAGAAGTGTTTGAAAATGTGTAATAATTTGTTGCTCCCGCTTTACCATAGGGATAATTACTACGAAGTTGATTTATTCTTGCATCTGTTGGTACAATAAAATTTAAATCAGCTTGCATAGGATAATTACTGTAAAAAGTACTTTGTGGCATCATATGTTCCTTATTCCAACCAAGTCCTTCTGCATTTGCAGAACCAATATTTTGTGTAAAATTATATTCATAAGCATCTGGTCCGGTAGGAATTTCAGAATAAATATCTAAAACGGTGTTATCATTTTCATAATATTTATCTACATCGGTTAGATTATAAAAATTAACTACATCACTATAATTCCAACCAATGGTTTTGTTTGAAATAATATCATGTAATGCAGATTTTAATTTATATCCAGATAATCCTACTGTTGAATCATAATATCCCGTTGGAATTTGGGAAAAATAAATTATGGGAAGAAATACAAAAAGGAAAATTTTTTTCATAATATTAAAATTGAATTTCAAAGGTATTAAAACTTTTTGCCTTAAGTCATATATAAATTAGTTTTTAAATTAAAATCTTTAGATTTTTAAAGGAAATCTATATTGAATTAATTATATATTGACAAAAATTGATTATATTTGCACCTTGAAAATTTAAAGAAAATGGGTACAGTTTTTACATTGTTCATGGTTTTAATCATGATTCTAAGTGTTTTATTAGTGATTATTATTATGGCACAAAATCCTAAAGGTGGCGGTCTTTCCGGTACTTTTGGCGGTACTTCTCCTGCACAATTTGGTGTGCAAAGAACCAATGATTTTATGGAAAATGCAACCTGGACTTTGGGGGCACTTGTCATTATTTTAATTATTGTAAGTGTTGTAATTACTGCGAAACCAAGTAATCATATTCCTGCTCAAACTACTCCTACAAATCAATCTGCACCGGTACAAACTGCTCCAGTTAAAACAACTGCACCAATTCAGCAAGCGCCTGCAAAGAAATAAAATTATTTTAAATATAAAATTAAAAGCGATTTCCAAGTGAAATCGCTTTTTTTATTTTAATTTACATTGAGCTAAAAAATATTTTAATTTTAAACCAAAACTTAAAATTCTAAATTTTAAAGGTGAATTTTTTCGGTAATATTTATTGAGAAAAATTTGCATTGCGCCATAAAATCGTTGTAAATATACTTTGTCTTTTAAGGTGCTTTCTCCTTTATAATGAAGAATAGAATATTTTCCGTAATAATAATTTCTATAATTATTTTGCAACAAAGTATAACACAAATCTATATCTTCACCGTACATAAAATAGGTTTCGTCTAAGCCACCAATTTTTAAATAAACATCTTTTTTAATTAATAAAAAAGCACCTGTAATTACGTCAACTTCGGCAATTTCATTTTCTGCAATATCTGTGCGATAATAAGATTTTTTAGAATTGCTTTTAAAACTTACAAAAAGTTTTTCAAAAGAATTAAACATATCTGGAATTGCACGTTTACTTTCTGGTAAAAAAACTCCGTTTTTATCGTGCATTCTTACACCTAAACAACCAAAATATTCTACAGAATCTGCAAAATCTAAAAGTTCTTTCATATAAAATCCTTCCAATTCTGTATCAGGATTTAAAAGTAAAACATAATCTCCCAAAGCTGATTTTACAGCAATATTATTTGCTACAGCAAAGCCATTATTTTTTTTTGAAACAATAAATTCAATTTTCGGAAATTCGGAAATCAATTCTTTCCAAGAAAGATCAGAACTATTATTATCAATTACAATCACTTCATAATCAATATTTTGAACGTAATTATTAATTGACAAAAGGCAATTTTTTAGAAGATTTTTTACATTATAATGAACGATAATTATACTCAGCTTCATATTATTTTATTTTCCCAAAATATTAAAATATTCATTTCTAATTAATCTAAAGATATATTTTAATTTGTAAAAAATATAATAAATAATATATTCAATAAAACCAATTCTTTTTAAATGCCAATTTTCTTTTAAGTTCTTCTGAAATCCTTTCTCCATTTCAGTTAAATTAGCCGATAAACCAGAAACACCAAAAGTTCTTTTACCTAAACCGGCAATTACTAATTCTTCATTTAAAATGTACATTTTATTATTTTTGGATATTTTCAACCAATAGTAGACGTCTTCTCCATATTTTTGATCATCATCAAAATAGCCAGAATTTTCTAATACTTTTCTCTTAAAAATGACGGTGCAAGGTGAAACTTCATTTCGAATCATTAATTTTCTAAAGGTAATTTTTGCAAGATTATTTTGTTTAACTTTAAAAGGATATAATATTTTTTGATTTTTTCTTCTGCAACCTAAAAAATCTATTTTAAGCTTTTTATTTTGCAAAATTTTCATTTGAATTTCAGTTTTCTGCGGATACCACTCATCATCTGCATCTTGTAAAGCTAAATATTCTCCTTTTGCTAATTTTAAACCTGTATTTCGGGCTTTAGAAACGCCGCTATTTTCTTGATTTATTAATGAAATATTGAGTTCTGGATTTTTTAAAATATAATTTTCAACAATTAATTTGCTATTATCAGTTGAACCGTCATTTACGATTATGATTTCAAAATCTCCTTTCCAAGTTTGATTTTTGATGGAATCTAAGCTTTTTTCAATACTTTTTTCAGCATTATAAAGTGGGATAATTACAGAAATCAAAATTTAAATAGTTTTAAAATTAATCTGTTTCGTTATAAGGTAATCGGTTTAAAATAGAACGACCAAGAGAGATTTCATCTGCATATTCTAATTCATCTCCCACAGAAATTCCACGCGCAATACTTGAAAATTTAATATTAAATTTTTTAAATTTTTTATAAAGATAATACGCCGTTGTATCTCCTTCCATTGTAGCGCTCAAAGCGAAAATAATCTCTTGCAAATTACCGTTTTCTATTTTTCTTTCAATACTTCCGATATTTAATTGGTTTGGTCCAACTCCTTCCATTGGAGAAATTTTACCACCTAAAACTAAATATTTGCCATTAAATTTTGAAGTATTCTCTATCGCCATTACATCTCGAACATCTTCTACAATACACAAGATTTCATCATTTCGTTTGGGATTATTACAAATTTCACAAATCTCAAAATCTGAAAAATTGTGACAGTTTTTACAATATTTAATTTCAGTAACTAATTTTTTTAAACTTTCACCTAATAATAAACCTTGTGATTCTGGTTGTTTTAATAGATGCAAAGCTAAACGCAACGCAGATTTTTTACCAATTCCGGGTAAACCAGAAATTTCTTCTACTGCTTTTGCTAAAACTTTACTCGGATAATCCATTGCACAAAAATAAAGATTAAAAAAAACTTTCAATAGACTTTTTGGTTTTTTTTAATATAAGTCATTTTTAAAGTTATTAAAGAAAAATCTTGTATTTTTAAGGTCTTTAAAATAATTAAACATTAGTTTCCTTTTTTTAAAAAAGATACAAACAAATTAGAATGGGTAATTTTTTCGATTTTATAAATTTACACAACGGCGAAGAAAAGAAAACCACCGTTTTAGATAATGTACGTTCACAGATTTCTTTCCGAGGTAGTAATCTTTGGATTTTAGCATGTGCCATTTTCATTGCATCTGTTGGTTTAAATGTAAATTCTACAGCCGTAATTATTGGTGCGATGTTAATTTCTCCTTTAATGGGACCAATTGTGGGAGCTGGTTTTGCATTGGGAACTTACAATTTCACTTTGCTTAGACAATCTATAAAAAATTTAATTGTTGCCACATTTGTAGGGCTTTTTGTTTCTGCTGCATATTTTTATTTAAGTCCTTTTAAAGAAGTTCAGTCAGAACTTTTATCACGAACTTCACCTACAATTTATGATGTTTTAATAGCTTTTTTTGGTGGATTAGTTGGAGTAATTGCAATTACGAGAGTTGAAAAAGGAAATCCAATTCCAGGCGTTGCAATTGCAACTGCATTAATGCCTCCTCTTTGTACAGCGGGTTTTGGTTTGGCAACTTTTAATATAAGTTATTTTCTCGGCGCATTTTACCTTTATACAATTAATTGTTTTTTTATCTGTATCGCTACTTTTTTTGTGGTAAAGTTTTTAAAATATCCATCTTCAGTTTTAGATAAAAGATATGAAAATCGCATTAAATATTCTATTTCAATTTTAGTAGTAATTATGATTGTACCCAGTTTTTACTTAGCGTATAATTTATTTAATGAGAAAAAATTCACAAAAACAGCAGAAAGTTTTATCCATCGGGAATTTGAAAATCAAGGATACACAATTATTTATAAAAAAATAAATTATAATAGTAATCCTAAAACTATTGATTTGGCTTTTTTAACTAAGAAATTTACACCAGATGAAGTCAATTCTTTTAATAAAAAACTTAGTGAAAATGGTTTAAAAGATGCGAAATTAGAAATCAGGCAAAATAATGTGGATTTAAAATCTGAGATCCAAAATGAAATTAATAAATATGACACCAATGTTTCTGAGAAAGATATTACGATAAGCAAAATCCGTTCAGAATTGGACAGTTACAAAGTTACCGATTCTACTCTTTTAAGAGAAATAAAAATTCTTTATCCTACAATTGGTCACGTTTCTTACGGCAAAATAGAACAATATCCCGATACAGATAGTGCAAGATTACAGTTTGTACTGCTTTATTCTGGTAAAAATATTGATGAAAATAGAATTAAAAGTTGGCTGAAAGAAAGACTTCATGAGAAAAATGTGGCGTTGATAAAGACACCGTAGAGCTATTTATTTTTAAATTTATTTTTTCTAAAACAAATTATTACAATATTATGTAGCTGAATTTTAGCCATTCTCTCTAATTTCCTTTAAATTTGCAAATCTCTATTTTTAAAATAATTATTCAAATTATAAATAACTCATATAAGAAAAATAGTTACTGAAGAACTGTGAATATCCACAATAGAAAAAAAATAATCAGCTTTCTAAAGTATAAAAGAGAGTTTCAAAAATACGGGCTAAAGAAAGTTCGTAGTTATGAACTTATTTTACATTGGTTGAGTAATCGTCTTAGTCGAAATCAATTTTTAATTCTTGCCGGTATTTTAGTGGGATGCACGTCTGGTTTAGCAGGAGTTTTACTTAAAAGTATTGTTCATAAAATTCATTATTGGATAGTAACTAAAGTCCACTTTGAAGACCAAATTTTCTTTTATGTTGTTTTTCCTTTTTTAGGAATTGTTCTCACAACTATTATTGTTATTACTCTTTTTAAAGGTAATGATAGAAAAGGTCTTGGAGAAGTTTTAAATGAAATTGCCCAAAAATCCAGTATAATTTCTTCCGTAAAAATGTATTCTCAAATAATACAAAGTGCAGTTACTGTTGGTTTAGGAGGTTCTGCAGGTTTAGAAAGTCCAATTGCAGTTACAGGTGCGGCAATTGGTTCCAACTTCGCTCAAACTTATAGATTAGGTTATAAAGAAAGAACTTTGCTTTTAGCGGCAGGTGCATCTGCGGGAATTGCTTCTGCATTTAATGCACCAATTGCAGGAATAATGTTTGCGTTTGAAATTTTATTAACTGGCGTTGTATTTTCAGATTTTATTCCACTTGTTGTAGCTGCAGTTTGTGGCAGTTTACTTTCCCGTATTTTATTGCAAGAAGATGTTTTATTTAGATTTTACACACGTCAATCTTTTGATTATCACAATATTCCTTACTATTTAATTTTAGGAGTTGTATCTGGTTTTTATGCGAGATATTTTGTTTTAATTTATCACAAAACAGAACACGTTATAAATAGTTTTAAATTATCTCGTTTAAGAAAAGCAATGATTGGCGGTGCCGCTTTATCACTTTTATGTGTTTTACTTCCCCCACTTTTTGGTGAAGGATATGATACTTTAAAAACTTTAACCAATGGAGATACTTCTGGAATTATTGAGCATAGTTTTTTCGGTTATTTAGATTTGGGAAGTTGGACGGTTATTATTTTTTTAGCCTTAGTTTGTATTTTAAAAGCTTTCGCAACTTCGATTACTATTTTTAGTGGTGGAAATGGTGGGAATTTCGCACCCTCACTTTTTGCAGGTGGGACTTTTGGATTTTTATTCGCAATGGTTTGCAAACAATTTGGTTTAATTGACGTTCCCATAAGTAATTTAGTTCTTGCGGGAATGGCAGCTGTTATGAGTGGCGTTTTATATGCGCCTTTGACGGCTATTTTTCTTATTGCAGAATCCAGCCAAGGTTACGATTTATTTATTCCTTTAATGATAGTTTCTGTAATTTCTTATCTTATGGCAAAATGGTTTTCTGCGGTTAATCCTGATTATAAACCAATGATAGATCAAGGAAAAATATTTTCTAATGAATACGATAATAATTTAATTTACACTTTACAATTAAGAGATTATATAGACCGAAAATCTCAAACAATTGAAGCAGATGCGCCAATTTCAGATTTTTTTGAATTAATAAAAAATGGTAAAAAAAATATTTTCGCTGTAATTGACAAAGAAAAATTTTTACAAGGCGTTCTTACAATGGATGATATTAGACCTTATTTGTTTAATAAAGATCAAGAACTTCCCGCAAATATTCATCAAATAATGCAAGCTGCACCAGCTGTTGTTCATTTTACTGATAATGCAGTTGCAATTCTTAAAACATTTGACGATACCGGCGCATGGCATTTACCTGTAATAGATGAAAATGATAAATTTATTGGATTTATTTCAAAATCAAAAATCCTGACTGGTTACAGACAACTTTTAAAAGATTATTCTTAGTATAATCTTAAATCTATTTCATATCTTTAAAATAAATTTTATTTTAATAAAACAAAAAATCCTCAGAAAAATTCTGAGGATTTTTGCGATCCGGACGGGACTCGAACCCGCGACCTCCGCCGTGACAGGGCGGCATTCTAACCAGCTGAACTACCGGATCAAATATTAAAAGTATTACCCTTTATTTGATGACTGCAAAAGTACACAATTCTCACAAATCTGCAAATAAAAAATAAAAAAAATGCTCCCCAATATTGGAAAGCATTCATTATCAAGCTTATTATTTTTATAAATGTGCTTGTAGTTTTTCAGCTATCACCTCTTTTGGAGAGACTCCAACCAATTTATCTACTACCTCTCCATTTTTGAAAATTAAAACGGTAGGTATATTTCTAATTCCGTAATCCATAGAAATTTGTTGATTATTATCTACATCTACTTTTCCTACGATTGCTTTTCCTTCAAAATCATTTGCGATTTCTTCTACAATTGGACCCAACATTCTGCACGGACCGCACCAAGCTGCCCAGAAATCTACCAAAACTGGTTTGTCTGAATTTAATACTGTCTCTTGAAATGATTTGTCTGTTATTTCGATTGCCATCTTATTTTTTTTTAATTATTATAATACAAATTTAGTCAAATTTTAATAGAAATTTGCCTTTGATATCTATTCTAACTATTAATTTTTTCTATTTGATGTGATGCCGAAATTTTTTCCAAAATATCTACAAAATGATTGATTTCACCTTTTGTAGTTGTGTGACAAAAGGAAATTCTTAATGGTGTGCCGTTTTCCATTTCTTCTTCTCCCAGAACCATCATCATCACCATAGAAGGTTTTGAAGCACCAGAAGAACACGCACTTCCTTGCGAAATTGCAATTCCTTCCATGTCTAATTTTAATCCAATCATTGGATCTTTGTAAGGTAAAAGAGCGCTTAAAACAGTGTAAAGACTTCTATCTTCTTCTGCACTTCTTCCATTAAATTTTATTCCCGGAATGGATTTTTTTAGTTTAGAAATGGTATAATTTTTAACATCTTGGATATGAGTCTTGTAAGTTTCTAAATTATCCATTGCAATTTCCATTGCTTTACCTAAACCTACAATTCCAACAACATTTTCAGTTCCTGCACGAAGTGATCTTTCTTGTGGACCGCCTGTAATAATACCTTTTAAGCCAGAAGATTTTCTCACAAAAGCAAAACCACTTCCTTTTGGTCCGTGGAATTTATGTGCACTGCAAGAAGCAAAATCTAAATGTATTTTAGAAAAATCTAAATCTAAATGCGCAATACTTTGAACAGTATCGGAATGAAAAAGAGCATTATGTTTTTTACAAATTTCTGCAGTTTTTTCAATATCTAATAGATTTCCAATTTCATTATTAGCATGCATTAAACTTACCAGAGTTTTTTTATCAGATTTTGATAAAGCTTCTTCTAATTGATTTAAATCTATATCTCCTTTTTTATTTGGTCTTAAATAAACCACTTCTACACCGAATAATTTTTTGAGTTCTAAGGTACTTTCTGCAACACATTTATGCTCTAAAGGCGAAGTAATAATTCTCTGAACTCCCAAATGATGAACACAAGATTTCAAAATCATATTATTTGATTCTGTGCCACAACTGGTGAAAATAATTTCAGCGGGAGTAACTTTTAAATAATTTGCAGCATCACGACGAACTTTTTCTATCAAAGCTTTCGCTTCTTGTCCGATACTGTGAATGGAAGAAGGATTTCCATAATTAATTTTCATTACATCTACCATTGCATCAATCACTTCGGGTGAAAGCGCAGTTGTAGCTGCATTGTCTAAATAAATTTTATCCATTTTAAGGGACTTATTTTTAAAAATTTGAATACTATTAAGTTGAAAATTTAGTGGAAAAAAATCAACGCTCTAAGTTAAGAATAATAATTACGGAGATAATATTTTTAATGAAAAAATTTGTAATGCCCTTCATTAGCGTATTTTAAAAGTGCTTTGTCTCCTGAAGTATCACCAAATGCAATACTCTTATCAAACTTTTTATCTCCCAAAATTTGTTTGATACGCTTCACTTTTTCTTTCCCGTTACAATTTGGTCCTTTAAAATGACCTGTAAAAACGCCATTTTTAAATTCTGTTTCTGTAGCAATTAAATTCATTTCAAATTTCTCCGCAAATGGTTTTACCCAAATATCTAAAGAAGCTGTTACAATATAACTTTCAGATTGTGTTCTATCAATATTTTGAATAAAATCTAAAGCATTTTCTCGGATTAAATTGGGATAATTTTTTTCAAAAAATTCATTTGCTTTTTCTTTTAAAAAGTTTTCGGTTTTACCTTTTAAAACCGAAGAAATAAAATGTCTTTTTACTTTTTCAGCTTTTGCTAATTTTAATTTTAACATTATAAAAAGCGGAACGTGAAGTAAGAATTTAGCAGAAAATCGGTTTAAATCACAGAAGCGCAAAAACATAAACATCGTGTCATGCTTTGTAAGTGTGCCATCAAAATCGAAAAAATAAACTTTTGTCATTATAGTTTTAATTTCTTAAAAATAAATTCTGGAATATTTTTTATTATTGTCATTATCAAAAACCAAATCGGTAAAACATAAGCGACATCTTTTTTACTTTTATAGGCTTTGTAAATACAATCTGCGGCTTGTTTTGGCGTCGCCGTTAATTTTGGATTTAATGGCAAACCTTCCGTCATTTTTGTAGCCATAAAACCAGGTTTCACTGTTAAAACATGAACTTTTTTATCAAATAAATAATTTCTTAATCCACTAAGATAAGCCGTCATTCCTGCTTTAGCGCTTCCATAAATGAAATTACTTTGTCTTCCTCTTTCTCCGGCAACTGATGATAGAACGATTAAAGTTCCACTTCTTTTGGTTTCCATTTTTTGGGCAAAATAATTTAAAACTGGAACTAATTTCGCGTAATTGATATCAATAATTTTCTCAGTGTTTTTTAAATTGTACAAACCTTTTTCTGAGTCTTCACCAAGAAAACCAGTTGCACAAAAAAGTAAATTAGAATTGATATAATCAAGTTGATTAAAATCTATTTTTTTTTCTAAATCTAAATGGACGATTTCTGCGTGTTGCAAATATTTTACGTCTAAATGTTTAATAAATCTTTCGGTAATTTCTGGGTTTGAAGTGAGTAAATAAATAACCGGAAATCTCTCACCTTCAGTTAAAACCTTTTCTATAAAAGCTTGTGCAATTTCAGAATTAGAGCCTAAAACTATCATATTTTCTAATTAATTGTTTTTAATCCGTTTTTGCTGAAGAGAATTAAACTTGGGATTTCGAGTATTTTGAAGATAATCTGTTAATGAAGATTTACTCATACTGTCTTTTGCAAGGTAAATTCTACCGCCAAAATCTTCCACAATTTCATCCAATTTTTGAACTAACTTTTTTAATTTTTTATTCACTTTAAAATCTAAAGCCAAAGTGTAACCTTCCATCGGAAAAGAGTTGTAAGCTTCTGGATTTCCTTTTCCAAAAAGTTTTAAAACTGCTAAAAAAGAACCGTTCCCACTTTTAGAGATAGTTTCAAGAATTTTACGCATTCCTTCTTTTCCATTTTCTTTTGGAATTACCATTTGATATTGGATAAATCCATCTTTTCCGTAGATTTTATTCCAATCATTTATGGCGTCTAAAGGGTAAAAAAATGTTTCGTAATCTATAATGTTTTTTAAAAATTTTGATCGCTGTTTGGCGTAAAAAAAGTAATTAAAAATCTTTACACTTAAATTATTTAAAACAAATCCTGGGAAATAAAATGGAATTGTAGGAGAAAATTTTCTTTTAATTTCTAATGGTTTTTGAGATAATTTTTGTGGCAATTCACTCAAAAGAGCGTGTTCACCGCGCATCAAAATTGAACGACCTATATTTTTACCTTTCTGCAAACAATCAATCCAGGCAACGGTATAAGTCCAATTCTTACTTTCTTCAAATAAATTAAAAATTTCGTCTAAGTTCTCTGCTTTAATATTTTCTTGACGAATATAGGAAGTTTCTATTTTTTTTAATTGAATTTTTGCTTTTAGAATGATTCCCGTAAGTCCCATTCCACCGATAGTTGACCAGAATAATTCTTGATTTTCTGTGCGAGAACAATTTAAAATTTCAGCACGCTCATTCATTAAAGTAAATTCCAAAACGAATTCACAAAAAGAACCTTCAAAATGATGATTTTTTCCGTGAATATTGGAAGCAATTGCACCACCAATTGTAACAAATTTCGTTCCCGGAGTGACGTATAAAAAGTAAGATTGTGGGACAGAAATTTCTAAAATATCGGATAATAAAACGCCAGATTCACATTCTAAAACTCCATTAATTCTATCAAAAGAGATAAATTTATTTAATTTTTTAGTAGAAAAAATATGTTCTGCTAAAGCTGAGTCTCCATAACAACGACCATTTCCACGTGCAATAATTTCATTGTTTTTTGTAATGTAATTTTTTATTTGCGAATAAGATTCTTCAGATTTAATTTCTTTTTCTACAATCGGAAAATTCCCCCAATTAGAAACTTTTTGTACATAATTCTTCGTCATTATTTTAAAAATTGTTGATCGTAAACTAAAATAAGAAAACTAAAAAGCCAAAGCAAAATAGTAATTTGAATATATCGATCTTTATAAACAATCTTTGTAGGTGATTCGGTTTTATTGTAAACCAATGTTTGCTGTAAATATCTTAAAAATGCAAATACAACGAATATTACGGTATAAAATACCTTTATGCCAAAACGTGTCTGAACTTCTTGCGTGAGAGTAAACATTAAATAAGAAACTATTGCTAAAGTAACGGAAATGGAAAGCGCAATATCTGCAAACTGAACGTTGTATCCATCTAATGCTTTTCTTGTTCTGCCAGAAATTTGTGCATTAATTAATTCACCTCTTCTTTTGCCAATTGCTAAAACCAATGCTAAAACAAAAGTCAATAGAATTGCCCATTGCGAAATATAAATTCCTGTAATGTAACCTCCCGCTAAAACCCGCAACACAAAGCCAATGGAAATAATACAAACATCTACTATTGCAACATGTTTTAGTTTATAAGTATAAACAAGATTCATTACAAAATAAAAGAGAATGATAACACAGAATTTCCAAATACTTTGCTTAAAATAATAATATCCAAAATATTTGAGCGATATATCTAAAATTATTAGAAATGCTAAGATAAAAAGCGCTTGTTTTTTAGAAATTATTCCACTTGCTAAAGGTCTGTTTTTTTTCTGTGGATGTTTTTTATCTTGATTAATATCATTATAATCATTAATAATATAAATAGAACTTGCGGCAAGAGAAAAAATAATAAATGCAAAAATACTTTTTTGTAGTAAATTTCCATTCATTATATTTCCAGAGAAAAAAAGCGGCACAAAAACGAATAAGTTTTTCACCCATTGCTCAACACGCAACAACTTTAGATATTTCACCATTTCATAAAAATAAAAAAGCAAAAATACTGATTTAAAAATAAAAAAACTGCCGAAGCAGTTTCTTTATTTAATTATAAATTTTTAATTAATTACCTTGTTTTGCGTCTTTTATCATCGCATCATTCGCAGTAATCGCAAATTCTACACGTCTATTTTGTGCTCTTCCTGCATCGGTATCATTTGTTGCAATAGGATCCATTTCACCTCTTCCCATTGTGACCATTCTTGAACTTGAAATTCCTTTCATTACTAAATAACTTTTTACAGCATCTGCTCTTTTTTGAGATAAAGTCATATTGTATGAAGGTGCTCCTTTACTGTCTGTATATCCAAAAATATTAATATTTGTATCTGGATTATTTGCAAGAACAGTGGATAATTTATCTAAATTTGCTTGCGCAGTTGTAGTTAAATTAGAAGAATCAAAATTAAAATTAACTGTATTTTCTCCTAAAGTAATTTTAATACCGTCTCCCACTCTTTCTACTTCTGCTCCTGGTAAAGTTTCTTTAATTTCTTTGGCTTGTTTATCCATTTTTTTACCTATAACATTTCCGGCAACGCCTCCTATAACGCCTCCTAAAACCGCCCCGAGTGCAGTATTTTTACCATTTCCAATATTATTTCCTAAAACACCTCCAATTACTGCACCTGCTGTTGTACCAATTACAGTTCCTCTTTGCTGATTATTAGAATTCTTCACGGCTTCACAACCAGTTAAAAACATAGTACTTGATAAAAAAAGTGCAGCGATATTTGTTTTGTTAAATAGTTTCATAATTTTATTTTTTAATAATTTTTAATTTAATTTATTGCTTATTTCATTCCAGTTCTTTGAAAATTATAAGTCACCTTCACAGTTTGACCTTCAAATGGAATGTTTTGTTGCAAACTAAATTGATCTGTCGCTTGATTTACAATATCTAAAGAATAGCCAGAAACTACATTTTTAGCTTTTACGCCATCTTGCATTTTTTTAAACATAAATTGATTGCTATTTGTATAATCAATTTTAATCGGTTGATTTAAACTTGGACATTCTCCGCCACCTTTTAAAGTATATGCACCAGAATAATTGTTTGGAATAAATCTCCAATGACTTCCAATGAAACAAGACGCATCTGCATTTTCATCAAAAGGTTTTATTTTAAAAGATTTATCATAGTCTATACTGGTAATTTCCCAATCACCTTTCATTTTGAGGAACTCTGCACGTTGTGTTTGTGCAGTTTTTGCATTTTGAACGGTTGAACATGAAGTAACGGCAAATAAACCGATAATTCCTGTGAGTAATAATTTTTTCATTGTTTAATTTTTTATTTATCATATGATTAAAAAACCGTGCCAAAAAAAATCAATTAAAAAAAATGTCCGGCGCATTGCCGAACATTTTTTTTTATTTTCTATGTTTTACTTTTTTATTTCTTTTTTTAGTTGGTGCTTTTTTATTTAATGTTTTCACAGGATTCTTTTTATAAAAATGGTCATAAGCATAAACTGCAGCCTTATACAAATCAATAACACCACCTGAAACAGAAATTTTATTAAACGTTTCATTTGGTGCATCTGAAATATCTGCATTTGCAGTAGATTTATTAACTGTCTTTTCTAAAGATTCTATTATTTGAGCTGGAGTAAGATTTGGCATGTAAGCTAATAAAACAGCAGCAGCTCCTGCAACAACGGGAGAAGCCATGGAAGTTCCTTGTAAATATTGGTATTTATTTCCTGCAACTGAAGAATAAATTTGTTCACCGGGAGCGAAAACATCTACCATTTTTCCATTGTAATTAGAAAAACTAGCTCTTAGATGTGCATCATCATTTGTGCTTGCACCGACTGTAATTACATTATTTAAAAAAGGTTTTGCATCTGTCACTTTTTTAAAGTTAGTAGGAAAATTATCATCTTTTTCTAAATCTGCATTATCATTTCCTGCAGCATGAACTAAAAGAACTCCTTTATCTTGTGCATATTTAAATGCTTCCCAAACTTTTTGTTTTCCAGGTGAAACTGATTTGCCAAAACTCATATTTACTATTTTTGCGCCATTATTCACAGCGTAGTAAATTCCATTCGCAATATCTTTATCTCGCTCATCACCATCTGGAACCGCTCTAATTGTCATAATTTTCGCTACTTTACTTGCAACGCCATACTGAATTTCGTCACCGTTTGGTAAACCTGCAATTATTCCTGCAACGTGAGTTCCGTGTAACGCATCTGGACCTTCATAATGGTTATTTCCGTAATATTTTTCATTAATATTAGAATAATCATCGCCCACAATTGAACGTGGATCGAAATCTAAATTATATTGTTTTGTTGCTTGTGGTTCATAATAATCTAAGGCTTCTTTCATTTGATCTGATAAGAATTTTTGCACTTCTTCTGGAGATTTCCCTGCAACAGCGGGATCTTGAGCAACTCGAGACAAAATTTGTAAATTTTTTGCATCTTCTTGAGTGGTCGGTTTTATCGCTGCAAGATTTTCAGCAATTAAATTTTTTCCATTTAAAAGCGCAACCATTGAAGGAATAGATTTATTTAAATTATTATAAAATTCATAATTCTGTTTTGCCTCTATACTTTTCTTTGTGTATAAATCTTTAGATTTCATATACATTGCAAATTCTTCAGGCATTTTTGCTTGGTTTGCTTTATTCGTTGCTGTATCTGGACCTTCAAAGATATCTTTATATTGGCGGATTACACGCGTCACTTCTAAATTATCTACTCCTACATCTCCATCTTTTCCTCCAATAAAATTCCAACCGTGAACGTCGTCGATATAACCGTTTTTATCATCATCAATTCCATTTCCGGGAATCTCATTTGGATTAGTCCAAAGATTATTTTTTAATGCAGGATGATCAATTTGAACGCCGCTATCTAAAACTGCAACAGTTACCGTTTTTGGTTTTAGTCCTTTGGAATTTAAAAATTTATAAGCATTTTGCGTATTTACACCATAAACATTTGTAGTTGCAAAATCTTTGTGATACCAAGTCATTAGATCTTTATCTTTCATCGGATCTAATGTTGTGGTTGCGCTTTGTGCAAAACCTAAAAATCCGCTAAGAAATAATGCGGATATAAAAAACTTTTTCATATTATAATTTGTTGTATGATTTTTTTAAATAAATTAAACTTTCTGGCCCAAGATTAAATAATAAATCGCAAACCGACAAATCTTGTATAAAACCAAATTTTTCTCCGAAAGTTTGATAATAATTTTCAAATGTTTCGGTAGACTCTTTTTTGGCCGAAAAACTTTGACGCAAATCTAATGCCGAAGATTCAGTTTTATAAGATTCTGAAAATTGAAATTTTTTGTCAATTTTTAAAAGTTGAATTAAAATTTCTAAAGCTTTTAAATTAAAATCAAAAAGAAATTTTTCTTTTTTTTCATAAATTTTTGCAAAACGGTCTTCATAAAATTCAAAATAAGGTGAACTTTGATAAGCTGTTTTAATCGATTTCCAATGTTGTTTTTGCCAATTTTCTGCGTAAGAAATTTCAGTATTTTTATAAAGTCTATTTCCGGTATGATTGATTGGAATTACCAAAGTTAGTTTTCCGTTTGCGCCATAAATATTGGTTCTATTGCGGAAAGTTTGCTTTGGGAAATTCTCAAATTTTTCTATAATTACTTCTGTATTATTTTCTAAATATTGAATAAACCAAGAAATGTTTGGTAAGTAAAATAAAGGTAAAATTTGGTCTTTCAAAATAAACTGATTTTTTTAAACCACAAAAGTAACAAAAGTTTTAATGCTCTAAAGTTAAAATTATTACGTTTTAAAGTGAGAAAAATATTTATTACAACCCAAAATATTTAAAGCAAAGAAAGATTTTATCAAAGTGAAAAGTAAAATTTAACTTCTTTTACCAAAAAATGAAATATCTAATAAAATATTATTTTGTCTAGCCCCGATTGCAGCGACATCCTTTTGTGATGAGGAACGAAGAGCAAAAGATAGAGCGGAAAGCGGGAAAAAGCTTCTAAAAAAAATTAAAATTTTATTCTTCGGTTTTCTTTTTTCCAAATAATTTTACAAAATATTCCCAACCAAAAAAGAGAATTAAAATAAACGCCGCAATCCACCAATAGGAGGTTTTGTTTGCTTCACCTGTATTAGTAGCTTTGAACATTCTGTCCCATCGCACTTTAAATGGCGCTTGAAACATAGAGCCAGAATCTTTGAAAACGCCTTGCAAACTAAGCCAAGTAAACATCGGTTTTCCGACGATATTTTCTTCTGGAACGAAACCGAAAAAACGCGCATCTAAAGACGCATCTCGGTTATCTCCCATCATCATATAATAATTTTGTTTTATGGTATAGTTTTTAGTTTCTTTTCCATTTATAAAAATTTTTCCGTTTTTATTTTCTAAATGATTGTGTTCATATTCAGAAATAATCCATCGGTATTCTGGTAAATTTTCTTGATTTAAAGTAACAACATCGCCCTTTTTTGGAATTCTTAATGGACCGTAAAAATCTGCATTCCATTTTCTATTGATTGGAAAAATAGATTGTGTTGTGTCAATCTTTTTTTGAAAATCATCTTTATAAGCAATCCCAGATTCATTTTTATCTGTAATTTCTTCTTGGAGTGAAATTATTTTATCAAAATTTTTAATTTCTTTTGCGCGTTCATCCGTTAATTGCATGCGGTAAATTGCATTGCTCGGATTTAAATTATATTGATCTTTGTGAATAGCAAAATATTGTGATTGTGGACTTATTTGATTTACAGGAATAAATTCCATTTTTTTATAAATATCCTCAAAATTTAATTCACTACTTGCTTGAACAATGAATGCATGTTGCTCTTGTTGATCTCCAAGAATTTCTTCTGGTTTATTATTTACATATAATCTTCCCGCTTTCATTTCTAAAACATCGCCGGAAACAGCAACACAACGTTTTACATACGGATCTTTTCTGTCGATCGCGGTATGAACAGAATCTTGCGGATAATTGAAAACTACGATGTCATTTCGCTTAACTTTTTCCCAACCTGGAAGTCTTAAATAGGGTAATTTCACTGCATCTACATAAGATTTGGGATCGTTTTTCGGATTTCCATCTCCTTGTGGATCGTAAATTGTTCCTTGTAAAAATGGAAGCGCCAAAGGACGCATCGGCATTCTGAAACCGTAATTTAATTTATTTACGAATAGAAAATCTCCAACTAATAACGTTCTTTCCATTGAACCTGTCGGAATTCCAAAAGGTTGCGTTACAAAAGTGTGAATAATAGTTGCAAATACAATAGCAAAAGTAATGGAACCAACAAATGTTTCTTTTTTTTGTTCGTTTTTTTCAGCTTCAGTTAAATATAAATCATTCTCGGTTTCAACTTCTGAATCTTTGGAATAATTGACAACTGCCAAATAAATAAAAGGTAGAAAAATGGTCATTAATTTTTGAAAAAAAGAAGATTTACCAAAATGTTTCATCAAAAACAAATGAAAAACCGTCATCATAATTGGACCTACAATTGGTAAATACGCCATCAAAAACCACCATTTCGGATGTTTGGTTTCTTTTAAAATCAAGAAATAATTATAGAAAGGTATAAATGCAAAAACAGGATTTAATCCCATTTTCTTAAATAATTTCCAAGTAGAAACGCCCATCAGTATTGATAAAATGAGAACGTAAAAAGAATATTTTAAAATATAATCCATAAAAAGTTTGGTTTGCCTTTTTGGCTGTGGTTAATTAGTTTAGAATTGAATAAGAAAGTTACATTTTTAAGTTTTAATTTATCTCCAAAACATCTTTCATACTGAAATTTCCTTCCTTTCCGAGAATCCATTCTGCAGCGACAATTGCACCTAATGCAAAACCATTTCTATTAAATGCTGTGTGTTTTATTTCAATTTCATCAACTTCAGATTTATAAAAAACACTGTGCGTTCCGGGAACTTTATCTTCTCTTATTGCAAAAATACCTAAATTTTTATTTTCAGTTTCATCTAATTTCCAAGCTTCAAATTTAGAATTTTTAATGATTCCTTCCGCCAAAGTAATCGCCGTTCCACTTGGTGCATCTTTTTTTTCAGTATGGTGAATTTCTTCTATTTGACAAGAATAATCTTCAAAAGGTTTCATCATTTCTGCTAATTTTTCATTTAAAGCAAAAAATAAATTCACGCCTAAACTGAAATTACTTCCATATAAAAAAGCGGTGTTATTTTCAACAGCAATTTTTTCTATTTCTGATTTTTTTGTGAGCCAACCCGTTGTTCCACAAACCACAGGAATTTTTTGTTCTAAACAAAATTTAATATTTTCAAAAGCTACTTCTGGATTAGAAAATTCTATCACCACATCTGGAGAATTTAGATTTTCAATATTTGGACTTTCATTTAAAGTTGCCACAATTGAATGGCCTTTTTTAATCGCCAATTCTTCAATTATTTTTCCCATTTTACCGTATCCGACGAGTGCTATTTTCATATTAATTGAGATGTGAGATTTGAGATTTTAATTGTGAGTCTTGATTTTATTGATAGAAATTAATATTTGCATTTTTTTAATTTTAAAATCTAAAATTAAGTGCAAGTCCTGCTTTTGTAGTTTGCAAACCAAAGCCATCATTAATAATGGTAGGAGAAATTGCCAAATCAGGATCATGTCTTCCTTCATACAAATGCGCATCTACAACTGCATCTACAATATTTAAAATATAAATTAAACCGGTAATTGCAATTGCGTAATCTCTCTGCCTTTTCGCAGAATCTTGTGCGTTTCCTAAAACATTTTTATCAATTCCTGGAATATTAGAAAATTCGTGAGGTTGTCCATTAAGTTCCGCTACGAAAGCGTTTCTGTATCTTTTATATTGTTTATCATTATAAAAAGTAATTCCTAAACCAGTCCCAATTGCGCCCCAAACAATAGGAATTTTCCAATATTTTTTATTATAAAATTGTCCTAAACCAGGCAAAACTGCGGAATATAATCCTGCTTTTGTAGGGTTAAATTTTGGTTTTATAGCTTTAGAATTCGCTTCCTTTATATCTTCGAAAACTTGAACATCAGATTTTGTTGAAGATGAAAGTGCCGAAATTGAATCTTTCGGTTTGTAATCTGTACGAATTGTATCATTCGGATTTGTTTGTGAAAATCCCAAAGAATAAATTACCAAGAAAATAATTAAGAAAATCTTCTTCATTTAATGAATATGTGCAAGAATTTGTTCCAATTCTTGTTCGTTTTTAAAATCTAAAACTATCTTTCCTTTTTTACCATTTGCGGAAGATTTTATCTCCACTTTTACATCTAAAATATCAGAAATATTTTTCTCTGCTTTTTTTAAATGATTGGGTAAATTTGAAATATTTTTCGTTTTAACTTGTGGTTTTTTTAGTTTTTGAACTTCTTGTTCCGCTTGACGAACATTTAGTTTTTGAGAAATTATTTTTTTAAATAAAACATTTTGCAACTCTTCATCCTCTAAACTAATGATTGCTCTTCCGTGTCCTGCAGAAATTTCGCTACTTCTAATTGCATCTTGAACAACAGGACTTAAACGTAATAATCTAATAGAATTGGTAATTGTACTTCTCTCCTTTCCAACTCTTTGGCTCAAATTTTCTTGAGTTAATCCAATCTCCTCTAATAATCTTTGGTAAGTTAAAGCAACTTCAATGGCGTCTAAATCTTCACGTTGAATATTTTCAACCAAAGCCATTTCTAATAATTCTTGGTCATTTACCAATCTTATGTAAGCCGGAACGCTTTTTAAACCTGCAATTTTAGAGGCACGAAATCTTCTTTCACCAGAAATAATTTCAAATTTTTCGCCATCTTTTCTTAAAGTTATGGGTTGAATTACACCTAAAGATTTTATGGATTGTGCTAAATCATTTAGTGCTTTTTCATCAAAATAAGTTCGTGGTTGCGTTGCATTTGGATAAATATCTTCCAATGAAACTTCCACAATATTTCCCACTAATTTTTCTGCGCCTATATCTGTTGCATTATTTATAGAACCTTTAGATTCAGCGCTCAAAATCGCACCTAAACCACGT
The DNA here is from genome assembly GCF_048269545.1 of Halpernia sp. Classification (NCBI taxonomy): domain Bacteria; kingdom Pseudomonadati; phylum Bacteroidota; class Flavobacteriia; order Flavobacteriales; family Weeksellaceae; genus Halpernia; species Halpernia sp. Next base: position 31,016 of record NZ_JBLXIJ010000009.1, on the reverse strand, counting down.
CCCATTGCTCTTTTCTTATCTTTCATATTTTATTTTAAAGATCAAAAATCTAAAAATCAATTTAATTAATGATTAACTAAATTTTCATTTTTAATTAAAACTTCTTCTGCTAATTGCAAATATTGAATTGCACCTTTGCTTTCTGCATCGTACATTAATATACTTTCTCCAAAACTTGGCGCTTCACTTAATCTTACATTTCTATTAATAATGGTATCAAAAACCATTTCCGGAAAATGAGTTTTAACTTCTTCTACCACTTGATTTGAAAGTCTTAATCTACTATCAAACATGGTTAAAAGTAAACCTTCAATATCCAAATCTTTATTATGAATATTTTGTACGTTTTTAATGGTATTTAATAATTTCCCCAAACCTTCTAAAGCGAAATATTCACATTGAATGGGTATTATTACAGAATCAGCGGCTGTTAAAGCGTTGATTGTTATTAAACCTAAACTCGGCGCACAATCTATAATAATATAATCGTAATTATTTAAAATTGGTTTTAAAGATTCTTTAAGTCTGTATTCTCTTTTGTGACGATCAACTAACTCAATTTCGGCAGCAACCAAATCAATGTGAGAAGGAATAATATCTAAATTTGGTGAACTTGTTTTTTGGATACAGTTCACGGCTTCTTCAGAATTTTCTAATAAATTATAAGTGCTAAATTTCACTTCTTCAATTCCCAAACCTGATGTTGCATTAGCTTGTGGATCTGCATCTATAATTAAAATTCTTTTTTCTAAAACGCCCAAAGCAGCTGCTAAATTAACAGCTGTAGTTGTTTTACCAACACCGCCCTTTTGGTTTGCAATCCCAATAATTTTCGCCATAGTATTTAAATAATTATCAAAAATACATTTTTTTTAAATCTGAAACCCGACGATAAACTTATAAAATAGTTAAACATTTGTTAATTAACCGATTAACCATAAAAAAAATTATCCACAAAAAAATAATTTCTGTGGATAACTTTTTATAAAATAGATTTTTTATTCAAATTTCATTGTCACTGGAAAACTGAAATAACTTCTAACATTTTCACCATTCAATTTTGCAGGAGACCATTTTCCTTTTATTGATTTTAAAGATTTCACCGCTTCTTGGTTAAAATCTTTATTATCGCCATTTGCTTTTATATCGGAGATTGTCCCATCTTTTTCCACAATAAAAGTAAGTGTTGTTCTCATAACATTATCAGTTCCTTCAAAATCTGAAGAATCAAAATTTTGAATCATTCCATTTCTAAATCCATCAATTCCCTTAGAAAATTTGGCTTCTACATCTACTTTTGTTGCAGGAGAATTGTCAATTTGTTTTGGAACAACTGGTGCAATTACAGGTGGAGCAATATTTATCGGGGGTGTAAAATGCGTTGCAGGAGGTCCGGAAATAGTTTCGGTTCCAATATTTGTTCCTTCTGTTTTTTTCAAAGAAGTTGCCGGCGTTTCTTTTATGGGATTCGCTCTTGGAGTTGGAATTTCCAATTTGGTTGTCGCCACAATCGGCGAAACTGGTTTAACTGTTACAACTGGTGGAATTACTTCTGGATTTACAACATCAACTAAAATATATGGATCAGTAAATTTTGGTGGTGCAACTACTTCACTTTTAAAACTATTGATGATAAAAGGAGTGACAGAAATTGCAGCAAATATAAATACGCCAACAAATAAGGATTTTGTAAGAATTTGATCCGATTCGTGACGAAGATTATAAGCACCGTAATCTCTATTGCGAGACTGGAAAAGAATTTCATCTAATTGAAACTCTTGATTGGAGAGAAAATTTTTCATCTGTAAAAATTAAAAAGGTTAGTAAATAAATTTTAAAGATTATCAGTTTTTATTATTATAAGATCTTACTCGAAGTTTATTTCAACAATTGAGCCAAATATTTATAAAATATTTAACTATTTTTAAAATTTAGTATGACACCCATAATAATACTATGATTTTTAGGCAACTTAAAATTTATATTGATTATTTTTCCATTAATTTTTAAGATTTATTTTATTTAAATTTGAAAAAAATAATTATAAATGGAAAAAATAGATGCCTTAAATCAAGTGGCAGAATTTCATAAAACCTTTAATGCTCCAATTTTAGATACACCGCAAATTCCTTCTAAACAAAGATGCGATCTAAGAGTGGAGTTACTTCAAGAAGAATTAAATGAATTAAAAGACGCAATCGCTCAAAATGATTTAGTAGAAATTGCAGATGCATTGTGTGATTTGCAATATGTACTTTCTGGCGCAGTTTTAGAATTCGGAATGGGAGAAAAATTTGTGGAATTATTTAATGAAGTTCAACGTAGCAATATGTCAAAAGCTTGTGCCAATCAACAAGAAGCAGATGATACTATTGAATTTTACAAAGAAAAAGGTCAAGAAGGATATTCAGAAAAATCTGGCGACAAAATAAATGTTCATAGAACTTCTGATAATAAAGTTTTAAAAAATAAATATTATTCTCCTGCAGATTTAAAATCAATTTTAAATAAATAAAATGAAAAATATAAATAAAGTGCTTCTATTCGGTGGATTTCTTTTTTTAGCTTTACAATCTTGCCAATCTAGAAAAGTGGTTGTAAACCGAGAAGTGGACACACAAAATGACGGTAAAATGCTTTTGGGAAATCAAACTTTAACTCAATTTCAAAAAGAACCTTACAATACTTGGTATAAAGATGAACACGATAATTACACTTTTGATGAATCTTCAATAAACGAATTAAAAAAAGAGAAAATTGGCTCTTACAAAATAACAATTTTCCTTGGGACTTGGTGCGGCGACAGTCATCGTGACTTTCCCAGATTTATTAAAATTATAGAAGAACTAAAATATCCTTTGCAAAAATTAACAATTATTGCAGTAAATAGAAAAAAGGAAGCGCCAAATGGTGAAGAAGGAAAATATAATATTCAAAAAGTGCCTACTTTTATTATTTCAAAATATGGCAAAGAAATTGGTAGAATTGTGGAGTCACCAAAATCGGGTTGGCTAGAAAAGGATTTATTAGAAATTCTAAAAAAAGATAATACTTCTTTAAAAGATTTATTTAAAAAATGATAAGAAACAGAAAATATTTAATTTCATTTATAATTGGAGCAATAACAATGTTGCTCCTTTTTTTCATTTGGCGCAAAATCTCTGGGAAAACTGATGATAAAGTGGAAACTGATTTTTATATAATTACCAATCAAATTCGCAAAATGAATAAATTGGTGGTGATGGAACAAGATTTTTCTAGTATGCAAAAAACAAAAATTTCTTCACAATTAGTCGGTGGATTTTTACCACCAAGTGAAAAAGAAATTATCACTTTCACCAAAACCAATGCACAGGTTTCTTATAATTTAAATAAGATGAAATTAGAAGTGGATAGTTTGGGTAAGAAATTAATTATAAAAGAATTACCAAATGCAGAAATAAAAATTACGCCAAGTGTAGAAATCCAATCTTTAGATGATTCTTTCTTTAACCGATTTGATGAAAAAGACTTAAAAAAAATCACCAATTCTGCAAAAGAAAATGCCATAAAAACGGTAAATCAAAACAGACTTCGAAACGAAGGAAGAGTGCAATTATTAAAAAATTTAGATCAAATTTTTGTTTTGGCAAAAGCTTTGAACTACAAAATAGAAGACCAAACAGGAACTCTAGATACCTCAAAATTATAATATCATGAAAGATAAAAAGAAAACAGAACAAAAATCTGAAATGAAAATTAAAAAAGAAAATCAAGATTTCCGAAATATTCCCGAAAACTTATCTTCAAAAAATCCACCAGAAATAAGTAAAAAAGATGTATTAAAAGCAAGTGAGCTTAGTAAAGATGGTAAAACAGACAACACAGAAAAGAATTAAAAGATTTTTTTTATAAAGATTCTTGTTGAATTTACTAAAGTTAAAATTTTACTAAATAATTTTTTAGAAATGTTTTTGTCACGATTATTGTAGCTTTCTAAATCCAAATCAAGAATTATTAATCTTTTAAAATTAGAAAACTATGTCTTACACTATTGTTGGAATGTTTCCAAAACACGAAAAAGCAGAAAACGCTCTAGCTAAATTAAATGAAGAAGGATTCACTTCGGAAGATTATCATATTTCAAAATTCTCACGAAATGGAGATTTAGATGCAGAAGATTATTCTGCAGATGATCATCCACATTTTCATTATAACGAAGATGAGAAAACTTCTGGTTTTTGGAACTGGCTTTTTGGAGATGAAGAACATTCTAAGAAAAAATACAGTTATGCCGCTACAAAAAATAATATTGTTACCGTTTTTGCAGATACTTTAGAAAATGCAGAAAAAGCAAAAAATATTTTAAATAATGAGGGTGCAATCAATGTTCACAATGAAACCAAAGATTATATGATGCGAAATAGCGGAGAAAATAAATCGAAATATGAATTAAGTGAAAATGAGCGCGCAAGAATCATCAACAAAGCAAAAAACAATCTTTATTTCACCAATGAAAGAAGTTACACTGTGAAAAATGAAGGAATGGATAATGATATGGATTCACAAGGTTCTAAAGACACAGCACTTTAAAAAGAAATAAATTTAAAAAATCCGGTAATTTCTACCGGATTTTTTAAATTTATTTCTTTTTAAATATCTTCATCAAAGTCATCTTTATAGCTGTCATCAAAGTCATCATCGTCGTCAAAATCATCAGTATCTTCTTTAAAATCTACATCATCTAAATCTTCAAAATTCATATCAATAGAGTTTTTAGAAACTTTAGGAATGGATTTACTTGGAGCTTTTAAAGGAACATTTCCAAATCTAAACAAAGTGATTGGATAATTTACAGAAGGTTTTTCATCTACAACTTCTAAAAGTTCACAGAAAAATTCCCACAAATCCATAAAACCGTATTGAAAACGCATTTTAGCGCCAACTTCGGGAAATCCTTCTTTTAGATAAATGTCGGACATTATTTCACCATCGCCATCATCACTCATATCTTCTAATGGAATGGATTGCAATTCATTCCAATCCTCATCAGAAAAATAAAAAGAAGAAAGCTCATCTCCGGGTAAACTAAATGCACTTTTTATTCCTAAGTGTAAATTCCACAAAGTTTGTTTATCTTTAATTCCGATGTCTCGAAATATACTTTCTTTAGCATCTAAAATTACCCTAATCTTATATACCATGACTGAATTTTTTATTTTTTTATGAGTTTCAAATGCAAATATAATACAATTGAAAAACGACTAAAAAAAAATTAAGTTTTTTTTCTAAAAAATATTTTTGTAATTGCAACGAAATTTTATGCCAAATTTAATAAAAAACTAAATTTAGTTCCTTCTAAATAGGTGCTTTCTACATGAATATTTTCACCGTGCGCTTCTAAAATATGTTTTACAATAGCTAAACCTAAACCAGAACCGCCATCTTTTCTGTTTCTGCTAATTTCAATTCTAAAAAATCGTTCAAAAATACGTGGTAAAAGTTCAGGTTTTATTCCCATTCCATTATCCGAAACTTCTACAAATACTTTATTTTTTAAAACATTTGTTTTAATATTAATTTGTGCTTTCTCACGGTTTGAATAATGAATGGCATTTGAAATTAAATTAATTAAAACTTGTGAAATTTTATGTTTATCTGCGCTAACAAAAATAATCGGTTGCGAGTTTTGAAGTATGATTTTTGATTGTTTTTTTTGTGCTTCAAGATCTAATAAATCAATGATTTCTTTTATGAGGAAATTGATATCAAATTCGGAAATATTTAATGAGATTTGTCCACTTTCATATTGGTTTATCATATCCAAATCTTGTACTATTGAAAGCAATCTTTCTACAGATTTATCTATTCTTTGTAAATATTTGTCTCTAATATTTGGATTTTCTACACCGCCATCAAGCAAAGTTTCTACATAAGCTTGAATTGAAAAAAGCGGCGTTTTTAATTCGTGTGATACGTTTCCTACATATTCTTTGCGGTAAATTTCCAGTTCTTTTAAAGAGCCAACTTCGGTCGCATTTTTCTCCGTTAAATTGGTAATTCTTTCTCCCAATTCTTTAAAGTTCAACATTTCATTTTGGGTTTGCAAATCATCTGGTAAAAAATTTGACATTTTACGGATTTGTTTTTTGCCGTAATAATTGAAAAGCAAATCTAAAACGGTATAATTAATTATTAACATTACAAAAAACGCAACTATACTACTGTACAAAAAATTCAGCTGAAAAGGTTCTTTTCCTGTGTGCAAATAATCAAACAATAAAGCTGTTAAAAGCATTACAAAAGTGAGAAATAATCCAGCAAAAAAAGTAAGTTTATGGAAACGCATTTTAAAAAATTTAAACTATTAATTTATATCCAATTCCTTTTAAAGTTTGAATAAAGTCTAACCCAAATTTTTCTCGTAGTCTTCGGATATGAACATCAATTGTGCGTTCTCCAACTATAACTTCACTTCCCCAAACTTTATCTAAAATTTCTTCGCGCGTGAAAACTTTATCGGTATTTGTTGCTAAAAGATAAAGTAAATCAAATTCTTTTTTTGGAAGTAGAAATAATTGTCCGCTTCTAGACACTCGAAAATTTTCTTTATCAATAATTAAATCTTTTATTTCAATTAAAGAATTGCTTTTAAACTCTTGATTGGTTAATTTTAAAAGTGCGTTTATTTTTGAACGCAACACTTTTGGTTTTATTAATTTTTCAATATAATCATTTGCACCTGCTTGATAACCTGCTAATTGAGAAAACTCATCATTTCTCGCCGAAAGAAAAACGATCAAAGTTTTGTCTAATTTTTTAATTTTTCGAAGTTCGTAGCAAGTTTCTATACCATCTTTTTCTGGCATCATCATGTCCAATAAAATTAAATCTGGAACAATTTCTAAAGCTTTTTGAATACCTTCATTTCCTTTTGAAGCCGTAGAAACTTCATAACCGTCTTGTAAAAGATTGTAGGAAATAATCTCTAAAATATCTGGTTCATCGTCTATTAATAATATTTTCTTGCCTTTCATTCTTTTGTTTAAAATCAAAGATAATTAATATAAAACGAATGAATTTATTCAATCGAAAACTTGCATTTCAAAAGATTTATTCTGAATAAACTCCCGCAGATTTAACAAACTTCGCAAATTTTAAAATTCATTAAACCCGTGAAAGCTGTGCGCCAAAGAATTAGTGTGAAATCATTCCAACTCCCCGAATTGCTCCAAATAATAAGAAAAAGAAAAACCTTCCACGTCGTCTTCCAAATCTTCTAAAGTTTCCAGTAAATCTTCAAAAGTTTCCAATTGATCTACACTCATATTTACAAATTCTAAATGCAAAGGCATTTCCAAGTTGCCGGAAATAACATCTGAAAGCGCGTCTAAATTATCACCAAAATAATCTGGTAAAGTTAATTTTGATTTTAATTCAGTGTAGAAATCTTCAGAATCGCCAATGTCTGCGAAGTCTATATATATTGTCATAATTACTGTTTTTCAAAAGATTTATAATGATCTGTCGTTAAATAAACATCGCCGTTTTTTGTAAAAATGATTCGGTCTGCATTTCGGTTTCCGCAATTGTAATTTACATCGGCTTCAAAATATTTTTCGTCATTTGGAAGTTTTTTTTCTCGGTTGCTAAAAAAATCTCCGCCAATTGCTTTTCCAGGCAAAACATCGCAGAGATTTCCTTTTGCAGGATTCCAACCTTGTTTTTTAGCTTCGCTTTTTGTTAAATAAAAATCGGGTAATTTATGGTTGCTTTTCACATAAGAAATTACAGTTTCTGCTTTTGTAATTTCTAAAATATTTGCAGAATTATTTTGATTTTCAGATTTTACAACTTCAGATTTTACTTTTGAATTAGGTAATTCTGCAGGTTTAGTTTTTGAAGGAAACCCGAAGAAAAGATACATTGCTAAAACGCCGCCTAAAGCTCCGATAAAAAAAGTTTTAAATATTTTTGCTTTCTCTTGATTCATATTTTTAGTTTTAATTTCTCCATTCTTCTGGAATATCACAAACCGGAATTGGATTTATTTTATGTTGTGCCGCTTTATTCATTCGAGAAAATATTTTAAAAACTTCTAAATCTCTCTCAAAATAATCTGCTTCCGTCTTCGTTCCAAATTCTTTCTGAATTTTTTCAAGTTCCGGATAAGTTGCACCAATTTGTTGTTCATCTGTTCTTTCAACATCCCACAAACCATCAGTTGGAATGGCTTCCTGAATGCTTTTTACCAAATCTAAATCTTTTGATAATTGGTAAACTTCGGTTTTATATAAATCTGCAATTGGTGAAACATCAACGCCGCCATCGCCGTATTTTGTATAAAATCCGATCCCAAAATCTTCAACTTTATTTCCCGTTCCGCAAACTAAAAGTCCGTTAATTTGACCGTAATAATACAAAGTTAACATACGTAATCTGGAACGCGTATTTGCAAAAGCCAATTTCTCTGCAGGAAATTCTTTATCATTTACTTCAAAAGTTTTGTATAATTCTTCAAAAGCCAGCGTAAGATTTACTGACATTGCTTCTACATTTGGAAATTTACTTTTTAAATGTTCAATATGTTCCCAAGCGCGATTGACTTCTTCTTCTTTTTGACGAATTGGAAGTTCTAAAAGTAAAGTTTTCATTCCTGTCATAGCACATAAAGTTGAAACTACTGCAGAATCAACTCCACCAGAAATTCCGATGACATAACCATTTACATTTGCTTTTGCAGCATAATCTTTAAGCCAGATTACAATATAATCTATGATTTTTTGTGATTGCATTATTTAAATTTTAAATTAATCTGAACTTATTAAATCTATTTATTCAGAAGAATATTCCGTTAAATTTTCACTAATTTTGCCAACAATTAATTTGGTAAAAATAATGAAGTTTTTTAAATATTTAATTCTTTTCTCAATTCTCATTTCCGCCCTTCATTCCTGCAAAAAGGAGTCGGGAAATAAGTGGGAAATTAAACTAGAAAATGAATTTCCAAATGTACAACTTACAGATATTTCTAAAACCTTTTATGATTCTTCCATTCCATTAGATCAATTTAAAGAAAAATATCCTTGGTTTCAAGGAAGTGTTTCAGATGCGGATTACAGCGCTAGAAGAGCAGATATAGAAGAAATTAAAATTTACAAAGAAGCGATTGCAAAAATTAATCAACCTAAATTAAAAGAAGATTTAACATTATTATTTGCACATATTGAAAATTATTTTCCTGATTTTAAAACTCCACAGGTTTTTCTATTTTCTTCAGATTTGCAAATGGCGCAAGATCCCGTTTTTTTAGAACCGAAAAATAATTTATTATTTATTGATATTACTGGTTTTATGGGAGAAAATAATCCCTATTATAAAGGAATGGAACATTATTTTCAAGTTTCTATGAATCCACAAAACATCATTCCAAAAGTTTCGGCAACTATTGCAAATCAATTAATAAGACCCGATAAAAATCATCAGAAATTTTTAGATAAAATTATTTTTGAAGGCAAACTTTTAACGCTTCAAGATGCTTTTTTACCGACAGAACCAGATTATCTGAAAATGAATTACTCACAAAAACAATATGAATGGGCAGAAGCAAACGAAGAAAATATTTGGAATTTTTTTGTTGAAAATAATTTAGTTTTTAGTGATGATCCTCGTTTAGAAGAACGTTTTCTTTCTGTAGGTCCATTTTCAAAATTTTACACTGCGATTGATAATGAATCTTCTCCGCAAATTGGAATTTTTTCGGGTTGGCAAATTTGTAGAAAATATTTTAAACAAAAACGAGACACAAAACTTCAGGATTTCTTAAAAATGGATGCACAAACTATATTTAATGATGCGCAATATAGACCGAAAACTCCAAACTAAATAAAAAATAATTTAAATATTTTATTCTTTTAATAAAAATGAGAACAACCAATATCAATATTAAAGTAGAATTAGACGAAAACCACGTTCCAGAAAAGATGTTTTGGAATGCAGAAGATGGCGGAATAGATAATGAAGAAACAAAAGCAACAATGATTTCCGTGTGGGATGACAAAAAAAAAGAAGCCTTGAGAATTGATCTTTGGACAAAAGATATGCCTGTAGATGACATGAAAATGTTTCTTCATCAAATTTTACTTTCCATAAGTCATACCTACGAAAAAGCAACTGGTGAAGAAGATGTAGCACAATGGTTAGAAGAAAATGCAGAAACTTTTGCAGTAAAAGCGGCAATAAAAATGTAAAATAAGAGTTGAGATTTTTAGACTTGAGATTGGAGATTATCTTTTGTGTTTAAAAATTTCACTCCTAAATCTTAATATTTATTATGAGAAATAGTCTCTTTCTCATATCTAAAATCTTTAAATCTAATTAAAAATGAAATTTAACACTAAAGTAATTCACGGAAATCAACATCACGAACCAACAACTGGTTCGGTAAATGTTCCAGTTTTTTTAACCTCTACTTTTGCACAATCTTCGCCTGGAAAACCAATTGGAGAATATGAATATTCTCGTGCAGCAAATCCCACAAGACAGGCTCTAGAAGATAGTTTAGCAAGTATCGAAAACGGAGCGAGAGGTTTGGCTTTTGGTTCTGGTTTGGCTGCAATCGACTGTGTTTTAAAATTATTAAGTCCGGGAGATGAAGTTATTGCAGTGGATGATTTATATGGCGGAACTTATAGATTATTCGTGAGATTATTTGAAAAATATCAATTAAAATTTACCTTCATAAATTTTGATGATGTCTCAAAAATTGAAAACCAAATCACTAAAAACACCAAATTAATTTGGATAGAAACGCCAACAAATCCATTAATGAAATTGGTAGATATAAAAGCCGTTTGCGACTTAGTAAAAGGAAAAAATATTTTAGTAGCAGTTGATAATACTTTTGCGACACCTTATTTGCAAAAACCTTTGGATTTAGGAGCAGATATTGTCATGCATTCTGCGACCAAATACTTAGGCGGTCATTCTGACGTTATTGCGGGAGCGTTAATTGCAAAAGATGAAAAATTAGGTGAAGAATTGCATTTTATTCAATTTGCAAGTGGTGGAATTTTAGGACCACACGATTCTTATTTGGTTTTAAGAGGAATAAAAACTTTAGCTTTAAGAGTTCAAAGACATTCTGAAAACGGACAAAAAGTGGCGGAATTTTTAGAAAATCATTCAGCAGTTGATAAAGTTTTTTATCCAGGTTTGAAATCTAATCCACAATTTGAATTGGCGAAAAAACAAATGTCAGATTTTGGCGGAATGCTTTCATTTACTTTTAAATCTGGAAAAAAAGAAGATGCCATCAAATTTTTAGAAAATCTAAAAGTTTTCACTTTGGCTGAATCTTTAGGCGGAGTAGAATCTTTGGCAAATTATCCCGCAATGATGACTCACGCTTCAATTCCTGCAGAAAAACGTGCAGAATTGGGAATTACCGATGATTTGGTAAGATTAAGTGTGGGAATCGAAGATGCAGAAGATTTATTACAGGATTTAGATAACGCTTTCAAATCAATTTTTACAATATAGTAATTTAACAATTTATCAATATTTTAAAGATTGGTTAATTGTTAAACTTTTAAATTGGTTAATTAAAAAATATGACAGAATTTCAAAAATATATTCAGCGATATTTAGATTTAATTCCATCTGAAAATTGGTTGGAAGAACTGAAAAAATCGGGCGAAAAAACAGTTTCCTTATATTCCTATTTAACCGAAGAACAATCGAATTTCGCTTACGCAGAAGGAAAATGGACGTTGAAAGAATTGCTTCAACATTTATCCGACACCGAAAGAGTTTTTCAGTACCGAATTTTGGCTTTTGCGAGAGGCGAAAAATCGGAATTGCCAGGTTTTGATGAAGAAAATTATGCTGCCAATTCTTTTGCGAACGAAAGAAATTTAGAATCTTTACTGAAAGAATATCAATTGGTTAGACAATCTTCTCTGATTTTATTGGAGACTTTAAATCCATCAGTTTTAAAAAATATCGGACCCGCGAACGGAAACCAAATTTGTGTGGAAACCATCGGGAAATTGATTGTTGGACATAATATTCATCATTTGAATATTATTGAGGAAAGGTATTTAACGAGAAATTAAGAATAAAGATTTCATCATGTCTTTCATCTTTACTCTTTTTTCTTTACTCTAAAAATTATATTAATGGAAAACATCATCAACATATTAAAATCAGGTGGAACAATTCTCTATCCAACCGACACCATTTGGGGAATAGGTTGTGACGCAACAAATATTGACGCCATCAACAAAATTTTTGAAATCAAAAAAAGAGAAGCCTCAAAATCAATGATTATTTTGGTGGAAAATGACAAGCGTTTGCAGGACTTGGTGGATGTTCCGGAAATTGCTTGGGAAATTATGGATTTAAGTGAAAAACCTGTTACAATTATATATGAAACGGCGAAAAACTTACCAAAAGAACTTTTAGCAGAAGACGGTTCCATCGGAATTCGCGTGGTGAAAAATGATTTCTGTAAAAAATTAATTTGCAAATTAAACAAACCTTTGGTTTCTACTTCCGCCAATTTAAGTGGTTTTAAAAGTCCGATGAAATTTTCTGATATTTCCGATGAAATTAAAAATGCTGTTGATTTTGTAGTTGAAGATTTGGAAGATAAAGTTTCAGAATTTTCGGGTTCTTCGATTATTAAAATTTGGAATGATAGTAGAATAAAAATTATCCGTGAGTAAAATTTCTTTTTCTTTTTTCCTGATAAAATGGAACTAAAAATTGCCTCAAATATTTATTTAATTTTAAACCGGCGAATCTTCGATTCAAGATTGGAAACTGAAATATTGACCAATATTTACACGTGCTTTTGTCATTCCGTAGGAATCTAAACTGTTTAGATTCCTACGGAATGACAAAATTATGTTTTAGCATTGCTTTAAAAAATTACAAATCATTGCTTTATTAATTCTAATACTCAATTTTTAAGAGAAAACTTATCTTTGCAAAATATCACTTGCAAATATTAAAGATTAAGTATTTAAAATCTGCTCAATCTGAAAAATCTGCGAGAGCCTTAATCCAAGAAATGACCATCAATCTTACCCAAAATAAAAATTTTAAATTATTTAAAACCATTTCTGCCGTGGCGGAAAAGAAAAATCAATCGGTTTTTATTGTGGGCGGTTTTGTGCGAGATTTATTAATGCAAAGAAAAGCACCAACTGATATTGATTTCGTTACTGAACAAAATGGAATCGACCTTGCAAAAGCCGTTGCAAAAGAATTAGATCCAAAATTAAAAGTGTCAGTTTTTAAAACTTATGGAACTGCGATGGTAAAATTCAATGGTTTAGATTTAGAATTTGTCGGTGCAAGAAAAGAAAGTTATTCTGAAAATTCTCGAAATCCGTCTGTAGAAATTGGCACTTTGGAAGACGATCAAAAGCGCCGCGATTTCACCATAAATGCATTGGCAATTTCATTAAATAAAGAAAATTTTGGAGAATTAATTGATCCTTTTAATGGAAGAGACGATTTGCAAAATAAGATTTTAAGAACGCCTTTAGAACCTTCTCAAACGTTTTCTGACGATCCTTTGAGAATGATGCGCGCTTTAAGATTTGCATCAACTTTAAATTTTACCATTGAAGAAAATTCTTTGAAAGCCATTAAAAATGAAGCAAAAAGAATTAAAATTGTATCGCTTGAACGCGTGATGGTAGAATTTAATAAAATTATGCTTTCTGAAAAACCTTCGGTTGGTTTAAAATTAATGGAAGAAACCGGACTTTTAAAATTAATTTTACCTGAATTAATTGCTTTAAAAGGTATTGAAGAAAAAGAAGGTCAAACGCACAAAGATAATTTTTGGCACACTTTGGAAGTCGTGGATAATATTTCTAAAAACACTGATAATCTTTGGCTTCGATGGGCGGCTTTGCTTCACGATATTGGAAAAGCGCCAACGAAAAAATTCATAAAAGGAATAGGTTGGTCTTTCCACGGACACGAATTTGTCGGTTCAAAAATGGTAAAAAATATTTTTTACCAATTGAAATTACCTTTGGGAAATGACATGAAATTTGTGCAGAAAATGGTGAAATTATCTTCCCGACCGATTGCTTTAATCGATGATGGAACTTCAGATTCTGCGCTTCGGCGTTTGCTTTTTGATGCAGGTGATGATTTAGAAGATTTATTTATTTTAAACAAAGCCGACATCACAACTAAAAATTCCAAAAAGCAGGAAAAATTCAAGAAAAATTTTGAATATGTTGCCAAAAAAATTAAAGAAGTCGAGGAAAAAGACCACGTCAGAAATTTTCAACCTCCAATTTCGGGGGAAGAAATTATGGAACTTTTCAACATAAAACCTGGACGAGAAATTGGGATTTTAAAGGAAAAAGTGAAGGAGGCGATTTTGGAAGGTGAGATTTCTAATGATCCAATTGCAGCGAAAAATTTTGTGATTATTGAGGCGAAAAAAATAGGATTGATTCTCGCGAAATAATCGCTTACGAAATTACAATTTAAACTGAATTTTACCATAATATTGTCATTCCGTAGGAATCTCGGCAGTGCAAATAACGGCATAGATTCCTAGGGAATGACAAAAGTGAAAATAGTTTTACTCTCGCAGATTGAGCAGTTTAATGCTTCAAAAAAATCTATCTCGTCCAAAAACGAGACGAGAGAAAATATTTAAAATTTATAATCCAAACCAAAAGTATAATTCCTTGGTTTTGTGGTAAAACCGACAACATCGACGTAACTTGTGTTAAATAAATTTCCAATATTCGCGAAAATTGAAAGGTTTTTCACAAGCGTTTGATTAATGTTTAAATTAAATAAATTGTAAGATTTTAAATCAACATTCACAACTGCAAAAGTGGAAGAATCATAATATGAATCGCTTCTTTTGGAGACAAATTGATGTGTGAGATTAATTCGATTTCCCTTAAATGAATCGATTTCCAGGAAGGAATTTATCCTTTGTTTTGGTTGACGAAGCATCGTTGCTTCTTTTTCTTTTTCTACGAAACTGAAATTTCCGCCAACATTGAATATTGAATTTATTCTATATTTAAAACTCACATCAAAACCTTTCACTTTATTGTCGCCAACATTTAAAAATTTTCCTGCATATGTCACAAAATCTACAGTTTCATAAGCAAAAGCCGATTTTTCCTGGCGTTCAAAAAGTGA
Organism: Halpernia sp.; assembly: GCF_048269545.1. Taxonomy (NCBI): domain Bacteria; kingdom Pseudomonadati; phylum Bacteroidota; class Flavobacteriia; order Flavobacteriales; family Weeksellaceae; genus Halpernia; species Halpernia sp. The sequence continues at coordinate 15,842 of NZ_JBLXIJ010000009.1, read as the reverse complement.
AGCATTTATTACAAAACTTTGGTCTTTTTTACCAACAGATAAATCAATTTCGTTTGAAGAATTGGTTTCTGGTTTTAAATCGAAATTGGGCAAAACGTAAGGCAAAGAACCGAAATTTTGATATAAAGTTGGCGAAATAAAAGCAGTGGAATAAGAATAACCTAATTTAAAATAATTTTCATTAATTTCTTTTAAATAAAACGGATTAATGCTGTAAACCAAATAATTACCAAACTTTGATTGGTTTGTATTTCTAATTCCCAAATCTAAATTAAAGTCAGAATAATTAAAATTGGCCTGTGCAAAAACATCAAAATTGTTATTTTTTGTGTCACTTTTAAGCAATACATTTTCCAAAGAATTTCCGCCAAAAGGAAGTGATTTTGCGCCCATATTTTGGGTTTCATATTGAATTCCAGCAACCAAACTAATGTGCTCTGAAAATGAATATTGGTTAAATAATTCGGAAAAAAAGTTAGTTCCAGAAAAAGAAAATTGGTCTTGGTAAGCATTTCCAACAAAACTTTGTCCTATTCTCTCCGTTGCAGAAATTCTCGTATTAAAATGGATTTCACCGTTTTTATAAGAATATTTTGAATTTAATCCTGCAAATTTTTGAACATCATCGCCGCGGTTATCTGCGTCTGTGAAAGCGCCGCCGTCGTAATCAAATAAATTATGACTGTAATTTCCGTTTACATTTACGCTGAAATTATTTTTAGAAAATCCAACATTTGCCGCAAAATTCTGTTTTTCGTAGCCGTCTTTTTTGAAGTCTATTCCTTCTGCAGAACTTATTCCGTCTGATTTTTCATTAAATCCAGAAACTTGATAATTAAAATCTGACAATTTCCCTTTTAAAGTTAAATCTTGCGCAAAAGTAGAAAAAGAACCACCTCTTGCAGAAACTAAACCCTCCATTTTCTTACTTGAAGAATGTTTGGTTTTAATATTAATTACCGAAACCGTCGCATTACTTCCATACAAAACCGAAGATGCGCCGTTTAAAACTTCAATACTTTCAATATTTTCTAAAGAAATTAAGCGTAAATCTGAAACATTGTAATCATTTCCTGTAACATCTTTCAGCGGAACGCCATCCATTAAAATTAAAACATTCGCACTTTTTCCACCTCTAATTTTTATAGATTTTGGTTCGGTTGAATTGTTGAAATTACTTGTAATTTGAAACCCGCTTAACTGATTTAAAACGTCATTTACATTTTGACCTTTAAATTTCTCTAAATCTTTGGCGGAAAGTAACTGTACGTTTTTCCCTGATTTAAAAATGGGTTTTGAAGTTTTGGAAGCAATCGTCACTTCCTGAATTTCTGTTTCTTGTTGGGCAAAAACGCATTGACTAACGACAAGCATTGCTCCAACTAAAATTTCTTTTTTCATTTTTTTTGAAAATAAATTTGGTTAAAGTATGGCCTATCGGAAAAATTAAAGCAAATAGAACTGAACCGAAAAATTCAGCGAATTTGGCTTTTCCTCCGAAAGCATAAAAATTAAAATTATTTTTGGCAGGTCTCCTGACTTTCACTTTTTTTGCACCTTCCCATTTTTCAACAGTGGTTGTTTTGCAAAAAAATTTCGCGTGATTTACAGTTGCGGGGACAGTTGAAGATTTGCACTTCATTCCCTTTTCATCCCGATTTTACTCGGAAACCAAAAGCGTTGCAAATGTAGGTAATAAAAGTGAAATTAATATTTGAAAATGTAGAATTCTTTTAGGCGAATAAAAAGAGAATTTTGTCATTCCGTGGAAATCTAAATTGCCTAGATTTTTTCGGAATGACAAAAGGGATAAAAAAAACACTTCATCTCTGAAGTGTTTTTCTCTAAAATATTTAGAAAAAACTATTTTTTCAAACTTTTCATATCAATCACGAATCTGTATTTCACGTCGCTTTTCAGCATTCTTTCGTAAGCTTCGTTGATGTTTTGCATATCAATCATTTCAATTTCTGAAACGATGTTTTTCTCACCGCAAAAATCTAACATTTCTTGAGTTTCTGCGATTCCTCCAATTAAAGAACCAGCAATAGAACGTCTTCCTAAAACAATAGGAACTGTAGAAATCATTTTGTTTAATTCACCAATAAAACCTAATAAAACCAAAGTTCCGCTCACATTTAAAGACGAAACATAATCATTTAAATCATGTTCGTAAGGAACGGTATCAATAATTAAATCAAATTTCCCTTGAACTTCTTTCATTTGATCTTTATTCGTAGAAATTACTACTTTGTCTGCGCCCAAATCTAAAGCATCTTGCGTTTTTTCTGGTGAACGAGAAAATAAACTCACATGTGCGCCCAAACCTTTCGCTAATTTGATTGCCATGTGACCAAGTCCGCCCAAACCAACAACCGCCACTTTAGAATTTTCATTCACATTCCAGTGTTTTAGTGGTGAATAAGTTGTTATTCCTGCACACAGCAAAGGTGCAACTGCAGCCAAATCTAAATTCTCTGGAACTTTTAAAACATAATTTTTATCAACCACCACTTTTTCAGAATAACCGCCAAAAGTCTGTTGGTTTAAATGTTTATCGTGTCCGTTATAAGTTCCCACCATTCCGTTCAGACAATATTGCTCTAAATCTTGTTTACAATTTTCACATTCGCGACAAGAATCTACTAAACAACCGACTGCAGCCAAATCTCCCACTTTAAAATTGGTCACATCAGAACCAATTTTCGTGATTTTCCCCACAATTTCGTGTCCTGGAACTGCGGGATATTTTGTTCCGCCCCAATCATTTCTGGCGGTATGCAAATCGGAATGACAAACGCCACAAAACAGAATATCAATTTCGACATCATTTGCGGTCACTTCTCTCCTTTCAATATTTAATTCTTTAAGATCAGCCGTTTTGGATTCTGCACCAAAGGCTTTTACAGTGGTTGTATTCATAGGTATATATTTATTTTTTTAATGGACATATGCAATCGCCCAATCAACAAGTTTTTTTCTAACAATTGCTAATAGCGATTTCATCTATTTATTTTTTTGAAATGTAAATTTAAGGTCTTAAAAATTGAATATCTCACAATTTCCTTTTTTGCGAAAATTTTAACATTTAGGAGCAAAACGGTTTCAGATTTGTCGGAAAACGCAGGAAGAAATTGCAGACGAATTGATGTTAAAAAAATTATTTTATGGATAGAAAACGGACAAGTGATATTCAACTTTCTACACTAATCGAATTTGGATTTGGAAGAAAAATTAATTTTACTATACGTTAAAAAAAATATTTATCTAAAAAACCGTCAATCCTCCGCCACCCAAACCGAAACATTTCCCGCCGAAACCGGGAAATTTCCCCAACCGTTTTCATCAATTGTTACTTTATCTTCAAACCAACCGAGATAATCGTAAAAAATTTTTCCTGCATAATTTTTTCCCATTTCCATGGCTTTTTGATACGCGTCTTTATTGCTTAAAACTACGGCGCAACCGGCGTGCTCCTCATTTCCTGCACGAACCCAACCGAGACAATTGGCGTCTTCAAAATAATCTTTTTGTTCACCGAAAGCATAATGTTTTCTCGCTTTTAGAAGTTCTTCAATTTTCTCTACTTTATCTAAAAATATTTCCTGATCATTTCCTTGTTTGTCTTTGTCAACGTAATGTGCGCCAAATAAATCGGGATAAAAAACACAAGGAAAACCGTCTTTCCTCAATAAAATTAAAGCATAAGCGATTGGTTTAAACCATTTTTCAACGGGCGCTTCTAAGGCTTGCAAAGGTTGCGTATCATGATTATCCACCAAGGAAACAGAATGTAGCGGATCGGCTAAAGTTAAAGTTTCATTGAAAATTTGACGCAAATCATAGGTATTTCCTTCTTTTGAAGCGGTGTGGAAATTGTGTTGCAAAGAAGAATCAAATAAACTCATGCAACCTTCTGTATAATCAATATATTTTTGAAGCAAAGGCAATTGTCCGGGCTCCCAATATTCGCCGACAGCAAAAATATTTTTGCCTGAATTAGCGCGCAATAATTGTAACCATTCTTTGTAAAAATCAAAAGAAATATGTTTCACGGCATCTAAACGAACGCCATCAAAATCGATTAATTCTTGGTACCAATTTGCCCAATAATTCAGTTCTTCTCGTACCGCAGGATTTCGGTGTTCAATATCGTTGTACATCAAAAAATCATAATTCCCTTTTTCGTCACTTACCATTTGATCCCATTTCCCAAAATCATTGATGATTCTATAAATGCCTTTTTCCTGACCTTCCGCAAAATCAACTCCAGAAAAACAAGTGAAATTCCACTCAAAATCGGAATACTTTTTTTGTCTTCCTGGGAATGTAAATTTGGTGTAAGATTCTATATCAAAAACTTCACTTATGGGTTTTTTCCTATTATTTTCATCTACTTTTATCGCTTCAAATTTTTCTTTTTCATCACCGCCCGCTTTGTGATTGAGAACAATATCTACAATTGTTTTGATATTTTTTTCTTTTAGAGTTTTAATGGCATTTAAATATTGGTCTTTCGAGCCATATTTTGTGGGAATTGTTCCTTTTTGGTCAAACTCACCTAAATCAAATAAATCATAAGGATCATAACCGACGGAATAACCGCCGCCATTTCCTTTAGTAGCGGGAGGAAACCAAACGTAATCAATTCCTAAATCATTTAAATAATCTGCGGAATTTTCTATTTGGTCGTATAATTGAGAATTTCCATCAGTGTACCAATGGAAAAATTGAATCATCGTGGAATTCATAGTAAATTTATTTAAAATTTTAACACCAAAAATCTTTCCAAAAATATAAATCAAAGCAAAACTTTAGTAAAAGTTTTTACAAGATATTAAGAAATAGAAATTTCACTCAAATTCAAATAATTAATATTCCTCAAAAGGAATTTTCAATTGTACCGACACTTGTTTTTTTTCTTCAGTATTTAAATTGGACAATGACAATCCCAAAAGCCGAATCGCTTTGTCATAAGGTCTGGATTGCCAAAGTTGAATCGCAGTTTTATAAAAATCAGCAGAAATCTGATAAAAATCTTCCTGTGTTTTACTTCTTGTATATTGTGAAAAATCTTTGTACTTAATTTTTAATGTTAAAGATTTCCCTAAAATATTTCTCCTACTTAAACGTTCTTCCAAATCTGAACTTAAAGTTTGCAACCAATCATTAATCTGTTTATCGTCATTTAAATCTTCTGAAAAAGTCCGTTCTACCGCCACACTTTTTTGAATTCGATTGGCTTTCACTTCTCCATTGTGAATCCCACGAACGACATTGTAATAATAAGCGCCAGATTTTCCAAATAAATGAGTGAGTTCTTCTAAAGTTTTCTGCTTTAAATTAGCGCCATTAAAAATATGCAATGTGTGCATTTTATTTGTGGTTACTCTTCCAATGCCGTAAAATTTCTCAATGGGAAGAGAATCCAAAAATTCAGCAATTTTAGTAGGGTGAATCGTTTTTTGTCCGTTCGGTTTATTAATATCTGAAGCGACTTTTGCTAAAAATTTATTTATAGAAATCCCCGCAGATGCAGTTAAACCAACCTCATCAAAAATTCTTTTCCGGATTTCTCGCGCCAAATCATTTGCAGAATCAATATTTTTTTTATTTTCGGTTACGTCCAAATACGCTTCATCTAAAGACAAAGGTTCCACCAAATCGGTGTAATCATAAAAAATTTTTCTGATTTGCTGAGAGATTTCTTTGTAGCGCGCAAAACGTGGTTTTACAAAAATCAATTGCGGACATTTTTCCTTCGCTAATTTACTTGGCATTGCAGAACGAACTCCAAATTTTCTTGCTTCATAACTTGCAGCTGCAACTACACCACGTTCTCCTCCACCAACAGCCAAAGCTTTTCCACGCAATTCTGGGAAATCCATTTGTTCTACGGAAGCATAAAATGCATCCATATCGACATGAATTATTTTGCGTGGTGGTAAAATCACAGAAGAATTTTCTTATAAATATAATTAAAAACTATAAATCCTAACAAAATTTAAAAACTTAATTTGGATTTTTTTAAAATTTATTTTTTAGTTAAAATTCTTCACCAAACCTCTCACAATCTTTATCACATTTGGGGTTGCTTTTTGTGCGGCGTGTAAAACTTCATCGTGAGAAACTGCAATGGCAATTTCAGGACCGCCCATATCTGTAATGATAGAAATTCCGAAACAGTTCATTCCCAAATGTTTTGCGACAATAATTTCTGGAACAGTGCTCATTCCAACTGCGTCGCCACCAATGATTTTTACCATTCCATATTCTGCGGGCGTTTCAAAAGTGGGACCTTGAAGTCCTACATAAACGCCTTTTTTGATTGGAATATTTAAATTTTCTGCTACATTTTCTGCAACTTCAAGCATTTTTTTATTGTAAGATTCACTCATATCCACAAAACGTGGCCCAAGTTCATCTAAATTTTTCCCTCGCAATGGATGTTCAGGAAACATATTAATATGATCTGTAATTAACATGATATCTGCTACGTTAAAATCTGGATTTACACCGCCTGAAGCATTTGAAACTATTAAATTTTTAATTCCCAAAAGATGGAAAATACGAATCGGTAAAGTGACAGTTTGCATATCGTAACCTTCATAATAATGAAATCTACCACTCATCAACAACACTTTTTTATCTTCTAAAAGTCCGTAGATTAATTTTCCGCCGTGTCCAATAACTGTAGTTTGAGGAAAATTAGGGATTTCTTTATAATCAAAAACATGAATTGGTTCCACTTCATCTTTCAATTTTCCTAAACCAGAACCTAAAACAATGGCAAATTCGGGCGTATCTTTTATAATGTTTTTTATAAACGCGGCGGTTTCTTTAATTTTTTCTAACATAATCTAATATCGCTTTATCGAAATTTTCTTTGTCTTGAATATTCACATTTATCGGCCAATAGTAAAGTTTATCTCTCAGATAATCAAAAGTTTTTAGACGAACGTAATCTTTTTCAGTGGTTAAAATTATCTTATATTCACCTAGTTTTTTGTATTCAATACCTATTTTTTTTACTTCGTCTTCAGTGAAATTATGATGATCTGGGTATTTTAAATGCTTAACTTTTTTACTAAATTTAGCCAAATGTTTAATGAGTAAAGTTGGATTTGCAATTCCTGTAATTAATAAAATATCGTAATAATTCAAATTATTATCTGGTAAAAATTTATCTAAACCGTACACATTTTCATCATAATTTATAGATGAAAAAAATACTTTTTGATAATGTTGCGGTTTTATTCTGCTAATGAAATATTGCTTTTTTTCTTCCGTCAATTCATCCGGACATTTTGTAACCACAATCAGATCTGCTCGTTTTTTTCCATTTCTACTTTCTCGTAAATCGCCTGCAGGCAAAATAAAATCTTTAAAAAAAGGATCATTGTAATCTGTCAAAAGTATATTAAAACCTGGTTTTATAGCGCGGTGTTGATAAGAATCGTCTAAAACCAAAACCTCCAAATCCATGTCTTTGATTAGTTTTTTTGCTCCCGGAACACGTTCTTCTGAAAGACCGATTGCAAAACGATTTTTAAACCGTTCAAAAAGTTGCATTGCTTCATCTCCAACTGTTTTATAATTACTGTCATAATTCACTACCCCATAACCTTTTGTGATTCTTCCATAGCCTCGAGAAAGCACGCCAGTTCTATAAGTTTTTGATAATAATTCTGCTAAATACATTACCATGGGAGATTTTCCACTTCCGCCAACTGACAAATTTCCAACGCCAATTATTGGTGTTTGAAATTTTGTCGATTTAAAAATTCCTAAGTCATAGAAGCGATTTCTAAGCGATGTCGCTAAATGATAACCTAAAGAAAAAGGATAGAGATACCATCTTTTCATATAAAACTGGTCCAAAAAATTTATAATAATTGGTATTTATTTTTGCGTAAATACCAGTTTGCAAAATTACTCAAAAATTATGGCTAAAGAAAACGTAAATAATATTGAAATTTAAAGAAATTACACTAAAGATTTTTCTTTTTTTGACGAAGAACATAAAGATAAAGACTTTCCACTTTTGCTCGTGCCCAAGCGGTTTTTCGTAAAAATTTTAAAGAAGAATTTATACTTGGTTTATCCGTAAAACATTTGATATTGATTTGCTTTCCCAAATCTTCAAAACCATTATAATAATCTATCAATTCTTCCAAAATAGCATCTAAACGTTTTCCGTGCAAAGGATCTTTTGATTTTTGTTCCATAATTGATGTAAAATTAATCATAAATTTTATTTCTGATTTCGGACAAATAAAAATCATAGAAATTCTTTTATCTTTGTATCAATAAGTCAAAATCATGAATACTATTACTTTGCATTTTACCGATAAAATCACAGAAAAACTTAGAGACGTTCTATCTAAATTTTCTGCAGAAGATTTGCAGATGGAAGAAGTTGACGCAGAATTTTTAGAAGCAAAAAAAGAACTTCAAAAAGATTATGATTATTCTCAGCAAGAAGATGCCGTTTTTTATACTTTGGAAGAAGTAAAAGCAAAGTATAATATTTCTTCAAAAGACTAATAAATGAAAATTATTTTCACGAAAAATTTTCTTAATAAATTAGATAAACAAATAAAATATATCTCTAAAGACAAACCAAAAGCGGCGGAAGATTTTAGAGAGAATTTGATTTTTGAAATAGAAAAAATTCCATTAAATCCACTTTCCTATACAAAATCCAGATTTTTTGTTGATGAAAATATAAGAGAACTTATTTTTAAAGGTTACAGAATTGTCTTTGAAATTAGAAAAAAAGAGATTATCTCTATTTTTGGTTTTCATAAATGGGAAAGAAAATTGAGAAATTAATTTTACAAAATGAAACTTCCCATAATTTCAGTTCCAATTGTTGAAATTCAATTAATTAATTCTGTTCGTTTATTTATAAAACGTGAAGATTTAATTCATCCAGAAATTTCGGGAAATAAATTTTGGAAACTCTTTTATAACATCAATCAATATTTAGAGAATTCTAAATTGGAAAAAAAGATAATCACTTTTGGAGGCGCTTTTTCCAATCACATTTTCACCGTTTCTGCGGTGGGAGAAATTTATAAAATTCCAACATTGGGAATTATACGTGGTGAAGAAGTGGAAGAAAAATGGCAGGAGAATTTTACTTTAAGAAAAGCCAAAGAAAAGGGAATGGATTTTCGATTTGTTTCCAGAGAAAACTATCGAGATAAAGAAAAGTTAAGTAAAGAATTACAAAAAGAATTTCCAGACGCTTTGATAATTCCAGAAGGTGGTTCTAATGAATTGGCTGTGCGAGGCATTCAACATATGCTCACAAATGAAACAAAAGAATTTGATTATCTTTGCTGCGCAGTTGGAACGGGCGGAACTTTAGCAGGAATTTCAAGATATGGAACGGAAAAACAAAAGGTTTTAGGTTTTAAAGTCGTTGAAGATTTGTCTTTAAAAAAGCAAATTTTCAATTGGTCTGGAAAGAGAAATTTTGAATTAATTTCAGCAAGTTTTGGTTCTTATGGTAAAATAACGGATGAAAATATTCGTTTTATAAATGATTTTCAGGAAAAATACGGCATTCTTTTAGACCCAATTTATACTGGAAAAATGATGCAGAAATTGTTTGAAATGATTGAAGAAAATTATTTTAAATCTGGAACTAAAATTTTGGCTTTTCATACCGGCGGTTTGCAAGGAATAGAGGGAGCAAATGAAATGCTGAAAAAGAAAAATAGAGAAGAAATTAGACTTTAGATTTTAGAAATTTACTGTATAATTATTCAATAGTTTGGTTTGTTGAAAATACTTGCAGCCCGACTTGAGTGGAAATCCTTTTTTTTGCATTTGAAAAAAAGATTGGGAACGGAAGGCGGAAATGTCTGCCAAAAAAAACGAAAAATAAATAAAGTTTATGAGAAGATTATTCCAATTAATTGGATTTTTAATATTAGCAAAATTTAGCGCTCAAACTTGGGCAACCGAAGATCAATACATCCAAAAATTTGCGCCTTATGCGGTGGAGGAAATGGAAAAATATAAAATCCCTGCAAGTATCACTTTAGCACAAGGGCTTCTTGAAACTGCGGGTGGACAAAGTATTTTAGCACAACAAGGTAATAACCATTTCGGCATCAAATGCAAAGAAGATTGGACGGGGAAAACAATGAAATATACGGACGACGCACCAAACGAATGTTTCCGTGTCTACGATGATCCGAGAGATTCATATGAAGATCATTCGAAATTTTTAGCATTTAGAAAATATTATGTTAATCTTTTTAAACTCGATCCAAAAGATTACAGAGCGTGGGCTTTTGGTTTAAAGAAAGCAGGATATGCAACAAATCCGAGATACGCCTATATTTTAATAGATAGAATTGAAAAATTTAAACTTTATGAATTTGATAATACCGATTCTAAAACAGTTTTGTACGCTATTTTAAAAATGTATCCAGATTTAAATCAAGACAAAATTTTTATGGCAAAATTGGGACAAAATATAGAAACTTCTAAACCTAAAACCATTATTGTTCCTTACAAAGCAGAATCTTACGCAAACCACCAAGAGCGTGTAGAAAAAATTAAAACTAAAGCCGAAATATTAAATTCTATTTTGGTGAGAAATCATCCAAATGATGGTTTAAAATTCATTATTATTCCAGAGGATTTATCTTTAAAATCCATAGTAGATAAATATGATATAAGTGAAAGACGTCTTAGAAAGTGGAACGAACTTACAACAGACAATTTACATAAAAATGATATTCTCTTTTTAGAATCAAAAAATTCCAGCGGAAATGTAGATACTTATAAAACCGTTTTAGGTGATGATATGCATAATATTGCGCAAAAATTCGGAATAAAATTAAGAAAATTATATTCTAAAAATAGAATGGAAGACGGAGAACAACCTAAAGTTGGACAAATAATTTACCTCAATCACAAAAAACCAAGAAACTAATGTTATACGAAAGAAGTAGCCAACTTTTTGAAGAAGCTTATAAATATATTCCGGGAGGTGTAAATTCACCGGTTCGCGCATTTAAATCTGTCGGTGGAACTCCACTTTTCATGAAAAATGCACAAGGCGCTTATTTAACAGATGAAGATGACCGAAAATATATCGATTATATTAATTCTTGGGGACCTGCAATTTTGGGACATACAAATCCAGAAGTTTTAGAAGCTATAAAAAAACAAGCAGAAAAAGGTTTTTCTTACGGAACTCCAACAGAATTGGAAACTGAGATTGCAAAATTTATTGTAGAAAATGTTCCAAATATAGACCAAATCAGAATGGTTTCTTCGGGAACAGAAGCGTGTATGAGCGCGATTCGCTTAGCGCGTGGTTTTACAGGAAGAGAAAAATTCATCAAATTTGAAGGTTGTTATCACGGACATTCCGATTCATTTTTAATAAAAGCAGGAAGTGGTTTGGCAACTTTTGGAAATCCAAATTCACCGGGCGTTACAACTGGAACGGCAAAAGATACTTTGCTTGCAGAATATAATAATTTTGAGCAAGTTGAAGATATTTTAAAGCACAATATCGGTGAAATTGCAGCTATAATTATTGAGCCTGTTGCAGGAAATATGGGTTGCGTTTTACCGGAAAATAATTTTCTTCAAAAATTGAGAAAACTTTGTGATGAACACGGCGCACTTTTAATTTTTGATGAAGTAATGACCGGTTTCAGATTGGCTTTTGGCGGCGCGCAAGAATTGTTTAATGTAAAAGCAGACATCGTCACTTTTGGAAAAATAATTGGCGGCGGACTTCCCGTGGGAGCTTTTGCGGCGAGAAATGAAATTATGGATTGTCTCGCACCAAAAGGTGCGGTTTATCAAGCCGGAACTTTAAGCGGAAATCCTTTGGCGATGCGTGCAGGTTTAGAAACTTTGAAATTGATAAAAAGCGACGATCAATTTTATAAAAATTTAAACAAAACCACAGAAACTTTAGACTTTGAAATCGGTAAGATTTTAAATGAAAAAAACATTCAACATCGCATTAACAGAAAAGGTTCGATGATGTCTTTGTTTTTTCATATTTCTTCGGTTTCCAATTTTGCAGAAGCTGGAAATGCGAATCATGCACTATTCAATAATTTCTTTCACCAACTTTTAGCGGACGGAATTTATTTGCCTCCAAGTGGCTACGAAACTTGGTTTATTTCAAAAGCAATTACTGAAACTGAGATTGATAAAACTTTAGAAGCAGTAAGAAATTTTAAATATGATAACTAATTTCTGTTGCCACGAATTCACAAATAATTTTGAATTAGACTACTCTTAAATAATTAATCACAAAATCACAAAACATAATATAAGCTGTGACTTTTTGGTTAAAATTCTAAGGTTTCGCCCGAGAATATTGGTGTGGAAAAAAACAGTTTTTTTCTTCGATAAAAGAGCCTTGAATTGCTAAATATGGATTTCTTAAAATCTCTCTCGCAACGAAAATTAAATCAGCTTTTCCTTGTAGTAATATTCCTTCTGCTTGTTCAACAGTTGTAATTAATCCTACTGCGCCAGTTTTTATTTTTGCTCCGGTTCTTATCGCTTCAGACATTGGAACTTGATAACCCGGAAAAACTGGAATTTTTGCACCATGAATATTTGCACCGCTGGAAACGTCTATTAAATCCACATTTTTTTGTTTCAAAATTTTTGAAAGTTCGATGCTTTCTGGAATATCCCAACCGTTCACAGTATATTCTGTCGCAGAAATTCTTACAAAAAGCGGATGATTTTCATCTAAAACTTCATTAATAGCATCCGCAATTTCTACTAAAATTCGGCTACGGTTTTCTAAACTTCCACCATATTCATCAGTTCTAATATTTGATAAGGGTGATAAAAATTGATGAATTAGATAACCGTGTGCTGCGTGAATTTCAATGATATCAAAACCTGCATCAATAGAGCGTTGCGCAGCTTTTTTAAATAAATTGACTATTTCTTTAATTTCTTCTATCGTTAAAGAATGTGGTTTTCTTTCAGATTCTTCGTAAGGAATATCACTTGCAGAAACAGTTTCCCAACCGCCTTTATCCAAAGCCAATTGTTTTCCTTCCCAATTGGAAGCTTTTCTTCCCGCGTGCGCCAATTGAATTGCGGTTTTACTTTCAGAATTGTTTTTAATAAATTTTACTATTTCACCCAATTTTTCGGCTTGTTCATCATTCCAAATCCCCATATCTTTAGGTGAAATTCTACCTTCTGGAGAAACCGCACTTGCTTCTATCATTATTAATCCAGTTCCGCCCTGCGCGCGACTTCCGTAATGAACATAATGAAAATCATTAGCTAAGCCATTTTCGCAGGAATACATACACATCGGCGACATTACCCATCGATTGGGAAGTTCTAAATTTCTAAATTTTATAGGAGTATAAAGCATTTATTTTGGTTTGAGATTGTTGATTTTGTTTAATCTTGTTTGAAGTTGTTTGATAATGTTTAAAATTAAAACTATTAAAAAAAACAAAGAGTTAAAAATCTTTGATTTTTAAAACTTATGTGCTCTAATGTGAACTAATTTAAAAAGAGTTTTAAAAAAACTTATGTGTTAAAAAATATCATTCAAAAATCGTTTAGCAAAAATACAATTTATCAAAAGAAACAGTTTTAGTGAAATTGATAAAAATAATCTATCTTTACTCCCCTTAAATTTACATATGCAAAAAGAAATAAATATTCATTTTGAAGTTATAGAAAATTACAACGCACTGAATGATGAAGAAAAAAAATTATTCGACGCAGCAATGAATATTCGGAAAATTGCTTACGCTCCTTATTCACAGTTTTTAGTTGGATGCGCGGTTTTGCTGGAAAATGGTGAGATTTTTACCGGAACCAATCAAGAAAACGCGGCTTATCCATCTGGTTTATGCGCAGAAAGAACCACTATTTTTTGGACTGCAGCTAATTTTCCAGAGCAAAAAATTAAAAAACTTTTCGTAATTGGTGCTCCAAAAGATGCCACTTCTTCTACTCCAATTCCACCATGTGGCGCTTGCAGACAAAGTATTTTGGAATATGAAGCGCGACAAAAAGATTTAATTGAAATTTATTTTGCGTCTTTGGATGGCGAAATTTTTAAAACAAAATCTATACGAGATTTGTTACCTTTTTCTTTTGATTCTTCGTTTTTGTAATTTCTTTTAAACATAGTTCATTTTATAATTATAGAAATGGGTGAGAAAAATCTCACCCCAAACTATCTTAAATTTAAGCACATTACTAAAAACTTAGAATTTTAAAAAGTTTTATTGATCTTTCTAATTTTTAATTATTTTTTGCTGATGACTTTTCCCATTTTTGTGCTTCATTACAAGAATATACGCACCTTTTGAAATTCCTGAAAGGTTAATTTTCTCACCTTTAATTAATCTATTTAATACGATCTTTCCACTCATATCTGTAAGTGTAATTTCGGTAATATTTTGAGGAACATTTATAAAATCAACTACCGGATTAGGATAAACTTTATACAAATTAGCTTCAGAAGTTTCTATAGTAGAGAGTTTTGTATTTCCAAGATTAATACTAATAAGATTGTAATTTGGACTATTATCAATTGGATCTGGATTTATAATATACAATTTCTGCGTTGCTGGAGAATAATGAGCAGACATATTATAAGCTGCATCAAAAGAAGTGTTAAAAGACATTGTACCGCCTGTTCCAAATGTATTATCAATATTTCCATCATCTTTAAAACGAGATACATACATTTTAGAATCCACAGATGCAATCACAATTCCTTTATTGTCTGGTTGCACAATTGCTCGGATCTCTCTATTTGTAAACATATTATTTGGTCCAGTTGCTTTTGCAATTGAATTATCTCCGTAAGAAGTTACAGGCATGAGAGTCGCCGCAGAAATCTTTTGAAGGTTATGTGTCATTCCATCGGTATTCGCAACGTATAAATGCTGATTATGATAAAGCAGTTGTTCTATTCTTTCAATACCATTTTCTTGTACGGACGAAGAAGAAAAATCCAGATTTGTTTTATGGATATAAGATTTATTATCAATTCTAAATGATATATAAATATTCCCAGAATCGTCTGAAATAAGAGTTCGATCATAATCTCCAAAAGAAACTTCACCCGGCGGATTATTATATACAAAATGTTGTTTTGTTCCGTTCGTACCAAATGATGTATCAATATTTCCATCAATTAGAAATTTCATAATATTAATTTCTCCGGTATTTGTTCTATTGGGTCCGAAATAAATTGCAGGTTTTTCATCAGTTCCAATAAAAAAACCAAATTCATTGTCCACTGCTGCAGGAAAAGTGGTGGTTGAAAAAGAATTGTCTTCGCTTCCATCACTATTCAACCGAGCTAAACGAAAATAAAATGGTCCTGCATTAAAATCGTTTGTACCAATGAGAAATACAACTAATTTCCCATCACTTTGTTGTTTTGCACCGAATGCAGCATTCAGTAAATACGGCATATTCATTTGAAGATTGAAAGTGGGATCTACACTTCCATCAATATTATGTCTCTTAATTACAGCTTTACTAATATCTGCTGTATAACCACATATTAAAAGTTTACCATCAGATTGTATTTCCGTTTTTGATATTACTAATGAATTATTATATTCTGCAGTTCCTCCTGTTCCAAAAGAAATATCTAACGTTCCTGGTTGGGAATTAAAAGTATGAGCAATTCCCAAAAATAAAAAGTAAAATAATTTTTTCATAATTAGTTTTTCATTAAAATTAATATCGACTAATTTATAAAAAAAATTCATTATAGCAATTAAATAATTAAAAAAATATTTATAAAATTATTAATTTATAATATAAAACAGCTTAAATAT
>NZ_JBLXIJ010000008.1:0-117513 GCF_048269545.1 Halpernia sp. | reverse complement strand
GTATTTATTAAAATATTGAATAGAAGAAATGATTAATGCTTTCAGCAATTTTCTATTTGTTTTAGATTCGTTTCTATATCCATGAATAATTGAAACATTTGGATAAAATATTGTTTTATAATATCTATGAATACTTCTAGTTAAGTCTAAATCTTCCATATACATAAAATAACGATCATCAAAACCATCCACTTTATTTAGGGCTTCTGTTCTGCAAAACATAAAACAACCCGATAAATAGGGAACATTTAAAAGAGTATCATAGCCAAAATCATGTAATTCTATTCGTGCGTTAATTTTATTTTTAATTTTTTTCGGAAAAATTCTTTTACCATACAATTGAATGAAAGTAGGTATTCTTTTACACAGCCGTTGAAGTTCACCAGTTTTATAAAATATTTTTGGAGTGACCATACCACAATCGGTATTTTTTTCCATGTAATTATATAATTCTTGTAGTATATCGCTTGAAAATTCGACATCTGGATTTAGAATTAAATGGTATTTAGTCTTATTCTCAATAGAAATTTTAATTGATACATTATGAGCACTACCAAATCCCATATTCTCATTTTGGAAAAAATAAGTAATTCTATCTGGATTTAAATCTTTTAATATTTTTAAACTATCCGTTTCTGAGTTATCTATTAATATTACTTTATCAACCAATTCACTTCCTAATGCACAATTAATTGCTGTTTTTAATTCTTCAATATCATTGTTATATAATACGACTGATACATTTACTTTTTTCATATCTCAAGTATATAGCATTATTTGTTTACAGATTTCAATATACGATTCTGCCTGTTCTCTTGAATTTTGAAAAATTTGTAATTGCTCAAGTCCTAATTTTATTTGATTATCATACAAATTTTTATCATTAAAAAGATTTTTAATTTTTTCTGCAATATCCTTTTCATCCATATTATCAAAATAAATAGCTGCATCTCCACAAACGGTATGTGCAAATGACAAATCTGAAGTTAAAATAGGCTTTTCCATTTTCATGGCTTCTGGGTAAGAAGCTGAAAAACATTCTAAATGTGATGGCAAAAACATAGCATCTGCATCATTATATAATCCTGGACCTTCAATAGCTTTTACATGGCCATGATTAATTACAGCATTTTCAAAACCTTTAAAATTTTTTTCATAATCATTTTTATCAATCGTAATATGAAATTCATATTTAAAAATATCGTCTTGCAATAGGGGAATCACTTTTTTAATAATATCAAAATTCTTACTTGGTCTAAAAGTACTAATCATTAGAAGTTTTTTCACTTCTGTTTGAGCTTTTTTAATTGGTGTAATATCTTTATACTGTTTCCCAATTCCATTAGTGACTAAAAAAATGTTTTTCAATGGAATATTAATTTTCTTCGACAGTCTCTGCCGCACATCTTCTGTTTGAACTACATGATAATCTGCTTCGTATTTAGTCCAAAACTTCTTATATGCCATTTCAAGCTTTGTTCTTAAATCATTTTTCTTTACATATTTGTAATCATCATACACAATATGAGGTACAGCATAACCAACTAAATGCGGACTTTTAGCTCTCCAGTATGCTGGATTTACAAAAGAAAATACAACATCTGGATTGACCTCTTTCTGAATCTCATTAAATCTCTTAACAATACTTCTTCGATATTTTAGAGAAGCAGGACTGTGATCAAATTTGTAAAAACTAAAATTAGAAGGAAAAGATTCTATATCTAGTTGTTTTCC
Source organism: Halpernia sp. (assembly GCF_048269545.1). NCBI lineage: Bacteria > Pseudomonadati > Bacteroidota > Flavobacteriia > Flavobacteriales > Weeksellaceae > Halpernia > Halpernia sp. The sequence goes on along the minus strand of NZ_JBLXIJ010000008.1, from coordinate 115,779 downwards.
TATATCAGAATTATAGAAAACATAATATTTGTCTTTTCCAAATTCTTTTAATTCATTTAAAAAAGATAATGATCTCTGAAATGCTCCACCAATTTTTAAATTGACTGTATTTATAATTAATTTCATTTATTTCACTAGTATTTTTATTTCTTAAAGTATAAGCACAAATATAAAGCAAATACTTTATTCTATTGTTATTCGTTGTTTTCCTTTCGGGGTTAATATATTTACAATTTTAATAATAGACCAAACCCACACAATATTTCTTAAATTAAATAATATAGTTGCGCGAGGTATATATATTGCATATTGACAAATAATAACAAATGCAATTATACTAATTACTTTCCCAAAATGATTTTTACCCAAAGCTTCTACCTCAATAAAGCGCACGTAATATCCAAATAAAAACATTACTAAAATCACACCGACTAAACCAAAGTCTAAGTACAAATCTGCAATACAAGAAGTACCTTCACTTCCTTTTTTTGCCCCTACTAATTCAGAGATGTATTTTTCAGATGTTAATTCTGTATCCTTTAAATGGAAAAAATATTTAATAGCCTGTTGTCCTAAAGGAATTATTGTTACAATTTTTAGCATTTGAAACTTTCCATAAAAAAAAGGTCTGTTTTGTGGCACTTCATTTACGGCAATATGTAAAGTTCTAACCGAAGTAGAGAGTTCCAATGTAGAACCAGATATCGAATTAATATTTTCTAAAGATACATAACCGCCACTTTTATTATTTCCTATAAAGGCTTCAAAAAGCCTCACAGAAATTGGAACATTTGAATTGATGTTATTTCTTAAAACCGTCAAAGAAGAAACTATAACAGAGGCTAAAAAAAAGACACCTATAAATTTATACATTGATATTTTCCACTTCGTTAAAACAATATAAGAAGCCACAATTCCGGTAGCTAAATATATAACAGGCCCTCTATCACCAGAAGCTAAAACTGTAAAAGTATAAACTATTAAAAAAGAAAGTCTTAATAAACCGAGTGATTTTACAAATTGGAAAGGAGAAATTTCTTTTCTATTATCACTACTTAAATTAAGAATATGTTGGATAATCCCCGCTGTAAATGATAATTCAAAAAGCACAGCACAAAAGCGTGCGGGTTCGCCCATTTCCATAACTCCATACCCACCAGCAATATAAAGAGGATTTATAGTTATTAAGTATATTAGTAAAAAAAGTGCAGTAAGAACATTATAGCCATTTAATGAGAGCTTTGAAGGAGTAATTTCAATTTTCTTTCGAGTAGGGAATTGCTTTTTAATAGAATATCCTAAAAGGAAACAAACTAAACCAATTGACGAAATTATTAAAGCTTTTGGAACTATATTATAATTTACCCAAAATCTAGTAAATGACTCTCCAACATTTCCTAATACATAATCTAAATTAAATTGAAAAAAGACAACACAATACCCTAATAGAAAAATAGTAGAGATTCTAATATATTGTTTCCTAAGATTAGAATACGGTTCATACTGAAGAAAAAATATAACAATAATAAGTAGGTTAAATATTAAAATTTTCGATATTAGAGCCACGTTCATTCTCTCGGACTGCAAAAAAGCATACAAAATCAAATAAACAATAAGGGATACTGCTATAAGAAAGGTTGAAAGTTTTATGTTCAACTTCATTTAATTAACATTTTTTTTAAAAATTTAATATTAAATATTATTATAAATATAAAATAAAATATAAATTTCAATATTCCTTCAATTAAACTATCCAGATTAATCCAACAAAATAGAGAATCTACAATAATTAGAGACAAAACAGATAAAATCAGAGGACGAACTATAATACTAAATTGAGAAAGCATTCCGTATTCTAACTTAATTTTAACAAAAAATGAACTTAAAATAGCAATTATAATACTATTTAAAACAATAGAATAGGCAATCCAATGCAAACCTTTACTTACAACGAAAATTAAAAGTGTAAGTCCAACAGTAGTTATGGCAAATTCTAAAGCTAATATTATTTTGGTCTCACCATGTGCTTTTAATAAACTTCTATTTAATATCTTAATAATTAATGGAATTATCGCATAACATAAAATTTTAAATATTGGAGCTGAAATAATCCACTTATTTCCAAAAATAAAAATAAAAAAATCTTCAGATATTTCATTAAAATATACGAAAATTGGTATAATTACAAAATATAGATATTTATATAAATCATGCCCCACGGTTATCATTTCTTTAAGATCTTTCGCTTTTGATAACATGGTAAAACTCACTTTATCAATTACTGCGGAAACAATTCCAACAGGAGTGTTTTGTAGTTTATTACTTTGATAAAAATATCCCGCATCTTTCGCGTTATAATATTTCCCAATAATTGAACTATATATATTATTATTAATAATCATAAGTATATTAGATATTAATAATGGACCTCCAAAAGAAAATTGTTCTTTGAAAGATTCTCTTGAAAATTGAATACTAAGTCTAAATTTGTTTACTATAGAAAGAAATAATGCACTAAAAAAAAAATGTAACAATTGCAAAGCAATTAATGACCAAATACCATAACCCATTTTAGCGATTACAATAGATAATAAAACTGAAAGTATTTGAGAACTTATTGTAATAATTGCCTGAGTTTTAAATTGTAAATCTCTCGTTAACTTAACTGTTTGGACTAACCCAAAAGCATTGATAACAATTGCGAGTGACAATATTCTAATATATAATATTATAGAAGGTATATGGTAAAAATTTGCAATTAAAGGTGCTGAAAAAAATAAAATTAAATAAATTAAAACACTAAAAAAAAGATTATAAGTAAAGAAAGTATTATAATCAATGTTTTCAACATACTTTTTCTTAATTAAAGCACCCATCATTCCAGAGTCGATTAATACATTTGATAAATTTATAAATATTGATAATATTGCAATTAAACCAAAATCGTAGGGACTAACCAAATGAGATAAATAAATTAATGCAATAAACTGCATTAATAACATTCCGCCTCGATCAAAAAGAGCCCAAAAGAAATTAGAAGAAGAATTTTTTAATAACATTAATAAATTTTAGTTTTAAAATCATTAAAACTTTGTGCGTCTTGGTCTTTTTCGGACAAAATCATTTTTTCAAAATCTATTTTCCAGTCTATTTTTAAAGTTTTATCTAAAGGATTTACTCCATTTTCTGAACTTTTATTATAGCCATTATCACACTTATAAAAAAATGTTGCATTCTCACTTAAAACTGAAAAACCATGTAAAAAACCACGCGGTACAAAAAGCTGTCTTTGATTTTCAGCAGATAATTCTACAGAAACCCATTGCCCGAAAGTATCGGAATTTGGCCGAACATCTACAGCAACATCTAAAACTGAACCTTCAATTACGCGTACTAATTTTGCTTGCGCATTTTCTCCGGATTGTAAATGCAGACCTCTTACAACTCCATAATTTGAACGCGATTGATTATCTTGTACAAATTTTGGAGAATATCCCAAAATGGTATTTAATTTTTCTTCGCTATACGATTCAAAAAAATAGCCTCTATCATCTTTAAAAATAGTGGGTTCTAAAATAAAACAACCTTTTAATTTAGTTTCTATTCCTTTCATACTATTTTGTATATTGTTTTTGATAGTATTTTTGATAATCTCCGGACGTCACATTTTCGAGCCAATCTTTATTTTCTAAAAACCAATCAATTGTTTTAGAGAGACCTTCTTCAAAAGTAACCGAAGGACTCCAATTTAATTCTTTGTTTATTTTAGTGGCATCAATTGCATATCTTAAATCGTGACCAGGTCTATCTTTAATAAATGTAATAAGATTTGCCGCAGTTCCAATTGATCGATTTAATTTTTCGTCCATTTGTTTGCACAATTCTTTTACCAAATCTATATTTTGCCATTCATTAAAACCACCAACATTATAAGAATTGCCATTCTCACCTTTATGAAAAACCAAATCAATTGCTTTTGCATGATCGATTACAAAAAGCCAATCACGCGTGTATTTTCCATTTCCATAAATAGGAAGTGGTTTATTATTTAAAATATTATGAATACAAAGTGGAATTAATTTTTCAGGAAAATGATTTGGCCCATAATTATTCGAGCAATTAGTTATCACAATTGGTAAACCATAAGTGTCATGATAAGCTCTTACAAAATGATCCGAGGAAGCTTTAGAAGCAGAATACGGTGAGTGTGGATCGTAACTTGTTTCTTCAGTAAAAAAACCAGTTTCGCCTAAAGCGCCATAAACTTCATCCGTAGAAACATGGTGAAATCTCTTTCCTTCATAATTGTCTTTCCAAATTTCTTTTGCTGCATTAAGTAAATTAACAGTACCAATTACATTGGTCATTACAAATTCTAAAGGATTTGTAATAGAACGATCTACATGAGATTCTGCAGCAAGATGAATAATGCCGTCTGGTTTATGTTTTTGGAAAATTTCCATAATTGAAGATGCATTTGTAATATCGGCTTTTATAAACTGATAATTATTACAATTTTCAATATCTGAAAGATTTTCTAAATTTCCTGCGTAAGTTAATGCATCAATATTGATTATTTTTTTTTCTGGATATTTATAAACAAATTCTCTCACTACATGAGATCCTATAAAACCTGCTCCGCCAGTTATTAATATCGTATTCATTTTTTTTATTTTAATTATAATCTTCCATCAATAGGAAACTTCAAAACACCTTTTATATCGTAAACCACTGCATTTTCTTTTTTAAAATTATTTAGATCAAGTTCTAAAAATTCATTATGAGCAACTCCTAAAATTATGGCATCAAAATTATCGGTCGGAATTTTTGATGTACTTACAATATTATAAACTTGTTTTACTTCATCAGAGTTAGCCCACGGATCAAAAGTTGTAACTTGAGTTCCATAATCTTCTAATGAATTTATAACATCTACAATTTTAGTATTTCTAACATCAGGACAATTTTCTTTAAAAGTTATACCCAACATTAAAACTTTTGCATTTTTAATTGAAATGTCTTTTTTAATCATGGTTTTGATTATTTGCGAAGCAACATAATTTCCCATACTATCATTAAGACGACGACCGGCTAAAATAATTTCTGGATGATAACCAAATTCCTGTGCTTTTTGGGCTAAATAATAAGGATCTACTCCAATGCAATGACCGCCAACTAAACCTGGTTTAAAAGGAATAAAATTCCATTTCGTACCTGCAGCTTCTAAAACATCTATTGTATTAATTCCCATTAAATTAAAAATCTTAGCCAATTCATTCACGAAAGCAATATTAATATCACGTTGTGAATTTTCAATCACTTTTGCAGCTTCTGCGACTTTAATTGTTGGTGCTAAATGAGTTCCTGCTGTAATTACAGATTTATAAATATCGTTTATTATAACACCAATTTCTGGTGTAGAACCAGAAGTTACTTTTAATATTTTTTCTACAGTATGTTCCTTATCTCCAGGATTTATCCGTTCTGGCGAATAACCTACAAAAAAATCTACGTTAAATTTTAAACCTGAAATATTTTCTAAAATAGGAACACATTCTTCTTCTGTTGCACCGGGATATACAGTAGATTCATAAATCACTATATCTCCTTTTTTCAAAACTTTACCAACAGTTTCGCTCGATTTTAATAATGGATTTAAATTCGGTCGGTTATTTTTATCTATTGGAGTTGGAACGGTTACAATATAAACATTGCAATCAGAAATATCTTTTAAATTTGAAGAACATAATAATCCTGTATCTTTTTCATTAAAATTTTCAACTAAAACTTCTTTTAAAATATCATCAGAAACTTCTAAAGTGAAATCTATTCCAGAGCGTAAATCTTTGATACGCTTTTGATTGATGTCAAATCCAACAACGGGATATTTGGTTGCGAATAAGCGCGCCAAAGGCAAACCTACATAACCTAAACCTATTATTGCTATTTTATACATCTTTAATTTTTACTACTAATTAATTGTTATTTTAAATTATTCCAATACCAATCAACGGCTTCTTTTAAACCGTCTTTCATTGAAAATTCTGGATTATAATTAAGTAATTTTTTAGCCTTTTCAATACTCGCTAAAGAATGTGGAATATCACCTGCACGGTTTGGACCATGAATTACTTCTACGGAAGCAATTTTTTCGTCATATTGAGACATATGTTTTTTTAAGTATTCCATTAAGTTATTCAAAGTAGTTCTGTCTCCAAAAGCTGTATTATAAACGGTATTCATCGCTTCTGGATTTTCAGTAAGCATTGCTAAAACATTCATTTGAATTACATTATCAATATAGGTAAAATCACGAGAATAATTACCATCTCCATTTATAATTGGGCTTTCGTATTTCATCAACTGCATTACAAATTTTGGAATTACTGCAGCATAAGCGCCATTCGGATCTTGCTTACGCCCAAAAACATTGAAATAACGAAGACCAATTGTATTTAAACCATAAGTATGAAAAAAAATATCTGCATACAATTCATTTACATATTTTGTAATAGCATACGGAGACAAAGGTTTTCCGATTGTGTTTTCTACTTTTGGCAAGGCTTCTGAATCTCCATAAGTGGAAGAACTTGCTGCGTAAATAAACTTTTTTACTTTTGCATCTCGTGCCGCAACTAACATATTTAGAAAACCCGAAACATTGACATCGTTACTTGTAATTGGATCATTGATTGAGCGTGGTACGGAACCAAGAGCTGCTTCGTGTAAAATATAATCTACTCCTGAAACTGCTTTATGACAATCACTCAAATTTCTAATATCACCAACTATTAATGTAAAGTTTGGATTACTTAGCAAGTGTTGAATATTAGATGTTTTACCCGTTGCAAAATTGTCTAAGCAAATTACTTTATTTCTTTGACTTAAAAGATATTCGCATAAGTTGGAACCGATAAAACCAGCTCCACCTGTTACTAAAATGATTTTATTCTCAATTTGCACCATCATTCATGAATTTTATAAAAATCTTTATACCATGATACAAACTGACTTACACCTTGTGAAATTTTGGTATTTGGTTGATAATTATATTTATTCTTTAATTCAGTTACATCTGCCCAAGTTTGTTCTACATCTCCTGGTTGCATTGATAAATATTCTTTGTCCGCTACTTTATTAGTTGCTTTTTCAATTTCTGTAATGAAATCGAGTAACGCTACAGGTTGACTATTTCCAATATTATAAATATTTGCATTTCCCTCTTCATTATTAGCAGTTATTACTTTTGTAACTCCTTGAATAATGTCATCTATATAAGTAAAATCTCTTGATAAGGCTCCATTATTAAATACTTTAATTGGTTTATTATTCAAAATAGCGTCAGTAAATAAAAACATAGCCATATCTGGTCTTCCCCAAGGTCCGTAAACGGTAAAAAAGCGCAAACCTATTGTTTCTATCCCAAACAAATGGCTATATGTGTGCGCCATTAATTCATTACTTTTTTTTGTGGCTGCATATAAACTTATAGGATGATCTACATTATCATTTACTGAAAAAGGCACTTTTTTATTACTTCCATAAACACTTGAACTACTTGCATAAACTAACTTTTTCACATTGAAGTGACGACAGGCTTCCAATAAATTTAAAAATCCAACAATGTTACTATCAATATAAGCAGAAGGATTTTCTAAACTATAACGTACTCCTGCTTGTGCAGCTAAATTGCAAACTATGTCAAATTGCTGCGATTGAAATAAAAAATTAATGATTTCTTTATCTTCTAATTTTGCTTTAATAAACTGAAAAGAATTATTTAAATTACTTTTAATTAATTTTTCATTTTGAATTTCATTTTTAACTATACCTAATTTTTCTAATCGGGCATATTTCAAATTCACATCATAATAATCATTAATATTATCTAAACCTACCACTTGATAATCTTCAGTTATCAATTTTTCACACAAGTGAAATCCAATAAATCCAGCTGCTCCAGTAACTAATATTTTTTTATTTGTCATCTAATTTTACGATTTCTATGTTCTTAATTTCTCTTGTGCAGCCACCAATAAAACTCCAACACTTTAAAAAGATTATATTCTAAACAATACTGGTTTTGTTTAAAATTATAATTTTAATCATTCCCAAATAAATCTCGTGTGTAAACTTTATCTTTTACATCGTTAAGTTCTACTGCAAAACGATTTGAAATAATCACATCACATTCTTTCTTAAAGGCTTCCAAATCCCGCATTACTTTTGATCCAAAAAACAAATCTTCTTCCAAAACAGGTTCATAAACCACGACTTCAACTCCTTTCGCTTTTATTCTTTTCATTACTCCTTGTATTGCGGACGCTCTAAAGTTATCTGATCCAGATTTCATAATCAATCTGTAAACGCCTACTTTCTTAGGATTTTTTTCTAAAATAGAATCTGCAATAAAATCTTTGCGTGTACGATTTGCATCAACAATTGCTTGGATGATATTATTTGGAACTGAATTATAATTGGCCAACAATTGTTTTGTGTCTTTTGGAAGACAATATCCACCATAACCAAAAGAAGGATTATTATAATGCGAGCCAATTCGAGAATCTAAACTCACACCTTCAATTATTTGTCGACTATCTAATTTATGGATTTGTGCATAACTATCTAATTCATTAAAATAAGCAACACGCATTGCCAAATAAGTATTAGAGAAAAGTTTTATAGCTTCCGCTTCAGTTGGATTAGTAAATAATACTGAAATGTCTTTCTTTACTGCACCTTGTTTCAATAATTCAGTAAAGATTTCTGCTCTTTTACTTTGTTCACCTATGATAATTCTGGAAGGATATAAATTATCATATAGTGCTTTACCTTCTCTCAAAAATTCTGGAGAAAAAATAATATTTTGAAAATCTAGTTTAATTTTTAAAGATTCTACAAATCCAACAGGAACCGTAGATTTAATTATAACAACCGCATTTGGGACATATTTTTTTACGTCTTTAACTACAAATTCTACATTGTCTGTATTAAAATAATTAGTTTTGGGATCATAATCTGTAGGTGTCGCAACGATGACGTAATCTGCATTTTTATAAGCTTCTTCTTTATCTAAACTTGCTTTAAAGTTTAAATCTTTGTTATTTAAAAAATTAATAATTTCATCATCTTCAATTGGAGACTGTTTATTGTTAAGAATCTCAATTTTCTCAGGTACAATGTCTAAGGCTATGACTTCATTATGTTGAGCTAATAAAATTGCATTCGAAAGACCTACATATCCTGTCCCAACTACAGTAATTTTCATGATTTTAATTATATTGTTTATTAGATAAAGTATTTAATTTTTAGTTTTAAATGAAATTAAAACTTTACTATTTCTCTTGCGTAGAATATTACCGTTCTCTTGTTAACTTATAATTTTCACAGAGCTAATGTTAAACGGAAATAATTAATTTTTAAGAATCCTACTTATTATTAAAATAAGTAGAAATCAATTTAAAAGTTAATTTTCTTATCTGTTAATTAAATCCTTTTAGATAAAAGTGAAAAATTTATATCTATTAAAATCTATCTTTAATTTCGTCCCAAAAGCTTTTTTGCACAGTTCCGTAACCGTATCCATATTTATTTCCGTATCCAAAATTACTTTTATCCACGTCATTAAGAACAAAACCAACATTCTGAATTTTTTTAGTTTCTGTGCTTTTATTCGCAAAATCTATGAGTGATTTTTCTGTATAACCAGATCTTGTGACATATAATATTGCATCTGCCAATTCAGAAATAAGAAAAGTATCTGTAACTAACATTAATGGCGCTGTATCTATAATTATATAATCGTATTTCGTTTTTAGTTCTTCCATAAGCTCTATAAGACGACCATTTGTTAATAATTCTGTTGGATTTGGTGGAATACTTCCCGAATAAATTACATCTAAATGGGAATTAATATTGGATCTATGAACAACATCGGATAAATTTAAATTAGGTTCATAAAGAAATTCAGTAAGACCTGCAACTCCTCTTCGTGATTCATTATAACGTTGCAATTGAGGATTTCTAATATCTGCACCAATTAATATTACTTTTTTAGACGGCGTCGCTAATGTTAAAGATAAATTAACCGAAGTGAAAGTTTTACCTTCACCTTTCACAGTAGAAGTCACCAAAATAATTTTTGATTCTTTCTTTTTCGGTAGCATAAAATTCATATTGGTAATTAGAATTCTGAAGGCTTCTGCCATTGGAGAAAGATCATTCACTTCAACAATTTCGGATTGTCCTTTTTCTAATTGAGGTAGTTCGGCTAAAATTGGGATATTACTCAATTTTTCAATATCATGTTTTGTTTGAATTTTATTATTAAACAATTCCTTAAGATAAATTAATGCAAATGGAATAAGTACTCCTAAAAGTAAAGCAGCCAACATAATAATCATTCCTTTAGGAGCAACTGGCTCATCTGAAGAATATGCAAAATCTATTATTCTAGCTTTAGGCGCGGTAATTGCGAGAGAAATTGCTGTTTCTTCTCGTTTTTGCAATAATAATAAATACAGGTTTTCCTTAATTTGTTGTTGTCGCTCAATCCCTCTAAATATTTTTTCTAACGATGGGATTTTTGAAATCTTTCCGCTTATTTTATTTTGTTCAGATTCATAACTTTGTTTTTCAATTTCTAAACCCGTTTTGTTTTTCTGCAAACTTTGAAGTACAGAAGAACGCAAAGTATTGATTTGATTTGATAATTCTACAACAGCTGGGTGATTATTAGTAGCTGTTTGCATTAGTCTATTGCGATCTAAAATCAGTTGATTGTAAGAAGAAATTCCAGAAGTTGCAGTAGGATTTAGAAGACCAATATTTGAAGGTAAAACTTCATATTTCCCTTGCTTGTTTATGTAGCTAATTAATGCATTAGTGAGGTCTAACTGCGCATCCGTTTCTAACTGTTTAACTCTTGCATCGGATGCCGTTTCTAAACTGATTTTAGCTTCTGTTTGTAAATCTGTAATTTGATTGGCAGATTTAAAACGTTCCTTTTGCTCTTCTACTTGACCTAATTCTTTCGAAATTAAAGTGATACGTCCATCGATAAAATCTTTTGTTTTCTGTGATTCTGAGTTTTTATCTTTTATTGCATCTTCATTATAGGCATCAACTAATTTATTTAAAATGGTTTTTGCTTTCTCCTTTTGAGGATAATTCATACTTAAACCTATAACAGTAGCATCTTTATTTACAAGATCAACATTTAAAAGTTTTTGTAAAGAACTTACTCTCTTTTTCATTTTTGCAATATTTATCACAAGCTGATCTGTACTAATATCGCTGGAACGTTGAAATGAATTATTTTTTTGGATTATAATATTAGCAAATGGTAAATTAATTATTTTACCATAGTTTGTTTTTATATCCGATTTTAAATCTTCAGATTTTAATATTAATTGACTCCCTTTAATATCTAAATTTATGGGAAACGTTTCACCCTCTTTTTCTGTAACTACAATAACTTTAATTGGAGACGTTTTTTCATAAAGTTCGGAATCTTTTATATTTCCTTCAGTTTTAATAACAGTTTGTAAATTGTTGCTTTCTACAACATCTGTCATTAATTTTTTAGATTTAAAAATTTCAAGTTCATTATCTACACTATTAGTGCCCATTCCGCCTAAGCCGGATAAATCTGCAAGAAGCGCATTATCTGCACCCATAGAATTATTCTTAGCATCTTTAATTAAAACGCTTGTTTTTATTTCATAAATAGGCGTACTATAACGAAGGTATAGAAAAGCTAATGCGAACATTACAATTGTTGAAATAATAAACCACACCCATTTACGGATATAAGGTTTTATAATTTCTTGAATATTAATTTCGGCCAAATCCTCTTCAAAAACAGTTTGTGTTTGTTTCTCCATTTTGTAACAATTGTTAAAAGATAATTATTTTCTGACGATGAGTGCAACAATAGTTATTAAGATTGATGCAATTGAAATATATAATCCATTATTAGGATTTAATTTAGATATTTTCTCTTTTGTATCATTCGCAGAAACATAAATAACATCTCCTTGTTTTAATTGATAATAAGGAGAATTTATAAATTCTGCATTATTAAGATTTACTCTGTGTTTTGTAATATTACCATTAATATTCCGAACTAAAAGAACATCATCACGTTTTCCATAAGTTGTAAGATCTCCCGCTAAACCCAAAGCGTTAAGAATAGTTGCATGACCATCGGTAACAAGATATTGTCCAGGTCTATTTACTTCACCTAAAACCGTTACTTTGTAATTAGAATTCGTAACACTTACCACTGGATCTTTGATATATTCCTTTAAAGTCTCGCGCAAATCATCTTTAAATGCTTCTATAGTTTTTCCCGTAGTTTTAATCTCGCCTAAAATTGGAAAATCAATCACTCCATCCGTATCAACAAGATAAGTTGGTCCCGTGATGGAAATAGGATTTGGTCTTAAATTTCCACCAGATACTGCATCTTGAACCATTTGGCTGGAAGAAAAATTTTGGTTGAAAGGTTTTACAACATCTAAATCTTTTGCAGAAACTACAATTACAAGCTGATCTCCTGGTTGAATAGTGGAAACAGTAGAATTTAAGGCTGCATTTGTCGCAATACTATCAATATTGCGCATATAGTTTAATGAGTTTTCTTCAGATTTATTCTTAAAAACCCCACATGATACAAGAAACACAAGAAAGAATAAAGAAATTAATTTTTTCATTTTTTTAAATAATGTTGGCAAATATACAATTTTTAGTCTTATTTTTAATCTAGTTTTTGGTAAACAGAATTCTGACTTTTAAATTCTGGTACTATTTTCTTTAAAATTATAACAATTTCAACTTTATCTTGTCTTAAAGCTGCTTTAGTTATTAAATTTGTAAGTTTTGTAATCTCATGAAAATCTGCAGTTGGATCTTTTGAAATTAAAATACTATTATGATGTGTTGGTAAAGTTTTAGAACCATCGCTTAATAATTCTTCATACAGTTTCTCACCTGGACGCAAACCAGTAAAGACAATTTCGATATCCTCATTTAATTTTAAACCAGATAATCTAATCATCCTTTTTGCAAGTTCCACAATCTTCACTGGATTACCCATATCAAAAACAAAGATTTCACCACCTTTTCCCATTGTCCCTGCTTGTAAAACAAGTTCACAAGCTTCTTGAATAGTCATAAAATAGCGTACAATATCTTTATGAGTTACCGTTATAGGACCGCCTGCTTCTATTTGTTTTTTAAAATATGGAATAACAGAACCATTTGAACCTAAAACATTTCCAAAACGAGTGGTAATAAACTTAGTCGTATTTCCCTCAATATTTTGTAATGATTGAACGTAAAGTTCTGCAACTCTTTTTGAAGCGCCCATCACATTAGTCGGATTTACTGCTTTATCGGTAGAAATCATCACAAAACGATTGACATTATAATCGCTTGCTAATTTTGATAAATTTTTAGTTCCCAAAACATTAACTAAAATAGCTTCATGCGGATTTTTCTCTACGAGTGGAACATGTTTGTAAGCTGCCGCGTGATAAACCATTGAAAAATTAAATTTCTGGAAAATAGGTTCTATTCTATATTTATTTGAAATATCAGCTAAAATAAATTCAAAATTAATATCTGGAAATTCATGTAACATTTCCAACTCTATTTCATAAAGCGGTGTTTCTGCCTGATCAAGAACTACTATTAAATCTGGATTTAATTTGGCAACTTGCCGTACAATTTCTGAACCGATGGAACCGGCTCCTCCTGTTACTAAAATATTTTTACCTGAATGACGTGGATTAATCGCAAAATTATCAATTTTAATAGGTCGTCTATTTAATAAATCTTCAATCTGTAAAGACTCTATCGCATGTTTTAAATCACTTGAGCGAAATTTCTGCAATGATGGAGATTTAAAAACTTTAAGATCTTTTTCTAAAAATAGACTTACCCAATTCTGTAGCTCAGAATCAGAAATTAATTCTTTAATAATTATAACACCATCAATTCCTAATTCCTTTTTAGATTTTTTCTCCAGTTCTGCTTTGGTTATAATTCTTTTGCCTAATAATCTTGCGCTATTACTATCTTTTCTTGCAGTAACAAAACCTTGTACACAATATGGAAGATTGGGATTTCCCATTATAACACGAGCAATTGCTACGGAACTTTCATCAATTTCTAAAATAACTACTTTAGTACGCTGTTTATCATTTTTAACATCTCTAATAATTTGAAAAAATTCTTTAACTACAAGACGAAATACAAAAAGTAAACTAAAAGAAAGTGCAAAATTGATAAAAAGTATAGGAATTAAAAATAACTTTTGTCCAAAAAAAATAAAAGTAAAATAACTTGCAATTACCAAAGTAAAACAGGCAAAAAAGCACGTAATAAAAATCTTCCATAAATCCACAAAAGTAGAATGACGAATAATACCAGAATAGGTTCTAAACCAAGCCATAAAGACAATGTTTACACCTAAAATTATTAAAATCTTTAAAGGGAACGAAAAATAAGTATAAGGAGTAACATCTAGGTTATCAATAATAAAATAGGAAACAAATGCAGATATTAAAACCAAAAATATATCAATCAATAATACAATCCATCGGGGAAGATACCTTAAATCTGATAATTTAAGAAAGTTATCCCCATCATAAATTTTTTTATTTATATTAATAAAATCCATTTTTAAAAAAATTCTTTCTTTTAATTTTATTACTTAAAAAGTTAATCGCTGCAAAAATACACTAATCTTGTTAAAAAGTATATATAAATTAAAACTTAGAATATACTTTAAACAAAATAAAGAAAATCTGATTTTCCTTTTGATAAATTTCAGCAAAATTTGTTAGTTTTAAAAATAATTTTGTTTTACGTTTAAAATAATTTCAAATTCATAACCTTTTCCTAACAAAAATTTGACGGTTTTTTGATGTTTCATATAATCTCTGCCACCTTTTTGAAGTTCAAAATGTTGCTTGTATAATTTCTTAATAGTTTCTTCATAATCGTACTCATCAATTTCATTCATACAATTATTAATCAATTTCTGTGAAATTCCTTTAAATTTTAACTGACCCATAATTTTTGTGCGTCCCCAGTTTTTTTGATAGAATTTTCCTCGGATATAGCTTCTTGTAAAACGCTCTTCATTAAGATAATTTTCCTTTATAAGATAAAGTATAATTTCATCTTTCGCTTCTGGTATTAAAAGAAAATCTCGAAACTTCTGCTCTACTTCTTTGTGACAACGATCTTGGTAAACGCAATAATTTACCATTTTCTGTTTTATCTCTTCAAAAGTATAAGATTTCTTTTGGGTATCAGTTGTCGATTGCCAGTTGATAGTTTTTGCTTTTAGATTAAAAATTATGCTTTCTAACTTTACGTATTTTCAATTTTAACTTTCTAGTATTTAAACAAAGCTTTTCCTTCCATTAATTGATTAACCTCTTTTTTCACTTTTTCTAAAACGGCGTCATTTTTTAAATCAGAAACACACTCAGAAATTAATCCTGCAATAGTTTCCATATCTTTTTCTTTTAAACCTCTTGTTGTGATTGCAGCTGTTCCCAAACGAATTCCAGAAGTGGTGAAAGGTGATTTATCATCAAACGGCACCATATTTTTATTACACGTGATGTCTGCTTTTACCAAAGCTTTTTCAGTTTCTTTTCCGTTCACATTTTTATTTCGCAGATCTACTAACATTAGATGATTGTCTGTTCCACCACTCACAATATCAAAACCATTATTTATCATTGCTTTCGCCAAAGCTCTCGCATTTGCAACCACTTGTTTTTGATAAATTAAAAATTTCTCATCCAAAGCTTCACCAAAAGCAACTGCTTTTCCTGCAATCACATGTTCCAATGGACCGCCCTGAATTCCTGGGAAAACTGCGCCATCTAAAACCTGACTCATCATTTTGGTTTCACCTTTTGGCGTTTTATGACCATAAGTATTTTCAAAATCTTTACCCATCATAATCATTCCACCTCTTGGTCCTCGCAAAGTTTTATGAGTTGTAGTTGTAACAACGTGACAATATTCGAATGGAGAATTTAATAATCCTTTTGCAACCAAACCTGCAGGATGTGCAATATCTGCCCACAAAGTTGCACCAACTTCGTCTGCAATTTCACGGTATTTTTTATAATCTAAATCTCTGGAATAGGCAGAAAATCCTGCAATTAACATTTTTGGTTTAACTTCCAAAGCTTTTTGGCGCATTTGGTCATAATCAATCAAACCACTTTCACGATCGACTCCGTAAAAATTCGCTTGGTATTGAATTCCAGAAAAATTCACAAAACTTCCGTGCGTTAAATGACCGCCCATCGATAAATCCAAACCTAAAATAGAATCTCCAGGTTTTAAACACGCCAAATAAATTGCAGCATTTGCTTGCGAACCAGAATGTGGTTGCACATTGGCGTATTCAATTCCAAATAATTCTTTTGCTCTGTCAATTGCCAATTGCTCCACTTGATCTACCACTTCACAACCGCCGTAATAACGTTTTCCAGGATATCCTTCTGCATATTTATTGGTTAAAACACTTCCTACCGCTTTCATTACATTTTCTGAAACGAAATTTTCTGAAGCAATTAGTTCTATTCCGTGAGTTTGTCGGTCGCGTTCCTTTTCTATTAAAGCAAATATCGGATCTTGATTCATTGTGAATTTTTATTATATTGAATGTTAAATTTAGATTTCAAATTTAAGTAAATTTTAGATTGCATAAAAGACCTAATTATTGGAAGAAAAAATAGTAAGTTTGCAGAAATCTCAAAGTTGAAAATTGTAAAACAGCAAAGAATTAAAACTTTATAAATTAATCAAACTTAAATACTTTCAAAAAATATCATGGGTAAAAAATATAATAAAGAACTTCTCAAATCACTGAAAGTTTTAGCAAAAGCAGAACACAAAATTCTAGAAAAAATGACCAATTTGATGCTTTTAGGAGAATTAAAAAAAGACGACATCGAATTTAAAGAAGGCGATACATTTACTTTTAAAGATTCTATTTTTAATTACAGTTCAGATTCTAATATCAGGAAATTAGCAAAATTGCGTATTAAAACTTTAAAAACAATGAACAAATTGGTGGAGCAAAATGATTTTAAAGATAAAGATTTGGAGTTTTTAGCTTAAATCTAAAACCTAATTTTATTAGTTAATAATGAGAAATTTTATAAAAAGTTTCTCATTTTTTTTATCTTTTCATTTAACTATTTAAAACATTGCACTTATGAGTAAAATCATATGTGGAAGATTTTGAATAGTCTAACTTTGTAAAAATCAAAAATCATTTATGACAATCCTTATATTTATCATAGTTCTCTGGTATTCTGGTTTATTTTTCCAGACCTTTTTTTTACACCGATACGCAGCGCATCAAAGTTTTAAAATGTCAAAATTTGGCGAGAAATTATGCTTCGTTTTAACTTGGATTACGCAAGGTTCTAATTACCTTTCCGCTTACGGATACGGCGTAATGCACAGAATGCACCATGCTTTTGCCGACACAGAAAAAGATCCGCATTCTCCAAAATACGATCCCAATTTATTTGCAATGATGTGGCGTACAAAAAATATCTACGCCGATATCAATAATTATAAAATTCAAATAGAAGAAAAATTCACTAAAAATGTTCCGCAATGGAAAAAATTTGATCAGTTTGCCAGTTCTTGGTTTTCTAGAATTGGATGGGGAATTTTTTACACCACATTTTTTATCCTTTTCGCCAATCATTGGTGGGAATGGCTTTTGCTTCCAGTTGCTTATTTAATGGCACCAATTCACGGTGTAATTATTAATTGGTTTGCGCATATTTATGGCTACACTAATTTTAAAGTGAGCGATACTTCAAAAAACCTCTTGCGTTTTGATTGGTTAATGATGGGCGAAGCTTATCATAATAATCATCACAAACACGGTGGAAGACCAAACTTTGGCGGAATTAGATGGTACGAAATTGATCCCACTTATTTGATAATGTTACTTTTAGAAAAAATGAAACTCATCAAACTCAATCGTGTGGCGATAAAACCAACACGAGAAAAGTAAAAAAATAAATCGGGAATTTTACCCGATTTTTTTTGCGCCTAATTGTCAGAAAAAATATTTTTGGTTAATGTTTTGAGATTAAGTTTTTAAAGTTTTGGAGAAGTTAAGATTTTTGCAAAACCCTGCCAGAGTTTTAAACTCTAGCAGGGTTGATTTTAAAGATTTTTAAATTAAAAAAAGCTTTTGTTAACACATAATATTTTCAATTGTGTTCTCTGCGAAATTTTGCGAAATGAAAATAAATCTCTGTGAACTCCGTGTTTAAATAAAAAAAAATAAAAAATGGACTTAAAATACCTCCTCCGAGAACCCGGAAATATCACTCCAAAAACAACGCTTTTAGTTTTACTTCACGGTTATGGAAGTAATGAAGAAGATCTTTTCAGTTTTGTTCCTACTTTGCCAGAAGATTGGCTCATAGTAAGTTTTCGGGCACCATTAAATACAGATTTTGAAGGTTTTTCGTGGTATGATATTGATTTTAATAACGCTGAAAAATTTGTTGGTGTTCAACAAGCGGAAAAAGCAGAAAAAGCAATTTTAGAATCCATCTTAAGAATTTCTAATCAATATGGTTTAACCGAAAATGAAACACATTTGGTTGGATTCAGCCAAGGTGGGATTCTCAGTTATGCATTGTCTTTAAATAATCCAGAACTATTTTCGAAAGTTGCTTGTATGAGTTGTTATTTGGAAGAAAAAATTCTACATAACATTTCAAAAGATAAAAAGAAATTAGAAAAGTTGCGTTTTTTCATTTCTCACGGCACAGATGATGCAATAATTCCTTTGGAATGGGGAAGAAAAGCAGCAGATTTTTTATATGAAAAAAGCTGTTATTTCAGCTTTCGAGAATATATGAGCGGACACGGCGTGAACCAAAAAAATTATATGGATTTGATGGATTTTTTTGGGAAATAAATTTAATTTAAGAAGAATAACGGATTGAAATTTTTGCTTTATTGGAAAAGCAGTTTCTATTTTTTTAATTTTAGAGAATAGCCATCATATACGTCTTCAGTTAATTCTAAAGAATTTCCATCTATTTTGTTAATCATATATCTCATTGGTAATGTAATAATGGAATCAGTTCCAAACTCTTTGAATTTATAATCAATAGTTAAAAAATCAAAATCTTTTTGAAATAAAATACTTTTTTCTCTTGTCAAATGATATTTTGTATTATTAAATTTAAGGGTTTCATTTTTTGTTATCGAAATACTATCATTTGATTTGAAATTATATTGCATTGTATAACCTTCACTTTGTGGCGTATGAATCTCTTTGCCATTCATTCCACCTGTGCTATTTTCCCAATTCCATTTTCCGTTTAATTTTTCTTTTATAGTTAATTCTTCATCTTTTCTACAAGAAATTATTAAAAATAATGTTAAAAGAAGCAGTAGTAAATTTTTTATTTTCATAGATTTTATTTAAGAATTTAAAACTCAAAAAAGTATAGAAAATGTTTAATTTTTCAATTTTCTTTTGTTGATTTTATTCAGTAATTACTTTTATTTTTATAAAGTGTTTATGCGTAAATATATAATTAATTACCAAATTTAAATAATTTTTCCAATACTATTTTTATGATTTGTAATTCTTCCAATTCTTCCCTTCAAAGAAAAAAATCCCGTCTTTTTAGCCCCGATTGAAACGGCATCCTTTTTCTTTTGCAAAAGAAAAAGATATAGTGGAATGCGGGAACAATTTTCGGAAAAAGAATATCCGTATTGCTTTAAAAAAATTTATATGGACTTGATGGAGTTTTTAAATAAATAAAATTATTCTAAAAAAACAGTCGTTGTATTTTTCACTTCTTCAATCACAAAAGAACTTTGTGTACTTGCAATGTGCTCCATAGATGTTAATTTAGAAACCATAAATTCCCTATATTCTTGAATATTTTCTAAGGCAATTTTCAAAATATAATCAGAATCTCCACTCACGTGAAAACATTCTAAAATTTCTGGGAACTTTTTAATTTCTTTTTCAAATTGAGAAATGTATTCCTTTTTATGCTGAATAAGTTTCACTTGACACAAAACTATAAAATCTCTTTTAACTTGTTTTTTATCAACTAAAGCCACATAATTTTTAATAATTTTTTGCTTTTCTAATTTTTTAATTCTCTCAAAAACTGCAGTTACTGACAAATTAAGTTCCGCCGCCAATTGTTTATTGGTTTTTTTCGCATTTTCTTGCAATAAAACAAGAAGTTTT
This sequence comes from Halpernia sp., assembly GCF_048269545.1. Classification (NCBI taxonomy): domain Bacteria; kingdom Pseudomonadati; phylum Bacteroidota; class Flavobacteriia; order Flavobacteriales; family Weeksellaceae; genus Halpernia; species Halpernia sp. Next base: position 95,480 of record NZ_JBLXIJ010000008.1, on the reverse strand, counting down.
TTATCCTTTTCATCTAAGTTCATCTGAAAAATATTTGGTTAAAAGTATATTTTATCAAAAATAATAAATTTTAAAACTATAAATATAATGTTTTATAGTTTTAATTTCTAAATCTTAATTCATTTCTTGTTTTAAAGTTTAAAATTAAATAGATTTACAAGAAATAAATAATTATGGAAATTTTTGACGCAGCAAGTAACATTCAAGATTTGCAATATTTCGGAGAATTCGGAGGTGTAAATCCTTCAATTTCTGATAGTTCAACTTACACATTTCTTTCTGCAAAAGCGATGTTTGATACTTTTGAAGGAAATACCGATGGTTGTTATCTTTATTCTCGTCATTCTTCACCGAGCAATCTTTATTTATCTGAAGCTTTGGCAAAAATGGAAGGAACTGAAAGTGCAAATGTAACCGCTTCCGGAATGGGCGCAATTACTTCTACTCTTTTACAGCTCTGCAAATCCGGCGATCATATTGTTTCAAGCAGAACAATTTATGGCGGAACTTATGCTTTTATGAAAAATTTTCTTCCAGATTTAAATATTAAAACCGATTTTGTTGATATTAATAATTTAGAAAAAATTGAGAAATCAATTACACCAAATACAAAAGTTATTTTTTGCGAAACGGTAAGTAATCCACTTTTAGAAATTGCGGATATTACAGCGCTTTCAAAGATTGCAAAAAAACATAACTTGAAGTTAATTGTTGATAATACTTTTTCGCCACTTTCTGTAGTTCCGAAACTTTTAGGAGCGGATATCGTCATTCATAGTTTAACAAAATTTATCAACGGAAGCAGTGATTCAATTGGCGGCGTTATTTGCGCTTCTCAGGAATTTATTAATGATTTGAAAAATGTAAATTCTGGAGCTTGTATGCTTCTAGGTCCAACTTTAGACAGTTTGCGCGCTGCAAGTATTCTTAAAAATTTACGAACACTTCATATTCGAATAAAAAAACACAGTGAAAATGCTTTATTTCTTGCAGAGAATTTTGAAAAAATAGGATTAACTGTAAAATATCCTGGTTTAAAAAATCATCCACAACACAAACTTTATTCTGAAATGATTCAAACAGAATACGGTTTTGGTGGTCTTTTAACACTTGATGTAAAAACTGCAGAAAAAGCAGATCAATTGATGGAATTAATGCAAAATGAAAATCTGGGCTATCTCGCTGTAAGTTTAGGATTTTATAAAACACTTTTCACCGCATCTGGAAGTTCTACTTCATCTGAAATTCCAGAAGATGAACAAAAAGAAATGGGTTTATCTAAAGGATTAATTCGTATGTCAATCGGTTTGGATCATGATATTAAAAGAACTTTTGAGAAAATGAAAAAATGTATGCAGAAAGTAAATGTGATTTAATTTTATCTGAAATAAAAGAAGATTAAATATTTGAATTCATTTAAGTAAGGAAAAAGTTTAAAATAAATATCTATAATTTTTCTAACTTTGAATCAAACTTCTTATTAATGAAAAATTATTTTTTGCTTTTATTTTTTATGATCACTTCTTTTTGTTCAGCACAAATTATTTTTAAAATAAATTCACTCCCCGATAATACACCAAAAGATGCGAAATTTTACATGGCTTCTTCTTTAAATAATTGGAATCCTTCCGACCAAAATTTTCAATTTAAAAAAGATATTAACGGAAATTTTATATTAGAAATTCCAAAAGTTACAGAAAATTTTGAGTATAAAATAACGCAAGGTTCGTGGGATTTTGCAGAAGGTGATGCGCAAGGAAATTCATTATCTAACAGAAAATATTCTACAGAAACGGATGGGAATTTAATAAATTTAAATATCCTTTCTTGGGAGAAACCAGTTGAGAAAAAAAATACTTTGTCACCAAATGTAAAAGTTTTGTGCGAGAATTTCAGTATTCCACAATTAAAAACAAGCAGAAAAATCTGGATTTATTTACCACCAGATTATGTGACTTCTGGTAAAAAATATCCCGTTGTTTATATGGAAGATGGTCAAAATCTTTTTAATGACGCAACTTCTTTTTCTGGTGAATGGAAAATTGATGAAACTTTAAATGTACTTTTTTCACAGCATAAAACCGATGCGATTGTGATTGGAATAGAAAATGGTGGTGCAGAAAGATTAAACGAATACTCTCCGTGGAAAAACGCAAAATACGGCGGTGGAAAAGGTGATTTATACACAGATTTTTTAGCAAATACTTTAAAACCTTACGTTGACAAACATTACCGAACTTTAAAACAACCAAAATATACAGCTTTAATTGGAAGTTCAATGGGCGGATTAATTTCATTTTATGCAGGTGTAAAATATCCAAATAAATTCGGAAAACTCGGGATTTTCAGTCCAAGTTTTTGGTTTGCACCGCAAGATTTGACTTTCTATTTACGGAAAAATGCAAAAAAATTAAAAAACTCTAAAATATACTTTTATGCCGGATTAAAAGAATCTGAAGAAATGGTTTCCGACATCAAAAAAGCTGAAGCAGAACTTTTAAAACAAGGTGTTTCAGAGAAAAATATTAAAACAAAATTCAGTAAAGATGGAACACATTCAGAATCTTATTGGTCCCAAGAATTCGGTAAAGCATTTGAATGGCTTTTTGCTAAGTAAAATACTTTAATCACAAAAGTAAAATGCAAGAATGCTAAAGTTTTATATTTATAAAGTACACAAAAATTTTGAAGATCTATAGATTTTCTCTTTGTGAACTTGTATGTTGAATTTTTAGGAGAAATCTTTTGTGACTTTGTGGTTGAAAAACTCAATCATAAGAATTTGGGTGTAAACCTTTAATTTCATCTACTGTATTCAAAATCTTTTCTGTTAAAGATTTTTGAAAATTCTCCAATTTATTTTTAATCTTTTCATCAGAACTTCCCAAAATTTTTGCTGCTAAAATTCCGGCATTCATCGCGCCATTTAGCGCAACCGTCGCAACTGGAATTCCAGAAGGCATTTGAAGAATCGACAAAACAGAATCCCATCCATCAATAGAATTAGATGATAAAATTGGAACACCAATTACTGGTAAAGTAGTACAACTTGCAACCATTCCTGGTAAATGTGCAGCACCGCCTGCTCCTGCAATTATGACTTTTAAACCTCTTTTTACTGCAGATTTAGAATAATCAAAAAGTCTTTCCGGTGTTCTGTGTGCGGAAACTACGGTTAATTCATAAGGAATTTCTAAAGATTTTAGGAAATCAGCCGCAACTTCCATCACGCCTAAATCACTTTTACTTCCCATAATTATTCCGACCATTTTATAATTTTTTTTTGATTATTGACTGTAAAGATACTAAACATAGCTCAAAAATAAATATCTTCGCAAGGTGAAAATCCCAAAATTTAAAAACCTAAAATTGCTTTTTGCATTGGTATTGGTTGCCATAATTTGGGGCACAACATTTTTAGGAATAAAAATAGCAGTAGAAACAATTCCACCGTGGTTTGTAGCGGGAATCCGACAGTTTTTAGCAGGTGTTATTTTGTTCTTTTATTTAATTTTTTCACGAAAATTACATTGGATTGGTTGGAAAAAAACGGCACAACAATTTCTAATTTCTTCTTTGATGCTAATTGTTGCAAATGGATTTACAACTGTTGCAGAATTGCAAATTACTTCCAGTTTGGCTTCTCTAATTTCTTCTTGTTCACCTATCTTAGTATTTATTTTAAGCGCTATTTTCATCGTAAAAGAAATAAATTTAAAATCTTTAATTGGCGTTGCTTTGGGATTTTCAGGAATTGTTTTTGTCTTTTGGGATAATTTAGAAGACTTTCTCAATCCCGCTTATGCAATGGGTTTATTACTCGCTTTTCTTGCAATTCTTGGTTGGGCAATCGGAACAGTTTACAGCAAACATATTTTAAAAAATAAAGAAAATATTTTTCTAATTTTATTTTATCAATTTAGTTTTGCAGGTGTGGTTCAAATTATTTTTGGCTTTTTGTTTTCGCCAGAAATTAATTTTGAAAACTGGAGTTTAAATGGAATTTTAGCCATTATTTATTTAGCAGTTTTCGGTTCGGTAATTGCGTTTTTTAGTTTTAATTATTTACTGCAAAGATTACTTCCGACGCAAGTGGTAATTTTATCTTACGTCAATACAATAATCGCGATATTTTTAGGTTGGTTACTTTTAAATGAAGAAATTTCCTTGAAATTTTTAGTCGCCGCAATTTTAATTATTGCGGGTGTTTTTATTACCAATTACAAACGAAAAAATATTAAAATCTAAATCAAAATTTGTCTAAAAAGACAAAATTTTAAATACTAAATTAATGCGAAATCACTCTTACTAAAGATTTAATGTTAATTAATCTTTCTAAAAGTTCTTCGCGAGAATCCGCCAAAACATTAATATGTCCCATTTTTCTGCCGGGTTTTGTATCTTTTTTCCCATATAAATGAACATAGGTTTTAGGTAGTTTTAAAACTTCTTCTAAACCTTCATATTTCACTTTTCCGGAATAATTTTCATTACCAACTAAATTTAACATTCCAGAGAAAACGAAACTTTCCGTATCCGCTAAAGGGAGATTTTTTAAAACCCGATACATTTGTTCAAACTGAGAATTAGCATTTCCTTCCTGCGTTTGATGTCCAGAGTTATGTAATCTCGGTGCAGTTTCATTCACCCAAATTTTTCCTTTTTTATCTAAAAATAATTCGATGGCAAATAAACCTGCGGAATTTGCAGCGGTTATAAATTTCTCAACAATATCTGTAATTTGTTTTTCAACATTTTTAGAAATTTCTGCCGGACAAATATTAAAATCCAATAAATTTAATTTTGGATCTGCAACCATTTCTGTCACTGGGAAAGTTTGACATTCATCTTTTTCATTAATTGCTAAAATTACCGATAATTCTTTGTCAATATCTACCAAATTTTCAATAACGGAAGGTTCATTCCAAAGATTTTTTAAATCATTCTCATCTTTAATAATTTGCACACCTTTCCCGTCATAACCGCCTTTATTTAATTTTTGAACAAAAGGAAAGGAAAAATTGAGTTCTGATTTATTTTGAATAATCTGAAAATCCGCACTTGGAATGTTATTGTTTAAATAAAATTCTTTCTGCAAAATTTTCTGCTGAATAATTTTAATAATTTCCGCAGATGGAATGACTTTTACACCTTCATTCTCTAACTGAAAAAGCGCATCAACATTGACATGTTCAATTTCTATACTTAAAACATCTTTATCTTTTCCAAAATCTAAAACCGTTTGGAAATCATTAAAGTCACCTTTTGTAAAATGCGAAATATTGGCGCAGGAAGCATTTTCAGACGGATCCAAAGTGTAAATCTCATCATCATATTTTAACGCATTTTGTATAAACATTCGGCCCAATTGTCCGCCGCCAAGAATCGCGATTTTCATTTTTATTTAAATTTGAGATTTGAGTTAAAATTATTTTAAACTCTTTAAACTAAAATATCCAATATTTGTAATATTTTCTTGATTTTCTAAATCGGTTTTTTCTAAAATGATGGCATATTTTTCTTTTGTTTTAGGGGAAATTAAATCTTCAACTTTATAAATATCATCAATATCTACTCCGTATTTATCATCAATGTGGCTTTCTGCATTTTTAAAACCCATTGTTTTATAAAATTCTGTTTTCTTCACGCGTCTGATAATTTCCGACATTTTTTTGCCAATCATCAAATGTTTTTCATGAAATTCCTGAAAAATACCTGGTTTATAACCACCCAAATTGATGAAAAACAAATGTTTTTCTTGTAATTCGCTCAAATTTCTGGGAACAATTTTAAGTTCAAAACCATCTACAAATTTCACTTCTTGGTATGCATCTAAGTGAAATTTTCCTTTGGTTTCTGGCCAGAAAGTTTTCATTTCCGGAATTAAATCTTTTATATTTTTTGCAATGCCGAAAAAAACATCGTGTTGTTCTGTAGTTCTTCCTTTTGGCGTTGCACCGATTATAACGTAGAAAAGTTTTTGCATCTTTTAAAAGTTGTACAAAAATAATGTAATTTTAAATAAAAATAAATCTAAAAAGACCTTTTATCATTCCGTAAGAATTTAATCAGAGAAAATAACAAAATTAAAATCTATTAATGAAACTACTGAAGGAATTTATACATTCTATGTTTTACATTTTAACAAATCCGCGCAAAATAGTTTTGTATACAGGTGTCACAAATAATTTACATATTAGATTCCCAAAACATTCGAAGAAAAATGATTCAAAATGCAATTTTAAGAGAAAAAGAAATTAAAAATTTTTCGAGAGAGAAGAAATTGGAATTGATCAGCAAACAAAATCCCAATATGGATTTTTAAAATCATCTTTTTGAATGGAAATAAAATACTTTTTCTACTTTGCTTAGATTTCTACGGAATGACAAAACTATGGTTTAAAACCCCATATTAAAACTTCATTTCATCCTTCACAATCCCTCCTTTTTGCGTAAATTGTAACAACTCATCTTCAATAAATTTTTCAATTTCTGGTGAATTATTATCATTTGGAAACAATAAATGCACGTTTGCACCTGCATCTAAAGTGAAAAATAACGGCAAATTTCTTTCTTTTCTAAATGTCCAAACTTTATTAATTACTTCCAATGTTCCAGTTTTCATAAGAATAAATGCAGGATCACTCATCATCATCATGGCGTGTAAAGTCAAAGCTTCATGTTCAACCAAAGTGATAAATTCTTTTAAATTTCCCGATTTTAAAATGGTTTTCATTGGCAAAAAGTTATCTTTTGCTTCCTGAAAACGGGTTTCCGCGTAAGGATTATTTTTCATCAAACCATGACCAATTGTGGAAGAAACACTTTTTTCACCTTCATGAATCAACAAAACCCAATCTTTAAAATTTTTAAAAACAGGATGTATTTCTGTCTCGGGAAATTTTACCGCAAATAAATCTGAACTTCCTTCAATTTCATCCGTTTTTCCCCAAACGACTAAACCGTTGAACAAACTTCTACATGCACTTCCGCTTCCTAATCGTGCTAAAAATGAGGCTTTTTGGTGGTTAGTTGTTGGATGTCCGTTGTTAGTAAATATATTATCCAAATCCATCAAACATTTTGCAATCGCACCGAAACCAGATGCCGAACTTGCAATTCCTGAACTATGGGGAAATGTATTTTCGGTGTGAATTTTAAAACTTCCTTTTAAAATCCAAGGCAAATAAACTTCTATATTATTAAAATATTTTTCAATTTTTGTTGCGAAATTTTTCTCTTCTTTTCCTGCTAAAAGAGTTTTTACAGAAAATATTTCATTTGGTTTAAACTCAATTTCAGTGCGTGTTTTACAATGATTTAAAGTAAAACTAATACTTGGATTTGCGGGAATTTGATTGTCATATTTACCCCAATATTTTATTAAGGCAATATTTGAAGGACAAGAATTCTCCACTTTTTGAAGTGAAAGTTGGAAGTTTTTATTTCCGTAAAAATCTTGATTAGTCATTTTAGATATTAGATTTGATACTTTAGATTTTAAATTTAATTATGAATGTTTTTTGTATTTAGGTATTAGAAAATATTAAACCATTTGTTTTTAAAACTAAACTTTAAAGATTAAAGCCTAACTTCTCATGTCTAATATCTAGTATCTTTTTAATACATTTCTTCAATTTGTTCCGCGTACTTTTTTAAAATTACGTTCCGTTTCACTTTTAAAGTTGGCGTAATTTCACCTGTGCTAATTTCAAAAGCTTCTGGTAACAATATAAATTTTTTAATTTTCTCAAAAGCTGAAAGATTTGTTTGGATTTTCTCAATTCTTTCTTTGTAAAAACTTAGAATTTCCGGAGTTTGCAATATGGTTTTCCAGTCTGTAAATTTAATATTTAATTTAACTAATTCTTTTTCTAAATTTTCAAAATATGGGACTATAATTGCTGTTACGAAAGATTTACCTTCTGCAATTAACATAATTTGATCAATAAAAGCATCATTTGAAAGTGCATTTTCCAATGGTTGTGGCGCAATATATTTTCCGTTGGAAGTTTTCATTAAATCTTTAATTCTATCGGTAATTGTTAGATTTCCATCAGAATCAATTTCTCCTGCATCCCCCGTTTTAAACCAATTATCTTCCGTAAAAACTTCGGAAGTTTCTTTGGGCATTTTGTAATAACCTTGCATCACACTACTTCCTTTTATTAAAATTTCATTGTTTTCACCAATTTTAATTTGTGTGTCACCAATTGGTTTTCCTGCAGTTCCGTGTTTATAGTTTTTAAATGGAAAAGCCGTCAAAGTTGCCGTAGTTTCCGTCAAACCATAACCAACTGTGATGTGAATTCCCATTGCATCGAAAAATCTCGTAACCTCTTCTGATAAAGACGCGCCGCCACACGGCATGAACCAAAGTTGACCGCCTAATTTTTGTTTTATTTTCTTAAAAACCAATTGATTTGCGAAGAAATTTTTAAAATTTAAACCGATAGGAATATTTTTATTTTGTCTTTTTAATTCAGAAACTTCAGTCCCCACTTTCATTGCCCAATTAAAAATTTTCTTTTTTGATTCTGAACCTTCATTAATGGTTTGTTTGATTCCAGCAAATATTTTTTGATAAAACCTAGGAACTGCGCACATAAAAGTCGGTTGCACTTCTATCAAAGCATTTGCAATTAATTTTGTGTTTTCTAAAAAATAAACTTTTACACCAGAATGAAGACAGAACAAAGTCCAACTGCGCTCAAAAATATGACTTAAAGGTAAAAATGCTAAAGATTTTTGATAGTCAAAATCATCAAAATTAAAAAAATCTTGATGCGCAGTAAAAGTTTTTAGAAAATTTCCGTGTGAAAGCATCACACCTTTTGGGATTCCTGTAGTTCCTGAAGTGTAAATAATAGTTGCTAAATCTTCATCAATTCTAGGAACTATTTCAAAATTTGAAGAAATTTTTGCAATATAATCCTCGAGAAAAACGGAACGATCTTGTTTAATCCAAACCGCTTTTTTAGCAACAATAATTTGACTTAAATAATTACTTTCTTGCAGAATTTCCAAACAATCATCGTATTGTTGTTGATTTCCAACCAACACAATTTTGCTTTCAGAATTTTCTAAAATATAAGCCGCTTGTTCTTTATTATTAGTAGAATAAATGGGAATTGTGACAGCTCCTAAAGATAAAATGGCCAAATCAAAAATGAGCCATTCTGCTGAATTATCTGCGTAAATTGCCACTTTATCACCATCTGAAATCCCAGATTTTCTAAGTGCATTTGCAGTTTTGAAAACCAAAGTACGAAGTTTCAACCAAGAAATTGTTTCCCACTTTTCTCGTTTTTTAAAACCAATTGCGGGATTTTTTAAATATTTATCTGAATTTATATTTAGAAATTCTGTAAGATTCATTTATTAATTATTTTTAATCAAAATGTAAATTTTTAACGCAAAGTTCGCAAAGATTAATTTACAAATTTGCTGCTTTTCATTCTTTTTTTAATAGCGCAAAGACGTTTCACTTAACAAAGTGCGGAATTAATTTTATTTTTTAAATTATATTAATTTTAAATTTTAGGATGGTCTTTAAGATAATTTTTAAGATGAAAATCGAGACTTTGAAAAACGGGAATAAATTTAAAATTTAATTCTCTCTTAATTTTTTCATTTGAAATTTCAGAATGAAAACTGACGGATTTTACATTCACAGAATTAATCATTTTTAAAGGTTTTATAAGCCAACCCAATAAAAAATTGAAGAAAACGCCGATTTTTAAAATCCAATAAGGCAAAATTTTCACTTTTGATTTATTCAATTTTAAACGTAAAAAATTAGCTACCTCTTGGTAACTTTTAGATTCAGAAATTAAAATAAATCGTTCTCCAAAACTATTTTTTTCCATTAAATCTATAGAAATTTTCGCCACATCTCGCACATCAACATAAGCGCTATTCCCAGAAAATGAAAATTTATTATTTAAAAGTTCATTAATTAATTTGCCACTGCTATTGTTCCAGTTTCCTGAACCGATAATAACTCCGGGATTTATAATAATTGTATTTAAACCTTCCGCAGAAGCGCGCCAAACTTCCATTTCCGCAAAATGTTTTGAAATGGCATAATCTGAATGGTCTTCTTTTGGATTAAAATTGGAGTCTTCATCAAAAATTCCATTTTCATTTTCATTATCTAAAACCGCGATAGAACTTACATAGAGAAACTTTTCTACGGAAGAATTCTGACATTGGTACAATAAATTTTCCGTAAACTCAATATTGCATTTTTGCATTTCCGTTTTATCATCTGGATGAAAACTGACTTTTGCAGCGCAATGATAAATTTCGGTAACTCCAATTAAAGCTTGTTCTAAAGAATCTGAATCTTTAAAATCCACATCAATCCAATTAATTTTATTAAAATAATCCTCGGAATTTTCTGTGTAAAACTGAAAAGAATGTTTGACATCTTCAAGATTACTTGTTGGTCTTTTCGCTGCACGAAAGGTTTTACCACGCTTTAGAAGTTCTAAAACTATCACTCTTCCGAGAATTCCTGTGGCGCCTGTAACGAAAATCAAATCTTAAATATTGTTGCGCTAAATTACGATTTTAAAAACTCATAAACCACATTATGAAAGTCTTTTGGATTTTCTGCTTGAACCCAATGTCCCGCCTTTTGAATGGAAATTATTTTAGAATTTGGAAATTGTTGTTTAATTAAAAAGGAGTCTTGGGGTAAAATGTAATTGGAATTTGCCCCAGAAATAAATAAAGTTTCTCCCGAAAAAACACCAAATTTAATCGCATTTGAAACAAATTCTGTATATTTTTCTGTTAAAGTTTTAAGGTTAAAACGCCACGCTAATTTTTTATTTTCCGTCCAATACAAACTTTTGGCTAAAAAATAAACCACTGATTTCTCTGGAATATATTGACTTAAAATTTCTTCAACTTCACCTCTACTTTTTACATTTTCTAAATCAACCGATTGCAAAGCTTTTAAAATTCCTTGATGATGCGGCGGATAAGATTTTGGACCAATATCTACAACAATTAATTTCTCCACTTTTTCTGGAAATTTCATGGCAAATTGCATCACCGCTTTTCCACCCAAAGAATGTCCGAGCAAATGTGCTTTTTCAATTTGATTTGCCGACATATAATTTAAAATATCTTCGGCTAAATTATCGTGTGACATTTCATCGGAATGAAAACTTTTGCCGTGATTTCTTAAATCTAATAAATGAACGGGCATTATTTCTCCAAAATCTTTTCCGAAAGTTCCCCAATTATCGAGCATTCCGAATAATCCGTGAAAAACCAATAAAGGAATTTCGGGTTTTTCTTTTCCGTAGATTTTTGAGTGTAATATATTTTGTTCCAACAATTAAAATTTTAAAAAATTGATTTTACCATTTCGCCAATCGCTTCAAATACGCTTGAACGGTATTTTCTAATCCCATATAAAGCGCTTCAGAAATTAAAGCGTGACCGATTGAAACTTCTAATAAATTAGGAATTTCATCTGCGAAATATTTTAAATTTTCTAAGCTTAAATCGTGTCCTGCATTAACGCCAAGATTAAAGTCCACACATTTCTGTGCAGTTTCAAAGTAAGGTTTTATGGCCAATTCTTTTGTCATTCTGAGCGAAGTCGAAGAATCTGCATAATCTTTTGCGTACGCTTCAGTGTAAAGTTCAATTCTGTCAGTTCCTGTTTTTGCAGCAAATTCTACCATTTCTGGATTTGGATCAAGAAAAACTGAGGTTCTAATTCCTGCATTTTTAAATTCTGAAATAATTTCTTTCAGAAAATCTTGGTGTTTTTTGCAATTCCAACCGGCGTTTGATGTAATTGCATCATCTGCATCTGGAACCAAAGTGACTTGTTCCGGTTTTACATTTAAAACCATATCAATAAAATCTCTGTGTGGATTTCCTTCGATATTAAACTCCGTTTTCACCAAAGGTTTTAAATCGTAAACATCTTTTCTGGTAATATGTCTTTCATCCGGTCTTGGATGAATCGTAATTCCTTGTGCGCCAAATTCTTGTAGTTTTATCGCCGCTTCTGTCACACTTGGAAATTCTCCGCCACGCGCATTACGTAAAGTGGCAATTTTATTAATATTTACACTGAGTTTTGTCATTTTTTTAATTTTTCAAATATTGGATTACCTGCAGATCAAATTCTTTTGCCGCAACCAAAATATGGTCAAAAATATCGGCTTGTATTTGCTCAAAATGTTCCCATTTAGAATCATTGGTGAAACAGTAAATTTCCAGAGGTAAACCTTGTGGAGAAATATCCAACTGCCGAACCATCGAAGTTCCATCTTTATCAACATTTTTATTATGCTTTAAATATTCCATCGCATAAACTCGAAAAACGCCAATATTTGTCAATTGAGCACCATTAACAATCGTTTCAAAATGGCTCATTTCCTTTTTACTGTCGCTGATCTCTTTAGATTTTGAATCTAAATAATCTGAAATAAGATTGATTTGTTTCAATTTAGTAAACAGTTCTTCATCAATAAATTTAAAAGAATTAATATTGAAATAAATCGACTTTTTTATTCGTCTCGTGTTGGTTTCCGACATCACCTGAAGATTTTTAATTTCAGTAGTAAGCAGATCATACGTGGGAATTGTAGAAACTGTTTTATCGAAATTTAAAATTTTTGTGGTTAAAAGATTGATGTCTAAAATTGTTCCTTCCAAATTATATTTTGGAATACCAATCCAATCGTTTACTTTTAAATTTTTAGAAGTTGCGACATGAATTCCAGTAACAAAACCTAAAATAGTATCTCTGAAAACCAAAACTAAAACCGCCGTCATTGCACCTAAACTTCCTAAAATTGCCGTGCCGCTAATTTTGAATAAAATACAGATTGCGATAATTGTAAAAATGAAAGTACCAAATATTTTTATTGTTTGATTGATGGCCCGAAGCGCCATAATAATATAAAAGTCTTTCTTATACAAATAATAATATTCTACGGCTTTTAGCATTCTAAAAGCCAAATTGGCAACAACCAAAAGAAGAGAAATATGAATGATGATTTCTAAAAAACCGTAGCTATGTTTATGTCTGTAGAATATCGAATACAAAGCGTAACTTCCAATAAACAAGGCAATTACCATGGAAATTGAAGTTGTGATTTTAGCTTTATAAATAGATACCAAAACCGGGAACTTATCTGTATTAACAAAAAGTTTAAAGATGACTTTAAAGATAATCTTGAAAACAGTACTAACAATATATATTAGAGCAAATAAGAATAAAAACTTCGCAAGAATTTGTACCCACAAAATTATATCATCCGGAAAATTTCCTTTTACAAAATAGTGAATCTGATCACTAATATTTTGCAATAAATCTTTAGTGGTAATTAAATCTTTGCCCATAACTACAAAAATAACAAATTACTTTTGCTAAGCATTTATATTTAACTAATTTTATCTTTTAAACTTAAAAAAATGAGCGAAAGTCTAATATTACTATTTTCTATAATTCTTTTAATCTTGGGAATTATTGGTACTTTTTTACCGATTTTACCTGGTCTTTTGTTGAGTTTATGCGGACTTTTGATTTATAAATTTGGTGGGAATTCTGATTTAAGTATGTGGTGGATTTGGATTTTTTCAGTTCTAACTATTATTTCTGTCGTTTTAAATTATGTAATTCCAGCAAAAACCAATAGAAAATATGGTGGAACAAGATATGGAAGTATTGGTTCTTTTGTGGGAACAATTCTGGGGATTATTTTTATTCCAATTCCTTTTGGATTTTTAATTGGAATGTTTGCAGGCGTTTTTCTAGGCGAATTATTCCACGATTTTAGTGATAAAAAGAAAGCTTTTAATAGTATGAAAGGAGCATTTATCGGATTTCTTTATGGAACTTTTTTTAATTTTTTAGTTGGTTTGGCGATGCTAATTGTCGTAATAACCGATATTATTTAAAAGTAAAAATCCTAAATTATCCTAATTTACCACTCAATAATTTCTTTATTTTTGTCTTTTAAAAAATTGTTAATTTTGGAAAATGGTTTACTTCCAAAAAAACCACGGTAAGAAGAAAGCGGCGATGGATGAACTGCTTTTAAAATTAAATGTTTAGATTCATTAATTAAAATCGATTTTTTCTGCGCAAAACTTCCCCACAATACAAAAATTACATTTTCCTTTTTATCTGAAATTTCTTTAATAATAAAATCCGTAAATTTTTCCCAATCCAATTTTTGGTGAGAATTGGCTTCATGTGCACGAACTGTTAAAGTTGAGTTCAAAAGTAAAACACCTTGTTCCGCCCAATCGTCTAATTCTTTTTCTGTTCTTTTAATACCTAAATCATTTTCCAGTTCAGTGAAAATATTTCGCAAAGAAGGTGGAATTGTCACTTTTTCTGAAACTGAAAAACACAAACCGTTTGCTTGAAAATCATTATGATATGGATCTTGACCGAGAATTACAACTTTCACTTCATCAAAAGGCGTCAACTCTAAAGCACGGAAAATTTGCTTTGATGGTGGAAAACATTGTGAAGTTTCATATTCTTCTTTTACTTTTTGCCAAAGATTTTTAAAGTATTCTGAATTTTTTATTGGGGCAAGAATTTCTGTCCAAGTCATTGTTCGATGTGAAGATTTATTGATGTGAAAATGTGATAATTATTCAGACTTTATTTAATTCAAAAATAATATTTTCTTTCACATCTTCATCTACTCTATTTTCATTTAATGCAAATGAAAATTTTTCTAATAATTGTATGGATTTCAAATTATTTTTATGCGTAAATGCTTCTATATTCAACAAACTCAAATCATTAAAACCATAATTCAATATTGCTTTTAACGCTTCAAACATAAAACCATTTCCATGAAATTCTGGTAACATTTCATAGCCTAATTCGGCGGTTTTCTGATCTTTAGAAAAATTCCATAAACAAATAGTTCCTATTAAATGAGAATTGTTTTTCAAAGTAATCCCAAAAAAACCAACTATTTTCTGGTTATTATTTTTAATTTTAAGGATAAAATCAAGCGCATCTTCTATTGACTTCGGAGGTTTTCTGCCGATATATTTATTGATAGTCGCATTGCTTCTAATCGTCAAAATATCTTGTACATCATCTTCTGAAATTGGTTTTAAAACGAGTCTTTTTGTAAGGAGTTTCATTATTCAAAAGATAGAATTTTGAAATTTATTCCAAACCCAACTTTACAGCAAATTTAACCAAACCAACTGTACTTTTGCAATGCGTTTTTTCCAAAATATGTTGACGATGATTATCGACTGTTTTTTTGCTAATAAATAATTTTTGGGCAATTTCTTCGCTTGTGAATTCTTTTACAATGAGCGCTAAAATTTCTTTTTCTCTTACTGAAAGCAGACCAAGTTGCTCATCTTGTTGTTGTTTTTGGTGGTATTGATTGTAAATAATTGGAACAATATCTTGTGAGAAGTAGGTTCCTCCATTGGTAATTCTATGTAATGCTTTTAATAATTCATTTCTTCCCGCATTTTTTAAAATATAACCATCTGCTTCCGCAAAAACCGCTTCTTTCACCGCAGTTGCATTATTATACATGGAAAGAATCAACACTTGAATATGAGAAAATTTACTTTTTATCATTTTGCAAAGTTCGGTTCCAGTTAAAAGTGGCATACTAATATCTGTGAGCAAAATTTGAAATTTTTCAGGATTTGCGGCAATTATTTCATATGCAACTTGACCATTATTTGCTTCTGCAATTATGTGAAATTCGGGGTTTTTTGCAAGCATATCTTTAATTCCATCCAACATCATTTGGTGATCATCTGCAATAAGAATATTTGTAGTATTATTCTCCATTTCTGGGTAAAGTTATTTTGATTTGTGTACCAGATAATTTCTCGGAATGTATTTTTATTTTTCCATCGAGAAGATGAATTCTTGCTTTGATGTTTTTCCAACCCATCCCTTTTGAATTGGTGATGGATTCTTCGTCAAAACCTTTTCCATCATCGTTTATAGAAATAATTATATTTTGATTCACTTGTTTTATCGACAAATTAATCAAGTTTGCATTCGCGTGTTTTAACATGTTATTAACGACTTCTTGAACGATTCTGTAAATTGAAAGTTCATTTTGGCGGGAAAATTTTATGGCTCTTATTTCTTTACCAATGTCTATTTCCATTTTAGTTTTTCCCGAAGAATTTACTTTTTCAGTTAAATTATCTAAAGCAGAAAAAATTCCAAAATTAAGTTCTTCAGGAATTAAATTATGAGAAACATTGCGTACTTCTTCAATGGTTTTATCCACTAAATTCATTGTTTTTTCTGTAACTGAATCCTTTTCCCAGGTGGATAAATTCATTTTCACTAAGGAAAGCATTTGTCCAACCCCGTCGTGCAAATCTCTCGCAATACGGATTCTCTCGTGTTGTTCGCCTTCGAAAAGAGCTTTAGCTTCTAATTCTTGTTGACGGAAAATTTGATTTTGCAATTTTCTATTCTGCTTGTGGCGATAATTTTTATAAATAAAATAAGCTGCAAGCAGCGAAATTAAAAATAAAATTCCACTAAAAATAAGCCAAATATTTTTTTGTTTTAATTCAAATTGTTGTTGTTGAATGAGTTTTTGTTTTTTTTCAGTTTCGTATTTTATATTGAGTTCTGAAAGTTGTTTTGTGCTTTCTTTATTGATAAACTCATTCATTACTTGCGAAAATAATTTTTGGTAAGCAAAAGCATTTTTGTAATCTCCGGCTTTCTCTGCAGCATTTGCCATACTGTCGTAAGTGGATTCTATGATTTCATCTGCGTGGATTTCTTTGGCAATTTTCAGAGCTTTTTCACAGAATAAAATGGCTTTTTTATAATCACCCATTTCACCATAAAGATTTCCAATATTGTTATAAGTTGCAGCCATATTCCATTTGTCACCTAACTTTTCGGCTATAGAAATAGCTTGAAAATTATATTTAATAGATTCTGGATAGTTTTTTTGAAATTTGTAAACAATGGCAATATTACTAAGTGCCATTGAAATTTTCTGTGGATTTTTCTTCTCTATATAAAGTTCTAATGCACTTTTATAATTTGAAAGTGCTTTTGGATAATTTTTTTGTTGTTCATAAATAATTCCTTTGTTATTCTGACAATCTGCGATTAACTCTTTATTTCCGATTTCTGTTGCTAATTTTTCTGCTTTATCGTAATAATTAAAAGCTTCATCAAATTTTTTCCAACTGACGTATAAAATACCGATGTTTTTTAAAATGTGCGGAATTGATTCTTTGTCTTTCGTAGATTCGGCAACTTTTAGTGCATCTTGATAATATTTTAAAGCTTGAACATTATTACCTTTGTCTCCATAAATTCGCCCAAGATTCAACTCGGATTTAATGTAAATTTTGGAATTATTTTTTTTAATTTCTGGTTTTAATAAATCTTTAAATTCAGTTTCTGCAGAATCTAATTTGTAATCGTTTAGAAATTTTAAAGCTTTTTCAAGTTTTTTTTCTTCAAGAATATTACTTTGAGATTTTAAAGTGAGAGAAACCAAAAGTAATAATAGATAGATAAGGTTATTGATTTTCACGGGTTTAAGTTTACACAAATATAAAAATTAATCTTTATCCTTTTAAAAAAATTAGTTTCTTATAATTAATTTTTGACTTGTTATTATACCATTATCATTAATTTGAATAAAATAAATACCATTTATAAAATGACTTGTATTAATTTTTTCATTTGTGTTTTTTGAAACAGAATTGTAGATTAATTTCCCACTACTATCTGTTATTTTTATAGATGCATTTTTTGAAATTTTATCAATGTTAACAAAGTCTTTCGCTGGATTTGGAAATAAATTTGGATGATTTTTTTCATCAATATCCCCTACAGAAAGATTATCTTGATAATAATAAATTCCACCTTTTGGATTAATAGTCGAACCTTCTGCTACAGCAAGAAAAAATTTACCATTTGTTGTAACATCTAGTTTCTGTGCAGTATACGCAGGTAAACCAGTTCCCATTGCTGTAAAAGTTTGTCCACCGTCTGTAGAAGTCAAAATGTTACCAGATTTGTTTACAATAAGCCTTCCAGTTTGGTTGGCTTTAATACTATAAATATAACCTGCGGTCATTGCAGTACATTGAGTCCAAGTAACTCCATTATCAGTACTTTTTATAACTTCGGTGTTTACACCTGCCGTATAGAAAGTATTATTTCCTGCAAAAGTAATAAATGGAGCAATTTTGGTATTTCCAATCAAACTTTTAAGCGAAATGTCTTTCAACGTTGCGCCATTATCATCTGTATAAGATAAATCATAACCGTTATTACCGTCATGCCCGAAAATAGTTCTTCCTGTAGAATTAGTAGCAAATTTTGTATAATCTACATTCAAATTTGTGCTGTAAACATTTCCTAAAGAAATGTAGTCTGGAGAAACACTTAATTTACTATTAATCTGATCACTATATAATAACTTTCCGTTCGCTAAAATACCTGATGGGAAATAATAGTCGTTTGTAGTAACCGGGATCCAAGTTTTTCCACCATCTGAAGTATAATTTGTTGTAGGTTATTTTAAGATATCTCCTACAACTAAACCTGAAGGTGTTGCAACAACATACACCCAATTATAAAGAATCGTTCCCACAGTCCACGTTTGTCCACCATCCGTGGAACTCACAAGTGTATGCGGAAGAGATTCTCCTTTTGCACTTGCTAAAGCATAAATAATATTGTTTCCATAGATTCTAATATCTGAATAATTTAAATCTGTGGGCGCCGTAGTTTTAACCCATGTTTGCGCATTAGAAATAATAGAAACTATAATTAATAAAATAGAAAATTTTAAAGAAGTTTTCATAATTTTTAATTTATTGTTCCACTAAATTTTCCTTGTTCTGCATAAGCTTCTTTCGAACTATTATTATGACAAACTGCATAAAAAGTTCCTTCAATTTGATTTCCATTAACAGAAATGATTTTCACTTCTCCACCTCCTGTCATTGTCGGACTATCATTATCTGTACTATAAGACAAATCTCGATCATTAACATTTTGGTAATCTTTTCTAATTATGATGCCACTTGATGATCCATTTCCTAAAGCGAAAGTTTTAGGAGCAGTAATGTCTCCGTACAAAATGATATTAATAGATTCTTTTCCTCCATCTCTAATTCCAGAAATAGCCAAAATGGTCACTCCTGCGGTTGTAGTTTTTACAATTCCTGCTTTTGTAGAACTAAACTTTCCAGAATTTGCACCATCAAACCCATAATGTTCGGCGGTTAAAGTTGCAGAATTTCCATTCGAATTTCCTCCGTTATCTTCATCTCCTATTCCTTTACAAGAAATAAAAATTGTGCTCATAAAAAGACCTGCCATTAGATAAAAAAATAATTTTTTCATGATAATAAAAATTTATTGGTTATTTATATGGCAAAATTATTTTCAATCCTAACAAAATGCAATAATGAATAACCCACTTTTTTATAGGTATTTGTACCTATTTTTTATAAAATGTCTTTAATTATTAAAATCAAAAACATCTACATTTCAAAATTATCTCATTAAATTTGCACGTGCATATTACAAAAGACCATTTACAGGAATTAGAATTTGATCAACTTTTAGGAGAGATTGCTCCCTTTGCGTTTACGGAAAAAACCGTAGAAAATATTTTGCAAATTCAACCTTTGGATTTTGATAATGCGCAGATTTCTTTGCAGAAAACTTCTGAATATTTAAGTTCTTTTGAAAGCGAAAACTACATCCCTTTCACAAGTTATGATGATATTGAGTCAGACTTAAAATTAATGCACATCGAGAATTTTCGCCTTGAAAATAAAGCGTTTATAAGAATAAAAAATTTAACCACGCAGATTGGAAAACTTCAAAATTTCTTCTCAAAACTACCAGAAAATTTTCCGCTTTTAATGTCAGAAGTGACTGATTTAGATTATCAAAAAAATATTATTGATAAAATTGACAAAGTTTTTAACCGTTTTGAAGAAGTTAAAAGTGACGCTTCACCAGTTTTAAAAACCTTGCGCATTGAAATCAACCACGCTAAAAAAGCCATTCAACAGAATTTCAGCAAAGCACTTTCTTCTTTTGGGGGAACTGATTTTTTAGATGATATTAAAGAAACAGTGATTGATGACCAACGCGTTTTAGCCGTAAAATCTGCCTATAAAAAAAGAGTTGCAGGCAGAGTTTTAGGTGTTTCAAAAACAGGTTCAATTACTTTTATACAGCCAGAATCTGTGGTGAAACATCATTTTAAATTAAAGGAAAATGAAGACGAAGAAAAGAAAGAAATTGACAAGATTTTACGAAAATTAACGTCAGAAATTTCCGAGTTTTGTCCACAACTCACGACTTATCAAAACTATATTTTCGATTTAGATATTGTTCGAGCAAAAGCAAAATTTGCCGAAAAAATAAACGGTGTTTTACCAAAAATCAATAAATTTCAAACAATGCGTTTGATAAACGCGTTTCATCCTTTGCTTTGGTTGAGCAATCAGGAAGAGAAAAAAGAAATTTTTCCGCAGACTTTAACTTTTACCGAGCACAAAAGAATTATCTGTATTTCTGGCCCAAATGCGGGCGGAAAATCAATCACTTTAAAAACCGTAGGATTATTACAATTAATGATTCAAAGCGGGATTTTAGTTCCCGTTCATCCGAAAAGTGAAATGTTTTTCTTTGATAAAATTATGACCGATATTGGTGATAATCAATCCATAGAAAACCATTTATCCACTTATTCTTCGCGCCTGAAAAAAATGGGCGAAATGATTAAAAATACGGATGAAAATACGCTGCTTTTAATTGATGAATTTGGAACGGGTTCAGACCCAGAATTGGGCGGCGCTTTGGCGGAAGCTTTTTTAGAATTTTTCTATGGCAAGAAAAGTTTCGCGATTATCACAACGCATTATACCAATATAAAACTGGTCGTTGAAAATTTGCCAAACGCACAAAATGCCGCGATGTTGTTTGATGAAAACACTTTGTTGCCGTTGTATAAACTGGAAATTGGGCAAGCCGGAAGTTCTTTTACTTTTGAAGTGGCGCAAAAAAATAAAATTCCAAAATTTATATTGGATTCGGCTCGTTCAAAAGTCGAACACGATATTGTGAATTTAGATAAAACCATCGTGAAACTTCAGCAGGAAAAATTTGAAGTTGAAAAATTAAAAACCAATCTTACCGAGCAAAAAGATTCTGCCCAAAATAAGAAGGATAATCTGCAAAAACTGAATGAACAATTAGAGCAAAAACTTTTTAATTTCCAGAAATTATACGAAGATGAACATCGAAAATTGCAATTTGGAAATAAAGTGGAAACTTTTATAGAATCTTACGCTAAAGGAAAATCCCGAAAAGATGTGGTGAAAGATTTCGTGAAAATTTTAGAACAAGAAAAATTCCGAAGATTGGGTGAAGATAAAACGGAATCTAAAAAACTGCAAGTTGTAAAACGCAAGATTACACAGGAACTGAAAAAAGCCGATGTTCAAGAAAAAATAGAGAAAACCAATACAAAAATCGAAGAAAAAAAATCAACCGAACGCGCCGTTTGGATGAAAATCGGACAAAGAGTTCGCATAAAAGGTTCTACAAGTGTGGGAACAATTGAGCAAATTTCTAAAAATAAAGTTTCTGTGAATTATGGGACTTTTAAGACGCAGATTTCAGGGGATGAATTGGAAAGGGTTTAATTTAATAACATAAAAAAAGCGGCAAATGCCACTTTTAATTATTCTGCTTTTATATTAATCTCAGAAGTTGCAAGTTTGGTAAGATCCTTATCACAAGTTTTTTCTTCGTCAAGAGTGGCGCCTAATAAATTTTTTACTTTTTTCAAATTCAAAAGTTCTGTATAAGTTGCCATAGTTCCATAAGATGCAATTTCATAATGTTCTACTTTTTGTGCTGCAGCAATAATTGCAGCATCTCGAACTGCGCCTGGTTCAGTTTCTTTCATAATGCTTTCGGCTTCTTTCAAAAGACCATCCATTGCATCACATTTCACTGCTTTCGGTTTTAAATCCATAGCTGCAAATGCATCTTCCAATCTTTTTACTTGTCCTTCGGTT
Organism: Halpernia sp.; assembly: GCF_048269545.1. NCBI lineage: Bacteria > Pseudomonadati > Bacteroidota > Flavobacteriia > Flavobacteriales > Weeksellaceae > Halpernia > Halpernia sp. The sequence goes on along the minus strand of NZ_JBLXIJ010000008.1, from coordinate 73,391 downwards.
TCTTTCAAATGTTTTTCAACCGCAGTTTTTAATTTGGGAGAAGTTGCATTTTTTGCCATTTTTGGAAGATTTTTCACCAATGCTTTTTCCGCCCAATACAAATCTTTTAATCCATCAATCAAAAAATCTTTTAAATCTTCTGCAGCATTTTTTTTGGTTTAATTTTGCCAATTTCTTTTTTTGTAGTTGCCATAATATTTAATTTTTAATTTTTAATACTATAAAAAATATTACAAAAATAAGACCAAAAAAAGATAATTTAATTGTTCTAATTTTCTATAATTCAACATTTTTGCAAATATTCTTTATCTAAAATATTTTTAACCCAAATTTCCCAGTTCATTTTTCCTAATCCAAAAATACCTCCATTTGCAATAAAAAAATTTCTCAATTTATTAATTAATGGTAAATTTTTATAATTTGGAATTTCATTTCTACCATGAACTTCTGCCGAAGTTTTGTTTTGATATTTTTTTATTATAAAATAACTTTTAGATTCTGCGGTATAAAAATGTGCGATAAACGTTTTTTTAGTCGGCAAAGAACAAGGTTGTAACACAATCATTAAAGTTTCACAATTTTTAGATTTTGAAAAATCCATTTCTTTTACTTTAACCCAATCAAAACCTTTTCCTGAAGTATTTGGAGGTCCTGGAATTTTAATCTTTACAAAATCTCCAACAATTATATTTTCATTTTTCTTTCGTTCAAAATTATCAACAACTTGAAATGTGGTTGCATTATAAAAAAGATTTCCCCAACAATTAATATTTAAAAAAATAGTTTCAATTTTATAAAAAAGCCTCACAATCTTCATTTTTTTCAAAATTTATAAAATTTTCTGTATCATGATGACCGCCCGTTACTTGCTTATCCATTTTAATAAAAATCATTTTAATTAAGAATTTTTATTATCTATAGATTTACTGTTTTTCTGTGAATTATTCTCTGTTTTCTCAATGGAATGGGATTCACAAAAATCACCTTTTTCTTTAGCTTGAGTAGAAAGATCTTCATAATAAGTGTGCAACTGATCTAAATCTTTTTCCTCAAGATCTTCAATATCTACAATTCTATTGCTGGCTTTTTGACTTGCTGCAATGAGTTCGTTAAGTTTAATTTGTATAGCTTTAGAATCTTTATTCTGGGTTTTCTGAATGAGAAATACCATAAGAAAAGTAATAATTGTGGTTCCTGTATTGATTACTAATTGCCAAGTTTCCGAATAATCGAAAATAGGACCAGTTCCTGCCCAAATCAAAACAAGTAAAACAGCGCCGATAAATGCGTAAGAACTTCCTGTAAAAGTTGTCGCTAAATTAGAAAACTTCTCGAATAAATTTTTGTTTGAGTCCATAATTTTATTTTTATAAACCCAAAAGAAAAAAGTTTGCCAAACTTTGTAAAAATTTAATTTTCAAACTTTGGTACCAAAAAAATATTATTTTTAAATTATTTCTCTAAAACCTCAATCAACTTCTTCGTTAAATTTCTCCTAGAATATTGCTCAATATTTCTTTCTGAAACTAAAGAATTTCCAGTTTTCCAAAGTTGATATTGTTCTAAAATAAAGGCTTTCAGATTTTCAGATTCTTTAAAACTGAAATGTTTTCCGGAATTGGTTTCATTCAATATTTTTTCAACATCTGCATCTTTTGGTCCGAAACTTAAAATAGTATTTCCTGTTTGCAAATATTCAAATAATTTTCCTGGAATAATACCTTTTGATTTCTCTTCCGGAAAGTTGGTAATCAACAATAAATCTGATTTTTCCATTTCAACATTTGAATCTTTGTGAGATAAATAACCTAAATTTTTAATAGAATTATTTAATCCAGAATTTTCTAATTTATTTAAAATTAAATCGTCAATTCTGCCGACAAATTTTAACTCAAAATCATTTTTAAAATCTTGATTATCTTTAATTAAATCTTCTAAAACCTGCCATAAATTTTCTGGATTTCTCAATTGCTCTAAAACGCCGATGTAACTTAATGTGAATTTTTCGGTTTTGTTATTAGCAGAATTTATTTCGCCATCAAAACCGTTTGTGATGCAAACAGAATTTGCACCTTTTTTTCTAAAATTTTCTGCGTCGGTGAAACTTGTTGCCAAAGTTAAATCTGCATTTTTAAAAACTTCTAATTCTAATTTTTTATGTTTTCTATCTGCGGATTTTGTCAGTTTTAAATGTTTGTAATAAGAAATTTCCGTCCATGGATCACGAAAATCTGCAATCCATTTTAATTTGGGAAATTCTTTTTTTAAACCCAAACCAATTAAATGCATCGAATGCGGCGGTCCAGTTGTGACAATCGTATCAAAATGATTTTCATTTAAATAATTTTTTAAATAATTTATGGATGGTTTCACCCAAAAAACACGCGCATCTGGAATGAAAAAATTTCCACGAATAAAAATTGAAAATTTTGATTTCCATGATTGATTTTTCTTTACATCAAACTGTCCGGCTTTGAATTTTTTATTGTCTTTTCCAAAAATTTCTGCCAATTGATACGGTTCCCAAATTTTAGTTTTAATAATGTTTAAATTGGGAGAAACTTCATTTTTAAGCGTTTTATCTAGAATTGGATAACTTGGATTTTCGGGAATAAAAAGTGTGGGTTCCCAACCAAATTCTGGTAAATATTTTGTGAATTTCAACCAACGCTGAACGCCGGGTCCACCTGCAGGCGGCCAATAATAGGAAATTATTAATATTTTTCTTGGTTGATTCACAATAAAATTTTGCTTTTGTCATTCTGACGAAGGAAGAATCTCTATTTAAATTTCAAAATTAAACTTCATCGTTTAAAAATCGCCAAGAAGAATTGAAATTAGAAATTAATTCATCCTTCTTTTTTCTCGTCCAACCTTTGATTTGCTTTTCTCTATTTATTGCAATATCAATATCTTGATAATGTTCGAAAAAAATCAAAAAGTAGCATTTATATTTTGTAGTAAAATGTCTTGAAATTGCCTCAGGATTTTTGTGCCAATAAAGTCTGTTCTTTAAATCATTAGTAACTCCCGTATATAACACCGTTTTTATTTTATTAGTAAGAATATAAACATAATAATTGTGAGTTGCAAAAGTTTTCATCTAATAAGATTTAAATTGAACGGTATTATTAATCTAAGATATGTTAATTATTAATTATCATTTGTCATTATCAGGAACGAAGAATCTTAATCATACCAGAGATTCTTCACTTCGCTTTGCTTTGTTCAGAATGACAAAATCAAAAAAAATCTCAATCATAAATTTTCAATTTGTGGATATGTAGCGCTCATTCGTTACCAGATTATCATTATGTTTTCGGTATAAAAAGTAAATTCCAAAACCACTAAAAATTAAAAATAATAAAAGTGAAATCAATGAAACAATTTTTCCAGTAGCAATTACTTTTGGTTCAAAAACCATTTGTATAGTGTGATTTCCTGCCGGAATTGAAACTGCACGCAGCAAATAATCTGCTTTTATGTATGGAACTTCTACATCATCGATAAACATTTTCCAACCTTCTGGATAGTAAATTTCTGAAAAAACAGCGAGTTGTGGCGTTTTAGATTGTGTTTTGTATTCTAAAGAATTCGCTTGGTATTTTGTTAAATTAATAATCGCCGTAGAATCTTTGGCTAAATTTTTTCCATTAAAATAATTTTTATCCAAATCTGAAATGACGGCTGTTTTTTTAGAATCTATTTCGCCCAAAGAATTAAGTTCTTCATTGGGTGTTTTTACAAATTTCACATCAGAAACAAACCACGCATTTCCATTATTTTCTGGATTTGGAACAATTTGCGGATTTTCCTGATTTCCCAAGACCATATATTTTACATCCAATAAATTTAAAATTTTTGGCGTTTTAATGGAATCTAATGTGGAAAAATAGGCATTAATTAAATCATCGTATCGTCGCAATTTTACCGCGTGATAACCTCCCACAGAAGATTTATAATAGGAAGTATTGGTTTCGCTAAATGTTCCTAGAATATTATTGAAAATCCGGTAATGCGCTTTGTCTTTTTCGGAAATTGTTTCTAAAGCTTTATTCACTTTCGCATTATCTAAAAGTGATTTTAAATTTTGATTATCACCCACTTTTTCAATTAATAAATCTGAAGTTTCAGTTTGAAAAGGTTGTTCTGCAAAGGTTTTATCAACAAAATTATCATTATTTAAATAGCGTTTGTTCACAGACCAAAGATCAAATAAACTGATTAAACCGATAATAATTAAAGCTAAATTTTGAGATAACTTTTTCTTTAAAGCAAAATACAAAACGGCGAAAACAAGCGCTACATAAAGAATTGCTTTTAAGGCATCAATTTTAAAAACAGAATATCGCGCAACTACAAAATAATCTAAAAGATACGGTGGAAAATAAGTTTTTTCTGCATCGGTGTGAAAACCGAGTAAACTTTTACCAAAAATTAATAATAGCAAAGTAAATCCTAAAATTACAGAACTCACCCAAATTAAAACTTTCTGTTTGTAAACATCCGTTAAAATATTTTCTTCCGAAGTTTCAGTTGTTTCGTTTGAATTAAAAAATCGATAAAGTCCGATGATTGCTAATAAAGGAAATAATAATTCTACGACGACTAAAATAGAACTCGGCGCTCGGAATTTATTATAAAACGGAACATAATCAATAAAGAAATCTGAAACAATTAAAAAATTACTTCCCCAAGCTAAAAATATAGTGAGAATTGAAGCGCCTAAAATCCAATATCTGTATTTTTTCCAAGCGAAGAAAAATCCTAAAATTGCAAGAAAAATCACAACTGCTCCTTGATAAGCGGGACCAGAAGTTCCCGGTTGATTTCCCCAATAAGTGGTGCTCGAAAATCCTTTTTGGATATTATCAACTTCTTGCTGTGAAGTGGCGTTTTGTTGGATTAATTCTTGCGTTTTGTTCATCATTTCGGCAGAACCATCTTCTTGACTTCCACCGCCCATCAAACGTGGAATAAATAAATTTAAAGTTTCAAGTTTGCCATAACTCCACATTAACATACTTTCTTTGTCCATTCCAGATTTCCCAGAAGTATGCAAATCATTATTTAAAATTTGCTTTCCTCGAACAGTTTCTTTAATGTATTCAGAATTTGCCATTATTCTTTGAGAATTCATCCCAACTCCCAAAACGAAAGCAACGGCTAAAATTCCTGTGGAAATTCCAAAATGTTTCCAACTGATTTTCCCAGTAGCGGCGCGTAAAAATTCTGATAGAAATAAAAATCCCAAAGCAAGAAAAATATAATACGTCATCTGCGGATGATTAGCGAAAATCTGCAATGCCATAAAAAGTGTGGTCACGATAAATCCAAAGACATATTTTTTTCTAACGTAAACCAATAAAATTCCTGCTAAAAGTGGTGCAAAATAAGCGACAGTATGGATTTTACCATTATGTCCCGCTGCAAGTGCTATATAAAAATAAGTAGAAAGTCCGAAAAAAGTAGCTCCCAAAAGTGCATATTTCCAATTTCTAACTACAACTAAACCTAAAAGAAAAAAACCAGAAAAAAGTAAAAATAAATAATTTGCGGGCTTTGGCAAAAGCATAAAAAAATCATCTACACTTCTTATTAAATCGCCCCGAAATTGTGCCCCCATTTGATAAGTAGGCATTCCACCAAACATAGAATCACTCCAATAAGTTTCTTTTCCATTATTTGCGCGAAAATCTAAAAGCTCTTTTGCGCCACCTTTATATTGAATAATATCGTGCTGAAAAAGTTGTTTCCCATTTAAAACAGGATTGGCGTAAACTACCGCCAAAATTACGAACAGTAATAAACTTGCTGCAATAAAAATATATTTTTTGTTTTTCAGCATAAAGCTATATTTTTAGTTTTTTGAGTCAGAATCTTTCGGTTCTTTTATTTCTTCATAATCCACAGTTTCTGCGTCCCAATGCACTTTTCGATTGATTTTTGAATCTTTTGGATTATTTGTTGTTGAATTATTTTGAGGATTTTTCTGCTGAAAATTCTTTAAAACACTATTGAAAAACATTTTTTTTAAAAATCTCCAAACAAAAGAAACAATAATTATTACAAGAATTACATCTAAAATATCTTTAAGCATAATTAAAATAAAAATTTAATATTATTTATTAGAAGGATTAATCATTACAGATGAAGTTGATGTACTCGTCATTGTTTGAGATTTTTTACCGTCAGAAATTCCTTCTTTTTGCGTTGTTTTTACAGAAATATTTTGATTTTTTATCCACCCAGAATATTGGTCAAATTTTATTGTGCCATTTTGTGCAAGCTGTGAACTCATTGTATGAGTAACGCCATCTTGCGTTTTTTTATCAGATTTAATCGGGATTCCTCCATTTACAGAAATTTCAGCAATTCCATTTCCTACACTTTTCAAAGTATAAGTTGTGGTTAGCTTTACTTTTCCATCTGGTGAAGCATTTTCTGCAACAGTCCATTTTCCTCCTATTTTAACACCTTTTGAAGGAAAAAAAGATAAGTTTTTAGAGAATTGTTCTTTCAATACTTTCTCATCAAAATTTTGTTTGAAATTTGCTAAAAATTCTGCTCTTTGTTTTGCATCTTTAATAATTGAGGTTGTTGCTAAATTTATTTTTTTATAAATTGGATCAAAACCCGTAATAGAAATAACTTTTCCCGATTTATCCATTTTCATATTCAATTTATTTCCGGTCAAAGCTTTATTAATTGTCCACATCATTTTTAACTGATCTTCTTGTGGAATTGCTTGTTTTGTATCAATTACCGTTGTTTTTCCGTTCGCAGATTGTGAATTTCTTTTGCCTATTAAATTAATTGTAATATCATAAATATTATTTTTAAAATCATTTACCGTAAAAGACATCTCATCTGTTGCTTCACTTGTGCCACTTACTTTTTTACCTGTAGGATCTGTAATTTCCTGTAAATCTCTTTGGTAAGTTACGAGCGGATACGTTTTTCCTATTTCTAAATTAAAACTATGTTTAAAAATTCCAGCTGAATCTTTTATGGCTAAATTTTCTGTTTTTTCTTCTGTGGTATTTGTAGAATCTTTCACGGGAACTTCTACTGTTATAGTTTTTCCTGTTTTCGGATCTACTTTTGTAATGGTTTTTGTTTCTTTTTTACAAGAAACAAGCGTTAAAGAAATAAGCGCAATGGCTAAAATATTTTTCATAAAGATTTGTCTATTTTTTTTAATCGACTTATGCAACCGCTATTTTAATTATTTTATTTTTAAATTTTTATTAAAAAGCGATTTCATTAAATAGTTAATTTATTGTTTTTATTTAAAATTGAGAAACAGCTAGCTTTTGTCTAACTGCTTCGTATAAAATTGCACCACAAGCAACGGAAACATTTAATGACTGTGTTTTTCCTTTAATTGGTAATTTTATTTTTTCATCTGCATGATGAAGAACTTCTTTTGAAATTCCGGTTTCTTCATTTCCCATCACAATTAATGTTGGTCCAGAAAAATCTGCCGCATAAATTAAATTTTCCGCTTTTTCAGTTGCTGCGAAAACTTTCACTCCAGATTGTTGAAGAAAATCTACCGTATGAGCAAGATTTTTTTCTTTACATATTTTAATATTATAAAGTGCGCCCGCTGAAGTTTTTATGGCGTCAGAATTAATTGGAGCACCTCCTTTTTCAGGAATAATTATGGCATCAATTCCGACACATTCTGCAGTTCTGCAAATTGCGCCAAAATTTCTAACGTCGGTTAATCTATCGAGCATTAATAAAAAAGGCGTTCTTCCTTCTTCAAAAATTTGTGGCAAAAGATTTTCAATATTATAAAACGGAACATCAGAAATAAATGCAACTACACCTTGGTGATTTTTTCGTGTAAAACGGTTTAGTTTTTCTATCGGTACATAATTCGCACGGATTTTATGTTTTGCTAAAGTTGCTTTTAGTTCAGCATAAATTTGTCCTTGCAAAGCATTTTGTAAAAATATTTTATCAATGGTTTTTCCTGCTTCTAAAGCTTCCATTACAGGTCGCAAACCAAATATAAAGTCGTCTTTTTCTTTCATATTATTTTCTCTAAAAGAAAGTTTTAATTTAATTTCGCTCTGCTAAAAGCGCTCTTCTTTGCGCTAAAATATAGCCGTAGTGTAAACTTTCATGCATATTATTAAAAATAATTGCGTCTTGAATACTTTTTAAATCTACACCATAACTCGTAGAATAAGGCGTGTAATCTGGGAAAAAATTATCATCGTAATCTTTCATTAAAATACGCGAAGTTTCTGTTAATAAAAAACCCAAATCTTCTATCTCCGAAGCAGGAACATCTAAATTTGCAAGCGTTCCTTTTTTATATTTTTCTATCCAAAAAGCATCAATTCTAAAAGGATTTCCACTCAGATAATAATGCAAAAGTTGTTGTGTAGCAACGCAATGTGCAATATTCCAATATATATTATTATTAAAACCGTCCGGAATTGTTAATAAATCTTTGTGAGAAGTTTCCCGTAAAATTTCTAATAAATGTTGACGGGTTTGTTTGTGTAAAGAAAAATGATAATTCAAAGCAATTATTTTTAATCTTCAAAAATACTTCATTTAAATTGAATTGCATAAAATTTTAGAAGCTATCAAAAAGAGATTAACATTTTTTTAATAAAAATTTACTCAATTTGGACAAAAAGGATTAATTTGTGATGGTAATTTTTAACAAAGTTTAACTCAAAATTATCATTAAATAGTTTGATAATGCTCAATTTTATTAGAAATTTACCCATTATTTTATTTCGCAAATTATGGCAGAATTACAACAAGCAGAAGATATTAAACTTTTAATGGAAAAAGTGCAACAGCAAAATATGTACTTTTCATTATTAAAACAAGAAATAAATCGCACAATTATCGGTCAAGAATACATGATTGATCGTTTACTCATCGGACTTTTAGGAAACGGGCACGTTCTCCTGGAAGGTGTTCCAGGTTTGGCAAAAACTTTAGCGATTAAAACTTTAGCAGAAGCCGTTCACGGAAAATTCTCAAGAATTCAATTTACGCCAGATTTGCTTCCTGCAGATGTAATCGGAACACAAATTTATAGTGTGAAAGACAATGATTTTTCTATAAAAAAAGGACCAGTTTTCGCGAATTTTGTTTTGGCGGATGAAATTAATAGAGCGCCCGCAAAAGTGCAATCTGCATTATTAGAAGTGATGCAGGAAAAGCAAGTAACAATTGGTGATGAAACCATGTTTTTACCGAAACCATTTTTGGTTTTAGCAACACAAAATCCAATTGACCAAGAAGGAACTTATCTTCTACCAGAAGCGCAAAGTGACCGGTTTATGCTGAAATGCACGATTGATTATCCAGATTTTGAATCGGAAAGAAAAATTATGCGGATGATTTCCACTCAAGAAATTCCGACCATTAAACCAGTAATTACGCTGGATCAAATTATTGATGCGAAATCAATTATCAATCAAATTTATTTGGATGAAAAAATTGAAAAATATATTTTGGATATGGTTTTTGCCTCAAGAAATCCTGAAAAATATGGAATGTCGGATTTAAAAAATTACATCAGTTTTGGTGCTTCACCGAGAGCTTCAATTAATTTAGCAATCGCTTCTCGTGCTTTTGCATTTATAAAAGGACGCGCTTTTGTGATTCCGGAAGATGTGAAAGAAATTGCAAAAGACGTTTTGCGCCACAGAATTGGGTTGAGTTTTGAAGCAGAAGCAGAAAATATTTCTTCTGATGAAATTGTCGATAAAATTTTGGGTAAAGTTCAGGCGCCGTAAATTCACGAGCAATTTAACTAAGCAATGAATTTTATGAATGAACTACGAAATACTATGAAAAACTTTACTCTTTTTATTTTTACATTTTTATCAATTGGATTATTTGCCCAAAATTCTAAAATCTACCCAAAAGGCAAAATTATTCTCGGTGAAGAAAACACCTTTATTTATGAACCCAGAAAAGGTATTTCGGTTCCAGAAGGAAGTGAGGTAAAGTTTGTTACGATCGTTCAACAAAAAAGTTCACCATTAATTAAAAGCCAAAATAAATATGAATTTAAAATTAAAGTTCCAGATAGTATAAGAACGATTGTTTTGTCTGTTTTTGATAAAAATGAAAATTTATTTGATAATAATTTTGATAAAGGATACATTTCAATTTTAAATAAAAGTGATAAATCAAAGGCAGAATTAGATAAATTGGCATTGCTTCAAAATCAGGCCTCCTACTTTTATAAATTAAAATATTCAAAACAATACTATGTTAATCAATATGAGAAACTCTTTAAATCAGAACCGAAATTAAAAGAAAAACCAGAAAATATATTTTATTATTTAGAGGCGCTATTTGCCGCAGATGAAAAAAAAGCAGAAACTGAAAGTTTAATTATTGCAAAAAAACTGGAAAATAAAAATGATGAAAAAAGTTTGATGACTTCAAGGGATTTTTATCAAAATTTTCTAAAAGATTCGCAAAAAGCGACTACTCTTTCAACATTAATTTTAAAAAAATATCCAAAGGGTAATTTTGCAAAAAATATGCTGATGGATAAATTTCGCAAAGAGGCAAAGGAAGCAGACGTAAATACACTAATGCAATATGTTTCAGATTATAAAAATAATTATCCAAGTGGAGAATATGACAAAATATTGACAGACCAGATGAATGCGGTCATACTAAGTAAAATTATTGAAAGCAAAGATTGGTCAAAAATTGAGGATTTTACAAAAAGATTTAATTGTGAAATGAATGCGGCGAATGTTTTTAATTTGAGTGCCTGGAAATTAGCCGACGGCGATGATATTACTTCTGACGGAAAAGATTTAGAATTTGCCGAAAAATTAGCTCGTAAATCTGTAGATATTCTCGATAATAAACTTAATAATTTGGGGAAATATGAAGAGAAATCAGAATATAATGATCAGTATCTATATTATACTGACGCTTTGGCTTTAGTCTTATATAAAGAAAAAAAATATGATCAGGCGTTTTTGGAGCAAAGCAAAATAATTGACTTGACTAATATAGATGATACAAATCGTGAGCGCTATGTTTTGTATGCACAAAAGGCAAAAGGCGATGACTTTGTTAAAAATTATATTTACAACTTACTTAAAAAACAAAATATTTCCGAAAAACTTTTTACAACACTTTCTGATATTTACAAAACTGAAAATTTACAAACTGCAGAAATTAACAACTTAAAAGAAAGCAATAAAAAAATAGAAACTAAGAAGTCACAGGAGAAATTGCTTAAATTATATTCTGGAAATTTAAAAGCAAAAGATTTTGAATTGACAAACTTACAAGGTCAAAAAGTTAAGTTGAGTGATTTCAAAGGAAAAATTGTAGTACTCGATTTTTGGGCAACTTGGTGTGGACCTTGTAGAGCAGCACTTCCACATATGCAGGAATTAGTTAAAAAATATGACAAGTCTGAAGTTCAATTTTTATTTATAAATACAATGGAACGGGAAAAACCAGATGAAATTAAAAAGAAGGTTAGCAAATTTATTGCAGATAATAAATATGATCTAAATGTCTTATATGATTTTGATAATAGTGCTTATAAGAACTATTTAATAGACGGAATTCCCTGCGAAATTATAATCGATAAAAATGGCAATCTTATATCTAGAAGTTTAGGCTATGATAGTAATTTGGAAGCGCTTATTAATGAAAATAAATAATTAAAAATAAATAAAAGGTTTGCTTCGGCGTTCCTTATATCATTGAAAATGGAAGTAAAAGATATTGTAAAAAAAGTAAAGCAGATTGAAATCCGAACTCGCAGGAGAACGGAATCTACGCTTATGGGGCAATATCATTCTGCTTTTAAAGGACAGGGAATGACGTTTTCGGAAGTTCGGCCGTATCAAAGTGGTGACGAAATCCGACGAATGGATTGGAATAAAACCGCACGTTTTCGAGAACCATTTGTAAAAGTGATGGAAGAAGAAAGGGAATTGACGATGATGATTTTGGTCGATATTTCTGCCTCAATGAATTATGGAACTCGAAACGAACTTAAAAAAGATTTTGTAGCAGAAATCGCGGCAAGTTTAGGCTTTTCTGCCGCAGGAAATAATGATAAAGTCGGTTTAATTTTATTTGCCAATAAAGTTTATAAAGTGATTCCACCGAAGAAAGGGAAAAAGCATATTTTGGCGATTTTAAGTTCAATTTTAACGGCAGAATATGTTCCTGCGGTGAGTAAAATAGATGTTGCGCTGGAATATTTGATGAATATTTTTAAGAAAAAAGCGCTTGTTTTTTTACTTTCAGATTTTGAAGACGAGTACAGCGAAAAAATTGTAAAAATTGCGGCAAAGAAAAATCAACTGCTTGGTTTGAGGATTTTTGATGAGAAAGATGAGGAAATTCCAGACGTTGGTTTTGCACATTTTACAGATGTAGAAACAGGAAAAAAAATCTGGGCAAATACTTCAAGTGTTCGATGGCGCTATGATTTTGCAGAAAAACAAAAACAAAAAATAAAAAATATTAAAGAAAATTTCGAGAACAGTTCCGCCAGTTTTTTAAACATCAATACTTCGCAAGATTATTCTAAAATTTTATACCAATATTTCCAAAGAAAGTAAATCAATTGAAAAAATTATTCTTTTTAAGCGTATTGTTATTCGGGATTTTTAGTTTTTCCCAAACGCTTTCTTCTACTCTAAACAAAACGACTTTGGCTTTAGGCGAACCTGCAGTTCTCAAAATAAACATTGAAAATCTGCAAGGAAAAGACGTGAAATCTGCACCAAAAAATGAACTTTTGCCTTTTCATTTAGAGGAAACAAAAGATGAGATAATTAAAAAACAAAATAATTATACAAGAGAAATTGAATTTGCAGTTTTTGAAGAAGGGAAATTTCAAATTCCTGCACTCGATTTTAAAATTGGTGAAAACACTTACAAAACCATTCCTTATGAAATTGAAGTTATAAATACTGCGAAAAAAGGCGACAAGATTAGCGATATTATGAATAATAAGGAAGTTAAACTTGGGTTAAAAGATTATTGGCAATTATATAAATTTTATGTTTTGGGAGCGATTGCATTAATCGCATTATTTATTATTATTTATTATTTTATTCGCTACAGTAAAAGAGAGAAAAATACGCCAAAAGTGATTAGTAATAAAACATTGAAAGATTTAGAATTATTAAAAAAGAAAAAATATATTGAAAATGGTAATTACAGATTATTTTATGTAGAATTATTAGAAATCACGAGAAATTTTATTAGCACACAATATAGAATTCCTGCAAATGTATTATTGACCGATGATCTTATTGATTTTATGAAACAAAATAATACCATTTCGCAAGAAAATGAAAAGGTTGTAGAAGATATTTTTTTACGTGGAGATTTAGTGAAATTTGCGAAAACTTTTCCTGATAAAGAAACAATGGGAGCTGATTTTAACGACATAAAAGATTTTGTAAAACGCTCTTCAAAAGATATTGAATTTGAAAATATTAGAAGCGATGTTTAACTGGAATTTTGAATTTTACAGTCCATGGTTACTGCTTTTGTTTCTATTATTTATTCCATTAATTTTCAGGGATTTAAGTAAGAAAAATAAAATCGGAATTAAAGTACCTTCCATTCAAAACATGAAACGGAATCAAAGTATTATTCCGGTTTTATTCTTTCTAAAAATTTCAAAATATCTAATTTTATTTTGTCTAATAATTGCCATTGCAAGACCGAGAACTTTCACTATTTCACAAGATAGAGATGATTCAAAAGGAATTGATATTATGTTAACTGTTGATGTTTCATACAGTATGTTGGCAAAAGATTTAGATCCAGATCGTCTAACTGCACTTAAAGAAATTGCGAAAAATTTTATTGAAAAAAGACCAAATGACAGAATTGGTTTGGTTGCGTATTCCGGGGAAGCTTTTACAAAAGTGCCTTTAACAACAGATCATGAAGTTGTTGAAGATGAAATTGCAAATTTAAATACAAATGAATTTTTAATACAAGGAACTGCAATTGGAGAAGGACTTTCTGTGGCGGTGAATCATCTAAAAAACAGCAAAGTAAAAAGTAAAATTATTATTTTGATGACGGATGGTGTAAATAATATTCAAAATGCAATTCCGCCACAAACCGCTGCTGAATTAGCAAAAAACAATAACATAAAAGTTTACACTATTGGAATTGGAAGTAATGGATTTGCACTTTTTCCAACCAATCAAGATGTTTTTGGAGATTTAATTTTTACTGAACAACCTGTAGAAATTGATGAACCAACTTTGAGAGATATTGCACAATTAACTGGCGGAAAATATTTTAGAGCGACATCAAAAACAAGTTTAGAAAATGTTTATAACGAAATAAATCAGTTAGAAAAAACGGATATTAAAACTGCAACTCTTTATAATTATACAGAATATTTTAGAATATTTCTTTGGATTGCTTTGGGAGTTTTGCTTTTTGATGCGCTTTTGAGATGGGCTTTTTACAGAACTTTAAATTAGGATATAGATTTTAGGTTGTAGGATTTAGGTTGTAGAATTTAGAATTTTAAGAAATTATGAATTGGACTTTAGGAAATTATTGGTATTTATTCTTGCTGCTGCTTTTGCCGCTGTTTGGGATTCTTATTTTCCGATATATAAAATGGAAAAATGAGCGTCAAAATTTATTTGCAGAAACCAGATTTCAAAAGGAATTATTTACAAAAAGTAGCCGATTTTCTAAAATTTTACCGCTACTCTATCTTTTAGCAGGTTTATTTTTAATTTTATCAATCGTCGATTTTATAAGTGGAACAGAAGAAATAAAATCAAAACAAAATGTAAATAATGTCATTTTTTTATTAGATGTTTCTAATTCTATGAACGCACAAGACATTGAACCAAGTCGATTAGCGGAAGCGAAAAACTTGATGATTCAAAGTCTTAAAAAAATGCAAAATGACAAAGTTGGAATTGTAGTTTTTGCAGGCGATGCTACTTCAATTATGCCATTAACAAAGGATTTCGATGCTGCTTCAACTTATATTGATGGAATTGAAACGAGTGTAATGCCCACTCAAGGAACAGACTTTCTAAAAGCAATGCAAGTTGCTTCAGAAAAATTTAAAAATATTCCAAAAGGTTCAAGAAAAATAATTTTAATAAGTGACGGCGAAGATAACGAAGGAAATGATGAAAATGCTTTGAAACTTGCAAAAAAAGAAGGGATTTCAATAATTTCCGTAGGAGTTGGAAGTGAAGAAGGAGCGCCAGTTCCGGAATATATTTTTGGACAATTAATGGGTTACAAATTAGATGGAAACGGCGCAACTGTAATTTCTAAAAGACAAACTGAAGCTTTAAAAGATTTAGCTGAAAATACGGGTGGAAGTTTTATCGACGGAAATAATTTAGATAATGCAACTTCTGCGATAAAAACAGCTTTGGAAAAAAGCGCATCTTCTTCCGAAAGTATTGTTACTTCTCAAAATGCAGTACATTATTATCAATATACTTTGGGAATTTCAATTTTCTTTTTTAGTTTAATTTTTCTACTCAATCCAAAACGGGATTTCAATATTTAAAATAAAATTTTAAGAGCAAATGGCTTTTAAACCAATATTTTAACCCTTATTTAACTATTTTTGAAAGCAACTTTAACATTTAATAGATTAATTTTGCATTGATGAATATGGTGAAAAATTTATTAGTGTTTTTTCTTATTTCTAGCGGATTTCTAAACGCACAAGAAAGTTATAATTCTTTAGTTTACGAAGGCAATTCTGCTTTCGGTAAAAAGAATTATGAACGCTCGTCTTCAAAATTTATGGAAGCTGCCAAAATAAAAGACAAAGATTTTGCAGCACATTATAATCTCGGCAATTCTTTTTACAAAAGAAAAATGTACGAAGAAGCGCGTGCAGAATATCAAAAAGCGGAAACTAATGCCACTACTTTACAGGATAAAATGGCTGCTCAATATAATATTGGAAATACTTTCATGGAAACTCAACAACCAGAGAAAGCCGCAGAATATTATAAAAATGCTTTAAAACAAGATCCTTATAATGAAAGTGCGCAACGCAATTATCAAATTGCAAAATTGAAAGAAAAAGAAAAAAAAGAACAACAAAACCAAAAAAATAAATCTGGAGGAAACGGTAAAAATCAAAATAAAAACCAAAATAATGAAGACGGAAAAGGTGATACGCCACAACAAAAATCTGGTGGAAATAACCAAAATAGAATCGGAAATGGTGAAAATGGGAATCAACCCAATAAAAAAACAAACGAAAAAAATATTCCTGAAGATTTAGAAAAAGCAATTTTAGAACGTTCAGAAAACAAAGAAAGAGAAACTGCTCGGAGAATTTTAAATAAAAACGCAAACTCAATGCCACAAAGCAATGAGAAGGATTGGTAATGAAACAATTTCTTAGTTACATATTATTTTTAATTTCTGCCATTTCGGTTCACGCCCAAGTGAATTTGGCTGTAATTTCTGATACTCGTGATTTGCAAGAAAATCAACAAATTAAATTAACGATAATATTAGAAATCCATGGCAATGAATATACGCAACAAACGCCCATTCAACTTCCAGATTTTTCTAAATTTGATGTAGTTGGAACGGCCTCTGAACAAAATACTAGTATTAATCAACAACTAAATCAAATTATTTATCAAGTTGTTCTAAAGCCAAAGCATTCGGGTAAAATAAAAATTGGTTCTGCTCTTGTGACTGTAAATGACAGAATCTACAAGACAGAACCCTTCGATATTTTTATTTCTGAAACAGATAAAAAAATAGCTGCAAAAAAAGATATCGATAACGATTTACATATTAATCTTGAGATAAAAGATCGTAATGTTTATGAAAACCAACCTACAATTGCAGTTCTAAAAGCTTACAGCAAAAATTATAATAATTTTAGAAAGCTAAATCACATTAAATTACCTCAAATTAATGGTGTGAAATTTCATCCAGTTAATAATAAAAAATCGGATATTGAGCAAAATCCAACTACTAAATTAGCCTCCCAAATCATTGGTGTTTATCAAATAAGTACTACGGAAAATGGCAAAGTAGAAATTCCTGCTGTTTCTGCAATTGTGAAAAAAAGTTCAGGAAATTCAACACTTAAATCAAATAACGTATTTTTAAATGTAAAAAAATTACCTGAAAATGCACCAGAAAATTTCAAGAATGCTATTGGAAAATTTAAAATAAATTTTAAAACTTTTGCAGCAGAAAATTACATTGTAGGCAAACCTTTTCACGCAGATATTACGATTTCTGGAGAAGGAAATTTCCATTCTATGGATTTACCAAAACTTGAAAGTTCACCAGATTATACTTTTTTCGCTCCAAAAATTATTTATAATACTCAAAATTCAGAAAATGGTTCTAAAGGAAATGTCGTTTTAAAATATATTGTTATACCCAAAAAAGATGGACAAATCTCTTTAAAAACGGAAGATTTTTCTTTTTTTGAACCCACAAAAAGCGTGTATGAGAATTTAAATTCTGACACTTTATTAATAGCTGCAATGACGGCGGAAGACCTCAATAATTCCAAAAGCACTTTAGATAAAGTGAATGATTATACAAGTAATGTTTTAGAAACGGTAAGTTCACCTAAACTGATTTCTGAACAATTAAAAATCCCGGAAGTACACGAAATAAATTATAAAATAATATTTGCAAATCTAATCATATTAGGTGGATTGGCATTTTTTGTTTTTGCTTATAGAAAGAAAAAACGCAGAAAACATAAAAAACACAAACACGTAAAAACACCAATTTCAAGAATAGAAAATATTCAAGAAGCAGAAGAAAGATTAAAAAAAGAAACGCCCATTGATTACGACACGGAAATTATTTATTTAGAAAGATTAAAAAATTCAAAAGATTTTGAAGGATTTTTTAAAGCTTATGAAAATCTCCACCAAGAGTTAGAAAATAACAGCCAACTTCGTTTCAATACTACTTTTCAAAATTATTTATCCCAAAATAATGGTGAAAAAGTGGCAGAAGATTTCAGAAATTTAAACCAAGAAATAGCAATAGAAAAATTTGCACCTTTACATTCTGAAGACAATATTGATAATCTTTTTCTAAAATTAAAAAATATCTTTTCTAAAATTGAAAAATAATCATTTATAATTTATATTTTTGCGAAATTAATAAAAATTCAAAATGTTCGAATTATTTTCTTTGAAAGAAACACTTACCGCTACAATGGTACTTTTTGCCGTAATTGACATTTTGGGTTCTATTCCAATTATTGTATCGTTGCGACAAAAATTTGGACATATAGAAGCAGAAAAAGCCTCCATTGTGGCGGCAATTTTAATGATGGCATTTCTATTTATTGGTGATAAAATTTTAAAATTAATTGGAGTTGATGTTAATTCGTTTGCGATTGCGGGTGCATTTGTTATTTTCATAATTGCATTAGAAATGATTTTAGGAATTGAAATTAATAAAACCGGTGAAAGTTCTTCTGCATCCATTATTCCCATTGCATTTCCTTTAATTGCGGGAGCAGGAACTTTAACTACCACTCTTTCTCTTCGCGCAGAATACCACGATATTAATATCATTTGCGCCATACTTTTAAACTCTATTTTCGTTTATATTGTTTTAAAATCTGCAACTTGGCTTGAAAAAAAGATGGGAAAAGGAAGCTTACAAGTTTTACAAAAAGTTTTCGGAATTGTACTTTTAGCAATTGCTATTAAATTATTTACCGCTAACTTTGCGCAACTATTCAGTCAGTATATTCATTTTTAAAATTATCTAATGAAAACCGTTTATAAAATATTTCTAGCTCTTTTTGTAATTTTTATTGCAATCAATTTTTATGTAATTAATTGGGAAGCTGGTTTTTTTGCAGGAGAAAATTCAACATTTATATTTTCTATTGCAGCTGGTTTGGTGGGAATTTTTATAGTATTTGTTTTAAATACTTGGAGTAAACTTTCTACTGCTAAGAAATAAATTCTAAATTTTTTAGAATTGCTTCAGATTTTAATTCTGTTTCTTGCCATTCTTTTTTAGGATTGCTTTGCGCGGTAATTCCGCCACCAACAAATAATTCTGCAGCATTTTTGTAAATTTTTGCACATCTCAGATTTACAAAAAAATAAATTTCTGATTCAGTTTCTACTTTGCAAAAACCTGCATAGAATTCTCGAGGTTTTTTTTCGAAATTTAAAATTGCATTTTTACAAAAATCTTTGGGAATTCCGCAAACCGCAGGTGTTGGATGTAAATTTAAAATTAAATTCTCTAAATTTTCTTTTTCAATTTTTAATTTAAAATCGGTTCTTAGATGTTTAATATTTCCTGAAATATGGTCTTTTGTTTCAGAAATCTCAGTTTCTTTAGAATATTTTTTTAATACTGATTCTATATAAAAACTCACCGTTTTTTGTTCTTCAATTTCTTTTGAAGTCCAATCTTTTTCTAAAGCTAAAGTTCCGGCTAAACTCATGGTTTCAAACTCCGAAGTTTCTTTATCAAATTTCCCTAAAACCTCAGAAAATGCACCAATCCAAGATTCTTTTTCAGTTTTGAATAAGTAAACAAAAGCATTATTGTAAGATTTTATTAAGTTTAAAAAACTTTGAGAAAGATTAATTTTCTTTTGTTTTAAATCAATTATTTTTCGTCTGGAAATGACCAATTTTGGAATTTGATTTTCAGTAATGAAAGAAATAACTTCACTAATTTTTTTTGAATAATCAGTTTCAGATTCTTGCTTTAAATTCTCAAGTTTGAAATTTAAATCGTCAGAAAACCAAGATTTCTCTAATAAATCTTCTGATGAAATTTTTTGGAAATCACCTTTAAAATTTAATTTTTCTGATAAATCAAAACTGGTAAATCCAATTTTTTGACAGTCAGATTTTAAATCATTGAAGAAAATATCTTTAGAAAACGGAAGTCGAAAGAAAATTTGAGGAGGCATTTTATTTTGCAATCACGTTATTTGTCATTGTGGTGTAATTAATTAATTCCCCTTTTTCATTACGAATTTTAATTTCTGAAACATGCACTGTTTTTCCTTTTCTAATGAATTTTGCAGTTCCTGTAACCGTTCCTTTACTTATACTTCGAAGGTGATTAGAATTAATATTGGTTCCAACTGCGTAAAATTTTTCGGTATCCAGAAAAACATTAGACAAACAAGAACCTAAAGTTTCAGCTAAAACGCAACTTGCTCCTCCGTGCATAATTCCGAAAGGTTGATGTACTTTTTCGGTCACAGGCATTGTTGCGGAAAGTGAATCTTCAGTAAGTTGTGTAAAAAGAATTCCAAGATTTTTTGCTAAAAGTCCATTTCCCCAATTATTAAGAAAATCTAATGTTTCTTGTTTTTCTTGCTCTGTCATATTAATATATTTTGGGATTCCAATTTTCCGGAACTGCAGGTGTAATTTTATTGTAATACTCTTCTAATTCTGACATAATATCTTCGTAAGTACGTGTTTCCAAATCGTTAACAGAAATTATTTTGCCTAAATGGATTTCTTTTTTACCAAAATCACCTGCACCTAAAACGATTGGAACTTGTGCTTTAATCGCCATATGATAAAATCCTTTTTTCCATCTTGTAACCCAACTTCTGGTTCCTTCTGGTGTTATAACTAGGCTAAAATCTTCTTTTTTAAATTGATCACAAACAAAATTAACGAGATCATTTTTTTGTGAACGATCAATCCCAATTCCACCCATTGCTTTAATTGCAAAACCATACCACGCTTTTGTATGTTGATCTTTTATAATTACTTTTAAAGGTTTTCCTAAAGACCAATAGGCGAAGTTTCCTAAAATATATTCCAAATTAGCGGTGTGTGGCGCGACAACTAAAATACAACGATCTAAATTATCTACATCTCCATCAAGAACAACTTTCCAGCCGAGAAGTTTTAAACCTAATTTTCCTATTAATTTTTTCATATTTATATTTTTATTTCTCTTTGATTGCCATTTTTTTATTTGGCATTTTATTGTTTTTTAAACATGGTTTCATATAATTTTAAAAACAAAAAGTATAACCAACATGTGGTTATACTACAAATATTAAGTATATGATTTTGGTTAAAATAAACTGGTAATGAAATTCACTACTGTGAGAACGATATCTAAAACGAGCTGTACCATAGTTTTTTCTTTTTATTAATTTAATTTAAAATTAACGGAACGAAGATAATAATTTGAAATTACAAACCATCATAAAGTTTTGTTAATATTTAATAATAATTTGAGAGCGAGAAAAGTGAATGTATAATTTAGTTTAAAAGATCATTCACTTTTACTCATCCACTCTCAGGTTATTTTGTTTTAATATCAATATGTGCTTTATCCTTATCTACGTCAATTTTTATGTTTCTTAAATCCTTTGGACTTAAAATTACTTTTTTCACATAGTTTTCTGCTTCATCTTTTCCTACTTTTTTTCCATTTATAATAATTGAATCTGCATCATCTGACGGAATATTTATTGTTGTTCCATTTATTTTAATATTAGCAGAATTATCGGAATTATCGTCATCTTTATCATAATCGTCATCTAAAGAAAATCCGCGTTCTTCATTTAATGCAATCACTTTCATATTTTTTGGAACTACAAGTTCATAGTTTACATCGTAATCGCGTAATCTATAGCTATATGGATAAGAAATATAATTAGGAAATAAAATTTTATTATTTTGTATTTCTACCGGAACTTGCATTTTTAAAGGAATATTATATCCCTCTGCATTTTTCTTAATCACTAAATAAGGTGCAGAAACATCTTTGTGAGTTACATCTATTGATGGATAATCTCTTTTAAAAACTGTTTTTTTGTCAGAATAAATATTATCCCAATAAGATTTAAAATTAGAAGAAATTTCTACTTTTTTTACATCTACAAAAAGACTGTCGGACGTTGTATTAATCGCAATATTCTGCGTTTCTTCATTATCACCAGAATATTGTGAGTTATATCGTGCAGCGGAAAAACCAATAGTTGCCAAAAGCACAATCCATAAGAAAACCAATGCACCGATAACATATCCTGTAAATTTCAAAGTTGTTTTTGGTGAAATTAATTTAATTGCTAAAAGGAAAAATATAATCGCTGGAATAAATGTAGAGAGAAAAGCAAATCCGGTGATTAAATATTTTAAATTATAATCTTCTAAATAAAATCCAAAATTTCCAGAGAGATTCAAAGCACTGTCACTAAACCAAGTAGAACCAAATATGGCTGCAGATCCAATAAGACAACCGATACCCATTAATCCAAAAATTCCACCTAAAATATATCGGAAAGCGTTCCAAATTGCAGATCCTGCGTATTCTACATTTCCTTTATTGGCGTTATAAAATTGTCCAACTTTTTCACTAGATTCATTTGCAAAACTTACAATTTTATTTGATTCTTCTTTTAAATTGTCAAAATTAATTGGTTTGCCTTTCATTTTCAGAAAATCTGCAGCTGATTCTGCTTCAGGCAGAACCAACCAAAGAATTCCATATAAAAATGCAATTAAAAGTGCACTTCCAGCTGCAGGAATCATAATTAAAAATACCGCGACCCAAATAATACGCATTACTGTAATATCTAAACCAACATATTGCGCTAAACCTGCACAAACACCGGCAATTTTCTTCTTTTCTGGATCTCTGAAAAGTTGTTTTTGTCCATTAAAGTGTGAAGATTTTTCTTCTTTTTTTGCTGAAGAATTTTCAGAATAATAAGCCTGTTCTTGCTCTTCAATTTTTTCTGGAGCACCAATTTGGGCAATTACTCTTTCTACATCTTCATCATTAATCACTTCTCTTTTACCAAGAGATTCTTTGAAAATTTCCACCATACGGATTTCAATATCGTGCATTACTTCATCTGCTTCGTTTGCATCTAAAGTATTTCTAAGCGCTGCTAAATAATCGCTGAGTTTTATATACGCGTGTTCTTCTATTGTAAAAGAAAAACCAGCAAGTCCTATTGAGAGTGTCTTATTCATGGTATTAAATATTTGAAGGTTTTGTTATTTTGTTTACGGAAACAGTAAGTTCCGTCCAGGTTATTTGAAGTTCAGCAAGAAAGCTTTTGCCTTTTTCAGTAATCTGATAATATTTTCTTGGCGGTCCGCCGGTTGATTCTTCCCATCTGTAGGAAAGAAATTCTGCATTTTTTAATCGGGTAAGAAGTGGGTAAAGTGTTCCTTCCACTACATCCAAGTGTCCTTTTTTCAGTTCCTCTATCAAATCGGAAACATACATTTCACGATGATCAATAAGGCTCAAAATACAGAACTCTAGAATGCCTTTCCGCATTTGCGCTTTGGTGTTCTCTGTATTCATTTGTAATTATTTATTTTGTTTTTAAGGTCAAATGTAATCGTCCGTCTAAATTTGTATTTGTTTATATATTTTATAAATGGCGATTTCATAATTTGGTTATTGTTAATAAATTTTAAAAATTAAATAGACTCTATCTTAATTGTACTATGCAAAGATATGTAATTAAATTAGTATTATGCAATACAAAGTAGTAAAATATTTTAAAATAATAAGTAATTAATTGATTATCAGTTATATTAATTTTTATTAAATTTATTAAAAAATAAAAAAACTTTCAGTTTTGCCACTGAAAGTTTAAATTTTAGATTAAAAATGCTTTTTTTTAAATTTAATTTTTTACAACCAACCTTGTTCTTTCATCCAATCGTCATTATAAATTTTAGCAACGTATCTAGAACCGTGATCATGTAAAAGCACTACAATTATATCATCTTTTGTAAACTGATCTTTCATTTGAACTAAAGCAGAAATCGCACTTCCTGCAGAATAACCACAAAAGATTCCTTCTTCTTTTGCTAATTTTCTCGCGTAAATTGCGCCATCTTTATCGGTTACTTTTTCAAAATGATCAATTACATTCATATCAAAATTTTCAGGAATAATGTCTTCGCCGATTCCTTCTGTGATATAAGTATAAGCGTGACTTAAATCCAAAATTCCTGTATCGTGATATTCTTTTAAGATAGAACCAAAAGTATCCACTCCAATAATTTGAATATTTTCGTTTTTTTCTTTGAAGAATTTTCCACACCCTGTAATTGTTCCTCCAGTTCCTGCTCCTACTACAAAATGTGTCAAATTTCCTTCGGTTTGTGCCCAAATTTCGGGTGCGGTTTGCTCATAATGCGCTTGTCGATTAGATAAATTATCGTATTGATTGACGTACCATCCATTTTCAGTTTCTTCAGCTAAACGTTTCGAAACACTATAATAAGATCTCGGATCTGTAGGTTTTACATCCGTTGGACAAACGATAACTTCTGCACCCATTGCGCGTAGAATATCACATTTTTCTTTAGATTGTTTAGCGTTTGTAACGAAAATACATTTGTAACCTTTTATAATTGCGGCTAAAGCCAAACCCATTCCTGTGTTTCCGGAAGTTCCTTCAATAATAGTTCCACCCGGTTTTAAGCGTCCATCTTTTTCTGCATCTTCTACCATTTTCACCGCCATTCTGTCTTTCACAGAATTTCCTGGATTAAAAGTTTCAACTTTTGCTAAAACTAAAGCAGGGAAATCTTCTCCCAAAACTTTATTTAATTTCACCAAAGGTGTGTTACCAATGGTTTCTAATATATTTTCTGCGTATTTCATACAATATTTTTTGAAAAAGTGCATTGTTAATTGATATCACAATACTTTTAGATAAGCAACTTTTTCGGTGGCAAATTTACGAAAATATGGGACAAGTAAAAAAGTTAGATTATAGTTGAATGGATGAATATGAGTTAAAGTTAAAAGATCACTCAATCTAAAAACTTTATTAAAAAATCCAATATCTCAATTACAAATTTAATGTCTAATATCTAATCATACTTAATCGCTTTCACAGGTGAAATTTTACTAATCAAAAAACTCGGTAAAATTAATGACAAAGCCGAAACAAAAAGAATTCCAAAAGAGATCATAAAAAAATAAATTGGATTTAAATCAACAGGAACGACACTTACATAATAATTTTCCGGATTTAAAGTAATGATTCCAAAATATTTTTGGAGAAGTAACAAACCTATTCCCACAACATTTCCAATTACAATTCCTGGAATCATTATGAGCAAAGTATAATTAATGAAAATGGATCGAATTTGTCCGTTATTTGTACCCAAAGTTTTTAAAATTCCAATGGAATTAGTGCGTTCAATAATTAAAATTAAGAGAACCATAATAATATTAATGACGACTACAATTAACATTATCGCAATTATTAAAGCAATATTGACATCAAAAATATTAATCCATTCTAAAATTTCCGGATATTTATCTGTCGCTTTTTCGGCGTAATTTTTCAAACCAATTAATTTTTCCACTTTAGGAAAAACTTCGTTGATATTATTAATGTTCTTTAGAAAAACATCCATTCCACCAATATCATTTGGTCCCATTTCCTGAATTTTTCGCACTTGATTAATTCCACCAATGATGAATAAATCATCAATCATTTTAATATCGGTTTTATAAATTCCGACCACTTCAAACTTCCGATAAATTGGACTTTTATTTTCTTTGGAAAAAATGGCAACGATACTGTCTTTTAATTTTAAATGTAAATCTGAAGCAATTTTTTTTGAAATTACAATTTCATTACTATAACCAACTTCTGAAATTTTTGGCGAAACACCTTCAATTAAAAAATTTTTAAAGCGTTCTGCATCAAAGTCTTTTCCCACTCCTTTAAAAATGATTCCTGCAAAATTATCTTTGGTTCTTAGAATTCCGCTTACTGTTGCATATTTCTGAGTGCTTTCAACCTCTGATAAATTTTTTATTTTTTTTATATTAAAAGATTTATCTAAAATTGTTGAATTATAAGAAGAATTAGAGCGTGTAGATTTAATAGAGATATGTCCGCTAAAATCCGCCAATCTTTCTTTGATGGCTTTTTTAGAACCCAATCCTGTAGAAACAGTTATCAGCGAAACGATTATTCCTAAAGCTACAGAAAGCCTACCAATAAAGACAATTACCCGTGAGAGATTATTTTTATTATCTTTGGAAAACGCTATTTTTTTAGAAAAATATAATGGAAATTTCAATAAAATGAATTTAAGACTCAAAATTAAAGATTTACTTCTGATTTGCCTAATTTATTTTGGCTTCACTTCAATTTTTAACGCACAAAATTTAGAAAAAAACTGTTTCAAAACTGGAGCGGATAGACCAGAACTTTATCTTCCGCTTTTAAAAAATAAAAATATTGCAGTTCTTACGAATCAAACTGGTTTATTAAATGATAAAACTTTTTTAGTAGATTTTTTAATTAAGAATAAAATTAATATTAAAAGAATTTTTGCGCCAGAACACGGTTTCCGAGGTGATGCAGATGCAGGAGAACACGTAAAAAATGGAGTAGATTTAAAGACTGGAATACCAATAATTTCACTTTATGGCGATAATAAAAAACCAAAACCTGAACAGTTGAAAGGAATTGATATTGTGGTTTTTGACATTCAAGACGTAGGAGTGAGATTTTACACTTATATTTCTACTTTATCTTATTTAATGGAAGCTGCGGCGGAAAATAATGTAGAAGTGATTGTTTTAGACAGACCAAATCCAAATGATGGTTTTATTGATGGCCCAGTTTTAAAAAAAGAATTTTCCAGTTTTGTTGGTTTGCATGAAGTTCCTGTAGTTTATGGTTTAACAATCGGTGAATATGGAAAAATGGTAAATGGAGAACACTGGTTGAAAAACGGTATTCAAGCGAAATATACATTAATACCGATGCAAAATTATCATAAGAAACAGCGTTATGAAATTTTAGAAAAACCGTCTCCAAATTTGCCAAATGCAATTTCAATAAATTTATATCCGTCGCTTTGTTTTTTTGAGGGAACTCAAGTTTCAGTTGGACGTGGAACGGATTTGCCGTTTCAAATTTATGGTTCGCCTTGGACGAAAGATTTGCCGTATCAATTTACACCAAAACCGAGTGATGGTGCAAAAGATCCGTTTCTAAATGGAAAAGTTTGTTATGGCGAAAATTTATCAAAAAAGAATTTAGATTTAAGAGAAATAAATTTAAAATGGTTGATAAAAGCTTATGCAGATTACAAAAACCCAAAAGAAAGTTTTTTCTTGAAAAACCTTTGGATAGATAAATTAGCAGGAAATGATGAATTGAGAAAACAAATTATTGCGAAAATTCCGGAAGCGCAAATCAAAAAGTCTTGGCAAAAAGATTTGGAAAAATTTCAGAAAATTAGAGAGAAATATGTGATTTATGAGGACTAGTTTTAATTAATCAAAATCATGAAAAGTATCATTTTTTTTAGTTCTATTTATATACCACATTCCAATTGTTAATCCTACAACTCCTGCGATAGCCGTCATTAAAGCACGAGAAAGTCTGTCTGAATAAGTACTTCCGATATAATTCATTAAAAATAAAATAATGAAAGTGAGAACTGCAAGAATGAAATATTTTTTACTTTTAATGTCCATTTATCTAATTTTATAGGCAATCATTAATCCGCCTCGGTAAGGAAGAAATTCACCACTTTTATTAAGTGTATTTTCTCCATCATATCGTTTCCCAGTTATGCGATCGTAACCTTTGTAAAAATCCTGTGATGTTCCTGCAGTTGCGTACAAATCAACATTCCAATTCTCAGACAATTTAAATTGATACCCAATTGTAGCACCAACTAAAACAGAAAATCCCTTCTGAAATAGATTGGAATTTTCAAAGACTTCATTATTGCTATTTATATAAGGTCTTTTCTCCCAATAAGACCATTTTTGCAAATTAAATGCTGCAGTAGAAATATTTGCACCGATATACCAATGTTCTAATGCTTTTTTAAAATAATATCTTCCTTCAAAAGAAACTGAATAATATTGCAATTCATGACCTGCAAAAGATTTCCAAGGAGAAATAAATACATCTCCCTGTAAAGTATATTTTTGAGATAATTGGTATTCTAAACCTGCATTTAAAATTCCAATAGGTAAAAACAAAGCATTCGCTTTTACATAAATCAGTTTTGTTTCTTGTGAAAAGAAATTTAAAAAAATGAAAAATAAAATTAAAAAACTAAATTTTCTCAATTTTATTTGTTTAATTCATTTAATAAAGCGTCTGCTAAACTCGAATCTTTCCCCGATTGTTTAGAAATATCCAAAGACATTTTTGCAAAAGATTTTGCTTTTTCTAAATCTCCAGTTTTCTGATAAAGCGTGGCTAAAATATAAGTATTATCTGCATTTTCACCTTTCATTACAGATTTCTCTGCCCATATTTTCGCTTGATTAAGAGAATCTTTGTTAGTAATGTTTTGACTAAAAATCCACGCTGCTTTATCTAATTCTGAAGCTTGAAAATTATCTGGTTCCTTATAATATTCTAAAGCCGCTTTTTCATATCCTACGAAATTTCCTGTTTGTGGATAAAGCATTATTTTCAAACGGTTCAAAGCGTTTTCTGCTTCAATTTTCCCAACAATCGGTATCGCATTTTTAAAATAATAATCTTCATTAATGGTTCCATCATTTAGATTAACTGCTGTTTCTAAAACTTCGGAAAGTTTAATTTGTTGATCAAATTGTGTATAAGTTTCCAACGGAATAAACTTTAAAATATCCTCTTTTCGATTTATAAAAATTTTATAATTAGGATCTTTTACAGATTTTATGAAATATAAAATATAGGAAATATCATCTTTTGATAAGTCTTTTCCATTTTTTAAAGATAAATATCTTTCAGCTGCTTTTTTGGCAAATTCATAATCTGAATTGGCATTATTTTTAATAATTGTTTCTAAAAATTCTGGGTCACTTTCTCCTTTTTCAAATAATGCTTTAGGTGATTGTTCAGCATTTAAAGGATTTCCTGCTTGTTTGCCTAATTCCAAAAAAGATTCTTCATCCATATAACCTAAAGCTTTCTGTATCACTTCTCCATCACCATTTATAAATAAAAGGCTTGGATATGAATGAATCATATATTTTCTGGCAATTTCTGGACCTTCCCCTTTTTCCATATCAATATGTGTATTGATAAATGTTTTATTAAAAAAATCTTTTACAGCGGGCTTAGGAAAAATATTTTTTTCTAATAATTTACAAGGTCCACACCAAGAAGCATAAGCATCTAAAAAAATTATTTTTTTTTCTTTTTTCGCTTGAGCTAAAAGTTCTGCAAAAGGTTTATTAGAAAAATTAATACTTTCTTGAGAAAACACTTGTAGTGAAAGAAACAGAAATAGGAGATATTTTATATTTTTCATTAATTATTTTAGGTTGCGAAGTTAAAAATTATTTTTTCTTTTATTCTTTGTTTTCTTATAAATAATGTTAAAAGATGGCAAAATAAACTTCTTTTAAATCTACTTACGACAGTAAATACAGAATAGATTTAGAACAAAACTGAAAAAAATCCTCACATTATAAAAATGTGAGGATTGTGTTTAAACGAATGTTTTGTGGTTTCTCCAGGGATCGAACCAGGGACACATGGATTTTCAGTCCATTGCTCTACCAACTGAGCTAAGAAACCATTACTTTGTTGTTTAAAGTGGTGCAAAAATAAAAACTTTTATACTAAGTCCCAAATCATTTGTGACATTTTTTAAACAAAATTGCTAAACCTACTGATTTTCAGTTTCAATATTATCTTGCTCTCTTCTATAATGTTCACTCATTTCTTCTAAAACAGGTTTAATAGTGCTTTCTGGCAAATCACTTATTCTAATATACATTAATCCATCAATCGCATCATTAAATGTTGGATCTACGTTAAAAGCAATTACTTTTGCGTTTTGTTTAATGTATTTTTTTATGAGAACAGGAAGACGCATTTCAGGTTCTAAGTCATCAATAATTTTATCTAATTTGTTAAGATCCGAATCTATATCTTCAAAAAACAAATGTTTATCCCGTTCTTTTAAAATGACTTTAAATTCATTTTTCGGATGAACATATTGTGCTACAGCTGAGTCATAATAATGAGAGCGCATATATTCTATCATCAAAGATTTAGAAAATTCTGAAAATTTATCTGAAATACTTACGCCGCCCATTAAAAATTTATGCTCCGGATTTCTAAGACAAACATGAACTATTCCGCGCCATAAAAGGAAAAGTGGCAAAGGTTTTTGTTGATATTCTTTTGAAATATAAGCACGTCCCATTTCTATAACTTTACGGAAAAAAGGTTGAAGTTCTAAATCAAACTCAAATAATGAACTAGTATAAAATCCATCAACACCATATTTTTTCATAATTTCTCCTCCCAATCCCATTCTGTAGGCACCCACTAATTTTTGATCGGAATTATCCCAAAGAAATAAATGATGGTAATATTGATCGTATTTGTCCAAATCAAATGGTAAATTACTTCCCTCTCCAATGGCACGAAAAGTGAGTTCTCGCTGTCTTCCAATTTCTCGCATTATGGACGGGATATCTTCATACTTAGCAAAAAACATTTCATAATTTCCATTAGCAAAAAGCATTTTCTCCTGCTCTTTCAGTTTTTTTATTTCGGCTATTAAATCTTCCTGTGGCGTTTCATCAATAATATTTTGAACAATATTTGCCGATTTTAAATTCGGAAATTTCAATGCTAGATTTGGTAATTTTAAAACATCAATTAAACTTTTTCTCTTATCATAGTATGATTTTAAACGATAAACCTTGTTTCGTAAATAACTTCCAAATTCCGTTATATCTTCATGTTCATCTAAAACTTTCACACTTACTGCTTTTCCAATTCTTATTCTGATTGGTTTTTCCCTTTTATTCATCATTTCTGACGGAAGCAACAATGTTTGTAAATTGGGATGTATTTTTGATAATTTATAAAAAAGAGAACTATTTTTTGCATGGAAATACATTGGAACAACTGGAACTTTTGCTCTTTTAATTAATTTCAAAGCTGTTTTTTCCCACTCACGATCTAAAATTTCTCCAAATTCATTATTGGTATTAGAAACTTCTCCTGCAGGAAAAATACCGAGACAGCCGCCGCTTTGGATATGTTGCAAAGCGCCGCGCATTCCTGTTGCGCTATTATAAACTTCTTTTCTATTTTCAAATGGATTTACAGAAATTACGTAAGGTTGCATGGGTTCAATCTTAGTTAAAAGAAAATTTCCCATTACTTTAAAATCTGGCCTTAATTCCATTATAATTTTAATCATCAAAACGCCATCAATGGCTCCCAGTGGATGATTACTTACAACAATAAAAGGTCCTGTTTTCGGGATTTTTGCTAAATCTTCTGCAAAAACAATATATTTCAAATTTCTATATTCAACCCAAGCATCAAAAAATTCTTTGCCTTTTAGATGTTGCAATTTTTCGTACATGGTATTAACTTCGTCAATTTTTGTTAATTTCATAATAGCTGCTGCAATAGGATTTTTTAAAAATCCAATTTTATGCAAACCTGCCGCGGAAATTAAATCTTGCTTAGAAATTAAACTCATAATTTATTAGTTTTTAGGAAATTACCATTTGCACGGTTTGTTTAGAAATCTGCTCCAAAAGGACATTTTTCCCAGTATAAAATTTTTCTATATTTTTTAAATTTGCATTTCTGATTGTAAATAATGAAACATTCTCTGTCAATTCTGTATTAAAAAAGTGATGAAGTTCGTCATTTAGCAAATTTATGTTATTAAATTTATCTTCTAAACATAAAGCCAGAGAAATTGCCGAATTCTGCATCAAAGAAATTTTAATATTATATTTCGCTAAATAAGAGAAAATTAAACTCAAATGTTCTTCTGCAATAAAAGAAAAATCTCTCGTAGAAACATTCATTAACATTTGGTTTTCTTTTAAAATATAAGTTTCGGTGTATTCATTTTCATCACTTACACTTACTTTTGTTCCTTCATTTTTTGGATCTAAAAAAGATTTTACAAAAAATGGAATATTTTTTTGTTTTAAAGGTTGCAAGGTTTTTGGGTGAATTACAGATGCGCCATAATAAGCCATTTCTATTGCTTCTTCGTAAGAAATTTCTGATAAAAGATTGACATTTTCAAATTTCCTTGGATCTCCCGTCATAACACCTGGAACATCTTTCCAAATCGTGAGATGATCTGCGTTTAAACAATAAGCAAAAATCGCAGCAGAATAATCTGAACCTTCTCTTCCTAAAGTTACAGTGAAATTATGAGAATCTGAACCAATAAAACCCTGCGTTACAAAACATTTAGAAGAATTTAAAATTTTAATATTTTTTTCCGTTTCTTCCCAATTTACATTTCCTTCTCGGTATTGTGAGTCGGTTTTAATAAAATCTCTTGCATCTAACCAAATATTTTTAAATTGAATATCATTTAAATATTCACTTAAAATTTTAGAAGAAATCATTTCACCACAACTTACAACTTGATCATACACAAAATTATAACTCGGCGATTTATTTCTACGGAGAAAAGAATTGATATCATCAAAAAAAACCGCTATTTCTGCTAAAACAGGATGATTTGCAGAAAATAATTCACTCGTAATTTGAAGATGATTTTTTTTAATTTCTTCAACTAGTTCTTCATAATTCTTCTTATCAAAATAATTTTGCACCACCTTTTCTAGTGCATTAGTAGTTTTTCCCATTGCAGAAACTACAATAAGACAATTTTCAAAATGTTCTGTTTCTAAAACTACAGCCACATTTTTTATTCCTTCCGCATCTTTTACGGAAGCACCACCAAATTTAAAAATTTTCATTTAAAGAATTATAAATCAATTAATTATATAATGAGTTGAAATAATACAAAAGTATTGAACTTCCAAAAATATTAATTTAGACTGAGATATGAAAACGATTGAATGCAAATTGATTCACAAAAACTATTGTCTTTTTTTTAGACGATAAACTTTTCTGTTTTGATAGTA
Source organism: Halpernia sp. (assembly GCF_048269545.1). NCBI lineage: Bacteria > Pseudomonadati > Bacteroidota > Flavobacteriia > Flavobacteriales > Weeksellaceae > Halpernia > Halpernia sp. The sequence continues at coordinate 40,478 of NZ_JBLXIJ010000008.1, read as the reverse complement.
TTCTGAAAAAGTTTTCCGAAATTTGTGAGCAACAAAAAAATAAAATATGTCCGAGCAACCATTTCAGACTTTAGGTGAATTTATTATTGAAAAACAAGACGATTTTCTTTATTCAAGTGGAGAACTTTCACGTTTGTTAAGCGCCATTCGTCTTGCTTCAAAGGTGGTAAATCGGGAAGTGAATAAAGCGGGAATTGCTGAAATTATTGGACAAGCTGGAAATCAAAATATCCAAGGAGAAGATCAACAAAAATTAGATGTTTTAGCAAATGATATTTTTATTGAAGCCCTTTCTCAAAGAGAAGTTGTTTGCGGAATTGCTTCTGAAGAAAATGATGATTTTATTGTTGTAAAAAGTGGTCCAAATGCACATCTCAGTAAATATGTGGTTTTAATGGATCCTTTAGATGGCTCTTCAAACATCGATGTAAATGTTTCTGTAGGAACTATTTTTTCAATTTATCGTAGAATTACAGAACCGGGAGAAGCTGTAGAATTAAAAGATTTTTTACAAAAAGGAGTCAATCAAGTTGCAGCAGGTTATGTTGTTTATGGTTCTTCTACAATGATTGTTTATACCACAGGAAACGGTGTAAATGGATTTACTTTAGATCCTTCAATTGGGACTTATTATTTGTCGCATCCAAATATGACTTTCAGCAAAACTGGAAAAATCTATTCAATAAATGAAGGAAATTATATTAAATTTCCACAAGGCGTAAAAGATTATATTAAATTTTGCCAAGAAGAAAAAGAAGATCGGCCTTATACTTCCAGATATATTGGTTCTTTGGTTTCAGATTTTCATAGAAATATGATAAAAGGCGGCATTTATATTTATCCTTCCACTTCACAATCTCCAAATGGAAAATTAAGATTATTATATGAATGCAATCCGATGGCGTTTTTAGCGGAACAAGCGGGCGGAAAATGCAGCGATGGATTCCAAAGAGTTTTAGAAATTGAGCCCACTGAATTGCACCAAAGAGTGCCGTTTTTCTGCGGAAGTTCTATAATGGTAGAAAAAGCAGAAGAATTTATGCGAAATGCGAAATAAAATAATTGAGCCAATCGAAAAAAGAATCGACTACGTTTGGATTTCCTTGAACTCAAGTTCTTCGAAAGCACGCACTTCGCTTTTCATCTTGGCTACAATGGTTGTAAATATTGCGCCTTGAAAATGCCAACATTCATTAAAATATTAATATTAAAAACTAATTTATGAAGAGAAAACTATTTAATTTTTTAAGTTTTGGAATCTTTATATCAGTTCTACTTTCAGGCTGTAGAGCTGAAAATGAAACAGTAGGATTTGAAGGAAATAAAAAGCAAGATTATGTAAATAAATCACTATGGAATGAAGACGAAGTTTTCATTAAGAATGTGAAAAAGATTTATGAAAAAAATGCTAATGAAGTTCAAATGTATTCAAAATTTGGCTCTGTGGCGTGGGATTACGCCACTTCAATGAATACCTTTAATGAAACATTTTTAATGGCACCTGTCTTAAAGAATAATCAGGTGGTGGCAATTGTTACCACAAAAAGATTAGGAAACAAGGTGTTTTTCAAATTTACAAAACAAGATACGGAAGTAAATGATTTTTTTAAAATTATAATTTTTAATGACCGTGAAAGTATTAGTGGTTCAGATAATCGTAAAAATGAATAAAACTTCAAGCTATGATTTGGAATGTAAAACGGTGATTTTAGTGGTTGGTGTAATTGAGGGCGGTGGTGGTACGCAAAGTGAAATAACGACAACTAAAACAGTTTGTAAAAAAGTTATAAAAGAAATAGCTGAAGATAACACTTGTATAAATGTGTCACCAAATGGAGAATGTAATATAGGCGACGGCGGTGGAGGCGGTGGCGGATATCCCTACGAAGATACGGGAGAAAAAGATCCGTGTGAGAAAGCGAAAGAGGTTTTAAATAATACAAAAATGAAACCTAAAGTCGAAGAGTTAGAAAATTTTGCAAAAACATCTAAAGATGACGAAATTGGTTATAAAGATAACAAAGACGGAACAGTATCACCTGCGGATAAAAATGGAAAACATCGTGTAACTTTCGATGATGTCTCCACAATGAATGGTGGTTACCATAATCATACTTTGAGTGGTTTGCATATGTTTTTTTCACATGATATTTCAACAATGCTAGAAATTGCAAGATATCAAGGCATTGGAAATTCAGGAAATGCTTATTTAGGAATGGTTTCTTCTGATAACCATTATATTATAACTTTTAACGGAAACCATAATGATTTGCCCGCAAATAGCTTTAGTGAAGAAAATTTATATTTGTGGGATACTAAACAAGCGATCGATTGGTATAGTATGCTTAATAATTCACAATATTCTTCAGATAAAAAAAATCTGAATGATACTGGTTTAAATAAGATATTCTTTAGTACGCTTGAAAAAATGGGACTAACAGATAAAATAAATCTTATAAAAGTAAATAACGACGGGTCCACATCTAAAATAACAAAAAATTCAGATGGTACTATTTCACCAATACCATGCTCTTAATAAACAAAATATTATGAAAAATATAATCTCAATTCTATTAATTATCTTTTCTTTTTCCTGCAAAGCACAGCAAGAATACCCCTTGAACACAAACTCAAATGAAATTCCTGTAAATTCTTACATAAAGGACTATAACCATGAATTAGATACTTATGTTGGGACATGGAAAGCCAATTATAATGGAAATCAAACTACATTATTTATTACAAAAGAGATAAAAAAATTATTCGATTTTGATACCAACCATAAATTCTTTTCGGATGTACTAACCGTAAAATATGAAATAAAAAACTCATCCGCAATAATTTTACAAAGTACACTAAATAATATGACTTTAAGAAATAATATTTTTAGTATGTCAAATGATTCATCAATTAATGAAGTGGGGTTATATTATTCTGGAACGAATTGTGGTGTTGGATGGGGAAGAATTTATATTAAAAAGCTTAATAACACACAAATTAGCTGGGCTTATTACCCAAATGATACCATGCTTACTGCAGCAACGTGCCCAGGAAATCCAGATTTAACAATTTATTTACCTGAAACAGAGAATTTGGTTTTTACAAAGCAATAGTGAAGAAACTACAACTAATATTTTTATATCTTGCTGTGTTTTCCTGCAAAGCACAGCAAGAATATCCGTTAAGTACTTCAATATCAGATATAACTCAAAATTCTTACATTAGGGATTATAATAATGAATTGAACCCTTATGTAGGGGTATATAAATCTACTTTTAAAGGAAAGGAAATGAAATAAAAATCATAATTACTAAAGAAATTAAAAAGTTATTTCACTTTCCAAATTTTAATTATTATAAAGATGCATTATTAATTACATATACTATTAAAAATTTTAAAGGACTCGTTTTGCAAACTACAGAAAATAATAATACTACCAGAAATTTTATTTCCGATATTACTTTTAATGATGCTTCCAACGCTTTAGTCTTTTATTATACCGGTACAAATTGTGGTGTAGGTTGGGGAGAAATTCAATTAAAAAAAGTAAGCAGTTCCCAAATATCATGGACTTATTACCCAAATGATACAACACTTACTGAAGCAACATGCCCAGGAAATCCAGATTTAACAATATATTTGCCAGAAACAGAAAACTTAGTGTTTACAAAGCAATAATAATCGCTACAGCCAAGATTATATTAGCAATAGGCGGAGTCTCATCTTCGGCTAATTTGAGATTTTGTACTTCGCTTAAAGTTTATCACTAAAAAGCCCACCCATCGCCAAAACACAAAACGTTCAGAAGAACAAACTTATCAGATGATTTCTAAAATGTTTACTAACTTTCTACAAAAAAATGATCTCCACTTTCCAAAAATATATTTTAGAATTTAAAAATCCAAGCGGAACTTCGCGCGGCATTCTAAAAACTAAAGAAACTTTCATTCTTGAAATCTTCGATGGAGAAAAAAAAGGAAATGGCGAATGCGCCCTATTTCGAGGTTTGAGTTATGATGATGTCCCAGAATACGAAGAAAAACTGTCTTGGCTTTGTGAAAATATTAATCAAGATTTTAATGTTTTAAAACAAGAATTAAAATATTTCCCTTCTATTTGGTTTGGCTTTGAACAAGCGATTTTAAATTTAAAAAACGGAAAAAATCTATATTTCCCGAGTGAATTTACAAAAGGAAAATCTTCTATAAAAATAAACGGATTAATTTGGATGGGAAATGCAGAATTTATGCAATCTCAAATTGAAGAAAAATTAGAAAAAGGTTTTGATTGCATTAAATTAAAAATCGGCGTTGATTGGAATTCTGAAAAAGAAATTTTAAAGAAACTTCGTCAAAAATTTAGCAAAGAAAAATTAGAATTAAGAGTTGATGCAAATGGTGGATTTACTTTTTATGAAGCAAAAATTGTTTTGCGAGAATTAGCAGATTTAGAAATTCATTCTATTGAACAGCCTATAAAAGCGGGGCTTGTTTCAGACATGGAGAAACTTTGTGCAGAAACAAAAACTCCAATTGCGTTAGATGAAGAATTAATTGGCGTCATCAATTTTGAAGAAAAACAACAACTTTTAGAAAAAATAAAACCACAATTTATTATTTTAAAACCTGCATTAATTGGCGGATTTTCTGGTTGTGACGAATGGATTTCTTTAGCCGAAAAACTTAATATCGGTTGGTGGATTACTTCTGCGTTGGAAAGTAATATCGGTTTAAATGCAATTGCACAATATACTTTCATCAAACAAAATAAACTTCCGCAAGGTCTCGGAACTGGTGCGCTTTTTACCAATAATTTTCCAAGTTCATTAGAATTAAAAGGCGACCAACTTTCATTTAAAAATAGATAATTTGCGAATGTGAAAATGTGCTGATTTGATTATTTTAAAATCAATTCATCAATTCAAATTTTAAATATTATCAACTTTACTTCTTTACAACTAAACGACTTCACAACTTTACAATTTTCCTTAACTTTGCGCTCATTATGGAAGAAGAAAAAAAATCTCTCAATTTTATTGAGCAAATTATAGAAAATGATCTTGAAAATGGTTTACCTAAAAGCCAACTTCGTTTTCGTTTTCCGCCAGAACCAAACGGTTATCTTCACGTAGGTCACACAAAAGCGATTTGCATAAATTTTGGTTTGGGCGAAAAATATAATGCGCCCGTAAATCTTCGTTTTGACGACACCAATCCTGAAAAAGAAGAACAAGAATTTGTAGATTCTATTAAAAAAGATATCGAATGGTTGGGTTTTAAATATGATAAAGAATTATACGCTTCCGACTATTTTCAACAGCTTTATGATTGGGCAGTTGAAATGATAAAAGATGGAAAAGCTTATATCGACGAACAAAAATCTGAAGAAATTACGGAACAAAGAAAAAATCCTTTTGAAGATGGCGTTGATTCACCTTTCCGAAATAGACCAATTGAAGAAAGTTTGAAACTTTTTGAAGGAATGAAAAACGGTGATTTTGAAGTTGGAACTATGAGTTTGCGCGCAAAAATCGATATGAAATCGCCAAATATGAATATGCGAGATCCTGTGATGTACAGAATTTTGAAAAAAACACACCACAGAACTGGAGACAAATGGAAAATTTATCCAATGTATGATTGGGCGCATGGAGAAAGTGATTATTTAGAACAAATTTCTCACTCACTTTGTAGTTTAGAATTTGAAAATCACCGTCCACTTTACGATTGGTATTTAGATCAAATTTATAAAGAAGGTACAGTTAGAAATAAACAACGCGAATTTGCAAGAATGAACGTTTCATATTTAATTACTTCTAAAAGAAAATTACAAAGATTGGTTGCAGAAAAAGTGGTGACTGGATGGGACGATCCAAGAATGCCCACAATTTCTGGAATGCGTAGAAAAGGTTATACACCGACTTCTATCAAAAATTTTATTGAAAAAGTCGGCGTCGCAAAACGTGAAAATTTAATAGACATCGCACTTTTAGAATTTTGTGTTCGTGAAGATTTAAATAAAGTGGCGAAAAGAGTGATGGCTGTTTTAGATCCGGTAAAATTAATTATAGAAAATTATCCACCAGATAAAGAAGAATGGTTAGAAACGGAAAATAATCCTGAACAAGAAAACGCTGGAACGAGACAAATCCCTTTTACGAGAGAACTTTTTATAGAGCGAGAAGATTTCCGCGAAGAAGCGAATAAGAAATTTTTTAGATTAAAATTAGGTGGCGAAGTGCGTTTAAAATCAGGTTACATTATAAAAGCTGAAAGAGCTGATAAAGATGAAAATGGAGAAATCAAAACGATTTATGCGACTTATGATCCATTAAGTAAATCTGGAAGTGGAACTGAAGAGAGTTTAAGAAAAGTAAAAGGCACTTTGCATTGGGTTTCTGCAAAATTTGCTTTGCCAATTGAAGTCAGAATGTACAACCGGCTTTTCACTGTGGAACAACCCGATGCAGAAAAAGAAACTGACTTTTTAGATTATGTAAATCCAGATTCTTTGGAAATTATTCACGGTTTTGGAGAACCAGCTTTTGCAGAAGTTGCAGTGGAAGAACCGTTGCAATTTCAGAGATTAGGATATTTTACGAAAGACCGAGATTCAACAGAAAATCATTTGGTTTTTAATCAAACTGTAACTTTGAAAGATAGTTTTAAACCAGAATAAATTTAAAGAAAATTTAATAAAAACGTTGATTATTTAATCAACGTTTTTTCTTTTAAAACCGCCATTAACCGCAATAATTAAAAATCCGGAAAATTCAATTCCTACACTTGTAAATAAAATTATGGTAAAAATATATTCTGGTAAATTTAGATAATGATTTAAAATTAATGACAATGACATTGCAAAAATCCCAAAGACAAATAAAAATTTTCCTAGTTGTGAGTTTGTGATTTTCATATTCAATATTTTTATAAAATTACAAATTATTTTTAGAAACAATATCTTGCACAATCATTTCTGCATGAATTCTTGAGTTTTCTATGAACCAAAGATGCGTGTCTTTTCCGCCACAAACAACGCCCGCTAAATATAAATTTGGTACATTGGTTTCCATTGTTTCTGGAGTGTAAAAAGGATTTAAACAATCTCCTTGAAGTGTAATTCCAGAGTTTTCTAAGAATTTAAAATTGGGTAAATAACCTGTCATTGCAAGAACAAAATCATTTTCAATCTCTTGAATTTTTCCATTTTCATCTTTAAAAATTATGGAATTTTCTTTTATTTCTAAAAGTTCAGAATTAAAATGTGCGTTAATAGATTTTTCTTTTACTCGGTTTTCAATATCCGGTTTTACCCAATATTTTACGCTTTGAGAAAATTCAGAATGACGAATAATCATCGATACTTGTGCTCCTTTTCTGTAAGTTTCTAAAGCGGCATCCACCGCGGAATTACTTGAACCAATAACTGCGATTTTTTGTTTCGCAAAAGGATATGGTTCTTTATAATAATGAAAAACTTTATCTAAATCTTCACCTTTTACGTTCATCATATTTGGAATATCATAAAATCCAGTGGCAATTATGACATTTTTTGCTTCATAATTATTTTTAGAAGTTTGAACTAAAAAAAATTCGTTTTTGGTGATTTTTAAAACTTCTTCGTAAAGATTTATATTAATATTTTTTTGTCGAGTAATTCCTTGATAATATTCTAAAGCTTCTCTCCTACCCGGTTTTGGAGCAGTAGAAATAAAAGGAATTTCGCCGATTTCCAATTTTTCTGCGGTGGAAAAAAAAGTCATGTATAAAGGATAATTGTATAAAGAATTGACAATAGTCCCTTTTTCAATTATTAAATAAGAAAGATTTGCTTTTTCTGCTTCCAACGCACAATTTAATCCAATTGGTCCTCCGCCGATTATTATAATATCATAAATTTTCATCTTGCAAAGATATTGAACAAAAAAATTCTTATATTTATTAAAACTAAAAAATATGAAAAATACATTTTTAATTTTTCTTTTAATTGTTTCTGTTTCATGTAAAAAAGAAGTAAATAATGATGTCGTAAAAAATGATTCTGTTAAAATAGAATCTGACTCTATTCAAAAGAATGAAGAATTAGCCGCAAAAGAACCAACGTTAAAAGAAATTGACAGCGACATTCTTCTCTATATTAAAGAAAAAAATTATTCAAAAATTGCAGATTTTATTCATCCCGAAAAAGGCGTTCGGTTTTCTATGTATTTAACTGTTTTACCAAAAACTGATCAACTTTTTAGCCGACAAGAATTTTTAGAAAATTTAAATTCAAAAAAAGTGTTTGTTTGGGGAGAACAAGATGGGACTGGAAATTTATATAAAAGCACTTTAAAAAATTATTTAGATGAATGGGCTTTTAGCGGAGATTATTCTACCGCTTCTATTTCTGAAAATAAATTTGAGAAAAGCGGAAATTCACTTAATAATTTGGAAGAAATATATCCAGAAGGAAAAATTATGGTTAATTATTTAAAAGGGACAGATGAAAATCCAGATTTTACTTGGTCCAATTTAATTTTTGTTTTTGAAAAATATGAAGGTAAAAATTATCTTGTTGCCATAATTAATGATCGTTGGACGATTTAATTTTTTTAAATTTAATTTCTATTTTTTAATACAACCCAACCCGTAAAAACTCTACCATCGGGAAGTGTAAGAATATACCAATAAGAATTGGTGTAAACATTTCGTGCTAGTTCTTTACCATTCCATTCTAAACGCGTATTGCTTTCTTGTTGATAAACTAATTTTTGATATCTATCAAATATTTTTAAAGAAGCAACTTTGCCCTCGAAAACATACAAATTATCAATTATCCAAGTATCATTTATACCATCGCCATTTGGTGTGAAAACATTTGTTAAATGTAGAATTAGTCCTTTTTTAATTTTACCAAGACAATCTGATCCTTCAAATTTCACATAAAAAGTCACCACTCCTTCTGGTAAATCATTAAACACATTAGAAATTTGAAAATGAATTCCATCTATTGAATATAAAATTGTTTTACTCCCTGTTGCGATAACTGTGTAATTATCATTATTAGGAATTAATTCTGTTATAATTGGAACTTCATACATTTTCACATTAAAATTGGTAGAAAAAGTACAACCATTTGCAGCCGTTACATTTATTTTATAAACGCCTTCGGTTTTTGCATTAAGCAATTCACTATTTGTGGAAACTATTTCTCCAGAAGGATTTAGCCACTCAAAACTCACAATATTTAAGCCCGAAAAATCTGGTTTAATATCAACAAAGCCATCCGGACAAAAATAATAATCTGGCAAAGAGAAAATAGGTGTTTTTTTCAGTGTGAGATTAATTTCAACCAAGTTTGGACAAAAATTTGGAGCAATAACTTTTGCGAAAATTTTCTTTGGACCAGAATTTTCATTAAATAAATAAGCAGACGGATTACTTATTTTATTTGTATTATTATTGATATCTAAAACCGAAGGATAATATTCAAAAGTTGCAGGTTTTGAATATATTTGATTTTGAAACTGAGTTAAATCCACATTTTCTACACCATCATTTCCTATATCACAAGTATTGGTAATTGTAAATGGACCAGAATTATCTAGAACGACTTTTGTTCCTGTATTTAAATCTATAGAAGTTGTATCAAAACATCCAGGAATATTTTCTACACGAACCCAAAGTTTTGTAGGAAGTGGATTTGCACTAAAACTTTCTGGATTTGGAATTGCGTTATTACTTGTTTTTGCATCCGATTCTGTATAATAAAACGAAAATTTATTATCGGAACTATTTTGGTTGACCATTCCATCTGTGAAAGCATTTAAATTTACATCATAAAGTCCGTCTAAATTATCATCACAAATATCATTGATGACAGATTTTAAAGCTTTTGGTGGCAAATAAGTATCTAATAAAATAGAGGTAACTGAATAACATGAAGTAATTTTAGAAGTAAATCTTACCCAAACTGTTTCTTTAGAATGTGTGGAAATGTAAGTAGAATTTATTTGTGTAGAAGCAATTCCTGCATTTGCATCTGCTTCTGAAACGTAATAAGAAATTGTAATATCACTTAAAGAAATGGTATTTTCACTTTGTGTAAAAAGTTGTGGAATTGCATCATTAAGATTAAAAGATTCATTAAGATTAAAATCAAAATCACATTTTTCTAAAACGGCACTTTTTAAAACAATTGTTGGTAGAAAATTTAATTGTAAGTTTATTTTAGTTGCAGAATAACAACCGCCATTTAGAAAAGTAACTTTCGAAAAAACTGCATTTGTCGCTTTTACTAAATAGTTTTGGGGAGTAGAAATAAGTCCAGAAAAAGAATGAGAAGATTCATTGTAAGAGGTATAAAACGTAAAAGAAACAGGATCACTTCCAGTATAAATTTTCGGTTGAAGTTGAGTTAGATCAAAACTTTCTTGTCCGTCATTATTATTATCACAAACCGAATTTCTAATCTCTGTAATTTCTGAATTTACAACAGGAGTGGAAGTTAGTTTTAAATTAATTTCAAAAACATCAGAACATCCGTAAGAAGTAATTTTTACAAATAATTTCCCTGTATTTATTAATTGATAGGTGCTTATAGAATTGGTGTCATTTTGTGCATCTGAAGAAGTTAAATAATAAGTAACTGCGGCATTTTGTGAACCAATAATTTGAGTATTCAAACTTCCTAAATTTACACTTTCTGTACCGTCATTATTAAAATCACAAATATCAAATTGAGATTTTGCAATTATAACATGAACTAAATTTATGGTTAATTTTTTTAAAGCGTAACAATCTGTAGAATCTGAAAATTTCACAAAAATAGTTTTCCTTACAAAATTGCCATCATCTGTAATTTCATATAAATTACTTATTGCATTTTTATCTTCTTCTGCATCAGATTGAGTAAGATAATAAGTTATAGAAATCCCCGTGAGCGGATTTATTAACATATCTTGAGTGTAATCATTTAGATTTACAGTAATATCTTGAGTTCCATCAAAACAAATAAAAATCGTACTATCTTTAGCTTCTATCTTGGTAAAAGTGATGTCTAATTTAATTTCTCCCACACTGAAACAACCTCCCGGAAATTCTACACGAACGAAAACACTATATTTTCCTTCTTTTATTGTTCCTATTTCAGAACCATTTCCTGCAAAAGCCTGTTCGTAAGTACTATAAAATTTAAAAGTAACCGTTGGATCTGTTGAAATTAAAGGCGCAATATTTAATAAAAAATCGAAAGGTTCTGTATGATCATTTAAATAATCACAGGTTTTAAAAGCAAAATCAATGGGTGTATTAATTGCAGGAGCTGGTAAAAAACTAATATTTATTGGCCCGAAAGTTTGGCTACAACTTGGTGTAATATATTTTATATAGAATTTGGAGTTATTAACAAGATTTGCTGTTGTAATTTCATTTAAATTATTATCTGCATTTTCTTTTGATGTAAAATAATGAACTGTTCCACTTAAAGGTGAATTAAATAATTTTGAATTCAATATAGAAAGAACAAAATCGTTTTCTACACCATCATTATTTGTATCACAAATTTCTACCTCAGAAGTAAGCAAACTTTTAGAAATTAAATTTAATTTTAAAACTGAAGTACGAAAACAAGTAGGATCTGTGGGATTTTGTACTCTTACATAAAAAACTTTATTGTCATTTAATTGAAAACTTTTCGGTTGTGGATTTGTTCCCGTTTGCGCTTCAGCTAAAGAATTATGAAAACTGAAAATTAAATTAGACGATATTTGTGGCGTAAGATTACTAGTAAAATCATCAAGATTTACGTTGATTGGTGTTTTACCACATAAAATGGTTGTAAAATCTTTTGCTAGCGGAAAATCTGCTGCAAAACTAACATCTGTAGAATCTTCTAATACCAAATTATTATTACCACAAAGTAAGTAACTCACTTTTACATTATACTTCTGGTTTTTTTCTGGACAAACTGTAATCGTATTTCCTGTTCCAATGTTCTTATTATTTTCATCAAACCAAGAAATTTGCGGTGTTATTTCTGCACCATTTGGTGTAAATTTCCAAGCTTCTTTATCAGCTTCCCAAATACCAGTATTTCTTCCCGGTGGAGAAATCCCTACACTTGCATCGCTATTAATAATACCAATTAATGATTCTTTAAATTTCGATTCAGAACATGGAAGTGGCTTTTCATCAATAAAAATTTCTATTTCTCCAGAACATTCATTTAAAACAACTTGTGAAGTAGAAGTTTGATTACAACCAACCATTCTTCCTTTATAAAAATTAATTACTAGTTTTCTACAAGGTGCCGCTCCAATTACAGAATAATAAATTTCAGAATCATTATCTTGAGAAAAAATTAAATCTTGCGCTACTCCAAAAATACTATTCAACGGCAAGGATGGATTTGGATTTGTAGTTTGAATATTTGGATAATTAATATTTCCTAATTGGTTACTGTTAAAAGTAATTACACCATTACTACCAATAATTACTTCATTATAATTATTATTAAAAAAACAGAAATTAAAAGGAATTACTACTTTTTTAAGAAATAAATCATCCACATTTGCATTCAAAGGAGTTCCATCATTAAAAGCACCATTTGGTTTATAATCTTCTGCATTTACTTCATAATTGGAAGTTTCATAAAATTTAGGATAACTTGCAGTAAGAGAAAGACACCCTCCATTTAGGGGATAATTACAATCTATTATAGGATTTTCATTTCCAGCTAAATCTGTGATTTTTGGAACAGAAGAATTTTGTGCCTTAATTGTTACAAGTAAACAAGACATAAAAAGCACGTAAAAAAGTAAATATTTCTTCATTTTTAAAATTAAAATAAATTACTTTTCAAAATTTGTGTTATTCTCTAATTTCTCAGTGAATGCGATTTTTGTATTGAACAAGATTACGATTTTCCGCTAATAAAACTTCCATTTTATCTAATAAATTTTGGATAATTTCTAAACCTGGTAAATTTACTTCCAAATCATAATGCCAATTGGCAAAACGTTCCAGATTCGGTAATTCTTCGTAATAAATATATTTCACATGATTTTCCTCAAAAGTTTTTAGCAAACCATATTCCTCCAAAGAATCTAAAAAATGTATCTCAATATTATAGTGTTTTACCACATCTTCTCTTGATATTTTATCTTGCATCTTATTTCAATTTTTGAAGTTCTTCAAACAATTCTTTTTCTTTTGTACTTAAATTTGTTGGTAATTTTATTTTATAAGTTACCAATAAATCGCCGTTTTGTCCCTCTTTTTTGTAAACTGGAAATCCTTTTCCTTTCAAGCGAACAACCGTGTCATTTTGAGTTTCTGGTTTCACTTTTAATTTTACTTCACCATCTAAAGTCTTTATTAAAACTTCGCCGCCTAAAACCGCGGTATAAAGTGGTAAATCTACATCCGCAAAGAGATTATCGTCAATTCTTTTAAAATCCTTATCAGGAGAAATATTAAAAGTAATATACAAATCGCCATTTGGACCACCGTTATGACCTGGATTTCCGTGACCTTTTAACTTTATTTTTTGTCCATCAGAAACTCCTGCAGGAATTGTAATTCTTACTTTTTTCCCATTAATATCAAAAGTTTGTTGGTGCGTTTTTGCTGCATCTCTCAAACTTAAAGTAAGTTCCGCAGAAACATCTTGTCCTTTGAATTTATTTGAAGCACTTCCTCTAAAACTTTGTCCACCAAAACCACCACTTCCACCAAACATACTTTGGAAAAAATCTGAAAAATCTTCACCTTCACCAAATTGATTTCCTCCGAAACCGCCACTTTGTGCGCTTCTATTTTGGCGTTGTTGTTGACTTTGTCTTTCGTATTCTTCACCGTGTTTCCAGTTTTCTCCATATTTATCGTACTTCTTACGATTTTCTGGATTACTTAAAACTTCATTAGCTTCGTTAAGTTCCTTAAATTTTTGTTCCGCAACTTTATCATTTGGATTTAAATCTGGATGTAATTTTCTAGCTTGTTTTCGATAAGCTTTTTTAATTTCATCTACGGTTGCCGTCTTCGGAATCCCTAAAATTTTGTAATAATCTATGTAAGCCATTGTTTAATTAGTCTTCTCAAATTTACCGAAATTAAAATTTAATCTTTAATAAAATTAAATAAAATTTAGATTTCAAATTGAAAATGCAAAAACTTTACCATTAAGAAATTGGAATATTTTAAGATTTTAAATCTTGCGAATAAGTTTGTCATTCAAAACGAAACGAAGTGAAGTGACGAATCTTTTCGTTAATTATTACTTTTTTCAAACTTTAAAACGAATTAATTAAAAACTTTAAATTGGAAGTTTCGAGACAAACTTTTGTAAATTTTGTGTTAAAAAATTTTATTTAAAACTATAAAATCTTGCGCCCAAAGAAAACGGATTTTCTCTTTCAATTTTATCTAAGCCAAATCCAGAATAATTGTCTTGTATAGAAGAATTTAATTGTTTGCGGTGCAATTTTTCATAAGTTTCAAAATCAATTTTTTGTCTCTGATTTAAAACTTTAAAGAGATTCCATTTTTCAACCACCATTTTCCAATTTTCAGAAATTTTTGCCGTAAAAACTTTTGCTTTAGAACCACTTCCGTAAGCCAAAAATCCAATTTCTTTTCCTGCTAAATTTTCATTTTCATTAAAAGAAACTTGCATCGCAGAAAGCAAAGCCATAAAAATTGAAGCAGTGTACATATTGCCAATTTCGGAAGAAGCGCGTTGCGAAGTCTCTATTTTTTCATTAATAAATTTTAAATAATTCTCAGATTTAGCAACCGCTTTTTGTTCCTCTAAAGTATCAAAAGATAAATTATTTTCTATTGCAAACAATTCTGTAAAAACGCGTTTTCCGTGGAAAGCGTAAGGCAAATGGAAAATTAAAAACCTCCAATTTTCATAAGGTTTTTTAATATTAGTTTGAAATTTGTAATGTTCATACGCTTCTTTGATTCTATTCTGATAACATTGATTGGAATATTGTCCGTCAAAAACCGGTTCATCTGTATGAATTTCTATTTTATCTGACGTGGTTTCTGGCAAGTTTTGGACTTGATTTTTCTCAATAATTCTTCTTGGTTTAAAAAAATCAAAAACTGATTCCGTTGCAACGCCCCAAATACTTTCAAATTCTAACAAATTCGGTTTATCTGAAATCAAAACTGCGACAGAACCGCCTCCTTGTGTATATTCTCCAGAAGAAGCTAATTCATATTTTGCATAATCCGAAGCAATTATAACGGCTTTTTTTCCTGGATTGGCTTTGCAAAAATCAATACAATTTTGTAATGCATCAATTGCGCCGATGCAGGCAAAAGTCAAATCGACGACATCACAGTTTTTAAAAACCCTTTCGCCAAATTTCTCTGCTAATTTTTTTTCGACCATTTGCATCGCGAAAGTTGCAGTCGGTTTTGCGGCGTCCAAAGCGCTTTCTGTACCTAAATAAATTCTGGAAATTTCACCGGGATTAATATTGTAATCGGTAATTAATTTATATAAACTTTCCGCTGCAAAAGTTGCTGCGTCTTCGTGAACATCAGCTAAAGCCATTTTATGTAAACCTAAACCTTTTTCTAATTTTGCGGCTTCAATGCTTCTCTTTTCTGCTAAATCTTTAATATCTAAATACAGTTTCGGCACATAAAAAGTGGCCGCTTCAATCCCAATGTTCATCGTCTTCTTTAATTTAAATCAAAGATAAAAATAAGATTTTTAAAGTAGTGATGATTTATACAGAAAAAATAATGTTCGCTAGCGAAATAATTAAACCACAAAAGTCACAAAAGATTTTAGAAATATTAAAGTGATTAATAATGTTTTAGAAAAGTGCAAAACAGTTTTTTGACTTCGTCAAATTTTGAAAAAAAAATAAAAATAAATGGTAAAAAAAACCTTGTTAAGGTTTAAAACCTTGACAAGGATAATTTATCGAGAGCGCTTCATTTCGTAATATCGATAGGCGGAATTTTTAGCCCCGGTTGAAGTGGAAATCTTTTTTTAAAAATAAAACGTGCAGAAAAGGCACGTTTTATTTTTAAAAAAAATTGGAACGGAAAACGGGACTCAACTTCAAAAAAAGCGAAACCGTCTTGCTTCAAAAAAAATTATTTATAAGCTTCAATTGTTTTGTTTAAATCTTCGACTTGGGCTTTTAAACTTGCACTAAAAGGATTGGCTTTTAAAGCTTCCGTTTTTTTATCTAAGCCGCTTTTCAACATTTGAACAATAAGCATTTTAGCTTGCGGATTCGCTTCCACTTGACCTTTTGCCTGCATCAAAACTTTAGTAATATTATGTGTGGCTTTTGTGTTATCCGAAGTCATAATCCAGTTGAAACCTTCTTCCGCTTTTGCGCCTAATTCTGGCTTTTGAAATTTTAAGAACGGATAAAATGCGACCAAACTTCCAATTGCAGGCATTTGAGAAGTAATTTTTTTATCCACAATTGTCGGAAGCAAAGTCATCATTAAATCTTCAGAAACTGAGGAAAGATCCATTTTTTCAGCTAAATTAGCTGCTTTTTCTGGATCTAAAGCCGCGATTCCTGCGAGAGAACTGGCTTTTACAGCATTAGAAATAGCGGACATATTTTTCTCAAACCAAGGCAAATATTTTACATTTTTAGTTTTCACCAAGGCAGAAATTGCTGCCGCTTGAACTAATGTTTTCGAATCATTTTGTGCTAATTTTTCAACTTCGCTCAATGCCATTTTTGATTGATCGGTTTTCGATAAATCCAAAGCATTCAAAGCCTGAATTTTTAATCTAAAAAATGAATCTTTTAGAGCAGCAACTAAAGTTTTCAGCGCTGTGGGATTTTTATCTGCATTTTTTGCAGCATCTTCTACAGCTAAATATTTTGCTTTAAAATCTTTGGACCCATTAAATTGCATTAAATATTGTTCTGATGTTTTGTTTTCGGTAATTTCAGAAATAATTACGCCGTCTGGATTTAAATTGATTAAATCTGGGTTTTTTGCAGCAGAAAAAGTGAAAGAATTTTTAGCTTTCGCATTTACCCAAACTGTTTCTCTATTTGCAACACCATTTACAAAAACATCAATATCCAAAGGGAATTGAAATAAATTATTTTGTGTTTGTGCGATGGAAACCGTCACTTCTTTTTTAACTGGTTCGTAATTATAAGTGTAAGTTAATTTTGGATTTCCACTTCCATAATACCATTGGTTGAAAAACCAGTTTAGATCTTTTCCAGAAACTTTCTCTAATGATAAACGCAATTGTTGTGCTTCTCCATTTCCGTAAGCGTTGGTTTTTAAGTAATCATTTAATCCAGCGAAAAATGCATCATCACCTAAATATCGACGCAACATGTTTAAAATTCCACCGCCTTTGTTGTATGAAACTGCATCAAAAACATCTTCGCGCGAATCATATTTAAAACGTACTAAATCTTTAGATTCATTTTTCTGATTAGCTTCATATCCTTTGATTTCATTCATAATATGATAATCTGCTGCATCTTTTCCGTACTTGTGTTCTTGCCACAAATATTCAGAATAATTGGCAAAACTTTCGTTCACCGTGATATTACTCCAACTTTCTGCAGTTACTAAATCACCAAACCATTGGTGAAAAAGTTCGTGTGCAATTGTATTTTCCCAAGTATTTTCATCAATTAAATCTCCTGTTTTTTGGTAAGCGCCTTCGCCGTGAAGTGTTGCAGTTGTATTTTCCATTGCGCCAGAAACATAATCGCGACCGACCATTTGGGAATATTTATTCCACGGATAAGGATAATTTAATTTTGTGGAAAAGAAATCGATCATTTCCGGCGTGTTTCCAAAAATCCCTTTTGCGAAAGGCTCATATTCTTTTTCTACATAATAATCGACAGGAATATCTTTCCACTTGTCTTTTACCACAACAAATGGTCCGATTCCCATGAAAAATAAATAGGTAGAATGGCGTTTATCCATTACCCAATGATCGGTTCTCAAATTATTTCCTTCGTCTTTGGAATCTTTTAAAACGCCATTGGAAAGCGTTACATATTTTGAAGGAACCGTCATGTAAATTTCCTCTGTTGTTTTTTGATTTGGTTTATCAATTGTTGGAAACCACGCAGAAGACGATTCTGTTTCACCTTGTGTCCAAATTTGAGTTGGTTTATCTGGATCTTTTCCGTCTGGATTGATGAAATACAGACCTTTATTGTCCGTAATTGCAGCACTTCCGCCGTCTTTTACTTCATTTGGACGCGCTGTATATTTAATGTAAACTGTGTAAACCTGATTTCTGTTATAGGTTTTATCTAAATTAATTTTTAAAATATCATTGCTATAATCATATTTTAAAGTTTTGTTTTTCCCATTTTCAGATAATGAAACTTCGTGAATCAACATTCCTTTTGCGTCTAAAACCAAGGAATCTGTCGGGTAAAAATACGGACTTGCAGTGAGCCATTCTTCGCCTGCCATTTGCTGTTTTTGAAAATCAAAACTGACTTTCAATTTGGTGTGTTTCAGTTCTGTATGTTTCGTGTGCGTTTGTCTGTAAACGGTTGTTCCAGACGTGTCGGTTTGTGCATTTATGAGATTTCCTGAGAAAAAAGCAGCCAAGAAAAAGACGGCGATGGTTAATTTTTTCATTAAAAAGTTCTTAATTTATCTTATTAGTGTAAATTTCAAGACGTTTGTTAAAAATTAAATAAAAAAAATCCTGATTTTCAAACTTTGATGAAGTAAATTAAATCGCAACCGGCGCTTTTATTCAACGACAAGTGCAGTTTAAGAATTTAGAAAAATATACCAAAAAAAAAAAGGCTTTTCTAAAATCAATTTTTATTTAAAAGTTCGATTAATTTTTTTGGGTCTTGTTTGCAATGCCAGAAAAGTTTAATAATAATATCCTCACTAATAAATTCATAAATCAATTTTACTTGCTTTTTTCCGATAAGTGTAAAACGTAAATTAGGAAAACCCATTAATGTTTGATGTTGAAAAATCCCATCATTTAAATTTTGTTTAAACTTTTTAATATCATTTCTTAAAATGGTCAATTCTTTATTCGTCCATCTTCGTCGAACAAAATCAGTAATTTCTTCCAATGAATTCAAAGCCGTATCCGTAAAAATAATTTTCATTTTTTATTGAAAATTGAATCCATCAATTCTTCTGAATATTCTTTGAATCGTCCTTCTTCAAAATCACTTTGACTTTGATTTAAAACTTTTTTTAAAACGTCAGAACTCTCGATTTCTTTCCAAGAATTTGTTTCTTCTTCTGAAATTTCAACACTTTTTACTCCTTTTAATTGCAAAAGCATTTTTTTCAAAAAAGAGATATCCGCTTTATCTTCTAATGTTACAGTAAGTTCCATATCTGAATTTTTATCAAAGTTAGTAATTAATTTGAAACTTTGTCGAAGTAAATCAAATCGCAACCGGCGCTTTAATTCCCGGTTCTGGATTGTAATTTTCTAAAGTGAAATCTCCAAAATCGAAATCAAAAATATCTTTAATTTCTGGGTTTAATTTCATTGTCGGCAATTCTTTTGGCGTACGTGAAAGTTGTTTTTCAACTTGCTCAAAATGATTATTATAAATATGAACATCGCCGAAAGTGTGCACATAATCGCCGACTTTTAAATCACAAACTTGAGCAACCATCATTAAAAGCAAAGCGTAACTCGCAATATTAAACGGAACGCCCAAAAAAACATCTGCGCTTCTTTGATACAATTGCAGTGATAATTTTCCATCGGCTACATAAAACTGAAACAATGCGTGACACGGCGCTAAAGCCATATTTGGAATTTCAGAAACATTCCACGCGGAAACAATTAATCTTCGGGAATCTGGATTTTTTTTAATTTGATCGATTACTTCAGAAATTTGATCGATTACTTTTCCATTTGCACCTTCCCAACTTCGCCATTGTGCGCCGTAAACTGGACCGAGATCGCCGTTTTCATCTGCCCATTCATTCCAAATTGAAACGCCGTTTTCGGTTAAATATTTTGTGTTTGTATCGCCTTTTAAAAACCATAATAATTCATAAATAATTGATTTTAAATGCACCTTTTTTGTCGTCACCAAAGGGAAACCTTTAGATAAATCGTAACGCAATTGATAACCAAAAATGCTTCGCGTTCCCGTTCCGGTGCGGTCTGTTTTGTCGGTTCCATTTTCTTTTATATATTGAAGAAGATCGAGGTAATTTTGCATTGAATTAATTTGAAAATGTGTTAATGTTTTAATTTGAAAATTATACTTCACAAAAAAGAACAGTTTTCAAATTTACCAAATTTTTATAATTTTTTGGCTACTATTATTTAATGAAATTTCACCAAATATTTTTTATCGTTTGTTTTGAATTGTTGAGCGAAAAATCTTCGTCTTTCTTCTTGTCAATTAATGCTTTTGCTAAGGGGCTTTCAGGTGAAATTAGAAATATTTTTTTATTATTAAAATCGGTATTTCCCAGAGAAACTGAAATATAAAATAAGCCATTTGAAGTTTCAACCAACGAACCAAAACCTACTTTTTCCGATATTGAAATTGGAATTAATTTTAAAGAATTTTTGGCTTTCAGATTTTCATTTAACTGAACCTGCAGATTGTTAATTTCCTGTTGCACCATTTCGCGCGTAGTTTCATATTTATCGCCCATCGAACTTTTGGTTTCGTTGTTGGAAGCGCGCGTTTCGGAGATTAGATTTTCTAAAGTTTTTATTTTTAAATCTAATTTTTCGTGAATTATTTTTAAAATTTCGGGTTTGTTCATTGTTTTTTTAACCACAAAAGGTTCAAAAGTTTTTTTTAAAGTTGGAATTGATTTTGTTTTAAAAATAAAAAATTTTACTCTCTGTCATTAATATTATAATCTAATTTTATTTCTTTTAGAAGTTTAATTGCCTCTTTTTTCTGGTTTTCGAGCATTCTATTATACGAAGCAATTATAGCTCCTTTCATAAAAATCAGATTTGAAAACTGTCTGATTTGTAACGGATCATTCCTCAAAAAATGATAATTACCTGCATATTTTTCTCTATTCATTCCAGATTCTATAGTGCCCGTTTTGGAGAAATTTCGATAATCAAAAAATGAATTTGATTGATCAATTATTTTCATACTAAAATCGGAAACTGCTTTTCCTTGCATTACAACTTCATCCGATCTCAAATCATAATTTGTAATTAACTTTAATATCTTTTTATTTCTAATGAATTTTGCACCGCCATTACTTTTTAATTCTGAAATTGCAATTTTATTGAAAGTCACAGCATCATAAGACATATTAAAACGACTTAAACGATACACTTTTTTCATATCTTGTTGGTCAAGATTAGTTTTTCCTAAAATCATAATTAAAGAATCTGAAGTCTTTATATATTCCTTTTCTTCTTTCAAGGTTTCATTTATTGCTATTATATCTGCAGCTAAATCCTTCGTCATCGTTCGCATGATTTCTTTTTCTTGTTTATTTTCCGAAATTCTTTCTCTAAGTCCTTCGGCAAAAAAGCCCATTGTTACTGCGAGAAAAATCATTAGAAATTCCAAAAAATATTGTTTCCACTTTTTTTCTTGGTGAGGTACGTGTGGATGATGGTGAACTTCCATAGTTAAGTTTTTTGGTTAAAGTTTTTTCATATTCAAAAATAGATAATTAATTTAAAAAAACCTTTCAAATTTGCTTTTGAAAGGTTTAAATAATTACTTGAAAATATTTATTTCACATAAACCGAATAACCTGAAACTAGCATTTCAAAAGATTTATTGGTAGAGAAATCCCGATTTTCTTTGGTAAATAATTCTTTAAAATTACCAGAAACTTGAACATCATCAAGTGTAAAATTGACGGCTTCTTTGGATAAATTTAAAATAACCAAAACTTCATCTTTTCCATTCTTTCTAATGTAAGCTAAAATTTTATCGTCTGCAGATGTTTTTACGAAATAGGTTTTAACGTTCGCATCGCCACCTCTTAAAGCAGAATTAGATGATTTTAAAGCAAATAAAGTTTTATAAAAATCGGCTAATTCGTATTTTCCGTTCCATTCGATTGGATCTTTTTCAAAAAATTCCAAACGTTTCATATTTGGTAATTCTTGACCGGAATACATTAACGGAATTCCATTCCAAGTCGCTGAAAAAACAGCTAAAGGTTTTGCAATGACGCCGTATTTTTCATATTCTGTTCCGTTCCAAGTATTTTCGTCGTGATTACTTGTAAACCAAGCTCTCATAGAATTATCGCCGAGCGCGGAATATTTCATCAATAAATCTCGCAAATCTTGAAGTGGTAAATTTTTCTTGTAATAATCTTCTGTTTTGTGCATCCAAGTCCAAGAATAACTTGCGTCAAAGACTTTTCCATATTCTGGATTATCCAATTCATCAAATTCTCCAATGAAAAAAAGCGGTTTTGTTTTTTCAACTTCTGGGCGTGCTTGTTGCCAAAAATCAACTTCTACCCAACTTGCTAAATCGCAACGGAAACCATCGATGTTTGTTTCATTTACCCAAAATTTCATGGCATCAATCATGGCTTTTCGCAACTCTGGTTTGCTGTAATCCAATTCAATAATATCGTCCATTCCACTTGCAATGTGAAAACTTCCATCCGCGTCGTGTAAATAATATTCTGGATGCGTTTTTGTCCAAACGTGATCCCATCCGGTATGATTTGCAACCCAATCAATAATCACGTGAAATCCCATTTTGTGCGCTTCATCAACTAAATTTTTAAAATCTTGCATCGTACCAAATTCAGGATTAATGGACGTATAATCTGAAGCC
Source organism: Halpernia sp. (assembly GCF_048269545.1). Classification (NCBI taxonomy): domain Bacteria; kingdom Pseudomonadati; phylum Bacteroidota; class Flavobacteriia; order Flavobacteriales; family Weeksellaceae; genus Halpernia; species Halpernia sp. The sequence continues at coordinate 17,713 of NZ_JBLXIJ010000008.1, read as the reverse complement.
GCGTATTGACTTCCCATACTTCCTTTTTTCTTTTCCTGCGCAATTGGCGTAATTGGCATAAACCACAAAGTTCCGACTCCCATTTTTTTTAGGCGTGGTAATTCTTTTGCAAAAGCGTTAAAAGTACCTTCTTTAGTGTATTGTCGAATATTAACTTCGTAAATATTTGTGGTGTGTTTCCACTCATTTGGTAACTGCATTGCGGTATTATTTTTTTGGATAGAACAAGATAAAAGAGCAAAGCCTACAACGGCAAGAAATATTATTTTTTTCATTTAAAGTAAAAATTTGTAAAAATTAAAAAACAAAGCGAAAGATAAGAAATAATATTACAAACATTTAAACTATAAGATATTAAAGTTTCCTATCATACTGTTTAATCACCAATTGAGCATCAAAAATTTTATAATTTCAAATAAAATATATAATAAAGAATTACTTAACTTAAAAATTCTTAATTATTTTCAAACTAATATTAGTTCCCATATTATAAATCCCGAGATGACCATTTGGAGAAGCGGAATATTCTTCAAAATATTTTAATCTGCTTAAATGATCTTGATAAGCAACATTAAATAAATTATTTGCTAAAAGATAAACATCAACTAAATTATTTCCTTTTTTATTTAAAATTGAAGTCCCAAAACTGAGATTAATTAAAGAATATCCTTTTGTAGGCGTTTCTGTATCGGCGTAACTGTAAACTCTATTTTGAGTTGCGGTATATTGTAATTGCAGTTTCACAAATGTTTTTGAAAACGTATTAGAATTTTCTGTCAAATCATAACGCACTTCTGAAAGCCATCTAAAAGGAGGCATTTGCGGCACATATTGGTTTCCTGCATTTTTTGCAGCGCCAGAAAAACTGTGATTATCTCCATAAATCAATGAAGCAGAATTTTCAAAGTGAAGATTTTTAATGATGTGAAAATCAATATTTCCTTCCAAACCGTAAAGTAAAACTTTGCCTTGTTGAAATTTATAAGTTGGGTATTTTTGACCGCCGCTTAAACTTAAAGAATCGCTTCCAGAAGCAGTTTGCAACTTAGAATTATAAATATAATTATTAATCTGATTCATAAATAAACTTACTCCAATATTTAAAATTTTAGAAGTATAAGTTCCACCAAAATCTCCTTGCAAACTAAATTCTGGTTTAAATTGTTCATTCCCAATTTGAAATAAACCAGTTCCTGGATGAACGCCGTTCGCGGAAATTTCGGAAACATTTGGAGCTCTGTAACCTCTTGCTAAATTGGATTTTATTGCCCAATTTTTATTGAAAATATACGTTGCACCAAGACTTCCAGTAATACCATCAAAATTCGTAGAATATTTACTGAACACTTTATCCGCGCCAAATCTATCATTTCCATAAACTGGCTCATCAAATCCATTTACAGCATTTTTTTTGATAAATAATTCATCATTATTAAACTTTCTATTGTCGTAACGAATTCCACCTGCTAAATTTAGTTTGTCCCAATCTTTTTTAAAGGACACAAAAGCACCAAAATCAAATTGATTGTAAGAGGGAATTACAAATTCTGTTCCTCTCAAAACATCATTTTTTTGAACCATTCCATTTACACCGAAAACGATTTCCCAATCATCAAATGGAGGTAAATTATATTTTAAATCATAATTAAATGTATTTAATTTTAAATCTAAGCCTGGAACATTTTGATAGGGAATTTCTGGATGACTGTATTCCTTTCTTTCACTGCTTTGATAAGCAAAGTTTGCATCTAATCTGCTATTTCCGAGATAGAAAGTATTTTTTAAAAATGCTCTGTAATGTTGCACTTTTTGATGTAAAACTGAAATTTTATAAGTGTTCAATTCACTTTCAGGGACAATTGGGCGGTAATTATCTAGTTCCGTAATTTGTTTGGTAAATTTTCTCGACAAAGAATCTCTCGTTCCGTCGGGTACTTCTTGTAAATCATTAAATAAAGAAAGATTTAAATGACTAAATCCCCATTTTTTATGCAAGCCTAGAAAAACGTCTGCTGCAGTTTGATTAAAACCTGTGTTATAAACTCTTCCATCAATTTTATTTCTATAATTTTTGGCTAACTGTTTAGAAAATCTCGCCCCATATTCAAAACCATTTTTATTTCCAGTCAAAAATAAAGAACCTCCAAACATTCCGTTATTTGTTTGAAATTCTGTAGTTGCAGAACCAGAAATTTTATCTTTTGGACCAGCTCCTGTTGGAATTAAATTTACGATGCCCGCCAAAGCATCAGAACCGTACATTAAACTTGCGGGTCCTTTTATAACTTCAATGTGGTCTATTCCATAATTATCCACTTCAACTCCATGTTCATCTCCCCATTGTTGTCCTTCTTGCCGAATTCCATCATATAAAGTTAAAATTCTATTAAATCCTAAACCTCTAATTATGGGTTTTGAAATATTTGGTCCACTCGTAACGGTGCTTATTCCAGGCGTTTTTGAGATTGCATCAATAATATTTGTGGATAAATTAGTATCAATATTTGCTTTATTTATACTTCCAATTGGTAATGGAGATTTTTTAATTTGTACCGCTTTTGAAGAACCTGTAATAACAACTTCGGCAATTTCTGTTTCACTTTTATCTAATTTAAAATCTGTCGTAGTCTCACCTTTTACAGTAATATTTTTAGAGTAAGATTTATAATCTGCCACAGTTGCTTCAATTAAATAAGTTCCAGCTGGAATATTAGAAAAATGATAATTCCCAGCTGAGTCAGATTGTATGGAATTATGTAAATCTGTAATGGTGATTTTTGCGTTTGCAATGGGAGTATTTGTATTAATATCTAATACTTTCCCCGAAATAGAGTTTTGAGAATAGCCTAAAAACCCAAGAAATAAGCCTAAAAAAAGACTTAATGAATATTTAAATTTCATTTTTTTTATTTAAAATTATAGTTGCAAAATTTTTAGAAAAAATTGCATCAAAATAGTTGAGAACTAATATTTAAATAAAACTGGGCGGACCGCGAAGGAAGAAATTAAATTGTGTAGAAACATTTTTCTCAGTACAAATTGTTTCTAAAATAGAATCTTTAAAACGAGAATTTGAAATAGAAAAATCAGTAGTTTCTGGTAAAAGAATGGGCGCAGAAGCAAAATGACAAGACAAACAATCATCATTATTGTTTATTGTACTTTTCTTGCTGATTTTTGAAGAAGAATTTTTAAAATAAAAATCTTTATAAAAGTAGCCGCCATTATGATGATGAAAATTGGCAGAAAATAAAAACGCAAAAAGATAAATGCTTGTGAAAAGCACCGATAATTTTGAATTAAATTTTCTATTTCTAATCATTTCTGCAAAGTTATGCAAAAATATAAAACTTAAATTTTAATAATATTAATTAATACGGAATTTCGTAAATTTGCACTGAAAAAATTATATATGACAGAAAGTGCGGTGAAAAAAATAGCAGTTTTTACTTCCGGCGGTGACGCACCTGGAATGAATGCAGCGCTTAGAGCCGTTGTAAGAACCGCAAATCATTTTAATGTAGAGTGTTTCGGCGTTTGGGAAGGTTATAATGGACTCATAAAAGGAGAATTTATTAAAATGGGACCTCGTTCCGTGAAAAATATAATTAACAAAGGCGGAACAATCTTAAAATCTGCTCGTTCTTTAGAATTCAAAACTAAAGAAGGAAGACAAAAAGCTTTCGAAAATTGCCAAAAAGCAGGAATTGACGGTTTGGTTTGTATTGGAGGTGATGGAACTTTTACCGGTGCAACAATTTTTAATGAAGAATTTGGGATCAAAACTATTGGAATTCCAGGAACAATTGATAATGATATTTTTGGTTCTGATAATACAATTGGTTATGACACGGCTTTGAATACAGCAATGGACGCAATTGATAAAATTCGAGATACTGCAACGTCTCATAATCGTGTGTTTTTTGTAGAAGTAATGGGACGTGACGCAGGTTTTATAGCTTTAAATAGTGGAATTGCAGCCGGAGCTTTAGATATTTTAATTCCAGAGAGAAAAGATAGTATTGATGATTTGTTCGACACATTTGATGCCGCTCAAAAAGCGGGGAAATCTTCCAGTATTGTGGTGGTTGCAGAATGTGAGAAATTAGGTAATATTTATGGTTTAGCAGAAGCTACCAAAAATAGATTTCCTGATTATGATATTCGAGTAGCAATTTTAGGTCACATTCAGCGCGGCGGATCACCTTCTTGTGCAGACCGAGTTTTGGCAAGTAGATTAGGTTACGGCGCAGTTGTAGGTTTAATGGAAGGACGAACGAATGTGATGGCTGGTTTACAAGCAAATAAATTAGTTTTTACACCATTTAGAGAAGCTATCAAAAAACATAATAATATTAATGAAGATTTATTAAGAATTTCAGAAATATTAGCAATATAAAATTAACTAAATATAATATTAAATTAAAAATTATGTCTAAAATTAAAGTAGGAATTAACGGCTTTGGTAGAATTGGAGGCTTAGTCTTCAGTGCAATGTCTGAAAGAGAAAATATCGAAGTTGTAGGTATCAATGATTTAATTGATGCAGAATATATGGCGTATATGTTAAAATATGATTCTGTACACGGAAGATTTCCAGGTGAAGTAAGAGTGGAAGGAAATGATTTAATTGTAAACGGAAACAGAATTAGAGTAACTTCAGAAAGAGATCCAAATAACTTAAAATGGAATGAAATTGGCGCAGATTATATAGTAGAATCTACTGGTTTATTTTTGACAAAAGATACGGCACAAGCACACCTAAACGCAGGTGCAAAAAAAGTTTTACTTTCTGCTCCATCAAAAGATGATGCTCCAATGTATGTAATGGGAGTAAATAATAAAGAATTAAAAGCTACAGATACTATTTTTTCTAATGCATCTTGTACAACCAATTGTTTAGCGCCTCTTGCAAAAGTTTTACATGATAATTTCGGAATTGAAGAAGGATTAATGACCACAGTTCACGCAACAACTGCAACACAAAGAACGGTAGATGGACCATCTCACAAAGATTGGAGAGGCGGAAGATCTGCTCTTTTAAATATTATTCCATCTTCTACAGGTGCAGCAAAAGCTGTAGGAAAAGTAATTCCTTCGCTAAATGGAAAATTAACCGGTATGTCTTTCAGAGTTCCAACAGCAGATGTTTCTGTAGTTGATTTAACTGCAAAATTAGAAAAACCAACGTCTTATGATGAAATTGCACAGGCAATGAAAGCTGCATCAGAAGGCGAATTAAAAGGAATTCTTGGTTACACAGAAGATCAAGTGGTTTCTCAAGATTTTATTGGCGACAAACACACTTCTACCTTTGATAAAGGCGCAGGAATTATGTTATCTCCAAAATTTGTAAAAGTAGTTTCTTGGTATGATAATGAAGCAGGATTTTCTAATAAATTAACTGATTTATTAGTTTATTCCGCAAGTTTATAAATACTCATTTGAATAAATTTGAACCTCTCAAAAACTTTGGGAGGTTTTTTTTATTATCTTTATTTTAAAAATAACAATACAGAAATGGAATTAATTTTACAAACTTTACTAGGATTACTCGCCTTTATTTGTCTATTGGGCGGTCTAAATCTTTTACTAAAAGGTTCAAAATCTTTTTTACCCGAAAGTTTATCCCCGCAACTTACTTTAGATAATCTCTTTAGGTTTTTAAGTGGAATTTATTTTGGATTAGGTTTTTTAATGGTGTGGTTAATTTTCCAAGTGAATAAACAAACTGATATTTTTTATTTCATTGGAATTGTAGTAGTGTTTTCTGGTTTAGGCAGATTATATTCAAGAACCAAAGTTGGTTCTGCAGGGAAATATATGGATGTTATTATGGTTTTTGAAATTCTTTTAGGAATCACAATTATTGCGATACAATATTTCAGATAGAGAAATCTTCAATAAGAAATTAATTATTTTCAGTTTTTTAATTTATTGAAGAAGTCATATTCTGCAAAGGATTTACCATAGAAATTCCTTCCTCATCTAATTTAGATTTCAGCTGAACATAAGCGGCACTTCTCACTTTTAGGAAATTTTCTCCGTTTTTCATCCAAAATCGAACTTCAAGATAGTAAACTCCTAAACTTTGTTTCACTACAATAATTTGGGTTTCATCAATTCTTTCAGCACCTTCAATTTTAGAAACTTCATCGTGCAGTAATTCTTTTACTTTGGTTAAATTTTCTGTATTTGGAATTTCAAAAGTGAGATAAATTTTACGATTCTCTGAAGCCGTCACATTTACAAATGGTGCAGTAAATATCAACTGATTCGGAATAAATATTTTTCTACCATCATCTGCCGTTACTTTTGTGGTAAGAAAGCCTATTTCTAAAACTGTCCCAGAAATTCCATCAATTGTAACATAATCTCCCACCTGAAATGCTTTATCAACTCCAACTAACATCCCGGAAAATACACTGGAAACTAAATCTTTTAGCGCAACGCCTGCAATAACTCCCGCAACTCCGAGACTACCCAAAAATTTATAAAGAAATCCATCTAGTCCCATTATTTCTAATGCAATAAAAGAACCGATCAGAATAAAAATAAATTTAAAAAATCCGACGAGAGAAGCAACTGTTTCTGCTTTTTTACTTTTCGGATAAATTTTGTGAACTAATTTTAAAGATAATTTACTCAAATACGAACTTGCAGCAAAAATAACCAAGAAAACTAAAATTCCCACCACTAATCTCGGTGTAAATTTCGCGAAACTTTCTACCCATTTGTTTATCGAAGCATAAACTGTATCAAAATAATTCATAAAAAAAATAATTAGTAGCAATATAAAAAAAGCTACAAACTATTAGTTTAAAGCTTTTTAAAATATTTTTATCTTTTAATAAATTCAAATTTAATTAATTTATAAAAGTGAATTTGTTTTATTTATGTCTCAATTTTTATGCCATAAAAATTATTTTTTAACTTAAATATAAAAGCAAAATTCCCAAAATAAAACCACCCAAAGTATAAATTAGCCCTCTTTTAAATGCTTTAGATTTCACATTAAACATCCAGAAACTTGAGACTACAAAAAAGAAAAGTGAAACGCCAAAGAAAATATTGAAAACTGATAACTTATTTTTTGATTGCGCTTTGTGCAATCCTGTCATTTTTTTTAAAATAAATGGCAACTCTTTTTTAGTGTATTTTACTTCGCCGGTATTGCTATTGTAAGAACCATTTTTAAATAAGACAACATTTCCATTAATTTTTAAAATCTCAAAGTTTTTTATTTTTAATTCTTTACCTAAATTTTTTTCGGATAAATTTTGGGCAATATTTTGTTCAATATTTTTTTCTTTTTTTAGAAAATCGGTGTCTCTGTAAATTAATAAAATTCCACTTACAGCATACATCGCCATAATTCCTGCCATAAAAAACCCTAAATAACGGTGCGTAATTCGCATAAAACTTTTAGTATCTTTTATTTTTGCCATAGTTTTAGTTTTAAAATTTAAAAAAGCGGCAACCAAAGTTGCCACTTAAAAACTTAATATTTATGAATTTAATGAATGAAATTTTAAAGTTTGTAAGTTAAAGTAAAATAAAAATTTCTAGGCGTAATTGGGTTTACAGAGTAACTTTCGTGTACATTGTAATTTATTACGTCAAATAAATTCCCCACTTTTCCCATAATGCTGAATTTTTTAAATTCATATCCAGCTGAAAGTGCAACTGTCGCATAATCTTTTACAGGAATTAATCTTGTTGCTTGATTTTGAGCAGCTAAAGAAGCTTTTGTATCATTATATCCTGCAATTCTATCTCCAATAAAATACACACTTGCTCCTGCTTTAAAACCTTTTAACTGATTTGTAAATGTGTAAAAAACGCTTGCATTTGCAGTAGTTGCAGGAGTTCTCACACTTCTTTGGTTTTCTACATATCCGAAATTTGCCGGTGTATCTTTATAAACTGAATGGTTGTAAGAAAATCCTGCAATGATGGATAAATTTTTAGAAGGATTTCCTGTAACATCCAATTCTACACCTTGGCTTTTTAATTTCCCCGCAAATTCTTTTATTGAAGAATCTGAATTGGGATTTCCTTGCGCATTAAATTCTGCGGTTTGATAATAATTTTGATTTATAATTTGATAAACTGTCACATTTAAAGCTACTGCATTATTCCAGAAATTTTTCTTTAAACCAATTTCATATTGATCAATTATAGAAGGTTTGAGTGAATTTAAATTGATATCACTTCCAGTATTTGCAGAAAAGGAATTGGTGTAAGTTCCGTAAAAACTTAAATTTTCATTCGGCATATAAACCGCTCCAAATTTTGGAGAAAATGCTCTATCAACTGTTCCTGCAGAATTTACAGTCTTATTTGTTGCAAAAGTTTTCTTTTCAGATTCTTTGTTCTCTATATAAGAATATCTTAAACCTGCTAAAATTTTAAATTTAGAAGTTAAATTCACAAAATCTTGTGCATAAACTCCAAATCTTTGTGTAGGAATTCTATTTCTATTTATTTTATTTGCCACAGGAATTGCTCCACTTGCCCAACTGGAAGGATCGTCCATATAAATTTTAGTATTTACTAAATTTCCATTTGTTCCGTAACTTGTAGGATTATCGTATCCATAAGTATCTGCTTGTAAAAAATCACCGTCTGTTCCAATTAAAATTTGGTGTTTTACTTTTCCAGTATTAAAATTTCCGTTAAAATTAAATTGTGCAGAAGTATAATTTTGTTCTTGATAATATCGATTTAAAGGACGTTCCAAAGATAATCTGTCATTACTATCGTAAGTCCAACGCAATCTTTCTGTGCTGTAATAATCTTTAATATAATTTTGATAAGCTAAAACTGCATTTAGAGTCCAATTATCATTAAACTGGTGATTCACAACAACATCAGTAGTAGTTTGTTGCACATTTTGATATTGCCAATTGGCTCCAACAAAATCACTTCTATCTAAAATATCATTAATTTTAAAAGTTCCGTCTTTATTTTTTATAGTTCCTAAACCGAAATCTGGAGTAAAATCATTTTTCAAATAATCTCCTTCAACAATTACTTGAGTATTTTCGCCAATATTAAAAACAAAAGAAGGATTAAAATAATATTTTTTATTTTTTACCACATCCCGAAAACTTTCTGAGGTTTCATAAGAACCATCTACACGAAATGCAATTGTTTTAGAAAGTGGACCATAAAAATCAACAGTTGGTTTATAAGAATTCCAACTTCCTGCATTAAAGGAAACACTTCCACCTTGCTCAAAACGCGGTTTTTTTGTTACTAAATTCACAATTCCTCCTGCCGCTGTATTTCCATAAAGCATCGCATTACTTCCTTTCAAAACTTCTACTCTTTCTAAACCAGAAACTTCTGGGAAAACACCGCTATTTACTCGGGTTCCATTTTTAAAAATATTATCACTTCCGAACGTAAAACCGCGCGCTCCAAAACTGTCTTGTGAACTTCCGCGAGAAGAAGTTACATACAACCCATTTACATTTTGTAACACATCGCTTAATTGTTTTGCTTGTTGTTGCTCAATAATTTCGTGGGTTACAATAGAAACTGCTTGTGGAGTTTCCATTATTGTCAATTGAGATTTTCCTGCTTGAAGTCTAGCTTTATTTGGATTTCCTGTTTTATGCAATTGTACATCTTCAATTTGCTGAATTTTTAGCGTGTCACTTACTAAATCCAATTTCATTTGTGCATTTGCAAGTCCGGAAAAAAGTAAAAGTCCGATGCAGATATAAGTTTGTTTCATGTGTTGTTTAGAATTGTTTTAAATAATGCCGCAAATTTATATCTTAAATTGATTTAACCAAAGCTTATTTAGAATAATTAAAAACAAATGAATTTATCAGAATTTAAATTATTGATTTTATGAAGTTTACGCAAATATGATTTAAATCATAAAATTGAAGATTAGATTATTTTATTGTGAAAAAAATATAAATATTCCAAAAAAATATAAAAAAGGAAGTATTTATTCTTGCAATTCTAACCAACGCAATTCCATTTCGTCTAAACTATCAGAAAGTTTTTGAATCTCTTCGGACGTTTTTGCAATCACATCATAATCAGTTTCATTATTTAAAGAATTGGCTAATTCTTCTCTTTTCTTTTCAAATTCTGGAATTTCTTTATTTAATTTATCTAATTCCGATTTTTCTTTAAAAGATAATTTCCTGCTTGTTTCTTCAGCTTTTGTTTGAATCTTCTCAGTTTTAGAAATAGAAATTTCATCTTTTTTAATTTCCTTTATATCGATTTTAACATCGGATATTTTTTCTTGTTTCTTTTCATATTCTCTGTATTCAGAAAAATTCCCAGTAAAATTTTTAATTTTTCCATTTCCCTCAAACGCTAAACAATGCTCTACAATTCGATCCATAAAATATCTATCGTGAGAAACAATAATTAAAGTTCCTTGAAATTGTTGTAAAAAGTTTTCTAAAACCGTTAAAGTTGGCAAATCCAAATCATTTGTGGGCTCATCAAAAATTAAAAAATTTGGGTTTTGATACAAAACGTACATTAAATGCAAACGTCGTTTTTCTCCACCAGAAAGTTTAGAAATTGGTGAATATTGCGTTTGATCATCAAATAAAAATAATCTTAAAAATTGCGAAGCAGAGATCGTTCTTCCATTTGCAATTGGGAAATTTTCAGAAATATCTTTAATAAAATCTATAACTCTTTGATCTTCTTTATACTTCAAACCTTTTTGAGAAAAATAGCCAAATTTTATAGTTTCACCAGTTTCAATTTTCCCAGAATCGAAGGATTCTAAACCTTGAATAATATTTAATAAAGTTGATTTTCCTGCTCCATTTTTACCAATAATTCCAACTTTTTCACCTCGCTGAAATTGATAAGAAAAATCTTTAAGTAAAACTTTACCTCCAAAACTTTTAGAAATTTTATGTAATTCTAAAATCTTTTTTCCCAAACGTTTCATTTCAAATTCGAGTTCCAAACTTTGTTTTCGAGTATCCATTTTAGCGACTTTCTCTGTTTCATAAAAGTCTTCTTGTCTGCTTTTAGATTTTGTAGTTCTTGCTTTTGGCTGTCTTCGCATCCATTCCAATTCCTTTCGGTAAAGATTATTTGCTTTATCAATTGTAGAATTCAGATTGTCTTCCCGAATCATTTTATTTTCTAAATAAGTTGCATAAGAACCGTGGTGAAAATATAAATTATGGTCTTCAATTTCCCAAATAATATCACAAACTGCATCTAAAAAATAGCGATCGTGAGTTACTAAAAGTAGCGTAACTCTTGCTTTTCCAAGATAATTTTCCAACCATTCAACCATATCTACATCGAGATGATTGGTTGGTTCGTCCATTATCAAAAGTGTGTGTTTGTGTTCCGCTCTGGTTTCTACCAAAAGTTTTGCGAGAGCAACACGTTTTATTTGCCCACCGGAAAGCGTGCGCATTTTTGCTTCTAAATCTGTGATTTTTAACTGTGAAAGAATATTTGCCATTTCATTTTCCAAATCCCAAGCTTTGTGAATTTCCATTTCAGCCAAAGCTTTTTCCATATCATCTGGATTTTCAGAATGCAAAGCGGCGTGGTAATTTTTTAAAGCCATGATTGGCGCAGAACTTAAAGTCATCATAAATTCTTCGATGGAAAGTTCTCCTTCAAAATCAATTTCTTGATCAAACAAAACCACTTGAATGTCTTTGTTTATAATCACATTTCCACTATCTGCAATTTCTTTTCCCATTAAAATTTTAAGAAGCGTCGATTTCCCTGTTCCGTTTTTTGCAACAATGGCAATTTTATCACCTTCATTCACGTTGAAAGTAATATTTTTAAATAAGGTTTTTACACCGTAAGATTTTGTGAGATTTTCTGCCGTAACGTAATTCATAAAAAAAGAAATCGAAAGTTGATTATTTCAAGCGGCAAAAATACGAAATATATAAGCGGCAATTTGATTTTAAAAAAGTGACATTTTAGCATCGAAAATAATTATATTTGAAGATGAACTTTCGCACAGAATTAATTTTAAACGCAGATGAAGTACCTCCTAATTGGAATTCTCTAGTGGCGAAAAATAACATTCTGTTATCTTACGAATTTTTAAAAGCCTTACAAGAAAGCCAGCCAAAAAATATGCAGAATTATTTTGCGGCATTTTATATTGAAAATGAATTAATTGGCGGTGCACTTTTGCAGTATTTAGATTTTAGAAAACACTCTATTTTTAGAGAATCTTCAACTTTAAATCTTAATAATTTATCAATGAAAATATTTGCTTCTAAAATATTAATTGTCGGGAATAATTTAGTGACCGGGCAAAATGGATTTTACTTTAATTTAGATTTAATTTCAAAAACTGAAGCCATTAAATTGCTTGAATGTTCCACAAATCTTGTTCAGCAAAAAATTAAAAAAGCGAGTCTGATTTTATTTAAAGATTACGAAAAAACACTTTCAAAAATTATAAAAAATAAATTACCAAAAGTCTTTCACTCCTTTTCTGTGCAACCAAATATGATTTTAGAATTACAATCAAACTGGAAAAATTTTGAAGATTATTTAGAAAGTTTTAGTACAAAATACAGAACGAGAGCGAAATCTGCAGAAAAAAAATTAGGTGAAATTCTGAAAAAAGAATTGACTTTAGACGATATTAAAAAGCATTCAAAAACTTTACATCAACTCTATTTACAAGTAGCAAATGAAGCAGATTTCAATACATTTCTACTGCCTATAAATCATTTTTTTACTTTAAAAAAATATTTAAAAGATGATTTTAAAATATTTGCCTATTTTGAAAACAATGAAATCATTTGTTTCTACACACTTTTTATTAACTATGAAGATATCGACACTTACTTTTTAGGTTATGATAAGAAACTTCAGAAATCAAAACAACTTTATCTCAATATGCTTCTAGATATGGTGAATTTTGGAATTTCAAATCAGAAGAAAAGTATTATTTTTGGAAGAACTGCATTGGAAATAAAATCTACAATCGGTGCAAAACCACAAGAAATTTTTGGGATTGTAAAACATCAGAATTCACTTTTAAATTTAATTTTAAAGAATTTAATTCCTAATTTAAACCCTTCAAAACCTTGGATTGCGAGAAATCCGTTTAAGAAAATTTAATCCAAAGTCAAATGTTTCAAACTCCAAAGTCCGCCGTTGTAAACATTAAGATCCACTTTAGAATTGATTCCATAAACAATTCCTTTTTCAGAAAATTGCCAAAAACTCCAATTATCTTCCGGATTTGGTGTCGGAACATCGTTATAATTAGCCAACCAAAGTGGATAATCTTTAAAATCATCTGCTAAAAAATCTTTGTAAAAATAATAATAGGTATAAATAATAGGTTTTACTCCATACTTTTCTTCTACTATTTTACACCAAACTTTTAAATCTTCCTTCAGTTTTTCGTTGGTTTTTCGACGTGGAATTTTCTCAATATCCAAAACTGGCGGCAAATCTCCACTTTCCAATTTTACATTTTCCAGAAAATTATTGGCTTGTTTTACAGGATCTTCATCTGCACGATAAAAATGATACGCACCACGAATTAATTTATTTTGTTTGGAAATTTCCCAAAATTCTTTAAAATGTTTATCGGCATTTCTATTTCCCATTGTTGCGCGCAAAAGTACAAATTGTAGCGGAATACTTCGGTTTCCAATTGTTAAGCTATCCCATAAAATATCTTCTTTTCTTTGGTAATGTGAGATATCAAAACCAAACACTTTATCTGTATTATCACCAATTATTTTAGTAATTCTATTGGTTTCAAACTCATTATTTTTAAGTTTTTTATGATCAAATTTATTGAAATAAAGTGCGTAATAAAATCCAATTTTTTCCTTTAAATAATAACCAGTTCCCAAAAGAATAAAGGCAAAAATCACCAATAATATTTCCCGACGGAAAAAATAATTTCTTCTTCGTTTTTTGTGGATTTTTCGTTTCGTTTTTCTTTGGTAATTTTTCTTGGTCATTCCGATTGCAAAACTAAACTTTTGGAGTGAATTTTTAAAAAATAAATTAATTTATGAAACCATTTGTCACAATTTTATTTTAGGCATTAATTTTGACTTTTTACTTTTAATTAAAAATTTCGAAACATGACAAATCCGCTTTTAGAAAAATTTCATACAACACACGAAACAGCACCTTTTAACGAAATTACAGAACAAGATTTTGTTCCGGCTTTTAAAAAGCTAATTGACGAAAGTTTAGCAGAAATTGAAGAAATAGTTTCAAATTCTAATAAACCGAATTTTGAAAATATAATTGAAACTTTGGCTTTTTCAGGTGAACAATTAGACCGGGTTTCAAACATTTTTTTTAATTTAAATTCTGCCGAAACCAACGATGAAATTCAGAAAATAGCGCAGGAAATTTCGCCACTTTTAACGGAATATTCTTCAAAAATTTCACAAAATGAAAAACTTTTTAGCAAAATAAAAGAAGTTTACAAGCAAAAAAATGAAGAATTAAACGGCGAGCAAAAAATGCTTTTAGAAGAAACTTACAAAGGTTTTGTGCGAAGTGGCGCAGATTTGAACGAAGAGGACAAGAAAAAATTAGAAAAAATAAATATTGAATTGTCTTCCAAAACCTTAAAATTTGGTGAAAATGTTCTAGCTTCTACTAATCAATATTTTAAACACATTTGGAATGTTGCGGAATTAGAAGGAATTCCCGCAAGTATTTTAGAGCAATATGCGAAAGAAGCGAAAGACAGAGATTTTGATGGTTATGTGATTACATTACAATATCCAAGTTATATTCCTGCAATGACTTACGCCCAAAACAGAGAATTGCGAAAAGAACTTTTTTTAGCAAATGGCAAAAAATCTTTTGATAAAGGAGAATTTGATAATCAAGATTTAATTAAAGATATTTTAAAACTAAAGCAGCAAAAAGCAAAACTTCTCGGCTACAAATCTTACGCAGATTATGTTTTGGAAGAAAGAATGGCAAAATCACCTGAAAAAGTTTTGGCTTTTTTAGATGAACTTTTAACCAAAGCAAAACCGTACGCAGAAAAGGAAATTGAAGAATTAAAAAATTTAGCCGAAAAAGATGGAATTAATGATTTGCAATCTTATGACCATTCTTTTTATGCGGAAAAACTTCGCAAAGAAAAATATGATTTGAATGATGAAGAACTAAAACCATATTTTCAATTAGAAAATGTGCAAGCTGCTGTTTTTAATTTAGCAGAAAAATTATTTGGTTTAACTTTCAAAGAAGTGACAGATGTTCAAAAATATAATCCTGAAGTAAAAACTTATGAAGTTCTAGAAAATGGAGAATTTAAAGCCATTTTGTACGCTGATTATTTCCCAAGAAAAGGAAAAAGAGCCGGAGCTTGGATGACGAGTTATAGAAGTCAATATCAAAAAAATGGTAAAAATATTCGTCCGCACATTTCTGTGGTTTGTAATTTTTCTAAACCAAGTTCAGAAACACCAAGTTTATTAACTTTTAATGAAGTTACGACTCTATTTCACGAGTTCGGACATGCAATTCATGGCATTTTAGCCAATACAATTTATCCCAATTTATCTGGAACTTCTGTGAAATGGGATTTTGTGGAATTACCTTCACAATTTTTAGAAAATTTTTGCTATGAACCAGAATTTCTAAAAACTTTTGCCAAACATTACAAAACAGGCGAAGTTTTATCTGATGAAAAAATCGAGAAAATTTCCCAATCTAAAAACTTTATGGAAGGTTATCAAACGATGCGTCAATTGGGTTTTGGAAAACTCGATATGGCTTATCACAAAACTTTGGAACCGATTGAAGATGTGAAAGCTTTTGAAGATTTACAAACCAAAGAAACTCAACTTTATGCTATAAGCAGAGAAACTGCTATGAGTCCGAGTTTTTCTCATATTTTCCAAGGTGGTTATTCTGCAGGTTATTATTCTTATAAATGGGCGGAAGTTTTGGATGCAGATGCTTTTCAATATTTTAAAGAAAATGGTTTGTTTAATAAAGAAATTGCGGCAAGGTATAAAATTTTATTGTCTTCTGGAGGAACGAAAGATCCGATGGAATTGTATAAAAATTTCCGTGGAAGTGAGCCGAAAGTTGAAAGTTTGTTGAAACGAGCGTTTGGATAAGTTCAGTTTCTAGGTTTTAGGTTTTAGAATCTAGGTTTTAGGAAGTTAAAAAAAATAAAACTTCTAAACTAGCCCCGATTGCAGTGGAAATCCTTACATTTTTTAAAAGAAAATGTAAGATTGTAATGGAAAGCGGGTAGAAAGTGAAATAAATGAAAAACGTCTTGCTTCTAAATCTTAATTCTCCTAGCTTTTGCGAGCATCGGAATAGAAATTAATCCCATTACAGCCATAATTACCAATTGCATTGTGTGGGAAATAAAAGCGTAAGAAAGTCCGACTTCACCACCAATTTCTGGGTTTTTACCCATTGAAAAATAAAGCGCCATAATACCAATTTTTAATGCAAAATGAAATGCGCCAATTCCTCCAGAAGCTGGAACCATCATTCCCAAAGTTCCAACAACAATAATGAAAAAACCGTCTGCGAAAGTAAAATTTGAAGTTTCTGGAAGTGCAAAACACACCAAATAAGCCGCAAAATAATAGGAAATCCAGATGGCAAGTGAAAGTAAAATAAACTTAAATTTTTGCTTTAAATGAAAAATGGTTTTCAAACCTTCTAAAATTCCATCAATAAATTGAAATATTTTTTTTAAAAATGAAATTTTTGCAAGTCTTTTTTTAAAAATAAAAAATAATATTATTGCGATTATTAAAAGGGAAAATATAATAATTATTTTATCGGGATTTACTTTGATATCTGCATATTTATAAAAAGAATATATGGCTTTAAATTTAAAAATTAATGTCAAACCTAAAAATAAAAGCATACAAAGAAAATCTACAACTCGTTCTAAAATAATAGTTCCAAAAGATTTATCTACTGGAACTTTTTCTACTCCATAAAGAGCAGTGGATCTTGCAACTTCACCACTTCTGGGAATAGTGAGATTCATTAAATAACCAAAAGAAATTGTCCAAAGTGAATTTGAATTCGAAATTTTATAACCCATCGGTTCTAGTAATAAATTCCACCGAATTGCACGAAACCAATATGCCGTTAAACCAAAAATCATCGCCGCAAAAACCCAAAAATAATTAGCGTTTTCTAAAGATTTTAAAATTTTATTAAATTCTAGTCCGCGAAAAGCAAGCCACATAAAAACGGCAGCAATTGCAAGTGAAATGAGAATTGTTAGAAAAGTTTTTAGTGGGTTTTTCTTTTTATTATCTTCCATTAATTAATTTAAGAGATTGGTATTTTCATCTGGAAAAATTATTTTAGGTTGAAAAATTTTGGCTTCTTCGGGCGTCATTTGCGCATAGGAAATTATAATAATTATATCGCCTTTTTGCACTTTTCTCGCAGCGGGACCGTTTAAACAAATTTCACCGGATTTTCTTTTACCTTTTATAGCATAAGTATCGAAACGTTCTCCATTATTTACATTTACAATATAAACACGTTCTCCTACTAAAATTCCTGATGCCTCCAAAAGATCTTCATCAATTGTTATACTTCCTATATAATTTAAGTCTGATTGTGTAACTTTTACACGATGAATTTTAGATTTAAATATTTCTATTAACATACTGCAAATTTATATAAATTAGTTTATTTGATAAGGAAAGAAAATAGAAATAAGCCTAAAAAAGAT
>NZ_JBLXIJ010000007.1:0-121992 GCF_048269545.1 Halpernia sp. | reverse complement strand
TGAAGCAATTCAACGAGATTCAAAGACAAAGCAGAGGACTAATGCGCGATATAAGTCATAAACTTTGCGGATTTGCTAGTTCACCTCTGCTTTTCTTTGAATAAAGTTACTTTTTTTATAAATACAAAGTAAAGGTGGATTTGGAATCCGTGCTATCAAACTTACGTTGCATAAAATATTTTTCTTATTTTTAATTAAAACCCGTGACATTGGATTTTTTATGAGATAGAACAATCAAAATATATAATGGTCACGGATTGCAAGTAAATATTAAATAATTCCTTCGTCCAAAAGCTTGTGAATATCAATAATCCCAAAATATTTTCTGCTTTCGGTTACAATCAATTGCCCAATATTTTTATCTTTCAAAATTTGCATTGCTTCTTTTGCCAAAGCATTTTTATCGATACTTTTAGGGTTTTTAGACATAATTTTCTCAGCCGTTATATTTTCTAAAGAATCGTTATTTAAAAGCATTCTTCGCAAATCGCCGTCTGTAATAACTCCCAATATTTTTTCATTCTCTAAAACAACCGTTATACCGTGTTTTGAACTTGAAATTGAAATAATTATTTCTCTAATTTTTGCATTTTCAGAAACTGAAGGTTTATTTGAGGAAAGAAATTGTTCCACTTTTGCAGTGAGATTTTTACCCAAACTTCCACCGGGATGAAATTTTGCAAAATCTTGTTCTTTAAAATTTTTCATTTCCATTAAACAAACCGCAAGTGCGTCGCCAAGAGCCATTTGAACTGTTGTAGAACTTGTGGGCGCTAATTTTATGGGACAAGCTTCATTTTCTACAAAAGTATTTAAAACCACATCAGAATATTCTGCCAATTTCGATTCAAGATTTCCTGTCATTCCAATTAAAGCAGAACTGTATTGTTTTAAATAGGGAAGAACATTTACGATTTC
Source organism: Halpernia sp. (assembly GCF_048269545.1). Taxonomy (NCBI): domain Bacteria; kingdom Pseudomonadati; phylum Bacteroidota; class Flavobacteriia; order Flavobacteriales; family Weeksellaceae; genus Halpernia; species Halpernia sp. Next base: position 121,074 of record NZ_JBLXIJ010000007.1, on the reverse strand, counting down.
AGAAGAATTTCCAGAATTTGAAATGCATAAAACCACATCATTTTTTTGAATAATACCTAAATCACCATGAAAAGCTTCAGAAGCGTGCAAAAATTGAGAAGGCGTTCCTGTAGAATTTAGAGTGGCCACAATTTTGTTTGCGACGTGTGCAGATTTACCGATTCCGACTATTACTAATTTCCCAGTAGCATCATTTATTAAATGTAAAGCTTTTAAAAACTCGGCATCAATGCGAGATTTTAAAAGATTTAATTCTTTAATCTCTATTTCGATAGATTTTTTTGCTAAATTTAGGAGTTCTATATTTTTCAATTTAAAGGTAAAGTTTAATTAAAAGTAAAAGTTTAAAAAATTGAATTTCATATTTTTTTTTATAACTTTGATAATATGTGCAAATTTAGCAAACAAAATTAGATGAAAACAAAAAACACCAATTTATCCCACGAACTTAAAAAATATTTTGGTTTCTCTAAATTCAAAGGACAACAGGAAGAAATTATCGAAACTTTATTATCAGGGAAGGATGTATTTGTTTTAATGCCGACTGGTGGTGGAAAATCCCTTTGTTATCAACTTCCAGCTTTAATTTCTGAGGGAACTGCAATTGTAGTTTCGCCGTTAATTGCTTTAATGAAAAACCAAGTAGATGCCGTCAATGGACTTTCTGAAGATGAAGGAATTGCGCATGTTTTAAATTCCTCACTCAATAAAGCGCAGACAAAACAAGTAATGGATGACATAAAAGCAGGAAAAACCAAACTACTTTATGTTGCACCAGAAAGTTTAATAAAAGAAGAATATCAAGATTTTTTAAAAACCGTAAAAATTTCTTTTGTTGCCATTGATGAAGCGCATTGTATTTCAGAATGGGGGCATGATTTTCGGCCAGAATACAGAAATATAAAAACAATTGTAGATAAAATTGCAGATTTGCCCGTCATAGCTTTAACGGCAACTGCAACACCGAAAGTTCAAGATGACATCCAGAAAACTTTGGGAATGACAAATGCGACGGTTTTTAAAGAAAGTTTTAACCGCCCGAATTTGTATTATGAAGTTCGTCCAAAAGTAAATATTGACAGAGAAATTGTAAAATTTGTTAGCAAATACAAAGGGAAATCTGGAATTATTTATTGTTTAAGCCGTAGAAAAGTAGAAGAATTTTCACAACTTTTACAAGTTAATGGAATCAATGCTTTGCCGTATCATGCTGGTTTAGACCAAAAGACAAGAGTGGCAAATCAAGATAAATTTTTGATGGAAGAAGCAGACGTAATTGTTGCAACCATCGCATTTGGAATGGGAATTGACAAGCCAGATGTGAGATTTGTAATTCATTACGACATTCCAAAATCTTTAGAAAGTTATTACCAAGAAACTGGACGAGCTGGAAGAGACGGTGGCGAAGGTTATTGTTTAGCATTTTACGATCCAAAAGATATTGAAAAACTAGAAAAATTTTTAGCGCAAAAACCAGTTGCAGAAAGAGAAATTGGATTACAACTTTTAAATGAAGTAACTGGTTACACAGAAACTTCAATGAATCGCCGTCAATATTTATTAAATTATTTCGGTGAACAATTTGATCCCGAGAAAGGTGAAGGTGCAAAAATGTGCGATAATTCTACACATCCTGTTGCTTTAAAAGATGCAACTAAAGATTTAACTAAAGTTTTACAACTTATCAAAGAATTAGAAGAAAAATTTCGAACTAAAGATTTAATCGCAGTTTTAATGGGGAAAGAAAGTCCCACCACAAAATCATATAAACTAGAAACCAATAAACATTTTGGCTCTGGTAAAAAAGAATCTGAAAATTACTGGAAAACTATTATAAGACAAGCCACAGTTCAAAATTTTCTTCAGAAGGATATTGAAACTTATGGCGTTTTGAAATTAACAGAAAATGGTTTAGAAACTTTAGCGGGGAAAAATAAAAATCCGTTTCTTATTTCTGAAGACAGACAATATGATTTGGCGCAAACAAAAGCAGATTCTGATCAAGTAGAAGTCCAAAGCAGTGGAGGTTTAGATGAAAATTTATTTTTGCAACTGAAAGATTTGCGAAAAAAAGTAGCAAACAAATTTGGCATTCCACCATACACAGTTTTTATGGATCCAAGCTTGGAGGATATGACAGTTCAATATCCCATAAGTATTGAAGAGATAAGTAAAATTTATGGAGTGGGTGAAGGAAAAGCAAAAAAATACGGAAAAGATTTCGCTGATTTTATCAAAAAATATGTAGAAGAAAATGATATTGAGCGAACTCAAGATATGGTTTTGAAACAAGTTGCAAATAAATCCAGTCACAAAGTTTTTATCATTCAAAATACAGACAAAAAAATAGATTTAGAAGACATTGCAAAAGCGAAAAATCTTTCGATGGACGAACTTCTTAAAGAAATGGAACGAATTGTTTACCAAGGAACTAAACTCAATATTGATTATTATATCGATGAAAATTTTGATGAAGATTTAGTAGAAGAATTTATGAATTTTATGAAAGAATCTGAAAGTGATTCTATGAAAATTTTGTTAGGAGAATTTGGTGATGATTTGAGCGATGAGGAAGTGAGAATGCTCAGAATTAAATTTATTTCAGACGTGGCAAATTAAAATTTAATGATGGAAAACCCAATATTAGAAGCAAAAACCGATTTAATTAAATGGATCTCAAATCTAGATGATTTGGAAGTTTTATCGGAATTAATAAATTTTAAAGAAAAAAATAAATTTGCGGATTGTTTTGAAGAATCTCGCGCAGAATATATTTTACAAGATGAAGATTTTGATGAAAGATTTGCGAAAGGAATTCCTCACGATGAAATGAGAAAAAGAACAAGCACTTTTATAAGTAGTTTACCTTGGAAAAAATAATTGTTTATTCAGATTCTTTTGAATATTACATTCACGATTTAGTTTTTATACTTTACAATGAAGATTATTTTGGATTTGAGGATTCAGCCATAGAATATGGGGAGAAAATTTATCAATATATTTTTGAAAACATAGATAAACCAACACAAGAATTTCACCAGAAAAATATCAAAAGTTCGGTAAAAAATATTTAAAGTTTACCGCGAACAAAAGAACAACTTGGTATATTTTCTTCAATCAAAAAGATAACAAATTCCTTGTAAATTATATCTTAAATAACCATTCTCACGATTTTCCCGAATTGTTATAAATTTGGAAACATATAATTTTTATTGATGAAAATTCCTATTTTAAAAACAAAAACCGATTTAATAAAGTGGATTTCAAATCTTGAAGATTTGAAAGTTTTATCAGAACTAATTGAATTAAAAGAAAAAAACATTAGTGTAAATTTTGTTGCAGAAGCTAAAGCGAATAGTAAAGATAATTTTGATCAACAGTTTGCTGCAGCCATGACTTCTGAAGAATTATTTGAAAATATAACCGCACATCTTGAAAACCTTCCTGAAAATGACTAATTTAAAAATATGTTGTGGAATTTATCGGAGTTTTAGTTTTACGATAATTTCTTTGTAAAAGGATGAAAAAAATCTCTATCATTTTCATTCTTCCGGATCTCGAAACTGGCGGTGCAGAAAGGATTGTAACCACAATTGCCAATCATCTCGACCGTGAAAAATTTACTCCGAAAATTCTTCTTTTAAGAAAAGAAGGCGGTTATCTGGATTTTTTAAAAGAGGATGTAGAAATTATCGACATCAAAACGCCCAGAATTCGCAATTCTTTAATTCCTATTTTAAAAGAAATTCGACAAAGAAAACCCGATATTGTATTTAGTGGTTTCGGCGAAGTGAATGCTTATTTGGCTTTAGTCATTAAACTCTTTCCAAAAATTAAATTTATTGCGCGGGAAACCAATGTCGTTTCTCTACACGTTACGAAAAAAAAAATCCGATTTTTCTATCAATTTTACAATAATTATCATAAAATCATTTGTCAGAGTGACGATATGCAAAATGATTTGATTGAGAGTTTCAAAATTAAAAAAGAGAAAATTATTAAAATCAATAATCCTGTTGACTTTGATTTTATTAATGAAAAATTAGAAAACGCTGAAAAGCCAAATTCTTTTTCGGATGATTTTAAAAATGTTGTTGCCATCGGAAATCTTTCTTTCAGAAAAGGATTTGATAATTTGCTAAAAGTTTTCAGCCATTTAAAAAATGAAAAAATTAAACTTCATATTTTGGGAGATGGAAGAGATAAAGCGGTTTTACATCAATTAAAATTAGATTTAAACTTAGAAAATGTCATCTTTCACGGACAACAAAAAAATCCCTATCAATTTTTAAAATTTGCAGATTTATTTGTGCTTTCTTCCCGTTATGAAGGTTTTCCGAATGTTTTATTAGAAGCAGGAGCTTGTGGGACTTATTCATTAGCAAACAATTGTCCCGGTGGAATTTCAGAAATTATTCAAGAAAAGATTAATGGAGAAATTTCTGATATTGAAAATCACGAAAAATTTGCGAAAAAATTGAAATCGATTTTAAAGGAAAATCCTGAGAAAGGACAGATTCGAAATTCTATAAAATTGAGGTTTTCGAAGGAGATTATTTTAGAGAAGTACGAAAGTTTATTATTAAATTTATCTAAATAATTTTTAAAAGATGAATAAATATTTAATATTTCTTGTTGCGTTTATTTGCTTTAAAACTGTATTTGCTCAGTCTCCACAGATTATAGCAAAACAATTTCTTGCGGAAACAGAAAATGGAATTAATTTAGAAAAAACAGCAGCATTTTATAAACAATATAAATTAAATAAAAAAGGAAAAGGTGGAACTCTGGGTGATTTCGCCAGAGAATTTGTTGCAATTTATCAAAGCTTAGAAAGAATTAATCCTGCTGCAGCAGTAAGTTTTGCAAATTGCATGAGTAATGAATCAGAGACTAATCAGTACATTATTATGAAAACTTTTACGGAAAAGGAACGAAATTATCTTAAGGGAAAATCTGAATTTATAGCGTCTCAAAAATTTACAGTAAAACCAGAAATGAGCTGGACAATATATAAGTTTTACAATTCACATTGGAGAGCGCGTGTTCCTAAAAATACGAAAGCAATAAGCGGAAGCAAGAAGATGTACATGCCAAAAGTGAGCGTAAATAATAAAGTAATGCCACAACTCGACGAATATGTAGATTATATAAAAGCAACAGATATACAAAGTGGGAATGTTTTCTGTGTTGCAAAAACTTACATTGATGATGCAAAAACGGCAAAATCTATGCATATAAGTGGGGGTAATTTTCTCTATGGAATTTCTTTGGCTGTAAATTCATTATATCCAAACAACTATTTCAGCAGTGCGGTTAATAATTCCAATTTAATTTATAAAATCGAAGCCAATATTGAAAATAATGTATATGGAATGGGTTCATTAATGGTATTGAAGGACGACTCTGGTAATAGTATCGTAGCAAATCTTTTCCATCATTATGGTAGCAATGAGTTATTGGTTCATTTTATTAAGTTTAATAAAAAAGTTTCCAAACGTTCAGATGTAAGTGATCAGGAGTGGCAATTTTTGCATCAGTACGAGTATAGCCAAACTAAATAGTTTTTTACTTTCACAGAGAGTTTCATTAGTTTTAAAATTTGCTTTTCGATTCTGAGAGAAAGTTAGCTTTTGCTAAATACTTTTGTCAATAAAAATTTCAAATTTCTGGTATGTTGCAGAAGAAAAATCAGAGTATTCTATAAGACTTGAAGGAAAAAATTTCCTTAAATTTGCACCACATTCAATTTAAAATAAAAAAGAATAAAATGAGTCAATTTGATGTTACCGTAATCGGTTCCGGTCCTGGAGGTTATGTTGCTGCAATTAGATGTGCACAATTGGGTTTCAAAACTGCAATTATTGAGAAATATCCTACGATGGGCGGAACTTGCCTGAATGTGGGTTGTATCCCAAGTAAAGCACTTTTGGATTCTTCGGAACATTTTCATAATGCAAAACATAATTTTGCAGACCACGGAATTATCATCAATGATCCTGTTGCAGATCTGGGCAGAATGATTGCCAGAAAAAATGAAGTGGTCGATCAAACTACAAAAGGGATTCAGTTTTTGATGGATAAAAATAAAATTACCGTTTTCGAAGGCGTTGGAAGTTTTGAATCTTCTACTCAAGTGAAAGTAACAAAAACCGACGGTTCTACAGAATCATTGGATTCTAAATACATCATCATCGCAACGGGATCTAAACCAAGTAATTTGCCTTTCATTAATTTAGATAAAGAAAGAATCATCACTTCTACGGAAGCATTAGAATTAAAGGAAATACCGAAACATTTGATCGTAATTGGAGGTGGAGTAATAGGTTTGGAATTAGGTTCAGTTTACAAAAGATTGGGTTCTGAAGTGACCGTTGTAGAATTTATGGATAAAATTATTCCAACAATGGACGGTTCATTATCCAAAGAATTGAATAAAGTTTTAAGAAAACAAGGAATGAAATTCAACCTTTCAACTGGAGTTCAATCTGTAGAAAGAAACGGAGATACAGTGAAAGTTACCGCAAAAGATAAAAAAGGCGAAGAAGTTGTTTTTGAAGGTGATTATGTTTTGGTTTCTGTAGGTAGAAAACCTTACACAGACGGACTTTCCCTTGAAAAAGCAGGTGTAGATTTGGATGAAAGAGGAAGAGTTAAAACCAACGACCATTTGCAAACTAATGTTTCTAATATTTACGCCATCGGCGATGTAGTTGCAGGTTCAATGCTTGCTCACAAGGCATCTGAAGAAGGTGTTTTGGTTGCAGAACAATTGGCTGGACAAAAACCACACATCAATTATAATTTAATTCCAGGCGTAGTTTACACTTGGCCAGAAGTTGCGGCTGTTGGAAAAACGGAAGAGCAATTGAAAGCAGAAGGTGTAGAAATAAAAATCGGTAATTTCCCGATGCGTGCTTTAGGAAGAAGCCGTGCTTCTGGAGATGTAGATGGATTTGTGAAAATAATCGCAGATGCAAAAACGGACGAAATTTTAGGAATGCACATGATTGGAGCAAGAGCCGCAGATTTAATTGCAGAAGCCGTTACTGCGATGGAATTCCGTGCAAGTGCAGAAGATATTTCTAGAATGTCTCACGCACATCCAACTTACGCAGAAGCGGTGAAAGAAGCCGCATTGGATGCGACAGGGAAGATTGCCATTCATTTTTAAAAATAAAAAGTAAAATAATTACGTAATATTAAAGAGAAGTTTCGGCTTCTCTTTTTTTATTTAATTTTTGCCAATTTGTCAGACTTATTTTATTGGTATTTTTTTTGTGAATTCTTGAAAATAGAATTATAAAATAAAATTAAAATGACAAAAGGCAATATCAATGTTTCAGTGGAAAATATTTTCCCGCTAATTAAGAAATTTCTTTACAGTGATCATGAAATTTTCTTACGTGAATTAATTTCAAATGCTACAGATGCAACTTCAAAATTAAAACATTTAAGCAACATCGGTGAAGCAAAATCAGAACTTGGCAATTTAGAAATTGAAGTAAAAGTAGATAAAGAAAATAAAAAACTTCACATTATTGACCGCGGTGTAGGAATGACCGCCGAAGAAGTTGAAAAATACATCAATCAAGTTGCATTTTCTGGCGCAGAAGAATTTTTAGAAAAATATAAAGATTCCGCAAAAGATTCAGGAATTATTGGGCATTTCGGTTTAGGATTTTATTCTGCTTTTATGGTGGCAAAAGAAGTGGAGATTTTAACCAAATCTTATAAAGAAGATTCTGTTGCAGTTCGTTGGGTTTGTGATGGTTCTCCAGAATTTACTTTGGAAGATTATCCAGAAAAAACAACACGCGGAACGGAAATTATTCTACACATTGCGGATGATTCTACAGAGTTTTTAGAAGATTACCGCATCCGCGAATTATTGACGAAATACAATAAATTTATGCCAGTTCCAATTAAATTTGGAACCAAAAAAGAAACGCTTCCTTTACCAGAAGATGCTGCAGAAGATGCAAAACCAGAAACGGTAGAAGTTGATAATATTATTAATAATCCAAATCCAGCCTGGACAAAAAATCCGTCAGATTTAAATGACGAAGATTATAAAGAATTCTACCACGAACTTTATCCAATGCAATTTGAAGAGCCTTTATTTAATATTCATTTAAATGTAGATTATCCGTTTAATTTAACTGGAATCTTATATTTCCCAAAATTGGCAAATAATTTAAATATTGAAAAAGATAAAATTCAGTTGTACCAAAATCAGGTTTTTGTAACCGATGAAGTGAAAGGAATTGTGCCAGATTTTTTGATGCTTTTGCGCGGTGTGATTGATTCTCCGGATATTCCATTGAATGTTTCCCGCTCGTATTTACAAGCAGATGGCGCAGTGAAAAAAATCTCCAGTTACATTACTAAAAAAGTGGGCGATAAAATGGTTTCATTAATCAATGAAGATCGAAAATCCTACGAAGAAAAATGGAACGACATTAAAATTGTGATTGAATACGGAATGATTTCTGAAGAGAAATTCTACGAAAAATCTGATAAATTTGCGCTTTACCCAACCGTTGATGGAAATTATTTTCTTTGGGATGAATTAATTGAAAAAATTAAAGAAAACCAAACCGATAAAAATAAAAAAACCATTTTACTTTACGCTACAAATGCAGATGCACAAGATTCTTACATTCAAAAAGCGAAAGAAAAAGGCTATGAAGTTTTACTTTTAGATTCGCCAATTGCGCCGCATTTAATTCAGAAATTAGAAACTTCTAAAGAAAATATTTCTTTCGCAAGAGTAGATGCAGATCATCTTAATAAATTAATTGAAAAAGATGAACCGATTATTTCAAAATTAAAAGACGAAGAAAAAGAATCATTGAAAAAAGTGGTTGAAGAAAATCTTAATAATAATTCTTACACCGTTCAAGTTGAAGATTTAGACAGTTCTGATGCGCCATTTTTAATTACTCAACCAGAATTTTTGCGTCGTATGAAAGATATGCAAGCAACTGGCGGCGGCGGAATGTTTGGAATGGGAAATATGCCCGAAATGTATAATTTGGTCATCAATTCTAATAGTAAGTTAGCGGAGAAAATTTTGAAAACTGAAGATTCAGAATCAAAAAAAATGTTGATTAATCAAGCTTTTAATTTGGCTAAATTATCTCAAAACCTTTTAAAAGGAAAAGATTTGACAAATTTTATAGAAAATTCTTATGCGAATCTTTCTTAAGTTTAGTTCCAAAAATTAATGAAAAAGCTGTTTCAATTTTGAAACAGCTTTTTTATTTATATAAAGAATTTTTTCTTAATTCTTAATCACTTTAGTAACAGATTTCCCCACTTTAAATAAGTAAACACCTTTTGGTAAATTGCTGGTATTAATTGCGTTTGTAGAATTATTATTTAAAGATTTTCTAAGAACCATTTTTCCGTTCATATCATAAACTTCCAATTGAGAATTTTCAGAATTTTTTAATTCTAAAACGGCTTCATTGTGAATTGGATTGGGATAAAGAACGATATTATTTTTAATATTATTTTCTGATGTGTTTAAAGTGGAACCATCAGTTATTGGATTAAAATTTTTCCAAACATTCGCAGATTGATAAGCAGTAATGCTCGCTGAAGGAACTGTTAAACTACAATTGCTTTGAACTATATTTTGAAAAACATTGGCATTTATTATTAAAGGTGTTACAATATCGCTTTTTACAGAAGTTAAACTAGTACAATTTTGAAAAGCTCGCTCGCCTATAGAAGTGACCAAGTTTGGAATCGTAATCGAAGTTAAACCAGAACAACCTGCAAACGCATAAGTTCCAATATAAGTTACAGAATTAGGAACTGTTACAGAAGTTAAATTAGTGCATTTTTGAAAAACACGATCACTAATTGCTGTAACAGAATTAGGTATTGTGAAAGAAGTTAAACCAGTACAATATCCAAACGCATATTCTCCAATAGAGGTAACTGAAGTAGGAATGTTGATTGAAGTTAAAGATGTACAATTATAAAAAGCATAACTACCAATTGCGGTTACATTATATGTAATTCCATTATCTGTAACGGTTTCAGGCAAAGTTAAAGCTCCTACAACGCAATTGTATTCTGCAACTTTTACCTCTGTTCCGGATATTATTTCATAATTTATACCATCCACATTAAAAGTGGATGTTATGCGAAAATTTTTCCAAACATCTGAAGTTTGGTAATCTGCAACATTTGCAGAGGGAACTCTTAGAGTACAAAGTGATTGATTTAAGTTTCCAAAAACATTAGCATTAATTGATAAAGGTGACATAATATCACATTTCAAAAATATTAAGCTCTTACAATAAATAAAAGCTTGATTACCTATAACAGTTACAGAGCTAGGTATTGTAACGGATTGCAAACCGGTGCAAGTAGCAAATGCATTATAATTAATAGAAGTTACCGAATTAGGAATAGTAATAGAGGATAATTTTTTACAAGCTATAAAAGTTGCATCTTGAATAGTAGTTAGAGAATTAGATAGTTTTACCGAAGTTAAACTAATACAATTTGAAAAAGCAGATGCCCCCAAAAAGGTAACCGAATCTGGAATAATAATAGAAGTTAATGCTGTACACCACTCAAAAGCCTGTATCCCAATGGAAGTTAGTGTATTTGGAAGTGTAACTGAATTTAAATTAGAACAGTAAGAAAAAGAAACATTATCAATTGATGTAACAGAGTTAGGAATTACAATAGATGTTAAATTATCACAATCATAAAAAGCATTGTGTCCAATAGAAGTGACACTATAGTTTACAACTCCATTAGAAACGCTCGAAGGAAGAATTAAATCACCACTATAACAGTTATTTACACCTACTTCCACCGTTGTTGGTGAAGTTATATTATAAGTTATTCCACCATCTACAAAAGTTTGTGCAGAAGCAAAAACCATTGTAATAAAACACAACAAGAGAACAGAAATTTTTTTAAACATATTTTTATTTTATTTATTATTAATTTTCAAATTTAAAAAAAAAATTCAAAATATTAGTATCTTTTTTGTCTTTTTTTAAATAAAGCTAAAGCTAACTTTATTTTTTTTGGTTACAAATAATTAAAATATAAAGTCAAATATTTGAAATTTAATATTTTGCGAAATTTAGAACTATAATTTTTAAACTTTTGAATTAATAAAAAAAAGCCGTTCCAAAAAATGAAACGGCTTTTAGAATATTTAAAAAGAATTTTTTCTAACTCTTAATCACTTTTGTAACAGATTTTCCCACTTTAAAAAGATAAACACCTTTTGGTAAATTACTGGTGTTGATTGGGTTTTTAGAATTATTATTTAAAGATTTTCTAAGAACCATTTTTCCGTTAATATCATAAACTTCTAAATTAGAATTTTCAGAATTTTTTAATTCTAAAACCGCTTCGCTGTGAACTGGATTTGGATAAAGAACAACATTATTTTTAATTTTAGATTCTGTTGTGCTTAGAGTTGCGTCGCCAATTATTGAGTTAAAACTTTTCCAAACATCCGCAGTTTTATAAGCCGTTACGCTGGATGAAGGCACGGTTAAACTGCAAGAACCCTTATTTACAAAAGCGAAGACATTTGTATTAATTGTTAATGGCGTTAGAATTTCGCAAACGATAGAATTTAAAACAAAACAACCAGCAAAAGCATACATTCCAATAGAAGTTACAGAATTTGGAATTGTAACTGAAGTTAAACCGGAACAACTTTGAAAAGCAGTATCACCAATTAAAGTCACAGAATAAGTGGTTCCTCCATTTGAAACATTTGCCGGAATTGAAACCGTCGTACCGCCGTAACTCTGATTATTCCCAACTTCCACAGTTGTTGGCGAAGTTACATTATAATTTATACCATCAACTGCAAAAGTTTCTGCAGAAGCAAAAACTATTACAGACAAACAAAACAAGAGAACAGATAATTTTTTAAACATAATTATTAATTTTATTTTTTTCAAATTTAAATAAAAACCCATTTATTTAAGAGTTTTAAACATTATTTTTTATCTCGATTTTAATAAACTAAATTTGCATCTATTTCAGAAATTCAATTTTTATCTATCATGAAACTCGGCAAAACCCAATTTTTAAAAATATCAGAACAAAATTATTCCGGTTTATTCTTGGAAGATGAAGACGGCGAACGCGCATTTTTATCTAAAGTTTTTGCCCCAGAAAATCCCGTAATGGGCGATGAAATGGAAGTTTTTGTCTTTCAAGATGATGATAAACTGAAAGCGACTACAGAAAAACCTATCGCCGAAGTAGGAGAGTTTGCAGTTTTAACCTGCGTAGAATCTTTACCGAGCGGCGCTTTTATGGATTGGGGAATTATCAAAGATCTTTTTATTCCTTACAAACAACAAAAATCTAAAATTCTGGAAGGTAAAAGATATTTAGTACAAATTTATGTAGATGAATTTACTAATTTAATCACAGGAACTACGAAGTTTAAAAGAAATCCACAATATGAAAATGTGCCTTTTCAAAAAGGAGACAAAGTGAATTTAATTTTAATGAACGAATCAGAACTCGGTTGGAATGTCGTGATCAACAAAGAATTTATTGGTTTAATTTACGCTTCCGATGTTTACAAAAAACTCTATCCTTTGTCGGAAGAAATTGGTTATATAAAATCAGTTCGCGAAGATGGAAAAATTGATGTTTCTCTGCAACCAGAAGGTTATGAGAATAACGATGAATTTCAAAAAATAATTCTCGACGCATTACAAGCCAATCATGGATTGCTTTATTTATCGGATAAATCTTCGCCGGAAGACATCAAACAAGAACTTCAAATGAGCAAGAAAAATTTCAAAAAAGCCATCGGCGGACTTTACAAATGGAATAAAATTGAGATTTTAGACGATAGAATTAAATTGTATGAAGAAGGAGAGTAAAGTGTTTTTAAATTAAAAGAAAGATTAGTTCTCTCTTTGCTTCATTTACAATGACAGGAAAATATCTTAACTTTTGCCATTCTTTAAAACGCTTTTTGTCATTCTGACGAAGGAAGAATCTCTTATAATGGAATAATTCTTCATTCTCTTTGCTTAAATTCAGAATGACAAAACATAAATTTATTCTTTTCTCACTAACAACACCCAATCATCCTCGAGAAATTTATAACCTTGGTTGTAAACGAAACGATATTCTGCACCGTTTTTATATGTAATTAATTCCGTCAAAAAATTAAAATCAAAACCTTTAGAAGTTAGTTTTGTCTTCGTTGTTTTGGTTTTTCCGTCTTTATTAATTGAACTCAAAATCCTGAAATTTTTGCGCAATTTATTATTCACGTTGCGCATCAAATTGGTAGAATCGCTGTTTTGTTTATTGTTAAAACTATTTCTACAGGCGTCATCACAGAATTTTTTATCGGCTCTGCCTACTATTTTTTCACCACATTCTAAACATTCCATAATTTTAGATTTTTAGTCATTGAAAGGAACGAAGCAATCTGTTCCAACAAAATATATTTAATAATCTAACTTTCATACATCATAATTCATACTTCTTTTATTGCTCAATATTTATCGCTTCAAATCCTATTAATTCTTCTTCTTCAAAAAAAACGTGCAATTCAATTGGATTGCAACAAACTTCGCAATCTTCAATATAAGTTTGCTCAGAAACCGAAGAATCGAGTAGAGCAGAAATAGTTTCCCAACAATACGGACAAGTGTAAAAATGCTCAAACATTAGTTATTTTTTAAAAATTAAAATCGTCATTTAAAGGAACTAATTTACACATTATTCGTTTACAAATGACTACAAACGAAAATAAATAGATATCTACCGAATAAATTTTCAAAGTCGTTGAATCTTTGCAACAGAGATTTGAGACACAAACTAACGACTCACTTCTAATATTAATTTTTTAAAACTTAAATGTTATGTCATTAAGAAACAAAGTTACCTTAATTGGTCACACAGGAAAAGAAGTAGAAATCATCAACTTCGAAAAAGGAAAATTAGCAAAAGTTACTTTGGCTACAAACGATTACTACACAAACGCCGCAGGCGAAAAAGTAGAAGAAACGCAATGGCACAATTTGGTTGCCGGTGGTAAATTAACAGACATTTTAGAAAAATATGTTACTAAAGGAAAAGAAATTGCCGTAGAAGGAAAAATTATGTACAAAACTTATGACGACAAAGATGGAGTGAAACGCTACTCAACCGAAATAAGAGTTGAAGAATTGGTGCTTCTAGGAGCAAAATAACTTTTCAAATATTTCTTTGCCAGAGTTTAAAATCTTTGGCAAAGTTTTTTTTAATATTTTTTGAAAAATGTAAAATCTCACATCTAAAGTCTCACATCTAAAATCTATTGTCATGAAAGTTAAAATTTTAAAAGTACGATTATCAGAAGAGCATCTTATTGGAGACCAGAAAATTGTAGATAATTTTTTGGTGAATAATGAAATTTGTAAAGCAACTTCTGCATTTGTAAAAGATGAAAATTACTGGTCTGTTTTTATTTATTATGAGAATTTAAAAGAGAATATTAATTCTAAATATTTGAATCAAACGAAATCAAAATCGAATGTAAATTTTTTAAATGAAGAAAAAACTCAAAAATACGACGCAATTGACGAAGAATTAAACTCCGATGAAATTAAAATTTTAGACAGTTTAAAAATTTGGCGTTCAGAAAAAGCAAAAGATCAAAATTTGCCAGCTTATTTTATAGCAACCAACAAAGAATTGTTTTCTATTGCGAAATTTAAACCCATAAGAAAAGAAGAACTGTTGGAAATAAAAGGTTTTGGAAAACACAAATTAGAAAACTATGGTTCAGAAATTATAGAAATTTTAGAACAAGTTTAGAACACAAATAATGGAGAATTGGTGAGCCGTAATTTTATTGCGGCTTTTTTTTTGCCCAAATTTAACTGCATAAAATTCTTAAATTTTCTTATTTTTAAAAAATGAAATTATCCTTAAGAAAAATTCAAGAAAAAGATAACGCAGAATTAGCAAAAATAATTAGAAGTTGCTTTCAAGATTTTAAAGTTTGCACTGCAGGAACCGTTTTTGAAGATCCAACGACAGACAATTTATTTCAATTATTTACTGAAGAAAAATCTGCATTATTTGTCGCAGAAGAAAACGAAAAATTATACGGTTGTTGTGGTATTTTTCCCACAGAAGGATTGCCAGAAAATTGTGCAGAATTAGTAAAATTTTATTTGGATAAAAATGCACGTGGAAAAGGAATAGGAAAAGCCTTAATGGAAAAAAGCATTGAGTTTGCTAAAAATATGGGATATTCTTCAATCTATATCGAAAGTTTACCCGAATTTTCTACAGCCGTTTCCATTTATGAAAAACAAGGTTTCAACTATTTGGAAAAACCTTTAGGAAATTCTGGACACAGCGGTTGCAATCTTTGGATGTTGAAAAAACTCTAAAATTTAGTAATAAAGATTAGAGTAAAATTTCCGTAATTTTGCGTTTATAATTTTAATGTTATAGTTCTGAGAACAGACAACCAACAACTTTCAACCGACAACCAAAAACAATGAAGCCCAGTTTAGCAAAAGGAACCAGAGATTTTACCGCCGAAGAAGTCATAAAACGAAAATATATTATTTCTGTTTTAGAAAAAAACTTCCGACTTTTTGGCTTTCAACCTTTGGAAACGCCTAGTTTTGAAAATCTTTCCACATTGACTGGGAAATACGGCGAAGAAGGAGACAGATTAATTTTTAAAATTTTAAATTCTGGAGATTATGCATCAAAAACAAATTCAGATGATTGGACTTCAAAAAATTCTCAAAAATTAACATCTCAAATTTCTGAAAAAGCTTTACGTTACGATTTGACTGTTCCTTTCGCACGTTTCGTAGCGATGAATCACGGACAATTAACTTTCCCTTTTAAACGCTATCAAATTCAACCAGTTTGGCGCGCAGATCGCCCACAAAAAGGACGTTTCAGAGAATTTTATCAATGCGACGCCGATGTTGTAGGAAGTGAAAGTTTGTTGCAAGAAGTGGAATTAGTTCAATTATATTTAAAATCTTTTTTAGATTTAAAAATTCCTGTAAAACTAAATATAAATAATCGTAAAATCTTAAGTGGTTTAGCGGAATATGCAGGAATTCCAGATCAATTGATAGACTTTACAGTCGCTTTAGATAAATTGGATAAAATCGGAAGAGACGACGTTGTTAAAGAATTGGAATCGAAAAATATAAGTTCAGATTCTATTAAGAAATTAGAGTTTTTATTTAAACCACAAACCGATCAACTTCAATTATTATTTAATTTAAAAGAAAAATTTGCAACAATTCCAATTGGTTTAGAAGGTGTAGAAGAACTCGAATTTGTTTTAACCCATTGCATCAATCTTGGAATTTCTCATGAAAATTTAATTTTTAATATTACTTTGGCGAGAGGTTTAGAATATTATACAGGAGCAATTTTCGAGGTAAAAGCAGATTCTGTAGAAATAGGTTCCATTGGGGGCGGTGGAAGATATAATAATCTAACCGAAATTTTTGGAGTCAAAAATATTCCAGGAATTGGGATTTCTTTTGGCTTAGATCGCATTTATTTGGTGATGGAAGAACTTAACTTGTTTCCAGAAAATTCTATAGAAAACACAAAGTATCTTTTTGTGAATTATGGAACTGAAGAAAGTATTCAAGCCTTGAGAATAATTAATAAACTTCATAAGAATAATATTTCTGCAGAACTTTATCCAGAAAACACAAAACTGAAAAAGCAATTTTCTTACGCGGAGAAAAAAGTAATTGAAAATATGGTTTTTTTGGGAGAAGAGGAAATGAAAAATGAAACGATTACTGTAAAAAACCAAAAAACTGGCGAACAAAAAACTTTTGCTCAGGAAGATTTTCTAAATCAAAATAAATAAATCATGTGGTGGATTTACGCCTTATTAGCTGCTTTTTTTGCGGCTTTAACTGCAATTTTTGCAAAAATTGGCGTGGAAAATATCAACTCAAATTTAGCAACTGCAATTAGAACATTTGTGGTTCTAATCATGATTTCCATTATTGTGTATTTTAGAAATAAATATAAAAATATTGGTGAAATCACATCCCGAACTTGGCTTTTTTTAACCATTTCTGGAGTTTGTACGGGTTTGTCTTGGATCTTTTATTTTAAAGCTTTGCAAATGGGTGAAGTTTCAAAAGTGGCAGGAATTGATAAACTCAGTTTAGGTTTAACTATTATTTTTTCAGTTGTTTTTCTCGGTGAAACTATTTCTTGGAAAGCTGCATTGGGCGCTGTTTTAATAATTATCGGAACTATTCTTTTAATTTTTAAATAAAAAAAACTCCCTTCAAATAGAATGGAGTTATAATGAAAACTTAATTTTCATTTATTTTTCAGCAGCAGAATTTTCTATATTTGTTTGAACTTGATCTGCTTTGTCTTTGGCTTGATCCATCACTTCACTTGCTTTAGATTTTAGATCATTTCCCCATTTATTGAGGTTGTCTTTTGCACTGTTAATTTTATCTTTTACCATTTGTTGGTCTTCTTTTGAAGAGTTTTTATATTTCCAAAAAGCCAATGCACCCAATCCTAATAAAGCTAAAAGTCCTTTTCCTTTTCCCATAATTTCTAAATTTTAAATGTTAATAATTTTTTTGTTTGTAGTTTTAAGCATTGAAAAATTTGTGCCAAAGAATTCTCTTTGATGTTAAAATATTCATAATAAATATATTTTCAATGATTTAATGACAATGTTTCTATTATTTACTTAATAAACTTAATAATTTTAATGAATTATATTTTAACTAAATTATTCTTAAAAAAAAATTCCAGAAAAATTAATTTCTGGAATTTTTAATAAAATTATTATCCTAAATAGGGATATTTATAATTTTTTGGTGGATTAAAAGTCTCCTTAATTGTTCTCACAGAAACCCATCGCATTAAGTTCATTTTAGAACCAGCTTTGTCATTAGTACCAGAAGCTCTTGCGCCACCGAAAGGTTGTTGTCCAACAACTGCACCAGTTGGTTTATCATTAATATAAAAATTTCCTGCTGCATTTTCTAAAGCTTTGTAAGCTTCTTCAATTGCGTATCTGTCTTGGCTGAAAACTGCGCCAGTTAAAGCATACGGTGAAGTTTCATCAACTAATTTTAAAGTATTGCTCCAATCTTTATCTTCGTAAACATAAATACTTAGAATAGGTCCAAAAATTTCTTCACAAATACTTTCATAATGAGAATCTGAAGCTAAAATAACCGTTGGTTCTACAAACCAACCTTTGCTATCATCACATTTCCCACCAATTATTACTTCTGCATTTTTAGATTTTTTAGCTCTTTCAATATAACCTTTGCATTTTTCAAAAGAATTTTTATCAATTACAGCATTTACAAAATTAGAAGGATCTTCTGGAGAACCCATTTTCACAGTTTTTAATTGCACTTCCATTGAAGATTTTACTTCTTTCCATAAAGATTTTGGAATATACGCTCTTGAAGCCGCAGAACATTTTTGACCTTGATATTCAAAAGCACCACGAACCAAACCTGTTGCAACAGCATCTGGATGTGCAGAAGGATGAGCAATTAAGAAATCTTTGCCGCCAGTTTCGCCCACAATTCTTGGATAAGTTTTATATTTATGAATATTATCTCCAATTTGTTTCCACATACTTTGGAAAACTGTAGTTGAACCTGTAAAATGTAAACCTGCAAAATCTGGATGTTGCAATATTTTATCTGCAGTTTCTTTACCGCTGGTGAAAATCATATTAATGACGCCATCTGGAAGTCCAGCTTCACGAAAAACTTCCATTATAACATGTGCAGAATAAATTTGTTTATCGGATGGTTTCCAAACCACGACATTTCCAAGCATCGCCATACAAGAAGGTAAGTTTCCGGAAATTGCTGTAAAATTAAAAGGAGTCACCGCAAAAGTAAAACCTTCTAAAGGTCTATATTCAACGCGGTTCCACATTCCTTCATCAGAAATCGGTTGTTCTGCGTACATTTCTCGAACAAACTCTACATTAAATCTTAAAAAATCTATGAATTCACATGCCGAATCAATTTCCGCTTGATGAACATTTTTAGATTGTCCAATCATTGTAGCCGCGTTTAATTTATCTCTATAAGGTCCTGCAAATAAATCTGCTGCTTTTAAAAAGATAGAAACCCTTTGTTCCCACGCTAAATTTGCCCATTTTTGCCGAGCTTCCAAAGCAGTGTTTATTGCATCCTCTACATGAGACATATCGCCTTTGTAATAAAAACCAAAATCATGAGCGTGATCTTGCGGTGACTGAAGTTGTACTTTATTTTTTGTTTTTACTTCTTTTCCGTTAATTACCATTGGAATTTCAATTTTTTCTTTCCACATTTTTTTGTATGTAGAAATTAAATTTTTCACATCGGTAGAGCCTGGTTCATAAGTTCTTACGGGTTCGTTTAACACAACTGGAACGTCAGAAATTGCTTTCGTCATATCTTTATTTTTATAATTTATAACTATTGTTACAAAGTTAAGACTTTCAGTTTAAAACTGCGAATTTCTTCTCTTATTTAAAACTCAAAATATAATAACAACTCATTTAATTTTGTTTATGAATAACGATATTTGTTAGAAATTAGAAATATGCAATTGATAAAAGTAGCACTTTGTGCTTTTGGAATGAGTGGAAAAGTCTTTCACGCACCGTTTTTAAAAGAACATCCTGGCTTTTTTATGTCAGCGATTGTGGAACGAAATAAAGAAGAATCCAAAAACAAATATCCGAACGCAACAATTTATAAATCTGTGGAAGATATGCTACAAAATGCAGATGTAGATTTGGTTGTTGTAAATACACCGGTTCAACTGCATTTCATTCATGTAAAATTGGCTTTGGAAGCGAGAAAAAATGTGATTGTAGAAAAACCTTTTTGCGTTTCTCTTGCAGAAGCTGAAGAATTAGTAAACTTGGCAAAAGAAAAAAATCTCTTTTTAAGTGTGTATCAAAACCGTCGATTTGATCGGGATTATTTGCAAGTTCAAAAGATTTTAGAAGAAGGAAAACTAGGAAAAATTAAAGAAGTAGAAATTCGTTTTGATCGTTACCGAACGGAAGCGAGTGAAAAAGAGCACAAAGAAAACCCAGAATTAAAAGGTTCTGGAGCAGTTCACGATTTGGGTTCTCATTTAATAGATCAAGCGACTCAGCTTTTTGGCTTTCCCAAAAAACTCTTTGCCGATGTTTTTTCTATGAAAGGAGACGCATTTGCAAATGATTATTTTGAAATCATTCTTTATTATAAAAATGAATTACGCGTACGTTTGAAATCTTCAGTTTTTACCAAAGAGGCGCATTTTGCTTATATGCTTCATGGTGAAAAAGGCAGTTTTTTACAAGAAAGAAGTGATACGCAAGAGATGGAATTGGTTCCAGGCATTATTCCGAATATTGCGAAAGATTGGACAAAAAATTTAATTGAACCAGACGGAATTTTAAATTATTTAGATGAAAATGGAAGATGGAAAAGAGAATTGATGACAAGTGAAGCGGGAGATTATATGAATTATTATCAAGAAATTTATGAACATATTGTTTTCGGAGAAAAATTACCTTCGCCTGGATTTGAAATTCTTCAAAATATGAGAATTATTGAAGCGGTTTTGAAGAGTTCAACAAAAGAGAAGGTGATTTATTTATAAAAGTAAAAATTAAAAAAATTTCTTTTAGAAGAGTAAGATAAAATTTTAAAACTTTAAAAATTGATTAAATTATTTGTTAAACCGATGTTAAATAAAGAGTTTTTAAGTTTATTTGAATTTTAATAATCTATCTTTAGAGTAATAAAAAATTTTAAAAAAATAGAAAATGGAAATTTTAATAAACACCGACAACAATATTGATGGAACTGCACAAATGATTGCTTATTTTAAAGAAGAAACCAAAATTTCTTTTGAAAGATTTAGCGACCATCTTACTAGAATTGAAATAAAAATAAGTGATGAAAATGGTGACAAAAGCGGCGAAAAAGATAAAAGATGTGTGTTGGAAGCGCGAATAAAAGGAATGCAGCCCATTGCAGTTACTGGATTTGGAAATACCGTAGAGAAAGCCTTTCACGCAGCTGTAGATAAAATGAAAACATCACTTGATTCTACAATGGGGAAATTAAAAACGTATTAAAATTTAAAATTAAATTGATTTTATAAAATTTGTCAAGATTTAATCTTGACTTTTTTTTTAAAATAATTATAAAAAAACTTGCGCAACTGAAAAGTTGCACTTATATTTGCAACCAATTAGTTGCTTAAAATTTAAATTATAAAATGAGAAGAGATATATTTCAAGCCATTGCAGATCCCACAAGACGGGCAATTATTTCTTTAATTGCATTGCATGCGATGACTCCAAATGCAATTGCTGAAAATTTTAATATGACAAGACAAGCAGTTTCAAAACATTTAAAAATTTTATCAGAATGTGAAATGATTACGCCGAAACAAGAAGGTAGAGAGATATTTTATTCTCTTGAAATAGATAAATTAAAACAAATAGATATTTGGTTAAAAGATTTCCGGGAAATTTGGGAAACACGATTTAATCAACTTGATGAAGTATTAAAAACCTTAAAAAAATAAATAAAATGAACAATTTACTTTTTGATTTTACTGTAGATAAAGCAGCAAACAAAGTTTTAATTAGCAAAGAATTTGCAGCAGAACTTACTTTGGTTTGGGATGCTTTTACCAAACAAGAAATTTTAGATCAATGGTGGGCTCCAAAACCATGGGAATCTAAGACTAAAAATATGAATTTTAAAGTTGGTGGGAAACGTTTTTACGCAATGGTGAGTCCAGAAGGAGAGGAAAGTTGGTCTCTTCAAAAGTATGTTTCAATTACACCCAAAACTAATTTTAAAATGACGAATGCTTTTGCCGATAAAGATGAAAACCCCGAGTTACCTGGTTCTGATTGGGATTTTAATTTCAGTGAAGAAAACGGAATTACAAAAGTAAATATTATTATTACAAATGAATCCCAAGAACGTTTTGAGAAAATGCTCGAAATGGGTTTCAGAGGTGGTTTTACAATGACTTTAAATTATTTAGATACACTTTTGGAAACTTTGAAAAAATAATTAACTTATTGGTTTAAAAGAATTAAATTTAATCAGTTTTTAGGTTTTAAAAAGTTTAAAAATCAGCTTAAAGAAATAAAAATGCAAGAGAATAAAAATGAAGGAATTTATTTTAAAGCTTGTCCTGAATGTAACGGATTAGGCAAAAAAAAGCGCAGAATTAAAAAAAGCGCAAAACTTCGATACCAAAAAGAAGTGGAAGAATTTGAAGAAACACATAATAAAATTAAACCAATTCCACCGAAATCGCATTTATACAATTGTCAAACTTGTTCCGGTTCTGGAATAATTTCTTCGGAAAGTTTTCCAATTCCAGATATTAAAAATTATCCACACATTGCAATTATTGGCGCTGGAATTGGTGGAATTGCTCTTGCAATTGGGTGTTTGCATCGTGGAATTCCTTTCACCATTTATGAGCGTGATATCAGTTTTGATGAACGCTCGCAAGGATATGGACTCACTTTGCAACAAGCAAGTAAAGCGATTGAAGGGTTTGGTATTTTTAATTTAGAAAAAGGGGTGGTTTCAACACGACATTTGGTTCATTCCACTGACGGGAAAATCGTCGCAGAATGGGGAATGAGAAAGTGGTTAGAAAATACTAAAAATACTCAATCAACTCCAAAACGCAGTAATATTCACATTGCTCGACAATCTTTGCGTTTTAAGTTGCTTGAACAACTCGGTGAAAATAATTCTGTAAAATGGGGACATCAATTTCTTAATTTTAAAGAAAATGAAGATGGAAAAATCGAACTCAATTTTCAAATTAATGGAAAAATAAAAAACGCAAAAGCTGATCTTGTAGTTGGAGCAGATGGAATTCGCAGTGCGGTTCGGGATCAATTAATCGGAGAAAAAGTCACGCCACTTCGTTATTTGGATTGCATTGTTATTTTGGGAATTTGTCCACTTTCTGTGCTTGAAGTTGAAAGTGATTTGCTTGATTCTGCAACTGTTTTCCAAACCGCGAATGGTAATGAAAGAATTTATATAATGCCATTTGATAAAGATTCTGTGATGTGGCAATTAAGTTTTCCAATGTTGGAAAATGAAGCTAAAAATTTAAGTTTAAAAGGAAGTAAAGCGTTGAAAGAAGAAGCGCTTCGCAGAACGAAATGGCATTCACCAATTCCAGAAATTATTGCAGCAACTTTGGAAACTCAGATTTCTGGTTATCCAGTTTATGACCGCGCTTTGCTTGAAGAAAAATTATTAGAAAAAGCAGGAGCAGTTACGCTAATTGGTGACGCAGCTCACCCCATGAGTCCCTTTAAAGGACAAGGCGCAAATCAAGCGCTTTTAGATGCGCTGTCTTTGGCTCGAGAAATTTCCAAAATTGGAAAAAATTTATCGGAATGGAAAGAAAAAGGATTACGTGAAAATGTTTTAAAAAATTTCGAAACTGAAATGTTAAAACGCAGTGCTATTAAAGTTGAAGATTCTGCTTCCGCTGCACAAATTCTACATTCCGAAATGGCTTTATATGAAGCAAATGAACCTCGTGGAAAAGTTCTGAAAAGAAAAAAAATATAGAATTTAATTTTAAAATTTATAATTAAACTTCCATGGCTTCACCATTTTTGCGGTAAATAAATTTCCCGTAAATATGACGTCTTGCAAAACGACTTGGAGAATCAGAATTCACCATTTTAATATAAGTATTTCTGGGAACACCAATATATTCAAACATTTTCCCATTGAGATGTTGAACTTTTAAAATAGATTTCTCTAAATAAAAATCGCTGATAATGGATTTTGAAATGGTTTCAATATATTCTTCTTTGTATTTTTCTTGCGTTTCTTTATTGATACTCACCAAAAAATGATAAGCTTCGATTATAGATTTACTTTTTTCTTGGGCTTCCAGTTTTCCAGTTTCATCATTTACAAATTTATCAGGATGTGCGTCTTTCATGGAATTTCTATAAATTGTTTTTAATTCCTTTAAAGTTGCAGTATTGTCTACTCCAAGAGTTTTTCTGTGTTCGCCAATTTTTTTCATAAAAAGTATCTTTATTTCGGGCTGCAAAATTAAGCTTTTAAAAACTTAAAAAGGGATTGTATTTTAATTGTTTTTTTCACCATGAACTACACCATCAATTATAAAAAACAAAAAATAAGACTAAAAGAAATTTAATCCACAATTTAAAATCTTTTAACACTGAAGTTATTTTTATAACTTAGTTTCATAATCTTTAAATATGAAAATTGCGACTTATAATGTCAATGGAGTCAATGGTAGATTGCCTGTTTTACTCAAATGGTTGGAAGAAAATCAACCAGATTTGGTTTGTTTACAAGAGTTGAAAGCGCCTCAAGAAAAATTTCCTTTGGAGGAGATCAACGCTGCAGGTTATGATGCAATCTGGGTTGGACAAAAAAGTTGGAATGGTGTGGCGGTTTTGAGTAAGAATATTAAATTAAAAGAAAGACGCCGCGTTTTGCCGGGAAATAAAAGCGATGAGCAAAGTCGTTATTTAGAAGTAGAATCTGAAGATTTTATTTTGTGCTGTATTTATGTTCCTAACGGAAATCCCACGCCGGGTGAAAAATATGAATATAAATTAAATTGGCTGGAACGTTTTCAGGCACAAGCCGAAGTTCTGATTTCTTCGGGTAAAAAAATAATTATCTGTGGCGATTTTAATATTATTCCAACTGAAAAAGATGTTTATAAACCTGAAAAATATAAGAACGATGCTCTTTTTTTACCAAAAGTCCGTGAAGAATTTTCCAATTTAATTTCTCTAGGATTTACAGATGCGCTTCGTTATTTAAGACCTAAAGAAGAACTTTATACTTTTTACGATTATTTTAGAAAAGCTTTTGAGAGAAACGCGGGAATGCGAATCGATCATTTTCTTTTGAGTGAAAATTTAGTGAAGAATCTTAAAACTTTTGGTATTGATAAAGAAGTGCGTGGTTGGGAAAAAACCAGCGATCACGTTCCAGTTTGGATTGATATTGATTTATAAAAAAGAGCAGAACTAATTCTGCTCTTTTATTTTTATGTAAATTATTCTCCTTTTCTAATTGGTTCTTTCACTTCTGGCCAATTTGCTGATTTTCCAGTTTGAAAATTGACAGGCATTATTATTTTTTCTGCTGAAGTTTTTTCAGGATCTTCACATGCCATATAAGTCAAAATTGCAGTAAGCGCCACATTATTTTTAACTTCATCAAATACTATTTTGTCATAAGTATCTCTGTTTGTATGCCATGTGTAAGTTCCATAAGACCAACTATTTGAACTTAAACTAAATGCAGGAACTCCTGCTGCAACAAAAGAAGCGTGATCTGAACCGCCACCACCAGGAAATCCAGGAAAATTTGTTGTGATTTCTTTTCTTATAGATTGTGGAACTGCAGAAAGCCATTTCCCAATATAATGATAAGAATTTACAAAACCTTGTCCGCTAATATTAACGACTCTTCCAGTTCCATTATCCTGATTAAAAACTGCTTGTATTTTCGGTAACTGATCTTTATGGTCAGAAACATAAGCACGAGAACCATTTAAACCTTGTTCTTCACTTCCCCAAAGTCCAATTACGATTGTTCTTTTGGGATTTGGATAATATTTTTTTAAAATTCTCGCAACTTCCATCATTGTAATTGTCCCGGTTCCGTTGTCCGTTGCGCCAGTTCCGCCGTCCCAAGAATCAAAATGTGCAGATAAAATGACATATTCATTTGGTTTTTCACTTCCTTTAATCGTAGCAATTGTGTTAAAAGTGGGAGCCATTCCCAAATCTTTTGAATTTGCAATAATTTTTAATTTTGGTGTGATACCGTGCTGCAACATTCTGTATAATTGCCCATAATCTTCCAGAGAAATATTTACCGCAGGAATTTTTTCTGTTCCTGCAAAAAATATTTTATTCACGCCAAATCCGTGCGACCAATTAGACCAAACAATTCCCGCTGCACCCGCTTTTTCAAAAGGCTTATTTAATGTTCGCCAAGATAAACCAATAGTTTTCAAGGAATTATTCCATTGTGAATTGGCTTTTTCAGATTCTTTTTTATATTTTTCATAAAGTTCTGGCGTTGCATATTCTTTCCAATTATAATCTGGTCTTCCCGTCCATTGATATTGCGAAACCATTACCAATTTACCTTTCACATTTGGTAGCCATTTTTCAAAATCTTCTTTACTTTTAAATTCAGGCATCATAATTACTTCTGCAGTAATTCCCCCTTTTTTTGTTGAAGGACTCCACGCCAATTGCATTCCTTCCAAAGACTTTACTTGCGGATAAACCATTTCTACAGAAGAAGTACCGCGTTCCCAAGATTTCCAGGTTCCCCATTGTTCATTTTTGGCTTCTATTCCCCAATTTTTAAATTTTGAAACTGCCCAATTGTGCGCTTGTTGCATTTTTGGACTTCCAACTAATCGCGAACCGATACTATCAGTTAAAGAAAAAGCCAAATTTTCTAATTGGGAATGCTTAAAACTTTCGTTCATAATGTTTTCAATAACCGCATCTTTTGTTTGAGAAAAAACAAAACTGCTTGAAATCAAAGAGGTTAGAATAACCGTTTTCAAAGAATAATTCATATAAAAATTAGTTTTTAATTTCTGTTAAGATATAAATTTCTTATTGAATGTAGAAACCATTTTTAAATTACAAATACTTACATTCTATAATTATCACAAAATTAGAGAACATTTAACTAAATAATAACATAAGAGAAACTTCTCAGGAAAAAGATTTTTGTAAATTTACCTTTCAAAATAAAATAATATGACTTCCAAAGAAAAAGTAGCGCAACTGCGCGAAAAAATGGCTGAAAATAATATTGATGCCTTTATAGTTTATTCCGCAGATCCGCATATGAGCGAGTATTTACCAAAAGAATGGCAAGAAAGAGCTTGGCTTTCAGGATTTACAGGTTCTGCAGGTTTTGTAGTAATTACCAAAAATAATGCAGGACTTTGGACAGATGGAAGATATTTTGTGCAAGCGCCGATAGAATTAGAAGATTCCGGAATTGATTTATTTAAAGATGGAATGGAAGGAACGCCGAATTACATCGATTGGATTATTTCCGAAATTCCAGACGGTGGAACAGTTGCGGTAAATGCAATCGCCACTTCAAACGCCAACTGGGAATTATTAACTGAGAAATTAGAAGCTAAAAATAGAAAATTAGTGGATTTGCCACTTTTAAAAGAAATCTGGAAAGATAGAAATTCTGGTGCTGTAAAAAATCCTGTTTTTGTTCATCCAATTGAAAGAGCAGGAAAATCTGTTAATGATAAACTAATTGACATTCGTAATAAAATGGAAGAAATGGGCGCTTCAGTTCACATTATTTCCAGTTTGGACGATGTTGCATGGACATTGAATTTACGCGGAAGTGATGTACAATCTAATCCCGTGTTTTTAGGCTATCTAATTTTAACTAAAAATGATGCAAAACTTTTTGTAAATTTAGAAAAGTTGGATGTTGAAGCAAGAAAACAAATGGATGATTCCTGTGTTAAAATGTTGCCTTATGATCAATTCTATGACGAATTAACCAACTTCAATAATGAGACGGTTCTGATTTCTCCAAACAGTAATCAATCCATTTTTGAAGCTTTAAAAGAAAGTAATACTTTTATAAAAGCCGCAGTTCCAGGAAATTTAATGAAGGCCATTAAAAATAAAACTGAATTGGAGGGTTTTAGAACTGTGATGCAAAGAGACGGCGTTGCAATGGTGAAATTTCTTTATTGGCTCACTCATCAAGCTGGAAAAGAAGCGATGACTGAATATTCCATCGGTGAAAAACTGCGGGGATTTAGAGCGGAAGGAAAAAACTTCGTGGGAGAAAGTTTTGGAAGTATCGTTGGTTTCAGAGAAAATGGTGCAATTATGCATTATTCTGCGAAAAGTGAAGGCAGTAAAGAAGTGACAAATCAAGACACCATTTTAGTAGATTCTGGCGGACAATATTTAGAAGGAACAACAGATATCACAAGAACTTTCGCTTTAGGAACTGCTTCTGAAGAGTTTAAAACTGATTGTACTTTGGCTTTTAAAGGAATGATTCAGCTTTCTATGGTGAAATTCCCCAAAGGAACTCGCGGCGTTCAACTCGATGCTTTTGCAAGAATGGCGCTTTGGAAAGAAGGAAAAGATTACAACCACGGAACAGGGCACGGCGTCGGAAGTTTTATGAACGTTCATGAAGGTCCGCAAAATATCAGAAAAGACATGAATTTTCAAGAATTAATTCCGGGAATGGTTTTATCTAATGAGCCTGGTTTTTATTACGATTATCATTATGGAATTCGTCATGAAAATCTAATTGCAGTGCGTGAAGTAGAAACCACAGATTACGGAATTTTTTATGATTTTGAAACTTTGACAATTTGTCCGTTTGATAGAAATGTTTTGAATATTTCTTTAATGACACAGCCAGAAAAAGATTGGTTAAATAATTACCATTCTTGGTGTAAAGAGAAATTAGAAAAAGATTTAGAAGGCGATGTAAAAGCTTGGTTTTTAGATATTATAAAACCAATTTAAAGTTTAGTGAAAACAATTTATATAAAGTGCAGATTTTAAAATTTGCACTTTTTTTTATTTTAAAGTTTCTGTATTTACTTTTTCTAAACAGTTTTTAATCATTTCTATCGCTTCATCAATGATTTCTTTTTTTGTTCTAAAAGCTAAAATTGCAATTCGGATAACGAAGCGTTTATCGATAATTGAAGAACTTAAAAAGACTGAACCGTCTTTATGAATTTCATCCATCAATTGTTGGTTTTTTTTGTCAGAATCTGTTTCAAAAGGAAACCAGAAATAACTCACCGATAAATCTGGTTCTGGACCGAGACAAAATCCTAATTCTGATAATTGATTTCTAAAATAATGAATCAACAATAATTTTTCTTCTAAACAAGCGACAAAAGGTTCAATTCCATGAATTTGCAAAGGCAACCAAACGCGAAGTCCACGGAAATGTTTCGTCAATTCTGGTGAAACGTTTGCGGGACTTTTTAGCATTTCATTATTTGCGCCATCTTGCATATAATTCGCAGTGTAAAAATTGGAATGTAAAACCGCTTCAGAATTTTTAATTAAAACCGCACCAACTCCGTACGGAAGAAACAATCCTTTATGTGGATCGATAATTAATGAATCTGCCTTTTCTATACCTTTAAACAATTCTTTTTTAGAAGTCATTATAAAAAATCCACCATAAGCTGCATCTACGTGAAACCACATTTTGTGCGCTTTTGCAATGTCTGCAATTTCATCTAAAGGATCGATTGCGCCTGTGTCGGTCGTTCCCGCAGTTGCTACGACCAGAAAAGGTTGTAGTCCATCAGAAATATCTTTTTTAATTAAATCTTCTAATGAATCTGTTTTTATTTTATGATTTTTATCAATGGAAACATAGCGAATTATAACATCTTCTAAACCAATAATTCTTAATGCTTTTTGGGTGGAATGATGCACTTGTTCGCTTAAATAAACGACGTTTTTTGTGATAAATTCATTTTTCACTTTATGGAAATCTCTTGCTGCATTAAAAGCAATTAAAGTAGAAATGGAGCCTCCAGAATTTAAACTTCCAACTGCATTTTCTGGAAATGAGAAAACTTTTTTCAACCAATTCACGACTTCATTTTCAATATTAGCAGCACCCGGTGAAGCGTAATGAACACTTGCAAAAGGATTGGTAATTGCTGCAATAAAATCTGCAATTGCTGCGGTAAAAACGCCACCTCCTGGAATATAACCGAGGTGTTTTCCTGAAGCTGCATTAATTCCTGTTTCTGCGACTTGTTTTTGATACAAATCGAGCAAATCTGAAAGTGGTCTTTTTTGATTCGTAATTTCTAAAGAATTTGAATCTTTATCACTAAAAGCTTTTACAGAATTTAAACTTCCCATAAATTGATTAGCGTAATCTATGACGCTTTTAAGCATTTCACCACGCTCCACTTCTGGCGTTTCGAGTTCTTTGCTGGTTTTGCTTAACTCATTTAATTGAGAAATAATATCTTCTGTATTCATTGTTCATTTTTAGTACATACAAAAAGAATCTACCGCAAAAGGTAAAAAGAGAAATGTGATTTTTAAATAATTCAAAAGGTCGCAAAATCAATATATAATGATTTCAATTTTGTAATCTTTTGATTTTCTAATTTTTTTGAATAACGCTTTTGTCTTTTTTGCGGTTAAAAATAGGATTCTTTAATTCTAATTATTTAGTGAATATTTTATAATAACTTTTAATAAGATAATTTTTTATTGCAATTTAATTTTAATTTTCTAAAAATTGTTATTTCCAGAGTCTTTCTAAGAAATTAATTACATTTTGATGGCTAATTTTTTCAACTATTTCTTCACTGAAATTTTCTTCAAAAAGCTGATTGATTTGTGGATAACAACTCGCATTTTCTTGTTCTGCAAAATAAAATGGAATTCTGGATTTATCGGGATTGCTTTTGGTAAAAAAATAATCTGCGCCATAAGAAATAGCATCTTCTGCGCCCAATTCTAATCCATAAGTGGCGTGTTCTAAAAGTGAACTGGGATTTTCAGGATTTAAAAAAGCACGCACAAAATTAAGTCCAATCAATCCCTTTTGGTGAATAATTTCTTTCGCAATATCATCTGGTAAATTTCTTGGATGTTCAAAAACTTTTCTATAATTGGAATGACTTGCAATTATCGGAACAGAAAGATTTTCTTTAGAAATTTAATTTAATAAATCATAAGCTAAAGCATCACTTGTATGAGAAAAATCTATGGCGATATTTTTTTTGTCTAAATAATCTACCAAAGCTTTTCCGTCATTTTTTAATCCAATATTAGAATAATTTCCGCCACCAAATCTGTTTTCTGTGTGATGAGTAAAACTAATGTAGAGTAAATTTCCAACGTTTCCAATTATTTTTTCTAAGTTTTTGAAACCTTCTTTTAATGGAATTTTTTCATTACAAAAAGCAGAACCACTTTCAACAGAAGCCAAAATTCCGATATTATTATTGTCGCCGAAATTCTGTAAATGTTGTTTTTCAAAACGATACAATTCATTTTCGGCTTCATTTAATCTTTTAAAAATTTCACTTTGTTGCAAACCAAATTCATGGCTTTTTTCTTCTACTGCTGCAAAAATTGCCATGACTTGCAATTTCACATTTCCTTCTTTTAAAAAAGGAATGGCGCAACCGATTTCATTAGTGTCGTAAATTGTGGAATTTGGTCGAGTTAAATAGGAGAGAAGATCACAATGGAGATCAATTACAGGGTTTTTCATTGGAGTTAAAACTTTTGATAAATTTAAAACTTTTCAGTTGAAACTTCTCGGTTTATGATTATTAAACATACATTTCAATTTCACACAGAATTTGCAGACTCAAAATTCTTTTGACAGAATTTACAGATAAACTTTGAAAAAGCGAAACCGTCTTGCTTTTAAACATCTGTAATATTTCCGTAATTTTGCAATATGAATGGCAATTTAAATCAAGATACTATTTGTGCTTTATCAACAGCGAACGGAATTGGAGCGCTCGGAATAATTCGGCTTTCTGGTGAAAAAGCAATAGAAATTGCGCAAAAATGTTTTAAGGGAAATAATTTAGAAAATGTAGATTCTCACACCGTTCATTATGGTTTTATAAAAGACAAAGAAGAAGCCATCGATGAAGTCATGGTTTCAGTTTTTAAATCACCGAAAACCTTTACAGCAGAAGATTCTGTAGAAATTTCTTTTCACGGTTCCCCACATATTTCCAAAAAAATATTAGAAGTTTTGGTGAAAAACGGCGCAAGATTGGCAAAAGCAGGCGAATTTACAATGCGCGCTTTTCTGAATGGTAGAATAGATTTAAGTCAAGCTGAATCCATTGCAGATTTAATTGCGAGTGAAAATGAAGCTTCGAGAAAAGTCGCTTTAAATCAGTTAAAAGGTGGTATTACAAAAGAGATTTCATTGTTGCGTGGTGAACTTTTAAACTTTGTGTCTTTCGTAGAATTAGAACTTGATTTTGCGGAGGAAGATGTGGAGTTTGCGGACAGAACTGCATTAAGCAATTTATTAAATAAAATAGAAAACAAACTCACTTCTTTAATTGAAAGTTTTAAATACGGAAACGCCGTAAAAAATGGAGTAGAAGTGGCAATTATCGGGAAACCAAATGCCGGAAAATCCACACTTTTAAATGCATTGCTAAAAGAAGAAAGAGCCATTGTAAGTTCGATTGCAGGAACCACGCGTGACACAATTGAAGAAGTGTTGCACATTAAAGGAAATGCTTTTCGATTTATTGATACCGCAGGTTTGCGAGAAACCACGGATGAAATTGAGAAAATTGGCGTGCAAAAAGCAAAAGAGAAAATTGCTTCAGCAAAAATCCTACTTTATCTTTATGATGAATTTGATTCTTCACCGCAAGAAGTAATTGATTTCATTAAAGAATTTGAACGTCAAGATTTAAAAATTATTCTGCTTCATAATAAAATCGATTTAAACGGAGGCTATTTTGAAAATGAATTTGACACCAAAATAAAAGAAGAATTATTTCCAGATGTAACGAATACCATTCTCGGTATTTCTGCAAAAGATACAGAAAGTGTAGAAGTTATTAAAACCGAATTGGCAAATTATATTGATGATTTAAAAGACACAGAAAGCAACGTCATTATTACCAATCAACGTCATTATGAAGCTTTAAAAAATTCTTTAATTGCAATCGACAATGTGAAAGAAGCCATAAAATCTAAAATTTCTACCGAACTTCTCGCTTATGAATTGCGTAACGCTTTAGAAAATCTTGGTGAAATTTCTGGTGAGTTTACAAACGATGAGGTTTTGGGGAATATTTTTTCCAAGTTTTGTATCGGAAAGTAATTTTCCTAAAGTATTTTTTATTTCTTAAAATATGTTATTTATAATTTAAGAAGGTATCACAAGTTTTAAATTTTATTTTGAAATTACATTGTAAGACCATTTAAATTGATTACTTATTAGATGAATTATCAAAATGTTTCTTTAATTGTTTTCGGCGGCGTTTTTGTCTTATTTCAGAACTGTGATGCCATTCATAGAAATATTGGTGAATGGTATCTATAAAAAATAAAATCAGAATAACACTTGTCAGCATGTAGAAGACGTTAAATATTTTCCCAATATCTGTCTTTGGAATTACGCCTGCATTTCCCGTAGTAACCATTGTAGAAACTGCATAGTTTAAACTGTCAATCCATCGCCAATCTTCTAGATAATGAAATCCAACTACACCTATTATTAAAACAATAAGTGTGGTATAAAAAAGATAGCGGTATCTTTTTTTATGAAGAAAACTGCTAAAAATTGTAATAATCATTGGGATTTTATCTGTAGTAAAAATATAAATTTTATGGGTTTTAAATATAAAATTAAGTCATTTTTTTTATTATCTCCTGTTTTGGCATATTGATTGAACTTAAAAAGCCACTAATCAAAATATATATTTATAATGGAAAATAAAAGCACAGTAAATGCACTAAACGATTTATTACAAATAACCAACGATCGAATGGAAGGCTTTCAAAAAGTGGAGAAAAAAGTAATGGATTTTCACCCACATCTAAAAGAAGATTTCCAAGAAATGGCAACACAGTCTGTCAAAATGAAGACAGAACTTTCCTCATTAATTCGTGAGAAAGGAGGCGATCCCGATAATAATACCACCGTTGCAGGTGATTTACATAGAACTTGGATTGATGTTAAGAATGCACTTTCAGCAGATAAAGATGAAGCTTCGTTAGAAAATGTCACTTTTGGTGAAAACGCCGCAATTACAACGTACGAAGATGCTTTGAAAAGTGGAGATCTTGATCCAGAAAGTACAGCAGTAGTAAGAAATCAACTTATGAATTTGAAATCTTCTTATGAAAAATTTAAGAATTTAGCCAATTTAGAAGATTAGAATCTTCTTTCTTCCTATGTATTTAAAGTTGCTTTTTTAAAGCAACTTTTTTTGTGATAAAAGTTCTTTATTAAACATATATATAATTATTTAGAATTTTATGAATTCGTAAAATCTTTTTGGGTAAAAAGTTAATTCCAATGCTCTTGAAAAGGAAGAAGTAATTCAAACAAGGACGCATTTTTTTGTAATAACTTTCTACTAGTTATTTGAAACTTAAAACGTTTTCTTATTTTATAAATTTTATTTTCAAAAATTATTTTGATTTATTTTAAATCTTTTTTTAATTTTCAACTTATCCAATTTTTTTTCTTTTATAATCACTTGTATATTTTATGATGTGTTTAATTTGTATTTACCATTAATAAATAATTAGTATATATTTGTTTAGCTAAATTTCACTAAAATCCCCCTTTTTGGCTTTAATTACTAAGGAAACCAATGATATTAAGTATTCTGTGTCATTGTGGAAAACTTTTCTATCATAAATAATACATTAAGAGAGTAGAAACAAAATATACAAGGTTTTATTACTTAATTTTGTATTAAATATAATGTGATGATTGTCAGATTTTTAAAACCCAGTCACTTTTCCGGAACCGCAAAACTTACGGTTCATAAAACAGGAAAACTCGGCTTTTCTAAAGGCGCTATGGAATTATTGCAAACCAAAAAGAACAGATTTGTGCGTTTTGGTTTTGATGAAAAAGAGCAACTATTATTGGAAGTATCTTCTTATGAAGTAGAGAATTCTTTCCCTGTATATAAAGCGGGAGATTATGATTATATAAATGCCAAATCAATGCTGGATGATCTTGGGGTAGATTACGCAGGACGAGATACGACGATATTCGATTTAAAAAAATTGCAAGAAAAAGACTTATATAGATTAATTGAAAGAACCATAAAAAAATAAGAGTGAACCTTGTTTGAAATATTTATACTCTCTAAAAAAAGCATGGTGATTACAAAATACAGAATTTTAAAAGATGAAAGAAAATAAAAGCGATAAAAAACGACCCAATTATAGACAACCCGATTTCTCTCAAAAGAAGCAGAAGAAAAACAAGTCTCTGGAATTATATGACGATAGTGATTTGAGCCAACTTTTTAAAGTAACCGCACGCACTCTGAAGAGGTGGCGCGATGAAAAAATTCTTCCCTTTAAAAAAATTGGCGGTAAAATCTATTATCTTGTGCATGAAGTACGTGAGATGATTGAAGGAGGAACAAAATAGAATAATTTTTGCTTTATTCCTATTCAAAAAAAATACCGCAAGATCTTCATCCTGCGGTATTATTGTTTTTAAATTTAAAGAAAACTGTCTTTAAATCAGCACTTTTGTTCCCAGATAAACTGAGTTACAAGCTACATCTTGTGTACTGTTTTGGAAAAATGCAAAGACATGCACGGTTTTCCCATTCCATTCTTCTGGCAGATGCACCGTAGCTGAGATAGCATTGCGTTGTTCTGGTCCTTCTTGAACATTAAACCTTCCAGATTCTTCTTCATAAATGGCGGTGCAAAATAAATCAGTGATTTCTGCCATTACTTGGTTAGAGTTATCTTCCCAAGTGAAATTTAGAAGATTACCGGTGGCTTCTGTTACACTAAGATTCTGAAAACCTGTAAGACTTCCTTTTGTGATCACCACCTTGTCCATCACAATGACTGGTTCACCGTTTACTTCAGAAATAACTTCGCGCAAAAGATAAGAAGCCGCTAAATTAACTCTTGATTTTACTCCCGCATTGTCGCCGTAAAGACGGCTTTGCATACTGCGCAACGCATTCTGAAATTGAATGGCCATCGCAAACTTTTTGCGTTGGAGCATCTGTAGTGCGGTGGGAACACCGCCAGATGATTTTGGACGGCTTCTGATAATATCAATGCCGCGCCAGTTTGCGCCTACTACCGTTCCTACGGTTCCGCTGAATCCTCCGAGGATTCCTTTTTTAATTGTACCCATTGTAAAAAAATTAATTGATTAGGTACAAATATAAAACGCTATTTTATCAGATACAAGTGTTTGTTTATCAGCGTCTTGTATTCTCTTTGTCTGTCTCTAATCTTCTCTCTAACTCCTCCGTTTTCTTTTAATTACTATTATTTTTTATATTTTTCTTTGTTTATCTTATAATTTCTATTGTTTTCATTCTATATCTGCAAATTTATTTTTTATTTCTAAAAAGTCTTTTTATTTCATAATCTGGGTGCAATAGTCATTTAATGGAGTTGCTTTTCTACAGTTTTCATTTGAAGTCTTTGTTTTCCAAAAAATGTCTGTGTTTTTCTTGGAATTTCACTTTCTGTCTTTCTTTTTTGCTTTAACAACAGATTTGTCCATCCATGTCTGCTTTTGTCAACAGAAGTCATTTATTTTCAAATTGGATATGTGTTGTATTGCGGGTTTGTTGCGGATTTGTTGCCGGTTGCTTCCAAAAAATGCGATTTTTGGGAAGGAGTCTCGAAGGAGGGTGCAAGGAAGGGCGAAACTTTGGTTATATATTTTGATGGGAAATTGCTAACTTAAATTTATTACAATTACTTAAAAGTAGCATATTTAAAGTTATAAAGCATAACTAAAATTCCAAATAACCGTCTTAAAAAACTTTGCCAAAGTTCTAAACTTTGGCAAAGTTTTTCAAAACCTTGAATCATCAAAAACGAAGTCTATTCCTTCAAAAAGCCAAATTCATAAACTTTTGATTCTATTTTTTTTTACGGAATTTTCAATCTTAAACTATTTCAAAATTCCCCGAATTTTATTGGCGTTCAAAATTAATTCTTCCAAATAATCGTAATTTTCTTTTTCTAAAGCGGATTTAAATTTGCGAAGTTGCGTGATATGTTCGTTTAAAACATCGAGAACGTTCTCTTTGTTTTGTTTAAAAATCGGCACCCACATTTCGGGATGAGATTTCGCCAAACGAACTGTACTGCTAAAACCAGAACTTGCCAATTGAAAAATAGTATCTTCTTCTTTTTCTTTTTCTAAAACCGTATTTGCAAGCGCATAAGAAGTAATATGTGAAATGTGAGAAATATATGCGGTGTGAATATCGTGGTCTTCAGAATTCATATATAATAAATTCATTTCAAGATTTTCGTATAATTTTTGTGCCAATTCTAAAGCATCTTTTGCTGAGTTTTCTGCGTCACAAATAACGGCGGCTCTTTCTTTAAATGCGTCTAAAGTTGCATATTCTGGACCAGAGTTTTCAGTTCCCCACATTGGGTGAGTTGCTACAAATCGGTTTCGTTTTGGATGTCTTTCTATTGATTTTATAATACCAGATTTTGTTGAACCAACGTCTAAAACAGTTTGTTTATCCGTAATTAAATCTAATATTTTGGATAAAATTTTCTTGGTTCCATCTACTGGAATTGCGATAATAATGACATTTGAATTTTGGACTGCATTTTCTAAATCAGAAATTTTGTCAATTATTTTTAATTTTTTTGCGTCTGTTAAATGTTGCTCATTAAAATCTACGCCATAAACTTTAGTTGCAAATTGCTTTTGCTTTAATTTTAAAGCCATAGAACCTCCGATTAATCCGATACCAATTATTGCAATTTTCATTTTATTTACTCTATTACTTGACGTGTTTTTTTTAACACAAATCACAAAAATATTCTTTACTTAACTTAAATACACAAATGACACAAATTTTTAGTTCTAATAAAAATACTTTTTGAACACAAATAATGCATCAAAAATACACGATTTTACTTCTTTATGAATTCACAACTTTATAACTAACGAAGCGTTTTCAAACTTAGAAAAGTAGCAGTTTCTTTACATTTTTCAAATTCTACTTCGTACTTTGGGTTTTTATAAGGATAGACAATTAAATATTCTGGACAAGGTTTCTTTTGCGCTTTACTTTTATCAAAATCAATTTCTCCAACAGTTAAAATACTGTCTTTTAAAAATTTTTCATCAATTTTTTGTGCAGCTATTTCTTGTTTGAAAGTATCTTTCAAAATAAAATCTTTAGATAAAGTTTCTGCTTTTACACGTGCACTTGGAAAATAGGAACAACTTGCGCCTTTTTTATTTAAGATAAAAAGAACTAATAAAAGTCCGGGAATAAAGCCTAAAAAATAAAATTTTAATTTCCTCATTAGAATATAAGAAGATTAATGTCGTGGTAAGTAAGATTAAATCTGTCGCAAATCATTTTTTTTGTGTGGCGGCCTTTGTACATATAAAGACTGTCTTTCATCTCGTTTCGTTTTACCAACATATTTTCGAAACCACCTTCATCGTCGTAATTTAAAAGATAACTGAGGAAAAAATTACTAATTGCTTTACTCGTAGTTCGTGGCATTTTTGAAGTAAGATTCGGTAAACCACAGTGAATTACGCCATGTTTTATAATATATGGATCTTCCATATCGGTCAATTCTGAAGTTTCAATTACTTTTGCATTGTCAATTGTAACGTCAATAATTACACTTCCTTTTTTCATGTTTGTCACCATTTCTTCAGTTACAATGGGTACAGCGCTCCATTTAGAAAATGCACCAATTACAACATCTGCGCGACGCAAACTTTTTGCTAATTCTTTTGGATCGATGATAGAAGTTGGAACTCGGCTATCAACCATTGAATGAATTCTGCGTAATTTAGATAAAGAATTATCGAAGATTTTTACACTTGCGCCTAAACCAACGGCTGCTTTAGTAGCAAATTCTCCCACAATTCCAGCGCCGATGATGACAACTTCTGTGGGACGAACTCCAGTAATTCCACCCAACATTAAACCATTTGACAAAGCTAAAAGCTCTGAAGAATAAAGTATCGCGATATTTCCTGCAATTTCTCCAATTAATCTTACTAAAGAAAGTTGTCTGTATTCATCTGCAATAAATTCAAAAGCAATGGCGTTTATTTTTTTTTCTCCTAATTTTTTAAAATAGTCTTGGTTTCGAAGATTAATTTGCAGCGCGGAAATTAAATAACTTCCTGCTTTTAAATAATCTATTTCTTCAGAAGTTGGCGGGTTTATTTTTAAAACTAAATTTTGTCCAAATGCTTCTTCTGGACTTTTTGTAATAATAGCTCCCGATTCAGAATATTGTAAATCACTAAAAAATGAACCTTGTCCCGCGCCAGATTCTATAATAATGTGATGTCCATTATTTACCAAAACTTGTACTGCATCTGGTGTAATGCAAGTTCTGCGCTCATTCAGGCACGTTTCTTTTGGAATTCCGATACTGAATTTTTTGCTTTTTTTCACCACTTCCAATTTTTCTTCTTGTGGAAGTAAATCTTCTTCTGTGAAAGGTGTAAAAATATTACCTGGATTAGCCATACTGCATTGTATTTTTAATAGAGTACAAAGATAGATTATTTAAAAATTATCTCTCGCTCTAAACCATTTGTTTCAATTTGAATTTCATGGTGTGGTAAATGTTCTAAATCTTCGGCATAAATTTCTGGCCATTCAATTATAGAAAGAAAAGCGGAATCTAGGTATTCATCAATTCCAATGTCGTAAACTTCATCTAAATTTTTTAAACGGTATAAATCAAAATGGAAAACTTTTCCTTTTGGTGTGTCATATTCATTTACAATAGAATAAGTGGGTGAGTTAACTTCATCTTTGCTTCCTAATTTGTTTAATAAAAACTGTGTGAAAGTGGTTTTTCCTGCACCCAGATTTCCTTTTAAAGTTAAAATAGAATGTTTGAGTTGTGGCAAAATTTCACTTATAACATTTTCCCATTCCTGAATATCTTTGATATTAAACTTCATTTCTACTTAAAAATTTCAATAAAAATTTCACCATCTTCTGTAATCGCACCACGATACATTCCTGCAGTATTGAAAGGCATTGTAATATTTCCATCTCTATCTAATGCAATTAAACCACCATCTCCACCCATTTTTTCAATTTCATCAAGTGTTTCTTTTGCAGCAGTTTTCAGGTTTTTATTTTGATATTCCATTTTTGCAGCGATGGTTCTTGCCGCAGTTGCACGTATGAAAAACTCTCCCCATCCTGTTCCAGAAATTCCAACTTGAGAATCGGCATAAGTTCCAGCTCCAATAATTGGTGCATCTCCAATTCTGCCATATTTTTTATTGGTCATTCCGCCAGTTGATGTTCCTGCAGCAAGATTTCCGTTTTTGTCTAGAGCAACTGCACCAACTGTTCCAAATTTTTGATCAATTTCATAAGATTCTGGTAAAGTATATTGTGAGGTTTTTTTCAGTTTTTTCGTCGTTTCTTTTTGTTTTAATTTTTGCAAACTTTCCCATCGGTCTTTAGTCCAAAAATATTCTGGACTCACGATTTCTAAATTTTGTTCTTTGGCAAATTTCTCAGCACCTTCACCGCTCAACATTACGTGTTCCGAATTTCGCATCACAGCAATTGCAGCTTTAATAGGATTTTTAATGGTATGAACTCCCGCAATTGCTCCTGCGGATTTATCTTTTCCGAACATAATTGCGGCATCCATTTCGTTTTTGCCATCATTTGTAAAAACCGCTCCTTTTCCGGCGTTGAAAAGTGGAGAGTTTTCTAAAATTACTATCGCAGAAGCAACTGCTTCTACGGAATTATTTCCATTCTGAATTTTTTCAAAACCTGCTTTCAGCGCTTCGCTAAGTTTTTCTCTGTAGGCAGCTTCTCTCTCCACGGTCATTTTGGATTTTAGAATTGTTCCTGCACCACCGTGAATAATCATCACATATTTTTTTTGTGCTGAAAGCAAAACAGCACATATTAGAGAAGCAAAAAAGAGAATTTTTTTCATGTTTAAAAGTTAAGCGTTTGTCAAATTTAATAATTTTAATTTGAAGCGAAAACTATAATATTTAATATCAGTAAATTTAGATTTTTTAAATTTTTACATCCCATTCCTGCAGAAATTCATTTAAGAAATTCTCCATAAAATCGTGTCTTTTAGATGCGATTTTTTTTGCAGTTTCAGTATTCATTAAATCTTTTAAAAGCAATAATTTTTCGTAAAAATGATTGATGGTAGTTCCGTCTGATTTTTTGTATTCTTCTTTGCTCATTTTTAATTTTGGCAGAATTTCTGGATCATACATTTTGTTATTTTTAAAACCCCCAAAGTTGAAAGTTCTGGCAATTCCAATTGCTCCTATTGCGTCTAAATGATCTGCATCTTGCACAATTTGTAATTCTTTTACAGGATTTTCTATGGAAATTTCTGCTTTTTCATTTCTATTTTTGAAGGAAATATTTTTGATAATAAACAAAACTTTTTTAATTTTTACGTCTTCTAAATTTTGACTTTCTAGAAAATCACGGGAGATTTTTAATGCCAATTCTTCATCACCATTATGAAATTTTGGATCTGCAATATCAT
This sequence comes from Halpernia sp., assembly GCF_048269545.1. Lineage (NCBI taxonomy): Bacteria > Pseudomonadati > Bacteroidota > Flavobacteriia > Flavobacteriales > Weeksellaceae > Halpernia > Halpernia sp. The sequence goes on along the minus strand of NZ_JBLXIJ010000007.1, from coordinate 79,679 downwards.
GTAAAAGTGCGCCCAATTCTATGATTTCTAAATCACCATCTTCGTTTTCTGCGATTTTTTTACTTAATTTCCAAACGCGTTCTATGTGAAACCAATCGTGACCAGCTTCGGCGTTTTTTAATTTTAATTTTACAAAATCTATTGTTTTTGAAATTAGTTCATTTTCCATTCTACAAATTTAATTTTTCTCACTGATTTCTACTGAAATATTTCTCGCAGATTTAGCTGATTTCGCAGATTTTAATTTTAGAAATTAAATTTCTTCTCACTTTTAATAGTTAGTCAATTATCATCAAATTTCCCACTTTACGAAGTGAAGCACTCTCCAAATTTTATGAAATATTTTAATAATTTTTTCACGCTTTGCGTTCAAAATTTAAAAATAAATATGCTAAATCTTATAAATCTTTGAGAGCATAAACTTTAAAATTATTTTCTAAAGTTTTCTCTCATTCAAAATAATTATCTTTGTAACTTAAATTTATTTATGATTTTATCAATGACCGGTTTCGGTAGAGCAGAAGAAAATTTTGATGGTAAAAAAATAACCATTGAACTAAAATCTTTAAACAGCAAAAATTTTGATTTAAATATTAAAGTTCCGCAACGATATAAGGAAAAGGAATTTGAAATTCGGAAAATTTTAAATGATAAAATCATTCGTGGAAAAGTAGATTGCTACATTAATTACGAAGCTCAAATCGAAAATTCTGCAGTAAAAATTAATCAAGAATTAGTTAAAAATTATATTTCACAATTAGAAGAAATTTCTCCTAATGCGCCTGATTTTGAATATTTAAAAATGGCCATTAGAATGCCCGAAGCAATTTCTAGAAACAGAGACGAAATCAGTGAAGATGAGGTTAATTTTTTGTTTCAATTATTAAACAATGCAATTGAGAATTTCCAGGAATTTAGAACAACAGAAGGCAAGGTTTTGCAAACTGAACTTACTAAAAATATCTTAAAAATTGAAGAAAATTTAGCAAAAGTAATTCCATTTGAAGAAGAACGTTTGGACGCTGTGAAAGAACGTTACAAAAAAACTTTGTCTGATTTTGAAAATATTGATGAAACCAGATTCTATCAAGAAATGGCTTATTACAGCGAGAAATTAGATATTGCTGAAGAAAAAGTTCGTCTCGCACAACATTTAAAATATTATTTGGAAGTGATGAATGAAGACACCAACGGAAAAAAATTAGGATTTATCGGGCAAGAAATTGGTAGAGAAATTAATACTTTGGGTTCAAAAGCAAATCACAGTGAAATTCAGAAATTAGTGGTGGAAATGAAAGACGATTTAGAGAAAGTAAAAGAGCAAACTTTGAATGTTTTATAAGTAAAAAGTAAAAAGTCTCTTTTAGAAACTCAGAGTATGACAAAGATAAAAAAATGAATAAAAATTTGTGTTTGCGGTTAACCAAAGAAAAATAATGGAAAAAGTTATCATCTTTTCAGCGCCTTCTGGAAGTGGAAAAACCACTTTAGTAAAATATGCAATAAGCCAGTTTTCTAATTTGGCATTTTCTGTTTCCTGCACTACAAGAGCGCCACGCGGTGAAGAACTACACGAAATTGATTACTATTTTATTTCTCCTGATGAATTTAAAAGTAGGATTTCTGCGCAAGAATTTGTAGAATTTGAGGAAGTTTACAAAGATAAATTTTATGGCACTTTAAAATCTGAAGTCGAAAAAAATTGGCAAGAAAATAAAGTCGTTATTTTTGATGTCGATGTAAAAGGTGGAGTAGCTCTGAAAAAATATTTCCAAGAAAAAGCACTTTCAATATTCATAAAGCCGCCGTCTGTAAAAGAATTGGAGGATAGATTAACGGAGCGCGGAACAGATGATGCAAAAACTGTAAAAATCCGTGTGGAAAAAGCGGCAGAAGAATTGACTTTTGAAAATCAGTTTGATAAAATTGTGGTAAATGATAATTTAGATAAAGCTAAAGCCGAAGTTTTCAAATTAATTTCTGAATTTATAACTCAAAAATAAAGACGCTTCGAAAAGCGCCTTTTTACTTTTGTTAAAAATTAAGAAAAACTATTTCTCAGTTTTGCGTTCCAAAACTTCATCAATCATACCAAATTCTTTCGCTTCATAAGAAGTCATCCAATAATCTCTTTCAGAATTTTTTTCAACCCAATCATAAGTTTGACCTGAATGGTGCGCGATAATATCGTACAATTCTTTTTTCAATTTTAACATTTCGCGTAAATTAATTTCCATATCTGTCGCCACACCTTGCGAACCGCCACTTGGTTGATGAATCATCACGCGCGAATGTTTCAGTGCAGAACGTTTTCCTTTTTCACCTGCAACTAATAAAACTGCGCCCATTGAAGCAGCCATTCCTGTACAAATTGTAGAAACATCTGGTTTAATAATTTGCATTGTATCATAAATTCCCAAACCTGCATAAACGCTTCCACCAGGAGAATTAATGTAAATCTGAATATCTTTTGCAGAATCAGAACTTTCTAAAAATAATAATTGTGCGGTTACAATATTCGCCACTTGGTCGTCAATTCCTGTTCCAAGGAAAATAATTCTGTCCATCATTAAACGAGAAAAAACGTCCATTTGTGTTACGTTTAATCGTCGTTCTTCCATAATGTAGGGCGTTAAATTTGTCGGTCCATACATTCCCATATATTTGTCCGTCGCAGTTCCGCTGTTTCCTAAATGTTTCACAGAGAAATCTCTAAATTCTTTATTAATATCCATTTTTAATTTTTAATATTTTTTAATTCTCAAAGTTTATTCCAATCGTAAATTTAGCCATTTTGTCAGAGAATTCGGTTGAGTTCACCGTCAATTTTATTTTTTAATTGGGTTAAAAGCATTATTTTTTTATAATCTTCCGCCGAAAATTTTTCTTCAGAATTTTCTATTTTTTTTCTGGAATCTTTTATTAAAGTCAAAACGAATTCTCTTTTGTGTCGATAAATAACGTCTTGAACGATGTTTTGTACAAGTTCATCTTCTCTTTTAAAATAAATATTATGTTTTTCCCAATTGCTTAATTCATGTACATTCATTAATGAATTGGCCACTTTTGAAGTTACTTCTTCGTCCATTAAAGTCAAGAAAAAATTACCGCTTCGGATTTGATTTTCAGTTAAACCAATTTTAATATCATCTACTATTTTTTGGTTTAATGAAGATTGAATTTCATAACCATCTTCTTCCAAATGGTTTATAATCTCTTCAATTACGGTGATTTGGTATTTTTCTTTTTTAATATTTTGTACTTCCTTATTTTCTTCATCTTCGGTTTCTTCCAAATCTTTTTCTAATATTCTGTCACCATATTTTAGCATCAATTCCACCAATTTTTCTTCTAAAATGATTAAAGGATTTATCGCAGAAAAAATATCCTGAACTTTCTGTAACTTCTGGATTTCTGGTTTTGCTGATTCGCGATTGGGAGAAAATTCTTTAGATTTTATTTGTTTTTGAATGCCCAATTCATTAAACAAACTCTGTTCTGTAATTCCAAATTTATTTCCAACTTCCTTTAAATAAACTTCTTGCTTCAAAGAATTTTGAACAAAAGCGATAGATTTCACAATATCCCGAATTGCTTCTGCCTTTTTTACTGGATCATTTTCTGCTTCGGTTAAAAGAATTTCTGCCTTGAAATTGATAAAATCTTTGGCTTCGGTTTTTATAAAATTTTCAACAAATTCTTTCGGATGTTTTCGGGAAAAAGAATCGGGATCATCACCGTCTGGAAATAGTAAAACCCGAATGTTCATTCCTTCCGCTAAAAGTAAATCAATACTTCTAAAACTCGCTTTTATTCCCGCTGCATCGCCATCAAATAAAATGGTAACATTTTCGGTTAATCTTTTAATTAATTTTATTTGGTCATTCGTTAAAGCTGTTCCAGAACTTGCAACTACGTTTTCAATTCCAACTTGGTGTAGTGCAATTACATCCATATAACCTTCCGTCAAAAGACAAAGATTTTCTTTGGAAATGGCTTGTTTGCTTTGACTTAAACCGTAAAGAACTTTTGATTTGTGGTAAATTTCTGTTTCGGGGGAATTGAGATATTTCGCGGCTTTTACGTTATTTTTTAAAATTCTTGCACCAAAACCAAGAACTCTTCCCGAAAAACTAAGAATCGGAAACATGACACGTTCTCGAAATCTATCAACGCCTTTTTCCGCATATCCTGGGAAAATGGAAAGTCCAGATTTCTCTAAAATTTCTTTTGTGTAGCCTTTTTCTAAAGCATATTCTGTGAAAGCATCTCGCTGTTCCGGAGAATAACCGAGTTGAAATTTTTTAATAATATCATCGCGCAATTCCCTTTCTTTGAAATAAGCCAAACCAATTGTCTGTCCTTCTTCCGTTTCCCGCATTTGCTCTTGAAAAAAATTATTGGCAACTTCATGAATTTTATAAAGTAATTCTCGGTCAGTTTGCGATTGTTTTTCTTCTTCGGTAAATTCTTTTTTATCTTCTTCAACTTCGATTCCGTATTTTTTTGCCGCGTGACGAAGTGCTTCTGGATAAGTAAATTGTTCGATTTCCATTAAAAAAGAAATCGCAGTTCCACCTTTTCCGGAAGAAAAATCTTTCCAAATTTGTTTGCTTGGAGAAACCACAAAACTCGGTGTTTTTTCGTCGTGAAAAGGACTCAAACCTTTAAAATTAGAACCTGCGCGTTTCAGTTGAACATATTCACCAATGATTTCTTCCACACGAACGGCGGAAAATATTTTATCAATGGTGGCTTTTGAAATCATGTTGTAAAAATAGGAATTTAGTTTTTTTAAACTTAATTATTTTACAATAAAAACGTTGATGTTTTTAGTTTAAACTACTATTTCTTTTTCCCAAAGTAAGAAAATTAAAATAATTTATACGAAATAAAAATACCTTTAAGTATGATCGGGTTTTATTTAGAGATTTAATTTTTTAAGCAAAAGTCTTGGAATATTTTTTTTTACTTTTAAACTTGAATTACTCCCAAATTAAATTTTTCTGTAATTGGAGAATGATTCGCCGCTTCTATACCCATAGAAATCCATTTTCTAGTATCAATCGGATTTATAATTGCGTCTGTCCAAAGTCTTGCTGCTGCATAAGTAGATTCTGTCTGTTTTTTGTAACGTGAAGAAATTTCATCTAGAAGTTTTTTTCTGTCTTCATCTGTTAAATTTTGTCCTTTTTTCTTTAAAGTTGATTCCTGAATTTGGGCTAAAACTTTTGCGGCTTGACTTCCGCCCATTACAGCCAAATCCGCCCACGGAAATGCTACAATTAATCTTGGATCATATGCTTTTCCGCACATTGCATAATTTCCTGCACCATAAGAATTTCCCGTAATAATTGTAAATTTCGGAACTACAGAATTTGAAACTGCATTCACCATTTTTGCACCATCTTTAATAATCCCTCCTTGTTCAGATTTTGAACCGACCATAAATCCAGTCACATCTTGTAGAAAAACTAAAGGAATTTTTCTTTGGTTACAATTTGCTATAAAACGTGTAGCTTTGTCCGCAGAATCGGAATAAATTACACCACCAAATTGCATTTCACCTTTTCCATTTTTCACTAACGTTCTTTGGTTGGCGACAATTCCGACGCTCCAACCATCAATTCTTGCTGTTGCGCAAATAATAGTTTTTCCGTAATCTGCTTTGTATTCTTCATATTCAGAATTGTCAGTCAAACATTTTAAAAGATTTTTTACATCATATTGTTCATTTCTCAATGAAGGGATAATTCCAAAAATATTTTCTGGGTTTTCTTTTGGTTCTTGGCTTTCAATTCTGTCAAATCCTGCTTTTTCGAAATCACCTAAAGATTTCATAATATTTTTAATTCTATCTAAAGCATCTTGATCATTTTTTGCTTTATAATCTGTAACACCAGAAATTTCACAATGTGTTGTTGCGCCTCCAAGAGTTTCATTATCAATAGTTTCTCCAATTGCGGCTTTTACTAAATAACTTCCAGCCAAAAAAATTGAACCTGTTTTATCTACAATCATTGCTTCGTCGCTCATAATCGGTAAATAAGCACCACCTGCAACACAACTTCCCATTACCGCAGAAATCTGTATGATTCCCATCGAACTCATCTTCGCATTATTTCTAAAAATTCTTCCAAAATGTTCTTTATCTGGGAAAATTTCATCTTGCATTGGTAAATAAACACCAGCAGAATCTACCAAATAAATAATTGGCAAACGATTTTCCATAGAAATTTCTTGAGCGCGCAAGTTCTTTTTTGCAGTAATGGGAAACCAAGCTCCAGCTTTCACAGAAGCGTCATTTGCAACTACCAAACATTGTCTTCCAGAAACATATCCCATTTTTACAATTACGCCTCCTGCAGCGCAACCTCCTTCATCTTCATACATTTCAAAACCTGCAAAAGCACCAATTTCTATTGAATTTTTACCGTTATCTAAAAGATAATCTACACGTTCTCTCGCCGTCATTTTGCCTTCATCTCTTTGTTTTTGAAGGCGTTTTTCTCCACCACCTTTTTGTATTTCTTTTAGCAAATGGTTGATTTCTGCTAATTTTTGTTTATTGCTGTCTTCGTGTTTATTAAATTCTAAATTCATAAAAATATTTAAGTCTTAAAGTTAAGGATTTTATTGAAAATACAAGTTGCAATATATTTTGAATTAATTTAATTTTCAAGCAATATTCTTTTTTTATTTTCGTTCAATAAAAAAGAATTATTTGAGTTTCTAACATTTGTATTAATTGATAATCCCGATAATCTCATAGTTAACGGGATTTTTTTTGTTATAAATTCTTAATTTTGACAAAAGTATACTTTGGCTAAAAAATTAATTTCAATCATAGGTTCTACGGGAATTGGCAAAACTTCTCTGGCGATAAAAGTGGCGAAATATTTTGAGACCGAAATTATTTCCTGCGATTCTCGCCAGTTTTTTAAAGAAATGAAAATTGGAACTGCAGTTCCGTCTGATGAAGAATTAGCAGAAATAAAACACCACTTTATTGGAAATCTTTCGGTGAAAGATTATTACTCAATTGGTCAATATGAAATTGATGCTTTAAAAAAAATTAATGAAATTTTTCAGAAAAAAGAAATTGCTGTTTTAGTTGGAGGAAGCGGAATGTATGAAAAAGCAGTTGTAGAAGGTTTGAATGATTTACCTGAAGCGAACTCTGAAAATCAAGAAAAATTATTGAAAATTTGGCAAGAAAAAGGAATTGTAGAGTTACAAAATTTATTAGAAAAATTAGATTTAGAATATTTTAAAATTGTCGATAAAGACAATCCTCGCCGACTTTTACGAGCGATTGATATTATTTGGCAAACTGGGAAAACTTATACTGAAAATATTAATCAACAAAAATCGAAGCGTGATTTTGAAGTTTTTAGAATTAATCTTGAAGCGCCACGTGAAATTATTTATAAAAGAATAAACCAACGCGTAGATTTAATGATGGAAAATGGCTTACTGCAAGAAGTAAAAAATTTAATTAATTTTAAAAACCTTGTTCCGCTTCATACAGTTGGTTACACTGAACTTTTCAAATATCTGGACGGAAGTTGGAATTTGGATTTTGCTATTGAAGAAATTAAAAAAAATAGTCGCAGATACGCAAAACGACAAATCACGTGGAATAAAAAATTAGAAAATGCGCAAACTCTGAAGTATGATTATTCTTGGGAAGAAGTCTTATCTTTGCTAAACAAATTAGAAATCTAAACAAAAGATTTTTCAAATAAACTCATTTTCAAATAAAAATTATGTCTGATACAAATTCTAATATGCTCGAACTCGGTACAAAAGCGCCGTTTTTTGAACTTCCAAATCCAAGTGAAAATAATAACTTACAATCTTTGGAAAATCTGAAAGGAGAAAAAGGAACTTTGGTTATTTTTATGTGCAATCATTGTCCGTTCGTTTTGCATGTCATCGATCAATTGGCGGAATTGTATGAAGATTACAGCGCAAAAGGAATAGAATTTATCGCAATTAATTCTAATAATGTAGAGAAATATCCGCAAGATTCTCCTGAAAATATGGTGGAATTTAGGGAGTCGGAAGGTTTTAAATTTCCTTATTTATATGATGAAAGTCAAGTAGTTGCGAAAGCTTACGATGCAGCTTGCACTCCAGATTTTTTCTTTTTTGATGATAAATTAGATTTAATTTACCGCGGACAAATGGACGATTCTCGACCAGGGAATCACAAAGAAGTTACGGGAGAAGATTTAATAATCGCTTTTGAAAATCTTTTGGCGGGAGAAAATCAGGAAGAAATGCAAAAACCGAGTATGGGTTGCGGAATTAAATGGAAAAATTAGATGTTAGATATTAGACATGAGATATTAGATTGTGATTGTCTAATATCTAATATCTTTTTATTTAAAAAACGGATTAAAATTTCGTTCAAAACCAATACTCGTAGGATTTCCGTGGCCATTGTAAACTTGGGTTTCCGCGTGTAAATTAAACATTTTCATTCGGATACTTTCTAAAAGATGTGCGTGATTTCCTTTGTATAAATCGGTTCTACCAATACTTCCTTCAAATAAAACATCGCCAGAAATTATTAATTTTTGCAATTCATTATAAAACGCAATATGTCCTGGAGAATGTCCTGGAAGATGCAAAACTTTCAATTCATCTGAATCTAATTTTAAAATATCATTTTCTTTTAAATAGAGAATTTCGCCAACAAAAGGCTTAAAGAAAAACCCAAACCGATTCGCATCCATCGGATTCCTTTCTAAAATTTCGCGTTCAATTTCATGCAACATTACAGGAACTTGATATTCATCAAATGCCCATTGCAAACCTAAAACGTGATCAATATGAGCGTGAGTTAACAGAATATTTTCAATTTTTAAATCATGATCAGAAATAAAATGTTTTAAAACTAAATTTTCTTCATCTGTAAAATTTCCAGGATCAATAATATAAGCGTTGTTGAATTCGTTATAAACGACGTAAGTATTTTCTGAAAACGGATTGAAAGTGAAAGATTTTACTGTGAGCATTTTATTTAATTTAGTTACAAATTTAGTCAGTTAATTTCACATTTTCGCATCATAAAATTGTCAAATCATCAAATCAAAAACCTTATCTTCGTTTTATGAAGTTTTTACAAATTATTTTTTCTTTATTTTCAGTATTGATTTTCTCTCAAGATATTCGAAGTGTTCAACTTTTTAACCCCAAAACCAACGATGAAACTGCGGTAATTGGTTTTAATGATCAATTGATTTTAAAGTTCGATGATTTATCAAATTCTAACCAAATCTACAGATACACAATTAAGCATTTTGATAGAAATTGGCAAGATGATAATTTATTTTTTACCGAGTTTGCAACAGGAAGTTTGAATGGATTAATTGATCAGTTTCAATATTCTTTTAACACTTCACAAGCTTATACCAATTACACATTAACTTTTCCAAATGATAAAATTCGGCCTAAAATTTCGGGAAATTATGAGTTGATTGTTTATCAAGATTCGCCGTCAAATCCATTGTTTACGAAACGATTTTGTATCGTAGAAGATGGAGTGAATTTGGCTTTAAATATCACGCGTTTTCAAGATGCTTCAAAACCGCAGCTTAACCAAAGAATTGAAGTTCAAGCTATCTCAAACGGTGCAAATTTGTCTTCCAATTTAAATTCTATTAGTTTAAATGTCATTCAAAATAATAACTTTAATAACGGCGTTTTTAACCAAAGACCGAGTTCAAGTTTGGGAAGTCAGGTTTTGTTTCAGCAATTAAATTTGGCTTTTGCGGGAAATAATGAGTTTTATTATTTTGATAATAAAATCATTAATCAAGCTTTTGATATGGTTGCAAATGTTGAAAATATTGATGGTAAAAATTATACTTATCTTTTTCCAGTTTGGGCGTATCCATTAAATTATCAAAATCAAGGCGACGTAAATGGTGCGTTTTATTTTAGAAGAAATGATCTTGGAACGGAAAGAAATGCAGACCGAGAAGCAGATTATTCTTGGGTTTATTTCAATTTAGATTCAGAAAAAATTGATAAGCAAATTTATGTTTTAGGACAGTTTAATGATTATATCGCAGATAAAAACAGTGAAATGTTTTACGATACAGCAAATAAAAGATACACCGCAAAAATTTATCTTAAACAAGGTTTTTACAATTATATTTTAGCTACAAAAGATGCTTCTGGAATTATAAATCTGGGAGAAATCAACGGAAATTTTTGGCAAACAGAAAATCTTTACCAAGCGTTTTTATATTACAAACCTTTTGGTAGAAACTATGATGGATTGATTGGTTATGGTGAAACTAGGAGAGCGGTGCGTTAATAATTTAAACCAAATAAAATTCTTCTAATTTTTCTTCACACAAAGTTTTCACCACTTCAATCCATCGATCTTCATCATTCAAACACGGAATATAATTAAAAGTTTCTCCACCTGCATGTTCAAATATTTCTTTTCCTTCAACAGAAATCTCTTCTAAAGTTTCCAGACAATCTGAAACGAAAGCCGGACAAACAATGGCTAAATTTTTAATTCCTTTTTTTGGTAAAATTTCTAAAGTTGCGTCTGTATAAGGTTCCATCCATTTGTCTTTTCCCAAACGCGATTGAAATGTCACCAAAACTTTTTCTTTCGGTAAATTTAATTTTTTAATAACTTCTTCCGTTACTTTAAAACATTGATGTCTATAACAAAATTGATGACTTGGATTTTCACTTCGTGAGCAACAATCATTTAAATTACAGGTATTTGTAGGGTCGGTTTTATAAATATGTCGTTCTGGAACGCCGTGATAAGAAAATTGCAAAGCGTCAAAATTCTCTGGCAATTTTTCACGAATACTTTCAGCTAAACAATTGATATAAATTTCACGCTTATAAAACGGTTGAATATAATTTATTTTAATTTCTGGGAAATGTTTTTTCCGAACTTCTTCTGCTTTGTCAATTACAGTTTCCGTTGTACTCATCGCATATTGCGGATAAAGTGGGAATAAAACAATTTCAGTCACGCCTTGTTCTACTAATTTTTTGAGGCCATTTTCAATACTTGGTTCCGCATAACGCATTCCAATTTCTACAGGAACATCTACTAATTTTTGTAATTTTTTCTGAACTTTTTCAGTGTAAACAATTAATGGTGAACCTTCTTCCGTCCAAACTGTTTTATAAGCTTCTGCAGATTTTTTTGGTCGCGTATTTAAAATAATTCCTTGCACCAAAAGTGAGCGAAAAAACCAACGATAATCAATCACTTTTTCGTCCATCAAGAATTCATCAAGATAAGTTTTTACATCTTCTACTTTGGTAGATTTCGGCGAACCGAGATTGACTAATAAAATTCCTTTCATTTTTTTATAAGTAATTAGCAATGGGTAATAAGTAATTGTTGAGCGTAAATATTGCTCATTAATTAATACCCATTGCTTATGATTTTATCCATTCACCGCTTCCACATTTTCTACCAACTCTGGTAAAAATTGTTTTAAAATATTTTCAATTCCACCTTTTAAAGTGGCTGTAGAACTTGGACAACCAGAACATGCGCCTTGCAAAAGCATCTTTGCGGTTTTAGTTTCCACTTCATATTCAATTAAAGAAATTTTTCCACCGTCTCCTTCTACAGCTGGAGCGACGTATTCATTCAATATATCTGAAATCTTTTGTTCATTTTCAGTGTAATCTCTATCAATTATATTTTCAACAGGTTTTTGGTGAGATTGTGGTTGTGAGTAAGAAATTGTTTTTCCTGAATTTAAAAAATCGGCAATTAAAGTTGCTACTTCAACCATTACTTCATGCCATTCTACAGATTCATCTTTTGTAACCGCAACAAAATTATCAGAAATAAAAACTTCTTTTATAAATGTAAATTTATTGTAAAGTTCTTCTGCTAAAGGAACGATAACTGATGTTTCTTTTGTTTTTACTTCCACAAAACCTTCTAATAAAACTTTGTTTGAAACAAATTTCATTACATTTGGGTTTGGAGTCATCTCAGAATAAACTTGAAAAATTTCTTTATTTTTTTGTTTGTAAATTCTTGGATTTGATGAAAGTTCTTTTTCAATAATATCTTTCAAACCTTCTGTTACGTGTTCCCATTCTACGGAATCTTGTTTAGCAATTGCAATAAAATTAGCAGTGATAAATATTTTTTCTACAAATGGAAATTTAAAAAGTTCTTGCGCTAAAGGAATTTCTTTGATGTCCGAATCTCTATCTAATTCTACAGAACCGGGAATTAAAGTATAATCCGTGACGAATTTTATTACTTTTTTATTTTCTGTAGGTTCTATTAATATTTGATGCATTTTATTTTCTTAAATTTGATTACAAAAATACGGATAAGTAATTAGAAGTTAGAAATTAGAAGTTAGATTTTTGCTATGATTATCATTAGCAAATCAATCATTATTTAAAATATAATTTTCCAATCAATTCATTTTTAAATTTAAAATTATGGCGTTAATAAAAGAACTTTTAGAAAAAACACCCATCATTGGAGAAAATACTTTTTTAGCAGAAACCGCAACAATAATCGGCGATGTGGAAATGGGAAAAGATTGTAGCATTTGGTATAATGCGGTAATTCGGGGCGATGTGAATTTTATAAAATTGGGTAATAAAGTAAATGTTCAAGATAATGTGATGTTGCATTGCACTTTTGAAAAATTTCCTCTAATAATTGGTAATAATGTTTCTATCGGACACAACGCCATTGTCCATGGTTGCACAGTTCATGACAATGTTTTAATTGGAATGGGCGCAATTGTGATGGATAATTGTTTGGTGGAAGAAAATTCTATAATCGGTTCAGGTTCTGTTGTTACTCAAGGAACTCATGTGAAATCTGGCGAAGTTTGGGCGGGAATTCCCGCAAGAAAAATTAAAGATATTTCTGCAGAACTTTTGGAAGGTGAAGTGGAAAGAATTGCGAATAATTATGTGAAATATTCTGGGTGGTACAAATAGAATTAATCGTAATTTTAAAATCAATACTTGTTTTATAAAATTTTCTTTTCTTAGAATATCATGAAAAAACTAAAACTTACGTGGCGACTTTTTAAAATGACGTTTATTGAATGGATAAATTCTACTTCTATAAAAGAAAGTGCAGGAATGGCTTATTTTGCTATATTTTCAATTCCTGGTTTATTGATTATTATCACTTGGATTGCGGGAATTTTCTTTGGAAACGAAGCAGTAAGGGGACAAATCTCTCGAAATATTAGCTCTTTCATGGGACCGAAAATTGCAGAAAGTTTAGAAAAAATGGTCACAAGTGCTGTTTTAGAAAATTCTAATATTACGATGAAAGTTTTAGGAATTATAGCATTAATTTTTGGTTCTACTACTTTGTTTTTCCAAATGCAAAGAACTCTTAATCAACTTTGGGAAGTAGAAGCAGCGCCAAAAAAAGCTTTTGAAAAATACCTCTTAGATCGTGCCAATTCTTTAGGAATGATTTTAATTATTGGTTTTTTGCTTTTAATAAGCTTGGTTTTATCTTCCGTAATAAATATTGCGAATAATTGGTTCACGCATTATTTTGGGTTAGAGACATTTATGTTAATGAAAGTCATCTATTTCTTAACAAGTTTTGGAGTAATTTGGCTGCTTTTTTCCTTGATGTTTAAGGTTTTACCAGATGTAGAAATACCTTGGAATTCCATTTGGATTGGTGCTTTTGTTACTGCTCTTCTTTTCAATTTAGGTAAAATTATTTTAAGTTATTATTTTGAAATATCAAAACCGACTTCTCTTTTTGGCGCAGCGGGAACTATTATTTTGATAATGATGTGGATTAATTATTCTTGCCAATTGATATTTTTTGGTGCTGAATTTACAAAAGTTTATGCGCGAGAAATGGGTTACAAAATTCAATTATCTAAACACGCAAAATGGGCAGCTTCTAAGATTTTGAGAGAACAAGAAAAAGCCAATATATAAACTTAGTTTTCACTATTTTTTAAAATTCAATTTCCTATTTTTGTGAAGATGAATGACGCTTTATTTGATTTACTTGAATTTACAAACCGCAGTATTTTTCTTACCGGAAAAGCAGGAACAGGGAAAACTACTTTTCTAAATGATTTTGTAAAAAAAACTCAAAAAAAACATATTGTTGTTGCACCCACCGGAATTGCTGCAATCAATGCAGGTGGAGTTACAATTCATTCCATGTTCGGACTTCCGTTGCGAACTTTTTTGCCGACTTTAGAAAGAGTGGATACCAATTCTGCGATGAATATTTCAGATTTGATGCCGCATTTTCGATACAGAAAAGACAAATTAAAATTATTACGAGAAATAGAAATCATTATTATTGATGAAGTTTCAATGTTGCGAGCGGATGTTTTGGATATGATGGATTTTTCTTTGCGACATATTCGTAGAAATCAGCAGAAATTTGGTGGCGTTCAAATGCTTTTTATTGGTGATTTATATCAACTTCCACCGGTTGTTCGTGATGAGTATATTTTGAAAATGTGCTACAATTCACCTTTCTTTTTTGAAAGTTTAGCCATAAAAGAATTACCGTTTATTACCATTGAATTAGAGAAAGTTTACCGGCAAACCGATGAAGAATTTCTAACAATATTAAATGCAATTCGTGATGGAAACAGAGACGAAATAGATTTTGAAAAATTAAATTCTCGCTATATTCCAGATTTTGAACCGAAAGATGAAGCCTACGTTTATCTCACTTCGCACAACAGAATGGCGGATGAAATTAATCATAAAAAAATCAAAGATTTAAAATCGAAACTTTTTAAATATGAAGCAAAAATTGTCGGTGATTTTAAAGAAAATCAATATCCGAATGAAGATATTTTAGAATTAAAAGTCGGTGCGCAAGTTATGTTTATTAGAAATGATGCAACTGAAAAACGCTATTTTAATGGAAAATTAGCCGAAGTCATTTCTTTAGAAGAAGAAGAAGTGACTGTTCTTTTAGATGAAAGTGACATTGAAATTACTTTAAAAAAAGAAGTTTGGGAGCACAAAAGATACAGTCTTGATGGACAAAAAAATATTCAAGAAGAAGTTTTAGGAAGTTTTGAGCAATACCCAATTCGTTTAGCTTGGGCGGTTACAATTCACAAATCACAAGGTTTAACTTTTGATAGATTGATAATTGATGCAGGAAAAAGTTTCGCATCTGGACAAGTTTATGTGGCATTATCGCGCTGTAGAACTTTAGAAGGAATTGTTTTAAAATCTAAAATTACGCCGGAAGTAATTTTTAGTGACAAAAGAATTTCAGCTTTTCAAAGTGAAACCAATGCAAACGATCAACTGGAAACTATTTTAAATGCAGAAAAATTTGATTATTCCATTCGGAAAATTTTGCGATATACAGATTGCCGTTGGTTTCAAGAATCGCTAAAAGTATGGAATATTTCTGCGCAAGAAAGTCGTTTTTTAGATAATAAAAAAGCAAAAGAACTTTATTCAAAATTGAAAATTGATGTTGATAATTTAGTTCAAGTTTATAATAAATTTGAAAAAATTCTACTCTTAAAATCTTACCAATTCTCACAAGGAAAAATTGAATGGCAAGAAATTGAAGATAAAGCTTCTGGCGCAGTGAATTTCTTTTTTAATAATACCAATGAAAAGATTTTCAGTAGTTTGAAAGAATTTTACGCCGAATCAAAAGGTGTGAAAGGTCTTAAAGCTTACAATGAAGATTTAAAAATATTTTTGGATGATTTGGAAGATTATTTAAAGGGTTTAAAATCAGTTTATTTATTAAATAAGAAATTATTTGACTCAAAAAATGAAGTCGTAATTTCTGCAAAAATTGTAAAAGTTCCGTCACATATTTTAAGTTTTAAATTATTTGAAGAAGGGAAAACCATTCCTGAAATTTCTAAAGAACGCGGTTTAGTGACAGAGACTATTTACGGACATTTGGCGCGTTTTGCAGAACAAGGCGTTTTAGATATTAAACGAATTTTCGCCAAAGAAAAAATTAAAACCTTTGAAGAAAGTTTTAATAAAAACAATTTTGAATCTTTAAATGATTGGAAAAGGGAATTACCAAATGATTTTGAATTTAATGAAATTCGTTTGCTTTTAAATCATTTCAATTATTTGAAAGAAAAGGAAAATGCTTAATCTTGGTTAAATGCAAAGGCGCAAGTTTTTTATTTTAATTCTTTTTTAAGACGCAAAACGTGATTCGATGCAAAAATTACAGAATAATACAACGTGTTTTTGTCATTCTGACGAAGGAAGAATCTCAACGCAAAAAAAAGTTTAGATTCCAACGGAATGACAAAAGCAGTAAAAATATCTAAAAAACAGATTCTTCATTTCACTTCGTTCCATTCTGAATGACAAAAGAAATTTTTATAAAAATTACCGCTGTAATTTTTCGCCATAACTCAAATCTCCTGCGTCACCCAAACCTGGAGTAATATAACCTTTTGAAGTTAGTTTATCATCAATTACACCCACCCAAAGTTTTGCATTTGGGTATGCATTTTGAATAGTTTCTATGCCTTGTTTGCTCGCAATTGCTGCAACAATATGCAATTCTGTCGGTTTTCCGTGTTCCAATAAATCTTTTAAAGCTTCAATTAAACTGGCGCCCGTTGCAAGCATTGGATCTGCAACAATTAAAGGTCTTCCGTTTAAATCTGGACAAGTTAAATAATCTTGTTTTATAGAAAAATAATCATTCGCATCGTGCTTTCTGTAAGCTGCGACAAAACCACAGTCTGCTTTATCTAAATAATTTAAAATCCCTTGAAATAATGGAACGCCTGCTCTTAAAATAGTTGTAATAACGGGTTGTATCGCAATTTCTTGAGAAGTAATTTTATCTAAAGGTGTGGTGATTTCTATCGTTTTTTGTTCTAAAGTTTTACTGATTTCAAATGCTGCAATCTCACCGATTCTTTCCATATTTCTACGAAATTTCATTCGGTCTTGTTGAATTTCTACATTTCGTAAATCGTTAATCCAAGAATTGACGAGTGAAAAATTTTCAGAAAGAATTTTGAGCATAACTATTGATTTGTTAATTTGAAGATGTGATGATTTGCTAATTTCGGAAAAAGATTTTAAATAGCTATATTTTTTTTGAAGTAGAAATAATCTTTGAAAGTAGTTTTTGAATACTGAGTAACTGTGTTTTTAACTCTAAATCAAAGGGGTAATTTTCAGATTTTTCGCAAAGTAAAAGCCAATATTCTGATTCTCTTGCTTCTTTGTCCGCAATTTTTAATTTATGAATGAAATCGGCTCTGCTTTCTGCACTTTGTGCTTCAAATATATTTGCGCCGACAGAGGTTCCAGATTTTAATAATTGATTTGCAATTATAAATTTTCTTTCAGCTTCAAGTCTCGAAGTAAATTTAATAATATTAACAGAAAACTCAATGCTCAATTCCAAAACCTCATTTCTTCTTTCCATAAAAATAGATATTTCAGTATTTAATTTTTAATTCATCAAATCAACATATTGTCACATCATCTTATTTTTGGCGGAAGTAAATCTCAATCGGAACGCCCGTAAAACCAAACTCGTTTCGAAGTTGATTTTCTGTAAATCTTTTGTAAGCTTCTTTCACGTATTGCGGCAAATTGCAGAAAAATACAAATTGTGGTGACGGCGTTGGAAGTTGAACGCAATATTTTATTTTTATATATTTCCCTTTGTTTGCAGGCGGCGGCGTTTTTTCAAAAATTGGTAACATCACTTCATTTAATTTTGAAGTTTTAATGCGTTTTTTTCTGTCTTCGTAAACTTCCATAGCAACTTCAACTGCTTTTAGAATTCTTTGTTTCGTTAAAGCGGAAACAAATAAAACAGGAATATCTCTAAATTGCCCCAATCTTTCTTTTATTTTTTCTTCAAAATCACGCATGGAATTTGTGGTTTTATCTTCCACTAAATCCCATTTATTGACTAAAATAACAATTCCTTTTCGGTTTTTTTGAGCGAGCCCAAAAATATTCATATCTTGACTTTCCCAACCTTGCGTTGCGTCAATCATAATGATTACAACATCAGAAAACTCTATAGAACGAACGGCGCGCATTACAGAATAAAATTCTAAATCTTCTTTTACTTTGGCTTTTCGGCGCATTCCGGCTGTATCAACCAAAACAAATTCATGCCCGAATTTATTATATAAAGTTTGAATACTATCACGAGTTGTTCCTGCAATATCGGTTACAATATTTCTATTATCGTCTAAAAGCGCATTTGTTAAAGTAGATTTTCCCACATTTGGTCTTCCTGCAATGGTAATTTTGGGTAAACCTTCAAATGGATCTTTGTATTCTGTAGTTGGAAAATCTTTTACCACTTGATCTAATAATTCACCAGTTCCAGAACCTGTTGCAGAAGATAAAGTATAATATTTTTCTACACCTAATTGGTAAAATTCTGTTGCTGGAAGTTCTTCTTTGGAAGAATCTACTTTATTCACAACCAAATATAAAGGCTTATTAGCTTTTCTTAGAAGTTCAAATATTTCTTGGTCGGTATCATTTAAACCTTCCTGAACATTTACCATAAATATAATTGAAGTGGCTTCTTCCACAGCAAGTGCGACTTGTTTTCGGATTTCAACTTCAAAAACATCTTCTGTTCCAATGTCGTATCCTCCTGTATCAATTACGGTAAAATCTACACCATTCCAGTCAGATTTCCCATAATGACGGTCTCTTGTAACGCCTGCTTCAGAATCTACAATGGCTTCTCTACGTTCTAAAAGTCTGTTGAATAAAGTGGATTTTCCCACATTTGGTCGGCCGACAATGGCTACAATATTTGACATAAAATTTTGTTTAATAAATTAATTATTAATGGGTTACTTCAAGTATTGAAGCCCAAAAATTTTTGCAAAGGTAAGTTTAAATTTGTAATTTCCCACAATATATTATATCATAGAATTTTTAGGGAAATTGTCATCAAATTTTTTTAATTTTAGTTAATAAAAAATAACCATGAAAAAAGTATTAATTGTTTTATTAGTTGTGTTTGTGATTATTCAATTTTTTAGAATTGATAAAACTAATCCTCCTGTAAATACTGGAACGGATTTTTTAGTAATTAAAAATACCCCAGAAAACGTGTCAAAAATAATCAGAACTTCTTGTTATGATTGCCATTCAAATGAGTCGAAATATCCGTGGTATTCAAATATTCAGCCTTTTGGATGGTTTTTGAAGAATCATATTGATGAAGGAAGAAAACATTTTAATTTCTCTACTTTTGCAACTTATACTCCAAAGCGACAAGCCCATAAATTATTTGAAGCCGCAGATGAAGTGGAAAAAGGATATATGCCTTTAAATTCTTATGTATTGTTACATTCTGAAGCTGTTCTAAACGCAGAACAAAAAACGATACTTATTAATTATTTTAGAAAAATTGAAAATGACACAAGAATTAGCAATAATTTACCACCAGAAGAAGCTAAAGTTAAAAAATAAATTATTTTGAATATTGAAAATAAATATGTTGTTTTTTATGATGGAGATTGTGGTTTCTGTAATTTTTGGGTGGGCTGGATTTTAAAAAATGATAAGAAAAATCAGTTTTTATTCTCTGCTTTACAATCAGAATTTGGACAAAAATTTCTTTCAGAGAGAAATTTAAACACAGATCAATTCAATACATTATATTTATTTTCACCTGGTAAATTTTATCTTATGAAATCTTCTGCAGTTTTAAAAATTGCAAATATTTTGGGTGGAAAGTTTTCATTTCTAAGAATTTTTAAGATAATTCCGAAATTTCTGAGTGATTATGTTTATGATTTTATTTCTAGAAACCGTATGAAAATGGCTTCTGCAAAATGTTATTTACCTACTGCAGAAGAAAGAAAAAAGTTTATTGAAAAGATTTAAAGATTAGATGATTCCTTTTATTGTTTTCAATTAAAATTGTCTAACGCTCCATTTGTCAGTATCTTTGCAGAAATTTAATTATTGCAATGTCAGATATTATTTTAAATACAATTCCAGAAGCCATTGAAGATCTAAAAAATGGCAAAATTATAATCGTTGTAGATGATGAAAATCGTGAAAACGAAGGTGATTTTCTTTCTGCTGCGGAACTTACAACACCAGAAATCATCAATTTTATGACTATTTATGGGCGTGGTTTAATTTGTACGCCACTTCCAGAAGCGCGTTGTGACGAGTTGGGTTTAGATGTAATGGTTACAAGAAGTAGCGATCCGAAAGAAACGGCATTTACTGTTTCTGTAGATCTTTTGGGAAAAGGCGTTTCAACAGGAATTTCTGCGGGAGATCGTTCTAGAACAATTTTAGCTTTAATGGATAAAAATATGAAACCGGAAGATTTTATGAGACCAGGTCATATTTTCCCACTACGTGCAAAGAAAGGTGGTGTTTTAAAGAGAGCAGGTCACACAGAAGCAGCGATAGATTTAACAAAATTAGCGGGATTAAAAGAAGGCGGCGTAATTTGTGAAATTATGAATGACGACGGATCGATGGCAAGACTTCCAGAACTTTCTATACTTGCAAAAAAACATGATTTAAAAATAGTTTCAATTGAAGATTTAATACATTATCAATTAAAAAAAGGGGATTTAATAGAAAGAATAGAAGAGAAAGAAGTGAAAACTTTTTATGGAGATTTTAATTTTTATGCATTTAAAGAAACGAGTACAGATCAAATTCACTTTGCATTAACAAAAGGAAGTTGGGTAGAAAATGAACCAGTTTTGGTTCGGGTGCAATCTTCTAATTCTTATTTTGATGTTTTAAGTAGATTGAATACTGGTGAAAAACCATTGTTAGAAAAGGTTTTTGATATGATAAATAAAGAAGGAAAAGGTGTTGTTATTTTTATTAATAATGTATCTAATTCAGAAAATACATTGAGAAAACTGCAACAGTTTTTAGATTTTCAAAATGGGCAAGAAGCTCGTCCAACTTTGTCTTCCAACTTTCATGATTATGGTATTGGAACTCAAATCCTTAAAAACTTGGGAGTGAATAAATTTAGAGTAATTACACAAAATCCAAATTTAAAACCAATTGTTGCGGGTTATGGTGTTGAAGTTTCTGAAATGGTGCAACTTTAATTTTAAAAAAATATAAATAAAAAAGCAGGAAAATAATTTCCTGCTTTTTCTTTCGTAATATATTTGATGTGTTTATTTAATAATCATTTTTGTTACTGCATTTCCTTTTTCTGTTTTTAACTGAATTATGTACATTCCAGATTTTAAATTATTTAATGGTAAAACTTGCGTTCCGTTATCTAAATCTGCTTTTGCTGTTTTAATTAATTTTCCACTAAGATCATAAATAGCAATTGCACCATTTTTAGCATTATTTAATTTTAATCTTGCTTCATTATTTGTAACTGGATTTTGCTCTAATTGAATTTTAACTGAATTATTATTTGCATTAGTTTCATCCGTTGCTAAAGCACCAGAAGGTTGGTTTCCTAAAATAATAAATTCGCCTGGTTGCAAAGAAACTGGTGTAGTTGTAGCTGGGAAATTTCTTGCAGAATTATCCATCAAATTATACCAAGTTCCTGCATAAGGTAAATCAGGGGAGATATTTTTAGTAGTTAAGTCAAAATTAGCTAAAATCACTACATTTTTTAATTTATTTGCTTCTAATGAATTATCATAAATATAAATTCTTGGAAGCAGATTGCCAGAATCTATTGAAAATGTTTTTGTATCAAAGACAGGATTTGCTAATCTAATTTGTAAAATTTTTGACCAAGTGTCGTAAACTGTTTTTCTTACAATATCTTGATCGTAACCTAATGAAAATGCAACTGGTTTTTCAGCTAAACGACAATCGTTGTTGATTGTTCCATCTGTACATCTGTTAATACTAAAATCGTATCCTAATTCTCCAAATTGCCAAATCATTTTTGGACCAGGAATAGTTAAGAAAATTGCGGCATAAGCTTTTTGTCTTTGTAAAGCTGTCGCTAAATCTTTTACATTATAAGTTCCGTTTGTTGCGCCATAAGAAAAGTCTTTAAACATTAATCTTTCTTCATCATGGCTTTCTCCATAAGCAATATTTCTTCTGTCTGTAAAACCGTGAGTGGTGTAATTTGCACGAGAAATTCCACTATTTGTTGAATATCCCATTGTATTTTGACCGTATTCATCCGTCATTTTATTCCACATCATTATTCCTTTTCCTTCATTTATTCTATAATTTGCCCATTGTTGTTCTTCAGAATCAGTTCCTAAATGTTCAAAAATTACGTAAGAGTTGGGATCTACCGCCCATTGATCATCTGCATATCCTTTTAAAATATCTACACGATCTTGTTGGTAAGAATTTGTACAACTTTCATCTGAAGGAGAACAAGCTTGCGTAAATCCTTTAGTTAAATCCCATCTGAAACCATCTACTTTATATTCATTTATCCAATGAGTTAAAACGCGGTTTACATAATATTTTGTTTCAGCTTTTGAGTGGTTTAAATCATAGAAAACACTATAAGAATGTTTTGCAGTTTGGTTAAAATACGGATTATTAGCAGCTACCGGTCCATATCCAGTTCCGTCATCTACCATCCACATTCTCTCCAATGGAGATTGTCCAGTAGCGTGATTTAGTGCAATATCTAAAATCACAGCAATTCCATTTTGATGGCATTTATCTACAAATTCTTTGAATTTTTCTGGAGTTCCATAAGCTTTGTCTAATGCATAATGAAAAGCAGGATTATAACCCCAAGAATTATTTCCATCAAATTCCATAATTGGCATTAATTCTATTGCATTAACATTTAATCCTTTTATATAAGGGATTTTATCAATCATAGATTGCCAACTTCTCTCTGCCGTAAAATCTCTTACTAAGGCTTCATAAACAATTAAATTTTGTTTTGAAGGTTTCTGAAAATTAGTTACCGTCCAGTTATAAGCTGGTTTTGCAGTTTGAATTATTGAAACATCAAATTTCTGTCCCGCAGGATAAGTAGGCAAATTTGGAAAAGTAGTTGCAGAAATATAAGGATCATCATCTGGTGATAAAACCATTGGTGAATATGGATCCGCGACTTTCACACCATCACTTGTTCTATATTGAAAAGTGTAAATTTGTTGTGAAGTAAGTCCTGTAATTTCTATCCAATATAAATCTGGATTTGCAGTATCTCTTTTCATTAAATAATTGCTGCTTACAGCCCAATTATTAAAACTTCCAATCACATGAATATAAGATTTAAGTGGAGCATAAAGTGCTAAACCAACTTTCGTAGCATCCGCTGGATCATAATTTATTCCCTGTTTTATATAAGCAGGAATTGCAGCAGTTTGTACCGCAGGTGTATTTCCTAGACTAAATGTTGAAGTTAATACCGAATTATCTACCGGATTTGTAGCAGTTAATTCCATATTATTATCTCCATTTACGGTAAAACCATAATTGTTATATGTATTTGTTCCTGTTTTTGTATCCACCACATTTCCATTTGCTTTTAAAACCCAATTTGCAGATATGGATGTTTTGTATTGAATGGGATAACTTCCGCCCGTAGAAACAAAAGTGACACTTCCACTTTTTGGATTTTGATTAATAAATTGAAATGCACCAATATTTTGGAAATAATCAATAGTTTGAACCGTTCCTCCGAGATTTTTTAACAAAAATCCCATTTTATTAATTCCATTTCTGGCAAAAAAGGTATTTGGTACAAATGTAAAAGTGTAATTATCTGCACCTGCATGGTAGGTAAATTTATTTGTGGCAGTAGAAGTGCTAAATGAAGCGCCATTTGTGGGGCAATCTTTTTGTGTTCCAGTTGCTGTATCAAAAGACCAAGCCCACAAATAAAGATCTTTTGTTCCCCATGTTGCTTGGTTTATTGCACTTCCAGGAACAGTAAGTGTTACACTTTGGTCTTCATTAAAAGTAGCTGGAGTAAAGCTATAAGTTATATTCTGTTTTTGTGAAAAAACAAGTATTTGTATAAAAAATACAAAAACAAATGTGTATAATTTTTTATGCATAAATTTAATTTTAAAGGTAAATATATATATAAAAAGTTGAATGAATAAAAGAAAAAAATTATTTAACTAATTACTCTTTTTGAGAAATTAATTTAAGTTTTTTTGTTTGCAAATTTTTATTATTCAAAAATCCATAAAAAAGTTTTCTTTTGGTAGGTGTAATTTGCGAAAAATCACTTTTGCTTCAAGATTTCTATCTTTTTCTTACAATTTTTTTTTACAATTTTTTTAAATGAAAAGCTTAAAATACTATTCTTTCCAAAATTTAGAAATTGAAATTTTAAGTTTATTAATAACTAAAAAGTTAAATACAGAAATATTATCTTTAATTTTATTTAAAATATGAAACAGAAGTTTATAAAAAATGAAATCAGAGACTTTGTACTAAACATTATAAAACAGAAAATTGAAAGGCAAAGTCGCTTTTTAGAATTTACTTTAGAGGCAAGTCGAGAAGTAAAGAAAACCGCAAAATATGATTCTATACGAGAAGAAATGCAAGCGGAAATTTATCATATGCAAAAACAACAATCGTTTTTGAATGGATTACGAACGGATATGGCAAAAGTGAACAATATATCTACTGAAATCATAAAATTAGGTGCAATCGTTATTACCAATAAAGCGAGATTTTATATTTCAGTTGGTTTAGGAGAATTCTTTTTTAATGGAGATCGTTTCTATGCCATATCCGAAATAAGTCCGATGGCGCAGATTATGAAGGGAAAGAAAGCAGGCGACTCTTTCGTATTAAATAATATTTCTCAAACTATAGAAAATGTAATTTGATATTCTAAAATAGTGATTTTAGAACTATATTAGAAATCCAAAGAAAGTTTTCTTTTGTCTATTTTTGTATTCTGAAATTATTTATGGAAAATATACATATACTTAAAAAAATTATTGAAGACCGAAAAAGTCATTATCCAAAAGACTTTTTACCCGGTGAACTAAAAGAAGGAACGATTGATGAAATTTTATATTCTGCACAATTTGCACCAAATCATAAGAAAACCAAACCATGGCGTTTTCAGGTTTTTCAAGAATTAGATAAAGAGGTTCTGGGTGAAGAAATGGCAGAGATTTATAAAAATTCAGTTTCCGAAGAACACTTTTTAGAAAAAAAATATTTAGACATTCAGAGGAAAGTTAATGCTTCTGCTGCTATTATTACTATTTCTGTAAACTTCAGCGGACTTTTACCCGAATGGGAAGAAATTGCTGCAACGGCAATGGCTGTTCAGAACATGTATCTTACTTGTACTGCTTTAGAAATTGGCTGTTATTGGAGCACACCTGCGGTAAAAGAAGAACTCGGGAAATTTTTAAACTTAGAAGAAAATCAAAAATGTATTGGTTTATTTTATGTAGGAAATATTTAAATTTATTTTTGTCATTCAGAGCGGAACAAAGTGAAGCGAAGAATCTTTTCTATTTATGTTATTAAAATTATAAATGACGTTTCTGTTTTATATTAAAAGATTCTTCACTCCATTTCACTTTTTTCCATTTCGTTCGGAATGACAATCAAATTTATTTTAACTTTAAAGAGGAATATTTAAGATCTTAAATCATAAAGCTTTTGTTCTTTTTGTACTTAAAACTTCCTGAATTTTTATTTAAAAATTAAATGTTTGTAAAATCTAATTTTTTCTTATCTTTGCGCACTTAATAATTAACGGGACGAGTTCCCAAAAACTTAAAATTATATGTCAGTAAAAATTAGATTACAAAGACACGGTAAAAAAGGCAAACCTTTTTTCCACATTGTAGTAGCAGACGCAAGAGCAAGAAGAGATGGTAGAATGATTGAAAAAATCGGGAGTTATAACCCAGTTACCAATCCAGCAACTATTGAATTAGATGTAAATGCAGCTGTAAAATGGCTGAACAATGGTGCGCAACCAACAGACACAGCCAGAGCAATTCTTTCCTACAAAGGAGCAATGTACAAAAAACATCTTCTTGGTGGAGTTGCAAAAGGTGCATTTGATGAAGCTGAAGCAGAGAAAAAATTCAATACTTGGTTAGAGCAAAAAGCAAAACAAGTAGAGGGAAAAAAATCTAACTTATCAAAATCTAAAGCAGAAACTAAAAAAGCAGCTTTAGAAGCAGAAGCTAAAGTAAACCAAGGTAGATTAGATGCAGCAGCAAAACTAGAAGCAGATGCAAAAGCTGAAGCCGATGCGAAATTGGCAGAAGAAAAAGCAGCAGCTGACGCAAAATTAGCAGAAGAAAAAGCGGCTGAAGAAGCAGCAAATACTCCTGCAGAAGAGGTTGTTGCGGAAACTCCAGCGGAAGAAAAAACAATCGCAGAAACTGCAGCTAATAAAATAGGTGAAGCAGTAGCAGTTGTTGAAGACGCTGTAGAAAGTGTGAAAGAAACTGTAGCAAAAGTAGCAGATGCGGTTACCGGAAATTCTGACAAAGAAGAAGAAGGAACTGACGAAGCAAAAGCTTAATAAATTAGTCTGTGATGCGAAAAGAAGATTGCTATTTTTTAGGCAAAATCACTCGTAGACACGGTTTGGCTGGAAACGTAATCCTGAAATTGGATACAGACCAACCAGAATTTTACAAAAATTTGGAATCAATATTCGTTGAAATCAACGGATTATTGGTTCCTTTTTTTATTGATAAATTGGGTTATTCCAAAAGAGATACACTCAATCTTTCCTTTAAAAATTCTACTGAAGCTTTGGTGGATCAAAGTATTGGTAGAAATGTTTTCCTTCCCATGGAAACTTTACCACCACTTTCAGGCAAAAAGTTCTATTATCACGAAGTAATTGGTTTTGAAATTAAAGATCAAAATGACCAAACTTGCGGGATTATCAAAGAAATAAATGATTCAATTACGCAGCATTATTTCATTTTAAATCTTAACGGAAAAGAAGTCATTATTCCAGTAATTAAAGATTGGATTTTGGAAGTCAACCGCGAAGAAAAATTCATAAAAATGCAGGTTCCAGAAGGACTTTTGGATGTGTATTTGATTGATTCTAAGAAAGACGAATAATATAAATTGTTTTTAAAAAATTACGTTTTTTAAATCTATTTTTTTCTAAAATCTTTTTTTCATAAAAACTTTTATCTTTCATTTTAGCAACTTACTTTAAGGTAATTTTTCTTTGAAAAAAATCCTCTTCATCAAGAATTACGCCATTTTTTGTTATATTTGTAATCCTTCATTTAAAGAAACAAAACGCATTAAATTGAAGATTTAAAATATTTTAAAAAACTAATGGAAAAGACAACTATTAAAGAACTTCTCGGAGATTATAAAAAATTAATTCACCACGATATTGTTATTAAAGGTTGGGTTCGAGCATTTCGCTCCAATCGTTTTATTGCTTTGAACGATGGATCAACAATTAATAATTTACAAATAGTTGTCAATTTTGAGGATTTCAGTGAAGATTTAATTAAAAATATTCACACCGCAACTTCTTTGAAAGTAACGGGCGAATTGGTAGAAAGTCAAGGAGCTGGACAAAGCATTGAAATTTTAGCAAAAAAAATTGAAATTCTTGGTGATAATTTTTTCGAAGAAATGCAAACCACGATTCTACAACCGAAGAAACATAGCTTGGAGAAACTTCGTGAACAAGCACATTTGCGTTTTAGAACCAATCTTTTCGGGAGCATTTTTAGAATTCGCCATTCGGTGAGTTTTGCGATTCATCAATATTTTAATCAGCATCAATTTTTTTATTTAAATACTCCGGTAATAACTGGAGCAGATGCAGAAGGCGCAGGCGAAATGTTTGGCGTGAGTAATTTTGATTTAAATAATTTGCCAAAGACCGAAGAAGGAGAAATAGATTTTGAGCAAGATTTTTTTGGAAGAAAAACAAATTTAACAGTTTCTGGTCAACTTGAAGCAGAAACTGCGGCGATGGGATTGGGAAGAGTTTATACTTTTGGCCCGACTTTTAGAGCAGAAAATTCTAACACTACAAGACATTTAGCCGAATTTTGGATGGTAGAACCAGAAGTTGCATTCAATGTTTTAGAAGATAATATAGATTTGGCGGAAGATTTTTTAAAATATGTGATTCAGTATGTTTTAGATAATTGTAAAGATGATTTAGAATTTCTTGATAAACGTTTTGCCGAAGAGCAAAAACAAAAACCTGAAAAAGATAGAGCAAAAGAAGGTTTAATAGAAAAATTAGAAAACGTTCTTTCAAAACGTTTTAAACGAGTGAGTTATACAGAAGCCATTGAGATTTTAATGAATTCTAAAGAGAATAAAAAAGGAAAATTTCAGTTTCCGGTTGAATCTTGGGGAACAGATTTACAATCGGAACACGAGCGTTTTTTAGTCGAAAAGCATTTTGAAAGTCCTGTGGTTTTATTTGATTATCCGAAAGACATCAAAGCATTTTATATGCGTCAAAATGACGATGGAAAAACGGTTGCAGCAATGGACGTTTTATTTCCAGGAATTGGCGAAATTATCGGAGGTTCTCAAAGAGAAGAGCGTTTTGATTATTTAAAAAATAGGATGCAAGAAATGCATGTGGATGAAAAAGAACTTTGGTGGTATTTAGATACGCGGAAATTTGGTTCTGTTCCACATTCTGGTTTCGGTTTGGGATTAGAAAGATTGGTGCTTTTTGTAACGGGAATGACAAACATTCGCGACGTAATTCCTTTCCCAAGAACGCCCAAAAATGCGGAGTTTTAGATAATTTACATTTAAACTAAATCACTTTAAAAGTGAAAACTAAAATATGTTAAAACAAAATTTTCAATTAAAAATGGGGCAGAAATTAGCGCCTCAACAAATACAGTTGATGAAACTTATTCAGCTTCATACGATGGAATTTGAAGAAGAATTAGAACGTGAACTGGAAGAAAATCCTGCTTTGGAAAAAGTGAAAGATGAAAACAAAGAAGAAGATTTTAAAGAAAAAGAAGATTTTAGCGATGAAGGAAATGAAAGTATAGATACCGATTTTGATGTAGATGAATATATTTTTGATGATGAACCTGCCTATAAAACCAGTTCAAATAATTATTCTGCCGATGATGAAGAATTTGATAGTCAAGCACTTTTAACCGAAGGACAATCACTTTATGATTATCTTTTAGAACAAATTCGATTGAGCGCCATTGATGATGAAGATTTAAATATTGCAGAATATCTCATAGGAAATCTTGATAATGATGGATATTTGCGCCGAGAAATAAAAGCAATTGTAGATGATTTGGCTTTTTCACGTGGACTTTATACTACGACAGAAAAAGTAACTGAAATTTTAGAAAAT
The DNA here is from genome assembly GCF_048269545.1 of Halpernia sp. Taxonomy (NCBI): domain Bacteria; kingdom Pseudomonadati; phylum Bacteroidota; class Flavobacteriia; order Flavobacteriales; family Weeksellaceae; genus Halpernia; species Halpernia sp. The sequence continues at coordinate 50,395 of NZ_JBLXIJ010000007.1, read as the reverse complement.
TACGTTCAAAAATTAGATCCACCTGGAGTTGGAGCGAGAGATTTGAGAGAATGTTTGCTCTTACAAATTGAAAAACGCGTGACAGAGGATAAGACGATATCTTTAGCTGCCAATATTTTGCAAACTCAGTTTGATGCTTTAACTAATAAACATTACCAAAAAATTATTCAGAAATTTGGGATTACAGAAGAGGATCTAAAAGCAGCTTTAGAAGAAATTGGAAAGCTTTCGCCGAGAGTTGGAGGGAATTACGACACACAAACCGTTACAATTAACCAAGAAATTATCCCTGATTTTTTAATTCAAATAAATGAAAAAGGGAAAAAAGGCGCAGAAGTTATTGCAACTTTAAATAGTAAAAATGCACCTAGTTTAAGAGTTTCTAGTGAGTATAAAGATATTTTGAATACTTATTCTCATGACAAAAATTCTAAAGAACATAAGCAAGCCGCTCTTTTCATTAAGCAAAAATTAGATGCCGCAAAATGGTATATCGATGCAATAAACCAACGGCAAAATACTTTGTTACAAACCATTAATGCAATTATCAGTCTTCAAAAAGATTATTTTTTAACGGGAGATGATAAATCTTTAAAACCAATGATTTTAAAAGATGTTGCAGATATTACAGGTTTTGATATTTCTACAATTTCAAGGGTTGTAAAAAGTAAATATGCAGACACACCAAACGGAATTTTATATTTAAAAAGTTTATTTTCAGATAGTTTAACTAATGATGATGGTGAAGAAGTTTCTACGAAAGAAATAAAAACCCATTTGATGGACATTATTGATAAAGAAAATAAAAGGAAACCGCATACAGACGATGCTTTGGTGAAATTATTAAAAGAAAAAGGCTATAATATTGCACGAAGAACGATTGCGAAGTACCGGGAACAATTGAGTATTCCTGTAGCGCGATTGAGAAAGGAACTTTAAAATTAAGAAGATAAAAGTTTTTAAACTTATTCTTCTTCAATTTTCCGTAATTCAGTTAAGTTTTTACTTAGCTTTTTCATAATTATTCCATATACAATTTTGTAATAAAGCCAAATTAAACCTACGCTAAACAAAGTTGTTATACTCAAACCAACAATAAAACCAATTAACGTAGGATGCGTTAATGAAATGTTTTGTTCAGAAAAAATTCGAAAAATATAGGCCGTTAAAATTACTGTGAAAAGTATAAGTAGAAAAATATTAGTAATAATAAAGGCATTTACAGTTTTCCGAAATTTCACAATTTGTAGTATAAAAAGTTTCAGATTATCTTGAACTTTTATCTTCTTATAATTGAGATAAAATTGCACCACAAAAAAAGCAGTAATTAATAAACTCACAATTTTTAAACTGAAATAAAGTTGTTCAAAACTTTGTTGTAACTGCGGCGTTTCATTTACTCCTAATTTTTTTAAAATATTAAAAAAACTGTGGTCGCTTTCTGAACGAAAAATATATAAAATACCTAGACTAAAGAAGACAAAAAATTCTGCAAGAGAAATCCAAAAAATATATTTCACATAATTGCGTGAGTTTTTATGCAACATTTGAGCGATTTCAGTTTGCTGATATTTTGGTTGAACTTCTTGTTCTTGCCAAGTTTTCTTAAAATTATCTAAGTTAAAATCAGACATTTTTTTCCATTAATTCTTTTAAAACTTTTTTTAGACGATTCATTTTTACACGAGCATTCACTTCAGAAATTCCGAGATTTTCTGCAATGTCGCGGTAAGGTAAATCATCTAAATACATAGTTACAATCGCACGTTCTATTTTTGGTAATAATTTTATATTTCTATACAAAGCAGAGATTTGCAATTGTTTTTCATTATCATCTTCTAAAATATTTTTTTGATGGAAATCTTGCAATTCGTCTGTTTCTGGTGATTTTTTCTTTTTTCTGAAAATTGTAATCGCCGTGTTTAGAGCCACTCGATACATCCAAGTAGAAATTTTAGATTGACCTTTAAATGTGTCGTAACTTCTCCATAATTGTAACACAATTTCCTGAAATAAATCTTCCTCGTCCTCCAAAGTATTTGTATAGAGCCGAGAAACTTTGATAATCAAACCTTGATTTTCATTAATTAATTGGGAAAATTCTTGCTCTTTGGCGGTCAATTTTTATTTTTTAAAGCTACGAAGATAAGAAAAGACGAATTATATCTATCGCTTAATTTTCTTTTTTTTTAATCAAAAATAAGCCGAAAAGATTTCCGATGATGAATAGTTGGTCCAAATTTTATTAATGCTTCTCTGTGAAATTTGGTTGCGTATCCCATGTTTTTATTCCAGCCATATTGTGGGAATTCTTCATGTAGATTTATCATTAATTGATCTCTGTAATTTTTCGCTAAAATAGATGCCGCTGCAATACTGAGATATTTTTGATCACCCTTTATAATACACTCGTGCGGAATATTTTGATAAGATCTAAATTTGTTTCCATCTACAATGATGAATTCTGGTTTTTGTTTTAAATTATTTAGCGCTTTATGCATTGCCGAAATACTTGCATTTAAAATGTTTTCTTCATCAATAATTGTAGATGAAATCTCTGCAATTGCAAAGTCTAAACTATTATTCTTTATATAATCATCTAGTTCTAATCTTTTTTTAAATGTTAATAATTTTGAATCATTAACAGAATTTTGTTTAAAATTTTTGTTTAAAATAACTGCGGCTGCAACAACAGGACCACATAAGCAACCGCGTCCCACTTCATCACAACCGGCTTCTAAATAGTTATTGGTGTGATTTTTTAATAATTCCATAAAAAGCTTAAGTTTTTAATACTCTAAATTATTAGATAGATAATCTGGCAAATTTATTAAGAATTATTTAACAAAATATTTGGTCATCTTGTAAAAGTTTTGCAAATTTGTGACAATGAAAAATTTAATTTGATATGAAGAAACTAACAACAAGCGTTTTAGCCGTGGTTTTGAGTTCAACATTTGTAGTAGCAAATGCACAACAAAAAAATGACACAGTTAAAACCCAAGATATCGAAGGCGTTGTAGTGACAGCTTTGGGTATTAAAAGAGAAAAAAAATCTCTAGGTTACGCCTCTCAGGAAATAAAAGCAGATGTGCTTTCTGATGGGACAACAAATACAGGTAACATTGCATCCCAGTTATCTGGTAAAATTGCAGGTTTACAAGTAAACACCACAAATAACTTTGCTGGTTCTGCTAATTTATTAATTAGAGGTGTTAAAAGTTTACAAGGAGGTAATCCACTAATCGTAATTGATGGGTCTCCTGTTAATAATTCAAGTACTTATAGTACAGCTTCTAATGTGGATTATGGTAATGCATTGTCTGATATTAATCAGGACGACATTGCTTCTATTAACGTATTGAAAGGTGCAGCTGCATCTGCTCTTTATGGTGAAAGAGGTTTAAATGGTGTAATCGTTATTACTACTAAAAATGGTAGAGGTAAAGAAGATGGTTCTTGGGGTGTAACTTTGTCAAGTTCAGTACAAGGTGGCCAAATTGATAAATCTACTTTCCCAGAATACCAAAATCAATATGGTGGTGGTTATGGTGGATCAACAGGTAATCTAGCAAATGATTTCTATACGGGAACAGGTCCTGGAGGTTTATACTATGTGAATTTTCCGGAAGATGCTTCTTGGGGACCAAAATTTGATCCAAATTTACAGGTTTATGCATGGGATTATTTTGACCCAACATCTCCCAATTATAAAAAAGCAACTCCTTGGGTAGCTGCGAAAAATGGTCCAATCAAATTTTTTGATACTCCATTTTCTTTCTCAAATAGTATTTCATTAGATAAAGGAACTAAAGGAAAAAATATTAGTCTTAGTTTTGATAATTTACAACAAAACGGTTTAATGCCTGGTTCTAAAATTAATAAAAATACTTTCTCTACTAAAATTAATTATGATTTAACAGACAAATTACATGCTTCTGTTTTTTCAACTTTAACACTTCAAAATACTAAAGGTAGAGCAACTACAAACTATTCTGACAATTTCTTGACCGGTTTCAGAGAATGGTGGCAAGTAAACGTTGATGTATTGCAACAAAAAAGAGCTTATGAGCAAAGTGGTCACCAAAATATTTCATGGAATAGAAACAGTGCCGCAGATGGAACAGCTATTTTCTGGAATAACCCTTACTTCCAAGCTTTAGAAAATCAAACTACTGATAGAAGAACAAGATCATTTAGTTATGCTTCCGTTACTTATGATATTTCTAAAAATTTCTCTTTAATGGGTAAAGTGTCTTTGGATAACTCCTATTTATATGCAGAAAACAGATTAGCGGTAGGTTCAATTGCACAGTCTTTTGGTCAATCAGGAAATGGAACAAGTTCTGGTTATGCAAGAACTAATATTGAGCAAAATGAAATTAATTACGATTTATTAGCAAACTATAAGTTTGATATTACTGATAAAATTAACGTAAGTGGAGTTTTAGGAGGTAATGTTAGAAGAAACTATTACAATTCTATTTATAACTCTACTGAAGGTGGTTTAGTAGTTCCAGGTTTATACGCTTTAGGAAACTCTAAAGGTGCAACTTTAGCACCATCTGAAAGTGAGCAAACAACGGAGTCTAACTCATTATTTGCAACAGCTTCATTTGATTTTTACAAAATCTTTTATTTAGATGGAACTTATAGAGTTGATAGAAGTTCAACTTTACCAAAAGGAAATAACGTTTACGGTTATCCTTCTGTAACAGGTTCATTAATCTTATCAGAATTAATTAAACCTTCTTGGTTAAGCTTCTGGAAAGTTAGAGCCAACTACGCAGAAGTAGGTGGAACTGCAAGTGCTTATTTAACAGCTAACCAATATGCTTCTGCCGGTCTTTTCGGTAATGTAGGTTTATTTGGTAACCAAACTAGCTTGCCAAATGCTGATTTGCAACCACAAAGATCAAAAGAGATTGAAGTAGGTACTGAAGTTAGAATCTTAAGAGATAGAGTTACTTTAGATGTCGCTGCTTATAAAACTAATACAACTAACCAAATTATCCCAAGTCTTCCAATTTCTGTTGGTAGTGGTTTAACTGCTGCTTCTGTTAACGCAGGGGAAATTGAGAATAGAGGTATTGAGGTTCAGTTAGGTTTAATCCCAATTAAATCCCAAAATTTCACTTGGGAAATAAATGCCAACTGGTCTAAAAATGAGAATAAAGTTATTACATTATTACACAATGGAGTTTCTGATGTATCTAATTATTTATTAAATTCTTTCCAAGGAGGTGTTTCTCTTAATGCTACCGAAGGTGAAGCTTGGGGTGCATTAATTGGACAAGATTATCAATACATTAATGGGCAACCAGTAATTAGTGCAACTACAGGAAGATATTTAAAATCAGCTGATAAGCACGTAATTGGTAACACTACACCAGATTGGGTAGGAGGTGTTAGAAATAGCTTTAATTACAAAGGCTTTTCATTATCTTTCCTAATTGATGTAAGACATGGAGGTGATATTTTCTCTACCGATATGTATTATGGTTTAGCTACTGGTTTATATCCTGAAACTGCAGCCAACGGCGTGAGAGAAAATGGTATTGTTTGGCCGGGTGTAAATCCAAACGGGCAAGTTAACCAAACGGTAACAGCAAACCCTTCTGGTTTTGGATCTTTAGATGGTTATTATAGAATGCCTGCTGCAAGATTTGTATATGATGGTTCATTTGTAAAATTAAGAGAAGCAAGCATTGGTTGGACTTTGCCGAAATCTCTTCTTGCAGGTACTTTCCTTACAGATGCTAAAATATCTTTAGTAGGTAGAAACTTGTGGATAATTCACAAAAATTTACCTTATGCAGATCCAGAAGCAGTAGTAGGTGGTGGTATCAGAACTTATGGTTTAAGTATTGGTTCACTTCCAACTACAAGAGATTTTGGAGTTAATGTAACCGTTAAATTTTAATAAATAATTTTTTTAAAAAATGAAAAATATATCAAAAATATTATTGGGAACGGTAGTCGCAGCTATGACCTTGTCTTCTTGTACAAGTGATCTTACAGGGCTGAACAATGATCCGAAACACCCAACCTCGTTGCCATCTGGTAATTTATTTGCTAAAGGTCAACAACAGCAATTTTATTATACTTACACGGGAAATGTAAATAATAATAACTATGTGTATTTTACCCAAATGTGGGCTGAAACTACATATACTGATGAAACTAACTATGACATAGTTACTAGAAATCAACCACGTAATACATTTAATAGAATGTATAATGGCGTTTTGAATAATTATGAACAAGCTAGAAAGAATTTAGCAACCGAAGGAGCCGATGCCAATAAATTAGCTTCTATAGAAATTGCTGAAATTAGCGCTTGGGAAAATATAGTAGATACATTTGGAGATGTTCCTTATTCTCAAGCTTTACAAGCTGATCAAGGTCAGTTTGCACCTGCTTATGATGATGCTAAAGCCATTTACACAGATTTATTCAAAAGAATTAATGCTGTAATTCCTACTATTACAGCAGGATCAGGTTATGCTGAAGATTTGGTTTATGGCGGAGATATGACGAAATGGAAAAAAGTGGCTAACTCTATTAAATTAAGACTTGCGCTTAATTTAGCAGATGTAGATCCAGCAACTTCAAAATCTGCCGCAGAAAGTGCAATTGCAAGTGGTGTTATGACTTCAATTGTAGATTCATATTCATTAGCATTTCCAGGCGGAACATTTTCTAATCCTTTCTTTGATGATTTTATAGCATCAGGAAGAAAAGATTTTGTACCAACCACATTAGTTGTAGATATGATGAATGCTAAAATGGATCCTAGACGCACTAATTATTTCATCGAAAATATTACTCCAAATGAGGTAGCTTCAATTACACCACCAGTAACGCCATCTACAACTACAAGTATTACATTAACTGATGCGTTAGTAACTACTCCCGATGCAAATGGGATTATCCCAGTACATGTTGGATCAAAAGTTTATAATTATCAGCCTACTGATACTCAAAAGGGTACGACAGAAAAAGCTACTTTAATTGGAAAAGTTAGTTCCATAAATGGAAAAACGATTACTGTAGATAACGTAGGAACAGTTGCAGTAAAAGATGTTTTAACATTTGATTATTATGTGGGAGGTAAATTTGGTAGCTTAAATCCATTTCCAAATTATACACACTATAATTATGAAACTTGGTTACAACCAAAGGCAGCAGCTAGTCTTTTAAGCTATACAGAAGTTTTGTTTATGATTACAGAAGCAGCTGCCCGAAATTATAATGTAGGAGGTGGAACTGCTGCATCTTGGTACGCAAAAGCAGTTACCAACTCAATGACTGAGCATGGTGTTTCTAGTACAGATGCTGCTACTTATTTATTAGTTCATCCTTATGACGCAGCAAATTGGAAAAAATCGATTGGTGAAGAAGCTTATATTGCTCTACATAATAGTTCTTTTGCTGAATGGAATTTCTCTAGAAGACTAGATTTCCCAGTTTTTGTTAATCCAACTAACTCTAAAACAGCTGGTGTTCCAGTAAGAATGCCTTATTCTGATCAAGAATATGTTTTAAACGCGGCAAATGTTAAAGCTGCTGCAGCTAAGATTGGAGGTGACAAACCTGAAAATAAATTATTCTGGGATAAATTTTAAACTCAGTTATATTTAAATTTTTTTTAAACCGCCTTCGGGCGGTTTTTTTATTTCCTTATCTTTGTACAGCGAAATTTTAAACTATGAATATTAAAGAACAACTTCAAAAATGTATTGAAGAAATAATAATTTCTCTTTTTCAAGTAAAAGATATAAAACTTGAAGTTCAAGACAATAAAACCACTTTTGAAGGAGATTATACTATTGTTATTTTCCCATTAGTAAAAATTGCCAAGAAAAAACCAGAAGAAGTGGGACTTCTTTTAGGAAATGAACTTTTGATTAAAACAGATTTTGTTGAAAACTTCACTGTTGTAAAAGGTTTTCTAAATGTAAATATTAAAGAAAGCTATTTCTTGAATCAATTAAATTTTATTGATTCAGAATTGGATACTATTAATAATAGGTCTGAAAATGTAATGGTTGAATATTCTTCTCCAAATACGAACAAACCACTCCATTTAGGACATATTAGAAATAATTTGCTTGGCTTCTCTATAGCAAATATTTTAAGTGAAAATGGATATAATGTTATCAAAACGCAAGTAATTAATGACCGAGGAATTCATATTTGTAAATCAATGTTGGCTTGGGAGAAATTTGGTCAAGAGGAAACACCAGAATCTGAAAATTTAAAAGGAGATAAATTAGTTGGTAATTTTTATGTAAAATTTGATCAAGAATATAAAAAACAAATTGCAGAATTAGTCGCAAAAGGATTAGATGAAGAATCTGCGAAAAAACAAGCACCATTAATTTTAGAAGCTCAAGAAATGCTTTTAAAATGGGAGAAAAATGATTTAAAAGTTCGAGAATTATGGGAGAAAATGAACTCTTGGGTTTACAAAGGATTTGAAGAAACTTATAAAAATTTAGGTGTCAATTTTGATCAGGTTCAATATGAAAGTAAAACCTATATTTTAGGGAAAGACATTATTCAAGAAGGTTTAAACAAAAATATTTTTTATAAAAAAGAAGATGGTTCTATTTGGTGCGATCTTTCTGATGAAGGTTTAGGTGAAAAATTACTTTTGCGCTCTGATGGAACTTCCGTTTATATGACGCAAGATTTAGGAACCGCAGTTCAAAGATTTAAAGAAAATAATATTTCAAAATTAATTTACACAGTGGGGAATGAGCAAGATTATCATTTCCAAGTTCTATTTTTAATTTTAAAAAAATTAGGCTATTCTTGGGCAAATCATCTCTATCATTTATCTTATGGAATGGTAGAATTACCAGAAGGTAAAATGAAATCCCGCGAAGGAACTGTTGTTGATGCGGATGATTTAATGCATGAAATGGTTGAAACCGCCAAATCTAAAGCACAAGAATTAGGTAAACTAGAAAATTTATCTCCAGAAGAAAAAGAAAATTCTTACAAAACGGTTGGTTTAGGTGCATTGAAATATTTTATGTTAAAAATTGATCCCAAAAAGAAAATGCTTTTCAATCCGGTAGAAAGTATCGATTTTCAAGGAAATACAGGTCCATTTATTCAATATACTTTTGCTAGAATTCAATCGCTTTTAAGCAAAGCAAAGTATAATGAAAATCAACAAATAAGTCCTGATATTGAAATTAACTCTTTTGAAAAGGAACTCATACTTCAACTTTCAAATTATAAAGAAACGGTTGCAAAAGCTGCGGAAACTTTAAGTCCGGCGCAAGTTGCAAATTATGTTTATGAATTGGTAAAAACCTATAATTCATTTTATCAGAACAATAATATTATGAATCTGGAAGATGAAAATGAGAAACAATTTAAGTTAAAACTATCATCAATTACGGCAAAAACCATCAAAAAATGTTTGTTCTTACTTGGAATTGGCGTTGTAAATAGAATGTAAGATTTTATGCAAATCGATTTTCAAAATTTTAATCTTGATAAACTGTCTCCCAAAAATGAGTTTGAGTGCGAAGTTGTCAATTTTATAAAACTTTGGTTTTCGGAAGAAAAATATGTTTCAGTAAAAACTTCCGGTTCTACAGGAATGCCCAAAATCATTCAAGTTGAGAGAGAGAAAATGTGCATTTCTGCAAAAATGACTTGTGATTTTTTAAATTTAAAAGAAGGAAATTCTGCTTTACTTTGTTTGCCAATTGAATATATTTCTGGGAAAATGATGATTGTAAGAGCCATTGAAAGAAAATTGAAAATTTATGTAGAAAATTCTTCTTTAAAACCACTAAAAAATTTCTCAAAAAAAATTGATTTTTGTGCAATGACGCCTTTGCAAGTTGAAAATTCTTTAGATAAAATTCATCTTATCAAAAAATTAATTATCGGTGGTGCAAAAGTTTCAGAGCATTTAAAATTTAAAATATCTCAAATCTCAAATCTCACACGAGGCGAAGCCGAACTGAGCGGAACTAAATCTCAAATCTACGAAACCTATGGAATGAGCGAAACGCTTTCTCACATTGCTTTAAAGGAAATTTTTCCAATTAACGAAAATTATTTCACTGTCATTGCGAGAAACGAAGCAATCTCACGTTTTAATAATATTGAAATTTCAAAAGATGAAAGAAATTGTTTGCAAATTTTCGCACCAATGTTAAATTCTGAAGTTTTAAAAACCAACGATATTGTAGAAATAAAAAATGAAAATCAGTTTAAATTTATTGGTCGTGCAGATTTTATTATTAATTCTGGAGGTTTAAAAATTTCACCTGAAGTTTTAGAAAAATTAGTTAAAAAATCTATTCCTAATGAACTTATTTTTGTTGGAATTAAAGATGAGATTTTAGGAGAAAAATTGGTTTTAGTAATTGAAGGAGAAAAGCAAAATCAGATTTTAGAAAAATTAAAAGAGATAAATTTCCCGAGCAAAAATCACAAACCGAAAGAAGTTGTATTTTTAAAAGAATTTCCACGCTCAGAAACTGGAAAAATTTTGAGATTTGAAATTAAAAAAACAATCGAAAATAATGATTGATTTTTCCACAGAATTATTTTACAAAACTTCCCGCAGTAGCGGTGCGGGCGGACAAAACGTGAATAAAGTAGAAACCGCAGTCACCGTAATGTGGAAAGGCGGAGAAAGTCAATTTTTTTCTGGCTTTCAAAAATCTAGAATTTATGACAAATTAATCAATAGAATCAATTCTGAAGGCATTTTACAACTCACAGTTTCGGAAACACGAACGCAATTTCAAAATAAAAAACTAGCCACAGAGAAAATTTTGGATTTAGTGAATTCGGCTTTAGTTATTCCCAAAAAAAGACTGAAAACAAAACCTTCAAAAGCAAAAATCCAAAAACGCTTAAACGATAAGAAAAAACTATCGGAGAAAAAAGTCAATCGAAATTTCCGCGGAGATTAAAATCTCCTAGGTTTTACTTTGCTAAAGTTTTCCGAAATGTGATTGTACTTTGGCAAAGTTTTTTGTCATTGGTTACGACGAATCTACCATTTCAGAAGGTAGCAAAGCGAAGTGAAGATCTGTTTTTTTATCAAAAACTTTCTGTATTCCACTTTGCCAAAGTTTTCCGAAATGTGATTGTACTTTGGCAAAGTTTTTTGTCATTGACTACGACGAATCTACCATTTCAGAAGGGCGCAAAGCGAAGTGAAGAATCTGTTTTTTTATCAAAAACTTTCTGTATTCCACTTTGCCAAAGTTTTCCGAAATGTGATTGTACTTAGTCAAAGTTTTTTGCTTGGTGAAAACCTTGAAAGTTTGAATTTAATCACAATTCTTCCAAAGGATTCCAAAAGATTTTTCTAAAATTCTGAATTTTATTGCCTTTAACTTCTACGCCTTCTTCGGATAATTTTTTAATAAATTTTTCCAAACAACTTGCGGTGATAAAACCCGAAGAATTACAAACCCGATGCGCCGGAAAATTTTCCTCATAATTTCGCAAAGCATTTCCCACATGTCGAGAATAATTTGGTAAACCTACCGCTTTTGCAATCGCACCGTAAGAAGTCACTCTTCCTTTTGGGATTAATTTTATGATTTCAAAAACTTGTTCTTTGAAAAGGGGATTCATATTCAAATTTAGAATTTAACTTTAATAACGTCCGGCTCGGCTTTGTCGTCGTTCCCTCGCTACCGTACGAATCCTTTCGTGTGGTCATTCTTAAAAATTAGAAAATAATTAAATAAAAGTATTTTGTTGAATTATTTTGACCACACGATGCAATCGTGCGGCAGCGGTGTTTTCAGTTAATTATCTTTCACTTCTAAAAGATTACCATCATAGTCAAATGTTCCAGTCGCCTTACCTAAAACTTTTGCGCCAAAGGAATTTTTTCCACGATATATCATGGTCGCAATTACTTCATTTTTTTTATACGCAAAAGTAGTTGAAACGTGTTCATAACTATCTGGATCATTCATTGCTTTTTTTATAGTTCTTTCCAGTTTTGGATTGGATCCATCCCAAGCAGAAATATTTTTTTTTGCGAACTCTAATTCTTTGATATTCTTAATTTCGATATTAATTTCCTCCTTTTGAATTTTGGTTAAATTTTTATTTTCAAGTTCTTTTTCTAGCTTCGAAACTTGTTCAACTACACTTAATTCGTTAAATTTTTTGTTTTGTAGTTTAGCTGAATCGATTTTCTGTTCTTGTGTTTTTACCTTTTCTGATAGTAAGAAATCTTCATTAGTACTTTCTGTATTTATTTTTTCTGTTTTAGGTGAAATAATGGCGCCGATTACACCAATAAAGAATAATAGACCTGCTATTATTAAAAATATTTTTAAACAACCACTTTTTTTCTTTGCAGGAACATCTTTAATATTTTGAATTTGATTTTGATATTTTTGTCCAGTAGAAGATGAATCTAATATTTGTTTTTTTTTATTTTCAAATTCTTCAATTGTTAAAATTCCTTTTTCTTTTAACTCATTAAGTTTTTCTAAATCTGATAAATCTGTATTCATTTTTCTACTTTTTCTTTGGTGTGGTATTTTTACGCTGTCGTATAACGTCCGGCTCGGCTTTGTCGTCGTTCTGAAAGGGAAGTTGGAGACTTCTTTTTCGGAATGCGTCAAAGGCGACTGTTGGGAAAACGTCGTGCGAAAGCAACGATGGTTTCCCGACGGTCGGCGCAACCGGGCCGGACGTTGGAGAAAAATCGTCCCAAAGGGCGATTTTTCTCCAACTTGTATATATGTCTGACAAAATCAGACCTATACAACCATTTTTGGGTGGCTTGGTCTGACTAATGCCATCCTTTATTAATAAATCAAATATAACAAAATAGTTTTAATGAAAATTACGGAAAACCGTAAAGAGAGAAATAATTTTTTATCGAAACTTTCTTCCCTTCAAAAGAAAAACTACTCGAAATTCTACCCGATGGCGCGGATTTATAATCCGTGACTATAATTTGTTTTAAAGTAAAATTAGTAATTTTTTGTTTTGTTTTCTTTGGAGAAATTTTTTTGAAATGTTTTATGCTTATCATTTCTTAATTTTGTCACAGATTATAAATCCGCGCCATCGGGTCAATTACTATTCAACTTTATATGCAGTAATTTCGTTATACTGAAAAAATTTATCATAAAATTTTAGTGGAATATTTTGTATAATTTTCTTTTTGTACTCATTAGGTGAAATGTAAATTATAGTTTTTTCTCCATTTTTCTTTAAATTATAATATTTAGACTTGTTTTTTGAAAAATCAATTGGCGAAAAATCAAATTTTGGATATTCATACAAATGAAACCAAACTTCATTAATATTTCTACCAATCGTTTCATAATCCTTAAAAGTTCCTACAATTTTCACATATCCATATTTCTGAATTTGCGTTAGGTTATCTTCACTTTGTTTTATAAATGAATTTCGAGTAAAAATAAAAAAATAAATTCCAAAACTAAATATTAATGTAGGAATAAAGTAATTCCAATAATTTATTGTTTTATCGGGAAATCTTGAGTAATTTTTTTTACAATATTTAATAAAAGAATCGTAATTTTCTTCTTCGTTTTTAAATAATGTCACTCTTTTACTAAGAAATTTAATTTCAAGTTTCAGCGTTTGAAATTTATTATTCATCGTATCTTTTCCCGCAAAGTAGGTTTCTGAATATGTGATTTTATTGTTTGGGATTATTTTAGTTTTGCCAAATACATTTTTAAATTCTGTAGTATTTTCAAAAATTTTGATAGTATAAACATTTGTAAGTGAGAAATAAATAACATTTCCCAATATCACAAAAAAGATTGGAAGATTAGTTAAATCAAAAACTCCGTTTCTGAATAATATTATTGGAAGACCAATAATTGAGATGAATAAAGGAATACTGAATCTGTTATTGAAGATTCTTTTTTTAAATTCAAATTTTATTTTTTTGACGCTCATTTTGCTTGCAGATAACTTATACATATTTAGCCAATTTTAGTTAGCTATGTTTGACTGTCGTCATACTTTACATATAGTAAATATAAAAAATAATTATCATTAAAAATATAGGCTTTTTCTAACCTAAACTTTAAAATACGAAAACCAATTCTTCCCGTCGAAAGAAAAACAACCCAAAATTCTAGCCCCGATTGCAGAGGAAATCCTGTTATTGCGTGCGTGAAAGTTCGACAGATTGCTTCGTTCCTCGCAATGACAGATTGTAACGGAGGCGTGTATAATATTTCAAAGAAGCGAAAACCGTCTTGCTCCCAAAATTTTAAAATATTATCTTTGTTAAAATTTAAAAAAATGAGCAAACCGATTACGGAATTTATAGAAAAATATTATCTGCATTTCAACTCTGCGGCTTTGGTAGACGCTTCAAAAGGTTATGTGGCGCATCTTAAAGATGGCGGAAAAATGATGATTACTTTAGCGGGCGCAATGTCCACTGCAGAGATAGGAAAAATTTTAGCGGAAATGATTCGTCAAGATAAAGTGGATATTATTTCTTGCACTGGCGCAAATTTAGAAGAAGATTTAATGAATTTGGTGGCGCATTCGCATTACGAGAGAGTGCCACATTACAGGGATTTGACGGCGCAAGATGAATGGAATTTATTAGAAAAAGGTTTAAACAGAGTTACAGATACTTGTATTCCGGAAGAGGAAGCGTTCCGACGTTTGCAAAAACATATTGTTGAAATTTGGAAAGATGCAGAAGCGAAAGGAGATCGTTTTTTCCCACACGAATATATGTACCAAATGCTTTTATCCGGCGTTTTAGAACAATATTATGAAATCCCAAAAGAGAATTCTTGGATGCTTGCTGCGGCGGAAAAAAATCTGCCAATTGTAGTTCCAGGTTGGGAAGATTCTACGATGGGAAATATTTTTTCCAGTTATTGTATCAAAGGTGAATTGAAACCTTCCACAATGAAATCTGGAATTGAATATATGATGTATTTAGCAGATTGGTATCCAAAAAATTCTGGCGGAAAAGGTGTTGGTTTTTTCCAAGTTGGTGGTGGAATTGCGGGAGATTTCCCAATTTGCGTGGTTCCAATGTTATACCAAGATATGGAAATGACGGATATTCCTTTTTGGTCTTATTTCTGTCAGATTTCTGATTCTACAACTTCTTACGGTTCTTATTCTGGAGCAGTTCCTAACGAGAAAATCACTTGGGGAAAATTAGATATTCACACACCAAAATATATTGTAGAAAGTGACGCCACGATTTGTGCGCCGTTGATGTTTTCTTATATTTTGGAGAATTCTTAAAAGAGATTTGAGAACTGAAATTTGAGATTTGAGATTTTCGAAAAATAAACTAAAAAAATCCGTTCAAAATTTTGAACGGAATTTTTATTATTTATTATCAATTACCAATTACTAATTTCCTAAAACCTAAAACCTAAAATCGCTTTAAACCTCTTTTCCTGTATAAAAATTATAATCTTTAATTATCGTTTGTATAAACTGTCGTTCAGTAAAATCTCGCGGATCGATTTGTAATTTTAAAATATCTTTAATTTTATTGGAGAGTTTCGTCATCAGTTGTCGGTCATCAATTTTCATAGCTTTCTGGAAATTTTCTTTAATAATTCTAATATCATTATCATTTAAAGAAACAACTGTTGGAAAAGTTGGAATATAATCTTCTTTCAAATTTTCTAAAATCGTGTGTGAAATATTCACTTTATTTTTTAAAGTAATCACCGCAGTTCCTGCAACCATATCTCCCAACCTTTGGTTGTTTTTAGAAACTATAATTGTAATTAATGCAATCACGCCAGAATTGGTGAAAACGTCAATTAAACGGAAAAACCAACGCATTAAATAATCGCTAAAACCCGCTTGATAACCGTCGATTTTCACCACTCTTATTTTCAATAATTTTTTTCCAAAAGTTTGACCTTCCATTAAACTTTCTAAAACCAAAGTATAAATAATTGTCGGAAAAAGTAGAAGAATAATGATGGTTCCTTTTGACCATTCATCTAAACCAGAAAGAAAAGCATCGAGATGTAAGAGTTTAAAAAATAAATAAAAAATTACTAAAGTATAAGCAATTTTGATTGCCATATCTACAAAAAATGCTAAAATTCTTTCACCCACGCTTGCTGTTGTGAAATTAATATTAACATTTTGAGAAGTGTTGATTGCAATTTGCGACATATTTTATATTTTAGCAGAAGATATGAGAGAGGTTGCGTTTATCAAACAAAATAAAGAAAAATGGTTGGGAATTGAGCAAATCATCAGTGGAAAAATTAAAAAAAATCCCGATGATCTTTCTTCAGTTTATATCAATCTTGTAAATGATCTTTCTTTTGCGCAAACTTATTATCCTAAAAGTAAAGTTTTAATTTATTTAAACCATCTTTCTTCGCAAATTTTTCAGCAAATCTACAAAACGAGGCGCATCGAGAAAAACCGGTTTTTACACTTTTTTAAAACTGAAGTTCCGCTACTTGTCTATCAATACAGAAGGTATATGTTTTATGCCTTTGTTTTTTTTATACTTTTCACAGCAATTGGATTTATTTCTTCCTTTTATGATAAAGATTTCCCACGTTTACTTTTGGGAGATTCTTATGTAAATATGACGATTGAAAATATTAAAAAAGGAAATGCAGTCGGCGTTTATGGAAGTGGAACCAATTGGGGATCCGCTTTTGGAATTATTTTTAATAATTTAATGGTCGGTTCCAAAATGTATATTTATGGAATTTTCGGCGGCGTCGGAAGTTTATATGCACTTCTTCGAAATTCTGTAATGCTCGGTGCGTTTCAATATTTCTTCCAAACACAAGGCGCACTTTTAGATAGCGCTCGCGGAATTTGGTTACACGGCGTTTTCGAAATTTTCAGTATGGTAATTGAAACTATGGCGGGTTTAATTTTAGGCGCTTCCATTTTATTTCCCAAAACTTTGAGCCGTTTTAATTCCTTTAAAATTGGATTTAAAGACAGTTTTAAAATCTTTCTTTCTACCGTTCCCTTTACAATTGTAGCAGGACTTATCGAAGGTTTCATAACTAGATATGCTTTGCAAATGCCCGTTTTTTTAAATTTAATTATAATTTTCGGCACGCTTTCAATTATTGTTTATTATTATTTTATATATTCCAGAATTCGTTATAAAAAACTTTACCAAAATGCAATTTTACCAGAAGAGAGATTTCAGTTTACTGATAAGTGATACCTTTAATTTTTTTAAAATTTATGGCAAAAATTATTTTAAAAATTATTTGGCGCTAAACGGCACTTTGCTTTTGCTTTTAGTGGTTTTATATGTTGTAGGATATAAAAGTATTTTTGCTCAAATTTTCTCCGGAAATGTAGAAGGACAATCTTATTATTTTGAACAATATTTTCAAGAAAATTCAGGAGTAATGGTGGTTTTTGGCTTGTTGTTTTTACTGCTTGGTTTGGCTTGTGTGTTTTTAATTTACACTTTTCCCGTGCTTTATATGAAGCGACTTGCGGAAACTGGAGATCCAAATATTACATCCAATCAACTTTTGGCAGATTTTAAAAAACACATTTGGAAATTTATAAAATTTGTAGTCGGAATGTTTATAATTATGCTTCCATTGACTGCGATTTTAATGACCATTTCATTTTTCTTAATGTTCATTATCATTGGATTTTTTCTATTAATTTTACTTTTCCCAGCTTTAGCAAATGTGGTAAATCTTACACTTTTTCATTATTTTAATACCAATAATGGATTTTTTGCTTCTTTAAGTTATGGTTTTAAAGCGCAATTTTCTTATTCAAACAAACGAATAAAATCACCTTTTTGGAAATATTGGGCGTCATCTCTGGTAATGTATATGATTGTACAAACCGTTTCCAGCGTTTTAATTTTTATTCCGATGGTTATAATGGGCGTTTCAGTTCTTACCGTTCCCACACAAAATGAGCCCGAAGCAATGAAGAATTTTTTTAATGGCGGAATGGGAATTTTATTTTTTGTTTTTTACGCTATTTCTATTCTTTGCTCTTTTGTTTTGATGAACGCCAATTACATAAATGCCGGTTTAATTTATTATGACAGCCGATTAGATTTACATAGAAACGAAGATTTTACAGAAATTGAAAGCATTGGTGTAAATGAAATTTAAATTTATTTTCTTTACTTTTTTTATTTTTTATTCCAGTTTTTCGGCGCAGGAAGGTACTTTACCTGAGAATGTGAAAACAGTTTTGGATACTTTGCACCAATCTAAAAAAGAAATGCTTCCTGCAGATTCTCTTTTAAAAAGAAATTATAAAACCGAAAACACGGTTTACCCAAGAAATTTCAGGGATAATTTTCAAAGAAAATACAAAGGAAAAGATTTTGATTATTCTATTCTAAAACCTCACGAATCTTTATGGGAACGAATTAAGAGAAATGTAAGTAGAATTCTAAGTAAAATTTTTGGTGATTTAGATCCATTAACTGCGAATCGATATACCTTAAATATTTTGCGGATTTTAGGCGTTATTGCTTTGGGTTTTCTTCTTTACTATTTAATTAAATATCTTAATTCTAAAAGCGGTAATTTCTTTTTTGGTAAGAAAAATAAAAAATTAGCGCCTAATTCTGGTGAAATTATTGATAATATTCATGAGATAAATTTTCCAGAATTAATTCAAAAATTTGAAATTGAAAAAAACTTTCGTTCTGCAATTAGATACCGTTTTTTATCGGTTTTAAAATCTCTTTCAGATAAAAATAAAATTATTTGGATGCCCGAAAAAACCAACCAAGATTATGTTTCCGAATTAAAAGATGAAACTTCAAAAAACCAATTTTTAGAACTGGCTTATATTTTTGATTACGTTTGGTACGGCGAGTTTTCAATCTCCCAAAATGATTATGAATATTACAAAGAAAAATTTCTAATCACCAAATTTTAATGAGTAAAACTTTTAAAATATATGCTGTTTTATTTCTTGTAATCGCTGTTTTACTCGGCGTTTTAGAGCTGAGTAAAAAAGAAGTAATCGATTGGCGGAAGAATTTTGATATTAATCAAAAAAGTCCGTTTGGTTTGTATGTTTTCGACCACGAAATTAATCAGCTATTGAATAATGAAGTTACAAAATCTGAAAAATCTCCTTTCGCATTTTATGGACAAAATACCAAAATATTACCGCATAATATTCTTTTAATTCAGCAAAATTTAGACAAAAGTTCTGCCGAAAAATTATTAGCGGAAGTTAATAAAGGTTCAGATGCCATTATAATCAATCAACATTTCCCGAAATTTTTAGAAAAACAATTAAAATTTTTAACAACGGTCGTTAATTACGAAGATAAAAATGTTCTGAAATTAACCGATACAAAATTTAAAAATGACACTGTTTTTATTGATAAATTTCCTTCCAGTAATGGCTTTTATTATTTAAGTTCAGAAAATGAAATTTTAGGTAAATCAGATTATTATAAAAGTGAATTACAAGCCAATTTTATTAAAATAAATTACGGAAAAGGTCATGTTTATTTACATTCTGAACCTTTGGTTTTAACTAATTATTATCTTTTAAAACCAGAAAATAAAAAATATATAGAAGACATATTCTCTTATTTACCACAGAGAAAAACGGTTTGGTTTGTAGATTCAAAATCTGCAGATTCGGAAGCTGCAAGTTCGCCGCTTCGTTTTATTTTGGCAAATCCAGCTTTACGATATGCGTGGTATTTGCTTTGGGTTGGATTAATTTTATTTGTTATTTTTAATGTTAAAAGAAAACAGAGAATTGTCCCAATCATTGAACCTCTTAAAAATACTTCTGTAGATTTTGTAAAAAGCATCGGGAATTTATATTTACAGGAAGGCGATTTTCATGATATGATGGCGAAGAAATCGCGATATTTTCTGCATCGTGTAAGATTAGATTTAATGATTGACACTAAAGAATTGGATGAGAATTTTGCTCAAAAAATACATTTAAAAACGGGTAAAAATTTAGAAAAAATTAAAGAAGTTTTGGTTTTAATTAAAAAAAGCCAAGATCCATATTCTTCTGTAATGAAAGAAGATTTGCATACTTTAAATAAAATTTTAGATGAAATTTTGCCACAATAAAATGAATTAAACCATTAAGATTCATAAAGGTGATAAGAAAATTAAGTTGTATGTTAAACTCTGCTAAGTGAAACGTCTTTGCGAACTTAACAAAAGAGTGAAAAGCAGTTTAGAAGTAAAACTCTTTGCGAACTTTGCGTTAAAAATTAGACAGAATCAAAGTAAATAAAAATAAAAAATCCAAAATTATGGAAGAAGAAAATATAAATCCGCAGTTTGAATCCCGATTAGAAATGACGGAATTACGTCATAATTTACAATTGGTAAAAGACGAAATCGCGAAAGTAATTGTAGGCCAAGAAAAAATGGTAGAACATCTTTTGGCGGCTTTGCTTTCCAACGGACATGTTTTGATAGAAGGTGTTCCGGGCGTTGCGAAAACAATTACGGCGAAACTTTTGGCGAAAACAATTGCCGTAGATTTTAGCAGAATTCAGTTTACACCAGATTTGATGCCGTCTGATATTTTGGGAACTTCAATTTTTAATATTAAAAACTCTGAGTTTGAATTTAAAAAAGGACCGATTTTCTCCAATTTTGTTTTAATTGATGAAATTAATCGTTCTCCTGCAAAAACGCAAGCTGCACTTTTTGAAGTGATGGAAGAACGCCAGATCACGATGGACGGAACGGAATATAAAATGGACGAACCGTTTTTAGTTGTGGCTACACAAAATCCTATTGAGCATGAAGGAACTTACAGACTTCCAGAAGCGCAACTTGACCGCTTTTTATTTAAAATAAATGTCGGTTATCCAGATTTGGATCAAGAAATTCAAATCATAAAAAATCAGCATGAAAGTAAATTGGATGATAAAACATCTGTTGTAAATTCTGTGATTTCTGCACAACAACTTTCGGATTATCAACATTTGGTAAAAGAAATAGTCGTTGAACCTCAACTTTTAGAATACATCGCAAAAATAATTGTGAACACCAGAGAAAATCAGTTTCTATATTTAGGCGCTTCTCCAAGAGCGAGTTTGGCTTTATTAAAGGCCTCAAAAGCATTTGCGGCAATCCGTGGAAGAGATTTTGTAACGCCAGAAGATATTAAAGATTCGTCTTTTGCAGTTCTACGCCACAGAGTTATGGTTTCGCCGGAACGCGAAATGGAAGGTTTGACTGCAGATGAAATAATTAGACAGATTTTAGAAAGTATTGAAATTCCGAGATAATATTTAAGGAAAAATGAAAAAAGTAAAAGTGTGAAGAACATCGCTTTGTCATTCTGCAGGAATCTCACCGCTGCAAAAAAAGTGCTTAGATTCCTACGGAATGACAAAATTGGAAATAAATATTAATATAAAATTAATTAGGCTTTTGTAAATCTATTTGCGTAAAAAAATCTTTGCGAACATTGCGTATCAACATTGTGGCTTTGCGTGAAAAATACTTATAAAAAAATGAAAAATCTATTCCTAAATAACCGTTTATTTTTCATGCTTTGCGGTGTGGGATTTCTCTATGTTTTAGGTTTTTTCTTTCCAGCTTTGTTAGTTGTGGCGCATCTTTTTTTAATATTAACTTTTTTGGCTTTTATATTAGATTATTTATTTTTATTTAATCCAGAAAAAACCATTTCTGCGGTTCGTGTTTTACCTGAGAAACTTTCAAACGGCGATGAAAACGAAGTGAAATTAGATGTAAAAAACAACTATAACTTCACGATTAAAGTCAAAATCATTGATGAAATTCCTTTTCAATTTCAAATCCGCGATTTTTTAATTTTAAAAGAAATTCTGCCAAATCGAAATATTTTATTAAACTATTTTCTCACGCCAAAAGAACGCGGCGAATATAATTTTGGAAATTTAAATGTATTTGTTCAAACTAAATTAGGTTTCGTTTCCCGCCGTTTTACTTTCCAGAAAGATGAGAATTTACCGAGTTATCCGTCATTCATTCATCTTCGAAAATACGAATTGATGGCTTTGCAAAATGAATTTTTATTGGGTGGAATAAAAAAAATTAGAAAACTTGGACATACGATGGAATTTGAGCAAATCAAAGATTATGTTCCGGGAGATGATATTAGAACCATCAATTGGAAAGCGACCGGAAAGCGAAATCAATTGATGGTGAATCAATTTCAAGATGAAAAAGCGCAACGGATTTTTATGTTAATTGACAAAGGAAGAACAATGCAAATGCCTTTTAATGGACTAAGTTTGCTAGATTATTCTATAAATGCAACAATGGCTTTAAGCCACATTATCTTAAAAAAATCGGATCGCGCAGGAATGATGACTTTTTCTAAAAAAACTGAGAATAAAATTGCAGCTGAAAATAAAAACGGACAATTGCGCAAAATTTCTGAAGCACTTTATAATATTAAAACCAATTTTTACGAAAGTGACTTCAACCGATTGTATCAAGATTTAAAAAATTCGGTTTCGCAACGAAGCTTGCTGCTGCTTTTCACTAATTTTGAAACTCTGGACGCTGTAAATCGGCAAATGAAATATTTGCGAGGCATTGCAAAAAACCACGTTTTGGTAGTTGTCTTTTTTAAAAATTCTGAATTGCAAGAACTCATCCACAAAAATCCTGAAAATATGCAGGAAATTTATGATGAAATTATCGCAGAAAAATTTGAATTTGAAAAGAAATTGATTATTCAAGAATTGAGAAAATATGGTATTTACAGTATTTATACAGCACCAGAAAATTTAAATATTGAAGTAATTAATAAATATTTGGAGATTAAAGCGAGGGGGATTTTGTAAGAAATAATTAATTTAATATTTTTTTTAAAACTAATTTTCCAAATAATCGGGAATTATTTTTTCTTTATTCAAACCACTCAAAAGATTTCTTGGTTGTAACATTTTTGCAACGGTAGAAGTCCATCCAGTTTGGTGTGACGCGCCTAAACCTTTTCCGGTATCGCCATTAAAATATTCATTAAATAAAATATAATCTTTAAAATAAGGATCTTGGTTAAATTTTTCTACACCGCCATTAAATGGCCGATTACCTTTTTCATCTTTTAGAAATAAATTACAAAGACGCTTACTTATTTTTTCTGAAATTTCATTTAAATTAAAATATTGGTCGCTGTGTGTAGGAAATTCCACTTGAATATTATCGCCATAATAATAATGGAATCTTTGTAAACTTTCTACAATAAGAAAATTGATTGGAAACCAAATGGGTCCTCGCCAATTACTGTTTCCACCAAACATTGAACTGTCGCTTTCTGCGGGAGTGTAATGCACCACGTATTCTCGGTCATGTACAGTGAAAACAAAAGGATTTTTTTCATAAATTTTTGACATGGCTCGAATTCCGTAATCACTTAAAAATTCTTCTTCACAAAGCATTCTGTGGAGAACTTTGGTTAATCTGGTTTTTCGTAAAATACTTAAAAGATGTTTTTTTCCAACGCCTTCTACTTCCCAATGTGAAACTAATTTTGTGAGTTCTGGTTTATTTCTCAAAACCCAATCCATTCTTTCTTTAAATTTTGGAAGTCGTTCAATCATTTCGTGATCAATAACTTCCACAGCAAACATTGGAATTAAACCCACAATACTTCTTAATTTTAATGAAATACTATCGCCGTCAGAAAGTTGTAGAACATCGTAAAAGAAACCGTCTTCTTCATTCCAAAGTCCATTTTTTCCTTCTCCGATATGTTCCATTGCATCTGCAATATAAAGATAGTGTTCAAAAAATTTGATTGCCATATCTTCGTAAACGTCGTTCTGCACTGCCAATTCCATCGCGATTCGCATCATATTTAGAGAATACATCGCCATCCAACTGGTTCCATCGGCTTGGTCTAAATGTTCACCATTTTTTAACTCCATATTTCGGTCAAAGGCACCGATATTATCTAAACCAAGAAATCCGCCACCAAAAAGATTATTTCCTTTGATGTCTTTTCGGTTCACCCACCAAGTAAAATTTAATAATAATTTTTGAAAAACACTTTCTAGAAATTTGATATCTGCTTTTCCATTAATATTTTCATCAATTTTAAAAACTCGAAAAACAGACCACGCATGAACGGGTGGATTTACGTCGCTCATATTCCATTCATAAGCAGGCATTTGTCCGTTTGGATGCATGTACCATTCTTTTGTCATTAAAGCCAATTGGTTTTTAGCAAAACCGGCATCAATCATTGAAAAAGAAACACAGTGAAACGCCAAATCCCAAGTTGCGTACCATGGATACTCCCATTTATCGGGCATTGAAATAATATCTTTATTGTGCAGATGTTTCCATTCTGTGTTGCGAACAAATCTATCAAAATTTCTTGGTGCTTCTAAATTTGGATCACCTTTCAACCATTTTGAAATATTGTAATGGTAAAATTGTTTGTTCCAAAGAAGTCCTGCAAACGCTTGTCGTTGAACATTTCTCTCATCTTCATCTGGAATATTTCTTTGCATATCTTCATAGAAATGATTGGCTTGGTTTTTTCTGATTTCAAATATTTCATCAAAATCATAAAATGCATCATTCATTTCGTGCGGAGAAAGTCGGAAGTCAAAGGATTTAGATTCTCCTGCTGCAATTTCTGTGTCAATATGAAAACAAGCTTTTGTTCCGATATTTTCTGGGTTTACGGTTTCTTTTCCATCGGTAATAAAATCATTAATTCCATCTTTAAAATAACCGGGCGTTTGTGGTAAGTTATAAATTTTGGAAACATTGGTTTCATTTTCGCAAAAAAGTGCTTCTGTACCAGGATTTCTTGCGTAAAACTTTTTTATAGAAATACTGTCATGTAAAATATCTATAACGTCTTTTTTTGATTTTTTTAGTTGAGGTTTATAATCATTATAACCCCAAATCCAATTATTTCGAAACCAAATTGTAGGTAAAATTACTAAGGGAGCATTTTCGTTACTTCTATTACAAGCGGTTACTCGAATGAAGATGTCATCTGGATCTACTTTGCAATATTCAATAAAGATATCAAAATATTTATTATCATTAAAAATTCCGGTATCGATTAATTCAAACTCTGGTTCAGTTTTATTTCTTCGCTCATTTTCTTCAATTAATTCTTCGTATGGAAATCTGTTAATTGGATATTTATAAACCATTTTCATATAACTGTGAGACGGTGTATTATCTAAATAATAGAATAATTCTTTTACATCTTCACCGTGATTTCCTTGGTAGTTAGAAACGCCGAAAAAGCGTTCTTTTACCATTTTGTCTTTTTTGTTCCAGAAAGAAAATGCAAAGCATAATAATTGTTTAGAATCGCTAATTCCTGCAATTCCTTCTTCTGCCCATCGATAAACTTTGCTTTCTGCTTCATCATGACTTGTAGATTCCCAAGCATTTCCATCATGACTATAATCTTCACGAACATTTCCCCACTGTCTGTTACTTACATAAGGTCCCCATTCCCGCCATTCGTCATTCTTTAATCTTTCATTTTCAGTTTTCATAAGCTTTTTCCAGTCGATTAATTTCTAAAAATATTTTACAAAATTACTGATTTTTAATAGAATTAAAATTCCTTTTAAGTTCGATAATTACTTCTTATTTTATCACTTTGAGTCATTATAGGATTTAAATTTATTTTTAGAATAATTAACTTATTTAATTTAATCTATTATAATTTTAATTAAATACTTACTATATTTGCAACAGATTTGTTCTTTTAAATATTGAAAATGTTATCCAGAAAGGTGGAGGGATTAGACCCTTTGAAACCTTAGCAACCTATCTTTTTTTAAGAAAAGGTGCTACGTTCTATTCCGTTTTAGCGGAAGCAGATGACAACAATCTATTTCTATCATTCTTGATATCATTTTCAATTTTATAAATTATTAAAAATTGAAAATGAATTCTCTACAATTACTACAAACAGAACTTCAAAAACGTATTTTAGTTTTAGATGGCGCAATGGGAACTATGCTGCAACGCTATCAATTTACAGAAGAAGATTATAGCGGCGAACGTTTTAAAGAATGGGAATTTTCTTTAAAGGGAAATAACGATTTACTGTCTTTAACGCAACCAAAAGCAATAGCAGAGGTGCATCGAAAATATTTAGCGGCCGGCGCAGATATTATCGAAACCAATACTTTTTCTGGAACGACCATCGCAATGGCAGATTACCAAATGGAAGATTTAGTTTACGAACTGAATTTTGAATCGGCAAAAATTGCCAAAAAAGTTTGTGAAGAATTTACTTTAAAAAACCCTAAAAAACCTCGATTTGTGGCCGGTTCAATTGGACCAACTAACAGAACTGCGAGTTTATCGCCTGATGTGAATGATCCTGGTTTTCGTGCTATTACTTTCGAGGAATTGAGAATTGCATACAAACAGCAAGCAGAAGCACTTTTAGACGGTGGTTCAGATTTACTTTTAGTAGAAACTATTTTTGATACTTTAAACGCAAAAGCTGCACTTTTTGCTATTGATGAAATTCAAGAAGAAAGAAATCTCAAAATTCCAATTATGGTTTCTGGAACGATTACAGATGCTTCCGGTAGAACATTGAGCGGTCAAACAGCAGAAGCATTTTTAATTTCAATTTCTCATTTAAATCTATTGAGTGTTGGTTTTAATTGCGCTTTAGGTGCAAAACAACTCACTCCATATTTAGAAAGTCTTTCCAATAATTCAGAATTTTTTATTTCTGCTTATCCAAATGCAGGTTTACCAAATGCTTTCGGACAATACGATGAATCGCCAGAATTTATGGCAGAACAAATTCGCGAATTTGTTGATAAAGGTTTAATAAATATTATCGGTGGTTGTTGTGGAACAACACCAGAACACATTAAAGCAATTGCAGATTTAGTGAAAGATTATGAACCAAGAAAGTTGACCGTTGTCAGTTTTTAAAAATTTATTTAATAAAAAGTTTATGGAATTTACCAGTTTAGAGGTTTGGAAGGAAGCAAGAAAGTTAAGAAATTTAGTTTACGAAAAGACAAAAACATTTCCTAAAGAAGAACTTTTTGGATTAACGAACCAAATAAGAAGATGCGCAGTTTCTGTTCCTTCAGATATTGCAGAAGGCTGTGGAAGAAGGACTTCAAATGATACGATTCAATTTTTACATATTTCAAGAGGATCCCTTTATGAATTGGAAACTCAGATTTATTTAACATTAGATCAAAAGTATATTTCTGATTTACAAATTACAGAAATCTCAAGTCAAATATTATTATGCAAAAAGTTAATAAACGGCTTTATAAACTATTATAAAAATTTAAATAATGGAAATTAATACAATAGATTTGACAACCGACAACCGACAACCGACAACTAAATATTTAAAACTCTCTGGTCTCGAACCCTTAATTATAACTCCGGAATCCAACTTTATTAATGTTGGAGAACGTACTAATGTAGCAGGTTCCAAAAAATTTCTTCGATTAATTAAAGAAGAAAAATTTTCAGATGCTTTAGATGTTGCGCGTGAACAAGTTGAAAATGGTGCGCAAATTCTGGACGTCAATTTTGATGACGGTTTGCTCGACGGAAAATATTGCATGGTTAAATTTTTAAATTTAATTGCTTCAGAACCGGATATCTCCAGAATCCCAATTATGATAGATTCTTCAAAATGGGAAATTTTAGAAGCAGGTTTACAGGTTGTTCAGGGAAAATGTGTCGTAAATTCCATCAGTTTAAAAGAAGGTGAAAAAGAATTTATTGAACACGCAAAAAAAATCAAAAGATACGGTGCCGCAGTTATTGTAATGGCTTTTGATGAAAAGGGACAAGCCGATAATTACGATAGAAGAATTGAGATTTGCAAAAGAAGTTATGATATTTTGGTTAATGAAGTTCATTTTTCACCCGAAGATATAATTTTCGATTTAAATATTTTTCCTGTCGCAACTGGTATGGAAGAACATCGACAAAATGCTCTGGATTTCATACATGCTACAAAATGGGTGAGAGAAAATTTACCTCACGTTTCTGTGAGCGGAGGCGTTTCTAACGTGTCTTTTTCTTTTAGAGGAAATGATAATGTGCGCGAAGCAATGCATTCCGTTTTTCTTTACCACGCTATAAAAGCGGGAATGAATATGGGAATTGTAAATCCAAGTTTATTGACGGTTTATGATGATATTCCAAAAGAATTATTGGAGTTGGTAGAAGATGTAATGCTCGATAGAAGAGAAGATTCCACAGAACGACTTTTAGATTATTCGGAAAGAGTAAAATCTGTAAAAAAGGATGTTGTTGAAGAATTAGAATGGCGCAAAAATCCTTTACAAGATAGAATTACACATGCTTTGGTAAAAGGAACGGATCGTTTTATTATTGAAGATGTAGAAGAAGCCAGACAACTTTCTGAACGACCATTAGATGTAATTGAAATTAATTTAATGACCGGAATGGGCGTTGTTGGAGATCTTTTTGGAAGTGGGAAAATGTTTTTACCGCAAGTTGTAAAATCTGCGCGTGTAATGAAAAAAGCAGTTGCGTATTTGCAACCATTTATTGAGGCCTTAAAAGATGAAAAAGCGAAACCCAATGGAAAAATCGTAATGGCGACTGTAAAAGGCGATGTTCATGATATTGGTAAAAATATTGTGAGCGTTGTTTTGGGTTGTAATAATTATGAAATAATAGACTTGGGTGTGATGGTTCCTGCGGAAAAAATTATTGCTGCAGCGATTGAAAATAATGCAGATGCAATTGGTTTAAGTGGTTTAATTACACCAAGTTTAGATGAAATGGTTCATGTTGCGGACGAATTACAAAGACAAAACTTAAAATTTCCTTTATTAATCGGTGGCGCTACAACTTCTAAAGCACATACATCTGTGAAAATATTTCCAAAATACAATCAAACTGTGGTTCACGTAAATGATGCTTCTCGCGCAGTTGGCGTTGTAAGCGCTTTATTAAGTGAAGATAATGAAAAATATATTTCAGATTTAAAACTGGATTATATTGATTTTCGAGAAAAATTCTTGAGCCGTCAAATTGAGAAAGAATATGTATCAATTTCTACTGCCAGAAAAGAGAAAATTGAAATTGATTGGAAAAATGAAGAAATTACAAAACCTAATTTCTTAGGTGTAAAAGTAATTGAAAACCAAGATTTAGCTGAGTTATTACCTTTTATGGATTGGTCGCCGTTTTTCCGAGCGTGGGAAATGCACGGTAAATTTCCACAGATTTTAGAAGATAAAGTGGTGGGAGAACAAGCCAAAATTATTTACCAAGAAGCAAAAGTTTTATTAGAAGAAATTATTTCTAAAAAGAAATTCACTGCAAAAGGTGTTTTCGGAATTTTCCCAGCTAATTCTAACAACGAAGATGATATTTTAGTTTTTGATGAAAACAGAAAAGAATTTAAGAAATTTCATACTTTAAGACAACAATTAAAAAAATCTGCCGGAAAAAAATATATTGCTTTAAGTGATTTTATTGCACCAAGAGAATCTGGAAAACAAGATTATGTCGGTGCATTTGCTGTAACAACAGGTTTCGGATGTGAAGAATTTGCACAAACTTTTTATGAAAAAGGTGACGATTATAATGCAATTATTGTAAAAGCTTTGGGCGACAGACTCGCGGAAGCATTTGCAGAATTTTTACATTATAAAGTCCGCACAGAATTTTGGGGTTATGCTGCAAACGAAAATTTACCAAATGAAGATTTAATTTCAGAAAAATATGTAGGAATTCGTCCTGCTCCAGGTTATCCAGCTTGTCCAGATCATTTAGAAAAACCAACAATTTGGGAATTATTAAATGTAAAAGAAAATATCGGTTTAGAACTGACGGAAAGTATGGCGATGTTTCCAACTGCCGCAGTTTCTGGATATTATTTTGCCAATCCGCAAGCGAAATACTTTGGTGTAGGAAAAATAAAAGAAGACCAATTGAAAGATTATGTGAATCGCAAAAATGTAGATTTTGATTATGCTAAACGATGGCTGAGTTCTAGTTTGGCTGAATAAAAGTTTAAGGTAAAAGTAAAAAGGTGAAAATGAAAAGTGAATTTTTTAAAAAAGCTACAAGTAAAAATAATTAAATTGTTTTCTACGTAGTCCAATAGCTCTTAAAAAATTATAAATTAAAAAACTGAAAATTTGAGAAAGCTAAAAATGCTTTGCTTTGCTCGAACTTATAAATATGAAAATAACAGACCACATCAACCAATCAAAAGACAAAACCATTTTTTCTTTTGAAATTCTACCGCCTTTAAAAGGTCAAAATATACAATCTATTTTTGATGCAATTGAACCTTTAATGAAGTTTGATCCCAAGTTTATTGATGTCACTTATCACAGAGAAGAATATGAATATATTGAGCGCGGCGACGGACTTTTAGAAAAAAGAGTCGTTAGAAAACGACCGGGAACTGTCGGAATTTGTGCCGCGATTCAAAATAAATATCATGTAGATGCGGTTCCACATATTTTATGCGGTGGTTTTAGCAAAGAAGATACAGAGAATTTTTTGATAGAAGTTGATTTTTTAGGTATTCAAAATGTAGTTGCTTTGCGAGGTGATGCCGTGAAAACAGAAACGTATTTTAAACCGGAAAAAAATGGACATGTTTTTGCAAAAGATTTAGTGGAGCAGATTGCACAAATGAATCAGGGAAAATATTTAGATGAAACTTTAGAAAATAGCAGTGCTACAAATTTCGCGATTGGCGTTGCAGGTTATCCAGAAAAACACATGGAAGCGGCCAGTTTTCAGCAAGATTTGCATCATTTGAAAAAGAAAGTAGATGCAGGTGCAGATTATATTATTACGCAAATGTTTTTTGATAATCAAAAATATTATGAATTTGTAGAAAATTGTCGCGCTGCAGGAATTACAGTTCCGATTATTCCGGGGATTAAACCTTTGGTGAGCAAAAATCAATTAAGTATGATTCCGCATCGTTTTAAAGTAGATTTACCGAATGATTTGGTAATTGGCGTGGCAAAATCTAAAGATAATAAAGCTGCAAAAGAAATCGGGATTGAATGGTGCATTGAACAAAGCAAAGATTTAATGAAAAATAACGTGCCCGTTTTGCATTATTATTCAATGGGAAAAAGTGAAACTTTAGAAAGGATTTTAAAAGAGGTTTTTTAGAAATTTAATAAGCAGGACAATCTTGAACTGAAATGTTTTTTAAAATTAATTCTTGCTTTCCAACTTCCACTTTTACTTCAGGGAAATTACCGTAAAGACAATCACTTGTCATTTCTTGAAAATTTCCATCTTTAGCAGAAATTTTAATATAGTCTCCGGAAATATAATAATTATTATCGATGAAATTTAGCATGTCTAAATTATAAGATTTGCCATTCAATTTAATTTCTCCAGAATTAGTTCTGGTGTTAAAATAAAATAAAACGTTTTTGTCTTGGCTAAAAATAGTTTTTCCAACTTCTGCAGAAATGTCTAAAGGTTCCACTTTTAGAGGAGGATTTTCAAGAGAAACAGAATCTTTTTTAATCACTAATGAATCTTTTTGCACACTATTTTCATTGATTTTTTCATCCTTTTTACAAGAATTAAAAATTAAAAAAAAGAGACAAAATAGAATTAAATATTTCATAATTTTAATTTTTTACTAAAACTAAATATTCCCATGGTTTCATTGTCAAGGAAGTTTCATCCCCTAAATTATATTTCTTTTCTGAAAAAAGTTCAGTATAAATTCCTTTAAAATAAGCGCTATTTAAATTTACAGTAAGCGTTTCTTTTGAAAAATTAAATATCGGCAAAACTGCATCGCCAGAACTTTCACGATAAAACGAAATTATTTTATCTTGTTTATCATTTACAACTCTTATCATTTCGCCACCATATTTTCCGTTCCAAAGCGCGTGGTTTTCGTGTTTTAATTTAAATAATTTTTGATAAATATTAAAATTTCGATGA
Organism: Halpernia sp.; assembly: GCF_048269545.1. Classification (NCBI taxonomy): domain Bacteria; kingdom Pseudomonadati; phylum Bacteroidota; class Flavobacteriia; order Flavobacteriales; family Weeksellaceae; genus Halpernia; species Halpernia sp. The sequence goes on along the minus strand of NZ_JBLXIJ010000007.1, from coordinate 18,470 downwards.
GGTTTCCAAACAATTGGATCTTTATCAAAAAACTTTAAACTTCTATCCAATCCAGCTTCTTGTCCGTTGTAAACAAGCGGCATTCCATTCACAGTTGCAGCAAAAACCATTGCCGTTTCTAATCCTGCACCGAAATTTTTTTGTGGCGTTCCGTTCCAAGAATTCATATCGTGGTTTTCTACAAAAGTCATTCTGTAAGCATTTCGGGGAAAAGTATTCACGTCGTGTGCGAGATATTCTACCAAATTTGCAATGCCTTTATTTCTTGTGGTTGCATCTTTCATTTTTTCATACAAACTCCAAGAATATTCCATGTCAAAAGCATCTTTCAAAAGATCACGAGATTCCCATTCAGCAAGCATAAAAACGGGTTTTATTTCGTCTAATTCTTTTCGTGCTTCGTCCCAAAAATCGGTCGGCATAAAACCTGCGGTGTCACATCTAAAACCATCGATATTGGTTTTCGTAATCCAAAATTTTAAAGATTCCGTCATGTATTTTCGCAATTCTGGATTGTCATAATCAAAATCAATTACATCATTCCAATCATACCACGGCGTTGGTTGGAAATTTCCTTCTTTGGTTTTTGTGTACCAATCTGGATGCTCTTTTGCTAAAGGATTGTCCCATGCAGAATGATTTCCTACCCAATCAATAATTACGTGCATTCCCATTTCGTGAATTTTATTAACCAAATTTTTAAAATCCTGCATCGTCCCAAATTCTGGATTTATGCCATGGAAATCTTTTACAGAATAATAACTTCCTAAACTTCCTTTTCGGTTTTTCTCACCAATTGGATGAATTGGCATTAACCAAATGATGTCAATTCCTAAATTTTTGATTCGCGGTAAATCATTTTCAACGGCTTTGAAAGTTCCTTCTTTTGAATATTGTCGGACATTCACTTCATAAATTGTAGCGTTTTTGCTCCATTCTGGATGTGTGAGATTGACGAAAGGTTTTGGTTGATAATTTTTTAAATCGTCTTTAATCTGCCCATTAATAAAAGAAAAATTAAAAAATATTATAAAAAAAACTGTGAAATATTTCATTGTCTTAATTTTAATAAATATAAGAAAATTTAAAAACCAAATCGAACACCAAATTTTGAAGAATTAATGGTTTTAGTTTTAAAGTTTTTGTAACAAATTTGAAATATCTAAAATTCGGTTTAATTTCCGATTAGATATAAGCACTAAAATTTATTGAAATAGATGGTTTTTCCTAGTAATGCCCATTTCCAATAACCGCGAACACAAAGTTGCCCATCTTTGTTTAAGTGCATTAAAGCATCCCAAGTTTTTCCACTTGAGCTATCATAAATTTTCCCATTTTCCCAAATTTGTTTTTTATCGTTAAATTTTAAGTTTTGCAAAACATCTAAACCAATTACTTTTCTCGTTCTTAATTTAGGATTTGGGTTGAGAGAATCTTTTTGGTAATTCATTACTTTATCATTAGGAAAACCATCATCAAACCAAATTACTTTTGCTTTAAAATCATTCCCGTTTTTATAAATATGAACAGCGACGGTTTTGTCAGTCGCCATCCATTTACCTAAAACATCATCTTTATTGATTTGAGAAGATGCACAGAAAAAGATTAATAAAAAAAGTAAAGTAATTTGTTTGTACATACAAATGGGATTTTAAAAACGATAAACATAAGAAAATCCTGCGATATTATTAATGTAAATTGGATAAAATGTAAAACTCCAACCTTTTTTTATGAAAATTTTATCATATAAATAATATGACAGTTTCGCAGAAGCAATTCCAAATCCTGCACCTGCAAGTACGTCACCAAACCAATGTTTATTGTTATACATTCGCAAAACACCTGTTGCAATTGCAATTGTATAACCTGAAAAACCAATCCACGGAGAATTTTTATATTCTTGCCAAAGAAATTCGGCGGAAGCAAAAGCAATTGCAGTATGACCTGATGGAAAAGAATTATTATCAGAAAAATCTGGACGTTGTTCGCGTGTTATAGATTTTAATGAAAAAACAACAGTGGCTGTAATTGCAAGAGAGGTTCCGTAAATTAATGCTGCATCTTTCCAGTTGTGTTTTCCTTTTACGCCAAAAGCATTTAGTGCAAAAACAGCTGCCCCAGGAATGAATTCTGTGTAATTATCAATTGTTGTATGAAAATTGGAATTTTTTTCTTGAATATTATTTTTTATCGATTCATTTAGTTTTGGATTTGATAATGAGATAAAACCAGCGGTAACCAAAGTTGCAGGAAAAATAAATTGTTTTATTTTTAAAGTTTTTTCTTGAATTTTTGAGCTGTCTTTTGGATAATTTTTTTGAGAAAATCCGGTATTAAAAATTAAAATAAACAGTAATGCGCTCGATTTTATAATCGAATTAAATTTCTTAGTTTCTGTTTTAAATGGTTTTCGATACATAAACTTTAATTATAAAAAATTAAATTGCTTAATATATTCAACTTTTTAGAAGCACTTTTTAAATAACTTATATCTATCATATTTTGTTCTAAGATATATTAAAATAAAAGATTGTACAATAAAAAAATAACTCAGTTTTTCTAACTATATTGAAGTTAATTTTAAATAAATTAAAATGAATGTATTGGCTTCTTGGTATTCGTTTTGAAGTAATTGTAAATCATTTAAAAATTAAATTATATTTGTAATAAATAAAGTGAAACAAAATAAAACAAAATAAAATGAGAAAATTATTGATTATTCCCCTTTTAATATTTACTTTTAGTAAGAATATAGCACAGAAACCACGTGACCTTCCCACACCTTTTCCAACAAATAAAATAGACGGAATTTATTCCGGGATAGAAGGACATAAATTGTTGAATAATAATGAAAATATTGATGGAACACCTTATGCTTATCCATTCATGGATGCAAAAGTGAAGGGAGTAGAAGGAACTACAAAAATGCGGTATAATGCAAATAACGATGAAGTGGAATATGAAACCGAAAATGGAAATTTAGCACTATTAAAATTACCAAAATTTTCTGATATTTATTTTGAAGCGTTAAATCTTCATTTGAAATTAGTAACTTATAATTATAATAATACTAAAATTACAGGTTATTTATATGAAATAATTGATAAGCCCACAGTTAAAATTTATAGAAAGGAGCACATTACTTATAATAAAGCAAAACCAGCAAGAACGTCTTATGATGAAGCGGCTAATGCAAATTTCTCTAAAGATAAACCAGTTTATTTCATTAAAAAAGGAGATGCAGAAATAGTGGAAATGCCTTCTAATAAGAAAAAACTAATCGAGATGTATCCAGAAAAGAAAGAGATAATTACTCAATATTTTAAAAATAATAGAGTGGACTTATCTGACTCGAAAGATTTACAAAAATTAGCAGAGATTTTGTAATTTAATCACCATTAAAATTAAAAAACCACTTTTATAAAGTGGTTTTTTTGTGGAGTTGGAGGGAATAATTGTAGAAACCAATAAACCATTTTAAAACATCATTTCGCTGAAAATAAGCAACTTAAATAAATTTGAACAATCGTAAACCATTATAAAAACCATTAAACAATCCCTGTTTTAGTCCCTGATTTTGGAAGTAGGGACTAATTACAATTTAGATTATACCGCATCAATATTTCAGTTTTGAGTAAAATAATATATGAAAGAAAAAAGAAAAGATGTGAACTTTAAGCGGAGTGTAATCTCCTCTTTCTTAGATACACTCAAAAGTAGAGTTTTTGGTTAAATGACCTCCCCCCGATATATGGAACAGTCTAAAGTAGAGAAATTTGTATTTTTTGACTATTTTCAATGAACTCGTTTGGCGTTAAATTTCCCAATGAGCTATGAGGTCTGTAGCTGTTATAATCCTCTTTCCACACATCCAACTTTTGCTGTGCATCCTCCAGCGGTAAAAACCAATTCACATTAAGGCATTCATCCCTTAATGATCCGTTAAAACTCTCTATAAATGCATTATGCGTAGGTTTCCCGGTCTGGAAAATTCCAATTCTATTTTTCTTTCATAAGCTCATCTGTCCAATGCTTTACTGATAAGCTCCGGTCCATTATCAATCTTAATTCGCTTGGGACAGGCTTGCTGCTCAAAGGTAACATTTTTTAATATTTCTGCAACATCCTCTCCTTTAATGGAGATTCCGGAATGAAGAATTAAAGATTTACGGCTATAATTTTCCACTAAAGTTAAGATCCTGAATTTCTTGCCGTCAAACAAGGCATCGCTCATAAAATCCATGCTCCAGCATTCGTGTAAATTAGAAGCAATGCCATTGGTAGGAACCCTGGAGCGTGCAGATTTTACTCTTTTGTTTCGTTTTCTCCTCAGATTCAAACCTTCCTCACAATAGATTCTGTAGATCCTTATGTGATTGTCTTTCCATCCTTCCCGTCTCAGGAGAATATGTAAACGCTGCACGCCGTAGCGCACACGAATGTTGGATAGTTCTATGAGCCTCATTTCAGAGCCGTGTCATCTCTCCGGTGTGGATGGTAATAATAAACACTGTGCTGTAAAAATACCAAACGGCAGCTTCTTCGCTGAGAAACCCGGTAATCCTGCTGTATTCCTTTCGCCAGTTCACGCCTCTGAACCGGCTTTAGAACTTTTTTTTCAGAACATCCTGAAGAATCTGCTTATCCAAACTTAGATCCGCTACCAGCTTTTTGAGTTGGCTGTTCTCTTCTTCCAGCTGACGTAAACGGCGAAGTTCCGTTATGCTAAATCCTCCGAATTTCTTCTTCCAATTGTAAAAAGTTGCCTCACTGATGCCCATTTTGCGGCATACTTCTTCTACTTTTACTCCCGTCTCGGTCTGTTTCAAGGCGAAAACAATCTGACTTTCTGTAAATCTGCTCTTTTTTATCTGATTTTTCTTTGTTTAAAATTAATTATTTTATCGAAAAATCTCTACTTTTAATTGTTGCTGTTTTTCGGGAGAAGGTCATTACAACAATAAATGCAGTTCCACTTTCATTAAATTTTGCAACTATCGATTTTCTTATATTCTCCATATGAGAGAATAATTTTGTTTTTCTCCGATTATAAACGCTCTCTCAATCAAATTTTTCAATTTTGAATTTTCCAGATATCTAAACAATTGATATTCAGAATCTATGGACAGGTATTCTGCGGAAATATTTATAGCAGTCAATTCTAAATCAGAAAGTTTAGGTTTAATAGGTTTAAAATAAAAGTTTTCATTCTTCGACAATTTTCTTAATTCATTTATAATAAAATCGTAAATTGCATCTAGGTTATTCATAGTGTATCCGATTGGTAATCAATACAATATAAGATTTTATCGTATTATGAATAACCTTTTATAATGCACTACTGGTAAACTTTTAATTAGACTACTATTTGGATATTGGTAAACAGATTTCCAAATGCAATTTTGCAATTAACCCCAATTTCATAAAAAATGACCCTCGTTTGTTAAATTTTGTTAAAAAATCAAGTTTAATCATAAAAAATTCTTAAATTTGCGCCTTCAATAAAACAATTATCTGCTCATGATAAAACTTTACTATTGCCTTTCTATTTTTATCGGTACAATAGGCTTGCAGTCACAAGACGTGCTTTGGCAGAAAAACATTCAATCTTCCTCGCAAGATTTTCTCGCGCCCATTTCTCTTACTATTGATGGACAATATTTAGTTTCGGGAAGCTATATCCAGACTTTGTATTTCCGTCAACTATACTCAAAATTAAATTTCATATAAATTAATAAGATAATTATAAACAATAAACATGAAAAAAATATTTCTTTTATTTCTAAACATAGGGTGTTTCACAATATTTAATGCACAAATTTTTACGCCCAACGGAAATGTTAATACAGTAACAAATGGAACCAATTATGTTGGAGTAAATGCTCAACCTATAGCAACATTTGATGTTCAAAATAAATTTTTAGTTGATAAAGATCTCCCCATAGCTGGAACATCATTGTTAGCTTACTCAGCCCCTTGGACGAGGGGATATTATTTTTCTAGTCCGGATGCATTAACAAATTTTGGAGGGTTTGGTGCTCATGGACCTGCAAATGATTTGGATTTCTTTTTTATTGGTAATTATTCCACTCCTATCGTCAAATTTAATGCTGTGGATAAATCAGCCATTTTTAATGGAAGTGTTGGGATAGGAAATAATTTACCAACCGAGAGGTTAGATGTAAGTGGAAATATTGTTTTAAGAAACATCACGAATATTGGTGGAGCGGGCAGTAGCATTTATTTTACATCTTTTGCTAGTGATAGTCCTGGAGCAAGAATTAAAAGTTCCCTCGAGTTTGCCTCAGGGGTGAATTCAAAATCCTCATTGATTTTAAGTTCTTACTACAGTAAATATATGAATGAATTAACACTTAAAAATGGAATGGTTGGAATTGGAACAGATAACCCAGAATATAATTTGGATGTTAAAGGAAAAGCTGCATTTTCTGATAATGTGAAAATTGCTGCCAAACTAGAAGCCAAAGAGATAAAAGTGACCACCACACCCACGGCAGATTTTGTATTTGAAGAAGATTACCAACTTCCAACATTAGAAGAAGTAGAAAAACACATCAAAGAGAAAAAACATTTACCAGAAATCGCTTCAGCCAAAGAAATGGAAAAAGAGGGCGTAAATGTGGGGGAATTTCAAATAAAACTTCTTCAAAAAATAGAAGAACTGACTTTGTATTCTATAGAGCAGAATAAGCAAATAAAAGAACTTCAAGAAGAAAATAAAACGCTGAGGCTTCAATCTGAAAAAATAGAAGCTTTGGAACAAAAATTACAGCAACTTCTATCAAAATAAAAATATGATGAAAACAAAACCACTTAGCATATTTACCTTATTTATAGGGATATTGGCTTATTCACAAACTGAGGTTTACTTCAAATATGATGAAGCAGGAAACCAGAAATACAGGGGAACAGATATCAATGCAAACCGGATTACGAATGGAGAGAATAAGACGCCACTTGTTGAAACAAGCGCAACGCCGCAAGTGAATGAAGATGATCTTTTTCTCTCCAAAGTAAATATCTATCCAGTCCCGGTAAAAACAATTTTGACAATTGAATGGGCAGAGGAAGTAGATGGCCTCATTCAAAATGTAAGTTTGTACGAGCATAGCACAGTACACTGGGCATTCCAAAGGGAAAACAAACCCGAACTTAACAGAAAAGTCGAAATTGATATGACCGGTTATTACATGGGGGTTTACATCGTGAGATTTCAACTGACGGACGGCCGCGTGATTTCAAAAAATATCATCAAACAATAATTTAGAATTCTCTAATTATTTCTTTTTAAGAGCATTAAAAAATAACATACTTATTATCCTGTATGAAAAAAATATACTTCCTCGTTGCATCCGCACTTTCTTTGCTTTGCAATGCCCAAACCATTCTTAATCAGACTGAAACAACTACGCGAACGGTTCAGGATCCACAGGCTGTTATTTTAACTCCAGGTTTTAGAGCCGTTTCTACCACATCAAATCCCTTTATTGCTAAAATAGGTGCGTCTACTGATACTGGAGGCAGTCCGGTTGATTCTGGAGCAGGAGGTGCTAATCCTTCTGGCACAACCGACACGCCAACGAATAAATTCCACGATACCCAGGGAAATATTGATGTGACGGGTGGAGGCCAATTACAGTACACTTTACCAATTGCCCTTCCACCGGGAATAAAAAGTGTGGCACCACAGGTTAACTTGGTGTACACAAGTGGGTCGGGAAATGGAATTGCGGGTTATGGTTGGAGTATATCGGGACTTTCCAGTATCTCTCGAATGGGAAAAACCATTGAGAAGGATGGCGAGGTTGCTGGAATAAATCTGGATTATTCAGATTATTATTCTTTTAACGGACAAAGACTTATTCTAAAAAGTGATAGCCCTGCAACTTACGGAAAATCTGGGGCAACTTATACAACTGAAAAATATTCAAATGTTTTAATAAAATCTTTAGGTTCAATTACCGGTCAATTATGGACGGGTCCGGAATATTGGGAAGTTACCTTTGAAGACGGATCGCAGGCTTGGTATGGCGCAACAACTACTGGTGCAAGCACAGCCAGAACGCCCATTGAATATAATATTGTAAAATGGAAAGATGCGCAGGGGAATTATATAACTTACAACTATACCCAAAGTAATAATGTAGCAGTTATTTCAAATGTGCAATGGGGTGCAAATGAAACTGTCGCAGGAAGTCAAAATTTCAATAAAATAGAATTTAATTATTCTGCAAGAATTTTAAAAGAACAATCTTTTGTAAATGGAGTTGAATTTATTCAAGACAAATTACTGGAAAATGTTCTTGTTAGCACAAATGGAGCACAGTTTAAAAAGTATGTGGTTAATTATGAAAGTCCAAATATTAATAATGACACCACGAATACACTTAGCTATCAATTTGTAAAAAGCGTACAGGAATTCAACTCACAGAATGAATCAGCAAATCCTATCACATTTACTACAAAATCTTTAGTTACAAGCACTAGCGAAAAACCATTTGGAGATTTTCAAAATGTCATAACATCAGGTGATTACAACGGGGATGGTTTTATTGATTTTATATTAAGACAACCTGCACAAAATGGAAAACCTGAAGGCGATTACATATATTTTGATGCAATTAATAATACCGCTCCCCCTTATGTTTATTTGGGACCATCAAGCGCATACTTAACCTCAACTTTATTAACATTTAATATTAAGCCTGCTGATAATTATATTAAACCTAAACAAGGTCTTATTATTACAAGCAATAATAATTCTGATCCACATACAACTGGTAATTTAGAATTAAACTATTATTCTATTAAAAGTGATTCGTCTGTCTTGAACACTACTACTAATCCCTTGGTACTCGAATATACAAAAACAATTAATGCAAGCCAAATTAATTTTGATGACAACTTATATTCAATTACGCCACCAAGTTATAATTATATATCAGAGTCTAAAAAATCTCAACCAATCGATTTTAAAGAAGTTGATATAGATTCAGATGGGCTTTCAGAACTTATCTTCTCTGTCGCTGATGCCAAATGTTATCAACGAGTAATAGTTGAAGATCCACTTAAAACGACATGGCTTTGTAATAATCTCGGCTATAGAACTATTGTAATTGATAATAGTGATTTAATTGCAAATACCATACATACTATTTTACCACCAACAGATAAAGATATTCTTGCAAAATCTTCTATTTTGGATTTTGATAATGATGGTGTACAAGATATTATCTCAATTAAAGCAAAAGAAACAAATGAATCGGTCAGTTTCTACACTAAACAAGGGCTAACTGGAGAAGTTGTACAACAAACAGTTTCAACTCCATTAAATGATGTTTTTCAATATTCAATAAAGAAAAGTAACAATAATTATGTGGTTGCATTAAAAAACACTTTTTTAGTTAAAGGATATACAGACGCAATTCAATTTGGGGATTTGAACGGAGACAGAAACATTGAAATTTTAGCACCGTTAAATAAAGGTTCACAGAGTTCTGTTTACAACCAAGGTTGGTCAATATATCTTAATAATGGTGCAGGTTTATCAGAATTTTTACAAGGTTTTGCTTCCTATTACAAGAATGATAACCCTTCAAATACTTATCAAGATTACACTTACCCGGGTATGGTTGATTTAGATAATGATGGAAAATCTGATTTTGTAAATTTTTATGCTGGTTATAACTATCAAGGAAGCGGATTTAGTAATTTAATACTTTGGAAGTATTCTGAATTTCAGTATAATCCTACTAATCCTCAATTCAGATGGTCATATAAAATGACAACTCTTTTTACAAATTTAAAAGGTGGAACACAAATGACACCTGTATATGGTAATTTTAGAATAAATAATACTGTTTCTAAAATTAATTTTATTTCTAATTCTTTGACCGATGCAAATGACCGAAAAATTATTAGTTATAACCATTATAGTCTTTCAAATGACAAAAATATAAACTCTGTTACGCAAGGTGGCATCAATACACAAATAGATTATAAAGAACTAGATCCAACTGTAAATCCTAATTTTTATGCACCTGTAAAAAAAGAGCAATATCCTTATGTTGAATTGGATAAAGTTTCTCAGTCCTTTGCAGTATCACAACTTCAGCAAAATATCACGGTTAATGGTACACCACTTATAAGATTACAGGATTTCCGTTATCGTGGAATGATTACGCATCTTCAAGGACGTGGTATGATTGGTTTCCGGCAGACTGCCCGTTCTTCTTGGTATGCGGCAGGATTTGAGAATACAAAGATATGGAGTGGCGCAGAAATAGACCCACTAAATGAGGGCGTTCCTGTAAAAGAATGGTCGATTCATACTAACATTGAATCCCAAATATTTCCAACAGATCTATCTGTTAACAATACACAGTTAACATCATTTAAATCAACCACCTACAAAACGGATAAACTACTTAATAATGTAGTTCAGACGGGAACTATTTCAGACGCCAACAAAACAAAAATTGTTACCGCAATTGTTCCAACATCTACAACTTCGAAAAACTTTATCACAAACGATACGACTACCGACACGGTAGAGTACGGTAGTTATTATCTTCCAAACAAGACCATTTCAAATATTAATAGTGGATATGGTATAAAAACAACAACTTTAGATTACACGCATAATCTAACAGGAGTTGGAAAAGACTATTTTGTGGGTCGTCCCCAGTCTAAGACTGAGACAATGGTGGCTTATGGAGATACTAAATCTGCAAAAGTAGATTACACCTATGCTAATAACCTTTTAGATACACAAAAAACCTGGAATAGGGATAATACCGGCTGGTTACAGGAAAAGTACACCTACGATGGCTTCGGGAATATTACCCAAAAAGTATCAAGTAATAGTATCGATGCAAATAAACAGACTATCAAAAGCACGTACGAGCCACAGGGAAGATTTGTTACCAAGACCACAGACAATCTTGGTTTGGAAACCAATATCACCTATAATGATTGGGGCCAGGTTCTAACTCAAATCAATCCTCTATTAAATAAATTAACAAACACTTATGATGCCTGGGGGAAATTACTGACAACAAAAAATAATCTCAGTGGTACCACTTCTTATACCTATGAAAAATTAGGGAATGGTGACACTAAAGTAACCGAATACTCACCTGACAATGATCAGAAAATAACCTATACCAATAATTTAGGTCAAAATTACAAATCTACCACCAAAGGCTTTGTGCAAGGGGTTTATACTTCTAAATCGGTTGAGTTTGATATTTTGGGCAGAAAAACCAAAGATTCAGAGCCTTATTTTGAAGGTTCAGAAACACCACGCTGGAACGTGATCGCCTATGATGACACTGTTTACCCCGGAAAGGCAACAGCAACCGCTTTTAACGGAAAGAAAATGGAAACTTCGGTTTCGGGTAAAACCACTTCTGTAAAAGAATTGAATGGCTATAACCGAACCAATACTAAAACTACGGATGCGCTTGGGAATGTTGTAAGTACCACCGACAAGGGCGGAACCATTACTTTTGCATATAACGCCGCCGGCGAACAGACCGAAGCCAAGTATGACACCAATAGTGTAAAGACTACTTACGACGCCTGGGGTAATAAAATTAAATTTGACGATCCCTCAAACGGTGTGTACGAATATACCTACCAAGGTTACTTCGGAACCATTTCAAAAATCAAAAGTCCGAAAGGAACCAAAGAATATACTTATAATTCTTTAGGGCAATTAATCACCCAAAAAGAAACCTCCACTGACGGGACTTCTACCAATAAAGTCATCGCTTTTAGTTATGATGATAAAGGCAGGGTCATTGGTAAATCCGGAACTTCTAAAGGTGAGGCTTTCAGTTCATACATCAATTTTGACAGCCAGGGTAAAACAATCTCTTCAGGTGAGAGCAGCAACGGCAAATACTTTATGCAGAAAGGCATCACCTATGATGATAAAGCGCGCGTCTCTTCTTACGAAAAAAGTTTATATTCTTCCGGTATCCTCACCAAGGTTACTATAGAAAATGTTTATTCTTCTTGGAGTGGAGATCTTTACCAAGTAAAAGATAAAACTTCAGGAAAAATATTATGGCAGTTAGATGAGACGAACGCCAAAGGTTTGGTTAAATCCGCAAAACTGGGTGGTACTACTATTAATAATCTTTATGATGCCAATTATTTTTTAATAAACACGTCCCACACAAAAACCGTTGGTGGCAACACGGTTCTGCAAATGGGCTACACGTTTAACGCCATTAAAAATGAACTTACCCACAGAACGCGAGGTGGGGATTTTAATCTTTCCGAGTCTTTTACCTATGATGATAATAACAGGCTTCTCAACTGGACAAATCCCAAGACTGGTGTATTGTCTAACAACGTTTATGATATAAAAGGAAGAATTACTTCAAATGACCAGGTAGGAACTATTAAGTTTGAAAACACCACTTCGCTTTATCGCCCTTCGAGTGTAGTATTGAATGCGGCTGGAACTGCAAATTATAATAACGATCTTATCCAGACTATTTCTTATAACGAGAATAATGATCCGATATTTATAGATGGGATAAAAGGAGATGTAGCCTTCCAGTATGGTCTTACGGCTATGCGACAGCGTGTAACGTATGGCGGTAATTTTGCTGCCGACCAGGAGGGAAAATTTACAAAGTTTTATAGTGAAGACGGTAGTTATGAGATCTTAAAGGACAATGTGACGGGCAAAGAAAAGCATCTGCTTTACATAGGAGGTACACCTTATGACAGCAACATCGTCTTTATTAAAAATTACACGGAGACGAAGGGGTCGTATAAGTTTCTGCACAAGGATTATCTGGGCAGTATCTTAGCGGTCTCAGATGAAAACGGCAATGCTTTAGAGCAAAGGCATTATGATGCCTGGGGTAATTTCACCCACCTCAAAATAGGCACCGGTGCAATTATCACCGATAAAAATATTATTGATAATACGGCGTTATTAATAGACCGTGGTTACACCTCACATGAGCATTTTGCCGAAGTGGGCATCATCCATATGAATGGTAGATTATATGATCCTTTACTTCGCAGGTTCTTAAACGCAGATGAAAACATACAGGATCCTACCAATACCCAAAACTATAACAAGTACGGGTATGTCTTAAATAATCCTTTGATATATAGTGATTCCAATGGAGAATGGTTTGGAATCGATGATTTAATAGTTGCGGCCGCTAGTTTTGTAATAGGCTATGTTTCTCATGGTATAATGACAGGTCAATGGGGATGGAGTGCTGTGAAGGCAGGTTTTCAGTTTGCAATAATGGGGTGGATAAGTTATAATACCGCAGGATTAGCAAGCGGAAAAGTTTCCTCGGTAATGTGGAATTTTGTAGGAAATTCTGCCATTAATACGGCAATTTCCTGTGTCATACCACCTATGAACATTAGCATTGAAGATTTTGATTTCAGTATTTCACCAAGTATAGCAATAGGAAATGGATGGGGATTTGGCGCAAATATTAGTGCTACTTTTCATGCAGGAGATTTTTCAATATCTGGAGGTTTTGGTTTAATGCATTATGGAGGACATGCAGGAAGTGGAGCAAGTGGTTGGGAATACAGAAAATCTGCAATGCTTGGTTATAGCAGTAAAGCTTTTAGTATGAGCTTGGGAACCAACAAATGGAGTGGTTTACATCCTCAACAAACTGGAATTATAGGTTTAGGAAGCGGAGATTTTTCTTTAACCTATGAAAATGATGGTAGTCCTTTCGCTTCTGGACCAAGTGGTACTCATTTAGGAGATAACAATGACAGATGGAGAACAGCCGCAATGACTGTAAATATTGGAGACTTTCATGCTGGATTTAATTTATTTACAGGAGAAAGATATAGTAATAGCTATTATGAGAACTTAGGTCATGATTACCCAACAATGATAGGAATGGAACTAGGTAGAGCTAATAATTGGGGTGATTATATAGATGGGGGATATGGAGCAAAACTAAAATATGGATTAGTAGAAGAAATTGGACCAAGATATAGATTGGGGGCAGCTTATATTGGATGGGGAAATTATAGAATAGGTATAGATTCTGATAGGCATGTAAGACACCCTATTCAAAATGTTTTAGCTCATCAATGGATTTCTCCACAACCTGGCTTCCAAGTATTATCTGGAGGAATGAAGTCATATTTTCAATATCAAACAAGAAATAAATTTACATCATGGTAAGAATTATAATAATATTGTTTAGTTCTGTTTTTATTCATTCATGTGCACAAGCAAAGCGCTTAGAAAATGGAACAAAAGTGCTGACTAAAAAATTTAAAAATATTGATAAGTTTAACCCTATAATTTTCAAATCAATAGACATCTCTTGTTTTTATAAAAAAATTGACTTCTACATGGCAGATAAAAATTTTAATAAAATTAGAGATATTGGATCAGATGTAGATAGAAAAATACAGTTTTATGAAAATGGTCGAGTTAGGTTTTTCAGTTTTGGAATGGTAAATCCCAATCCTCAAATTTCTGGGAAAAGAGGAATTGTTTATTTGAATAATAATATTATAAAAATTGATTCTCAATTTGCAGACCAAAATGGGAATCTATTTAAAGGAACTTATCGTTTGAAAGTAGAGGGAGATAAACTGTATTTACTTGAAGAAGGAAATACTTTGTTATTTAACCCCTCTGAGTATATTTGTTATGTGTATCAAAAATCCGAAAAAATTCCCGAAGATTGGAAGCAATATAAACCCGATTGGTAATAATATATTAGACGCTCCTTGCTTTGGCTACAGAAATTATAGAATTGGTATAGACCCGATTACTATGTCATAACCAAATAAATCTGCAAAAACTTTGTGGGGTTTTCTTAGGCATATAAAGCCTCTGAATAATAAAGGTAAAAGGAAGGAATTTAACCTTCCTTTTATTATTCGTCGGCATCAAAGTTTATTCCTCGCAGGTTGTTCCCCAACAGAGCCTGTTTCCGCTTCGCTTTGACTTTGTAAAGTTATAAAATTTAGGCTACGTTTCTCAGCTCATACATTTTATTTTCTCTAACACAAGCGCAAATTCTATGCACAATTTTATTTCTTATGTTGTTTAAAACCAACATTTTATTTTTTCCTTCTTTAACTTTTCTGTCAAAATAGGTTTTCATTTCTGTATTGTGTGCAATGTTTGATAATGCGCACATATGAAGTTGCTTCTTTAGTTTCTTATTTGCCATAAAATGGACTTTGGGTTTACCTCTTACGCTTTTCCCAGAAGTATGTTCAAATGGTACAACACCACAATAACAAGCTAATTCTCTAGGTGTTTTAAACATGGTAAACTCATTGGTAAAACATATTAAAAGCAATGCTGTAATTTTCCCAACACCAGGAACTGTAAGTCCCCCTAGAAACTGGACAAGTTATTACCCTAAAATTATTAACAAAAAACACTTAATTTTAGGATATGAGAAGAAGCAAATTTACAGACAGCCAAATTTTGAAAATTTTTAACGCCTAAAATATTTAAAACAAAAAAGTAAAGCCTGCAAAAAGAAACGAAAACTTTCAGCAAATGTTTTGCTCTAATCTCTGCAATAATTTTGAGTTTCTGTAAACTACAATTAGATATTTCTTCATATTCCGAACCACAAAAATCTTCTGCTTTTTTTGTTTTCCAATAATGGGAGGTTGTTTTAGGGATTTTTTCTAAAAAATTTTCAAGGAAAATTTGTTTTTCAATCCCAAGAGAATAGCAGAGTTTTACATTGCTGTGATAAATAGTATAGATGCCCAAATTTAATTTTTTACAAATATGCGGTTCTTAGGGCAAAAAATATTTTCAATTAAAATGACACAAACTAACATTTGTACTACAATCTTAAAACTTTAAATAATCTCTCATTTTTTCAGTTGCAAAAATATATCGCAAGATAAATTTAAAATGCGACAGGTTCTGCAATATTTGCTATGTTTTTAGTGATTCAAAATTTTTCATATTCAAAATTTTAAAGCATATTAAATTTCTCCATCGCATTTATTTTTGTTTCATCGGCAATATCAATGTAAGGTTTCATCGCTTTGTAATCACTGTGGCCAGTCCACTTCATAACAACCTGTGGTGAAATTCCTAATGATAAAGCGTTACAGATAAAAGTTCTTCTTCCAGCGTGTGTGCCAAGTAAAGAATGTTTTGGGAGCACTTCATCAATTCGTTGATTTCCTTTGTAGTAAGTCTGCCTTATTGGTTCGTCTATTTCTGCCAATTCCGCCAGTTCTTTTAAGTAATCATTCATCTTTTGGTTTGTAATTACAGGGAATGCTTTATTTTCAGATAGGGAAGAATTAGCATATTTAGTCAATAAATCTTTGCTGAATTTATTCAATTCAATTATTAAACTGTCAGAAGTTTTAACAGTTGTAATTTCAATTGTGCTTTTCTTTACATCGGTTTTTCGAAGATTGGCAACATCAGAATATCGAAGTCCTGTAAAACATTGAAAGAGAAATACATCCCGAACCCTTTCGAGATAGATTTTCTGTTTCGGTATTTTATATTCTCTTAATTTTTTTAATTCTAATTGATTTAGAAATATAATTTTCTTCTGGGTTGTTTTTAATTTGGGACGAAAAAACTCGTAGTCATTTATTACGTTTATTTTCTTTTTGGTAGCCCATCGTAAAAACCACCTTAAAAATGAAAATTGTTTTAGAACAGTTGAATTCTTAAATTTTAAATTTTTTTGTAAAAAGGATTGATATTTAAATAAACCTTCTTCAGAAAAAAACTCAAAGGTTAATTCCGGATTGAATTTTACTAAATGGTTTTTTACTGTTTGAAATTTAGCGACTGTTGCAGGCGTCCAGATATTCATTCTCGATTCTTCCAATGTGAACATATCGAACACTTCAAAGAATGTTTTTTCTTTTGAAATTTGATTCTTTGAAATTTTACCCATTCCCACATTAAATTGATCCTTAAATCCATCCTTATCTAAATCAAGATTATTAAGTTGAATATCGTTAAATATATCCGCACAAACCTTTTCAAATTTTTGAATTGATTTGTTTATAATGCTGGCTGATACCTTTTTATCTCCGTGAGTAGTATTCGTTTTGCAACGCTGTGTTTCCACGCTCCATTTCTCAATATCAACTCTATAGCCTAGATTAAATGCTACAACTTTTTCATTCCATTTTATTCGGAAGCGAACTTTTGCTGTCGGTTTATCCTTTTCTTTATCCAGTAAAAATTGAGCATGATATTTAACTTCCATTTAGTCTGCTTTAGATTATTTTAATTCACCTACACTGAAATTTTTCACCGAAATACCTCCAACTTTTTTTAAATCTTCATAGGAATAAGTAAAGGTTTTCACCAAAATATTATTTTCGTAAATATTTATTGTTTTGGTCAAATTAGTGGAAATAGTAGAATTGTTATCTTTTCGATGGGTGTAAATTTGGAAGGAAAAGGATGAAACAGGAGCGGATGTTTCATAAATTTCATTTGCAGTTAAAGGTGTATTTAATTGTCCTTTTTCATTCTTTTTACCATTGTATTCTTGTGAAATTTTCAGAGGTTCTGAAATTGATCTAAAACTAATATTGCCGTTCTCATCTTTCCAATTATTTGTGATATCAGAATTTGCCACCAAATCTAAATTTTCAGAATTAATAATCTGGTTAAAATTTCCGTCATTAATTTTCACAAAACGAAACCAAGAAATTTGATTTAGTTTTTCCCAATCTCCTTCATTAATGATTTCAATTTTTAAAATTTTCTGCAATTCTATTAAATCCTTTTTTATGTTATCAGAAGATTTTGACTTTTGTCCAGATTTAGAAAAAATTGTATTCGCAATCTCAGAATCTTTATTCTTCCAATCGCTGATGGCTGATTTTTTCTTTTGAGCAAAAAAGTTTCCCGCAATTAAAAGTGAACTTAAAATTATAATCTTCTTCATTATTATTTTTTTAAAAGTTCTAAAACTATCGTAACTTGCTTCATGCATTCGGTTAATTGATCCTGACTTGTCTTTAATCTGTCGGCAAATTCCTTCTGGATTTCCTGATAGCCTTTTTGCAAATCGATCATATTGGAAAACTCGCTGTGAGAGATCGTTACGTTACCACTAATATTTCCATTTATATTACTGTTTACACTGTTGGTTGAACCGTTACTGTTTATCGTTTGATTATTTGTCCTGATCATTTCTCCATTTCCAGAAACAAACCATTCCGGATTTAAATCGGTATAGGTAATGAGTATTTTCTCTATAGTTTCAGAATTTAAACCAGAATCGTTTTTTATCGCTCGACCAATTAATCCCACAGACAGTCCAGCATCTACTGTCATTTTATTTGCATTTAAGTTTCTGTGTACCATGTACTTCTGTAATCTTTCAGTAATTGTCATATTATTTAATATTGAATTATATCATTATTATTTTTGTAAATATAGAATAATATCTATATTTGCT